>NZ_JAPJDY010000007.1:125399-297155 GCF_030731985.1 Rheinheimera baltica
GGCAACAACACGCGGGGACGTTGTAAATACGTCCATGTAAACTCTTCTCCAGCCTCCCTGCTGGAGAGGCCCCGCTTTGTTGTCACCTGTCTTCGCTTGAAACTTAAGTGTGTCGACTGGCACAAGCAGCATAACTTAAGACGAAGGGACAGGTGTACTTTCGCAGCAGCGGCAGGGATGCCGCACAGGCTGAAAGGGCACAGGGATGTGCTCCTTGAAGGCGGCGAAGAAAGTATTTCCTTGGCGCTGAGTTTAAATCTGAGCCTTAGCCTACGACAGGCAACAACACGCGGGGACGTTGTAAATACGTCCATGTAAACTCTTCTCCAGCCTCCCTGCTGGAGAGGCCCCGCTTAGTCGCCACCTGTCTTCGCTTGAAATTTAAACGTGTCGGTTGGCACAAGCATAAAAAGCAGTGGAGCAACAATGAGCAACCTGGCAACAGTCACGACAATGCTGACAGATACCGATCTAATGCAGCAGTATCTGCGAGAAATTCTGCTGTCGCCGGTATATCAGGCAGCGGTAGAAACCCCTCTGGATGCCATGACCAAACTAAGCCAGCGCCTGGGCCACAATGTGCTGTTAAAGCGCGAAGATAAACAGCCGGTGTACTCGTTTAAATTGCGTGGTGCTTTTCATAAATTACACAAAGTAAAACTACAGAGCCCCGATGCCAGCGTGGTATGCGCGTCAGCTGGCAACCATGCCCAAGGCGTGGCGTTGTCGGCCAGCAAACTGGGTATCAACGCCACCATCGTTATGCCCATTACTACGCCAGAAATAAAGGTCGCGGCGGTAAAGGCATTGGGCGGTAACGTGGTGCTACACGGCACCGCGTTTGACGAAGCCAACAGTTACGCTATTAATTTGGCCAAGAACGAAGGCGCTATTTACATCCCCCCCTTTGACGATGCCGATGTGATTGCCGGCCAGGGTACTGTAGCCAAAGAGCTATTAAGCCAACATAACCACTTAGATACCGTGTTTATTCCCGTAGGCGGTGGCGGCATTCTGGCCGGTATGGCGGTGTACATTAAAGCCATTCAGCCCAATGTGCGGGTTATCGGTGTTGAGCCAGAAGACGCGGCTTGTTTAAAAGCCGCCATGGCCGCAGGCGAGCCGGTTACGCTGGAGCGCGTGGGGTTATTTGCCGACGGTGTTGCCGTAAAGCGTATTGGAACAGAGAACTTTAACCTGGCTAAACGCTTTTGCGATGAAGTGGTTACCGTAACCAGTGATGAAATATGTGCTGCGATTAAAGATATTTTCGACGATTTACGTGCCGTGGCCGAACCTGCTGGCGCACTGGCACTGGCTGGGCTTAAAAAATACAGCCAGCAACTAAAAAACAGCACGCTAAGCAAACCACAACAGCTTGCAGCGGTGCTAAGCGGTGCCAATTTAAACTTTGATACGCTGCGCTATGTGTCGGAACGCTGCGAACTGGGCGAGAAAAAAGAAGCGGTATTTGCTGTTACCATACCGGAAGAAAAAGGCAGTTTCCGCCGCTTTTGCCAAACGCTGGGTGGCCGCGCCATTACCGAATTTAACTACCGTTACGCCAGCGACAATAAAGCACACATTTTTGTCGGCATTAAACTGCGGCACGGACGGCAGGAACTAAACACCGTCACCAAATTGCTTACTGATGCCGGCTATGAATATCAGGACTTGTCTGATGACGAACTGGCCAAACTGCACGTACGCCATATGGTCGGTGGTATGCCACCCCGTGCGCTACAAGAACAGGTGTATCAGTTTAACTTTCCGGAATATCCGGGCGCCTTAATGAATTTTTTAAATACCCTGGGCGAGCACTGGAATATTACGCTGTTTCATTACCGTAACCATGGTGCCGCCACCGGCGATGTACTGGCTGGCTTTGAAGCCTCCAGCCACGACGACATTGCTGCTTATTTAGACAAACTGGGTTATCAGTATCAGCAGGTGAGCAATAACCGCAGCTACCAGACATTTTTAACCTCGGGTTAAGCAACATAATTGTTACTTTTATGCCATAGCAGGTAAGATAACACCTTGTCTGTTGTGGATTAGAACAATGCCAAAGCCCTATTACTTTTACACTACTTTACTGATTGCATTGCTGATTTTTGTTGCCTGCTTAATGATGAACGGCCCAATGCGGCCTGGCTTACCTGTGGCTGATGACCTGGTTACCCGCATGGCATACATCAACGCTAACCTTACACTGTGGCAATGGGGCTGGCTTAGCTGGATGGTAGCTGCACTTAGCTTGCTGGCTTTTGCGGTGATGTTATCAACCGAGCTTCCCCACGGTGCAGCCCGACAGTATGGCGTGCTACTGGTTGCCTTAGGCATGGCACCGGATTTAATGGCCGAAACCCTGTTCGCCTTTGTGATGCCACAAATATCTATTGCCAATATCGCTTTACTGCAATTTATCGACAACCTGGCGATGCACTTAACCGGTTTCCTTGGCAATGGTTTGTATAACCTTGGCGGGATGGTGTTAACGCTGGTGCTACTTAAACAGCAACCGGCACTTAAGCTGTGGCTGTCTCCTGGCATTCTAGCCTGGATACTGGGGCTGGGGTTATCTGTTGCCATTGCGCTACAGCAATTAACATTGGCAGAGTATTTTACTGCTGCCAGCATGGTATTAAGTACCGCGTGGTTTGTATTAATTGCCTGGAAGCTATGGGGAGCGAGCAATGTACGCCGCACTTAAAGTAGTGCATTTAGGCTCGTTGATTATGTGGTTAGGCCCGGCTATTGGATCCTGGCTGGTTCTGCGCTACATGCAGCAGCATGAAGGTGAATTATCGCCCGCGACAGCGAAGGTTTATCGGGTGTTTTTCTGGACGATTACACTAGAGCATATTGCGCTTTGTACCTTACTGCTAAGCGGTGCCACTATGGCATTTCACTACGGCTTTATTGCCATGCCGTGGTTGCAGCAAAAGCTATGGTTAGTCATGCTGCTCATCGTGCCACTGGAAATTGTCGATATTTGGCTGGGTAACTGGAAGGTAAAGAAACTCACCGAGAAACGCAGTGCAGGCGCTGAACTTAGTCAGCGCGAACAGGCGATGATTAGCTTCTACCACAAAGGCTTTACCAACCTGGCATTAATAACCTTGCCGGTTACCGTGTTAGTAATTATGTGGCTGGCCGTATCCAAGCAAACCTTATGGTAAAACCCAGCACATACTCACCAGGTATACTGCTACTTAGCCGCAGCTAAAGCTTGCAACAGTGCTTGGTGAAACCGCTCAGGTGCCTGAATTTGCGGCGAGTGGCCAAGATCAGCAAAACGGATTAACGTAGCATTGGGTATTGCAGAGGCCGCGGCGGGCCCGAGTTTAGCATAGTTACCCAAGGTTGCACGCAAGGCTTGCGGGGCAGCGTCTTTGCCAATAGCGGTATTGTCTTTATCGCCTATCAACAATATAACGGGCATGCTTAACTTACTAAATTCATACACCACGGGTTGCGTAAAAATCATATCGGACGTTAACGCCGATTGCCATGCTACCTGTTCACGGCCATCACCACGGTACATACCGGCTTGCATTTGTACCCAGGGCTCAAAATCGTCACGCCACTGCCCGGCATAATAGGTGTTGCGTTGGTAATTACGAATACCATCCGCCGACGTGTTAAGTGCACGTTGATACCACTGATCAATTGACCGGTAAGGTACACCCAGCGCTTTCCAGTCTTCCAGGCCAATAGGGTTTACCATCGCCAGTGCTACAGTATTATTGGGGTATTGCAAGGCAAAACGCGTTGCCAGCATGCCACCCATTGAGTGCCCCATTACGCTAACATTAGCAATGTTCAGCTTTTCCAGCAGCGCCTTGGTATTAGCCGCTAATTGCTGAAAACTAAACTGGTACTGTTGTGGTTTAGTTGATTTACAAAAGCCGATCTGGTCAGGCGCAATAACACGATAACCTGCGCTTGTCAGGGCGCTGATACTGCCTTCCCACGTTGCGGCGCAAAAATTTTTGCCATGCATTAATACAATGGTTTTGCCATTAGCGTTATGAGGCGCAGCAGCAACATCCATATAGGCCATTTCCAAGGACTGCTGCTGGCTTTCAAACGCAAAATATTGCACCGGGTAAGGGTATGTAAAACCTTCAAGCCGCGGGCCATAGGCCGGATCTTCGTTAGCCGCTGTTGCTTGAGCGGTTATTAATAGCAGGAAAACGCAGAGCACTAAACTGAGAAATTTCACCATCACCTTCCGTTAATTGTTAACGACACAAACCAATACTTTACCTTATTTAATATCAATACGACAAAGTGGGGCCGTTAGGTCAAAATCGATGACAACAATATCTTCCCTTGCTCCAGGCCAAGGGCAATCGCTACTGAAGTTACCGTCAGTGCGGTTGCCAGCGCCAGTTACGAATTTCCGGCATATCCTGGCTGTGTTGGTTAATGTAACTTTTGTGCTCAAGCAATTTATCGCTGAGTTGGCGCTTTAGCGCCTGGCCTGTTTCGCCGGTCTGCGGCAGGCGATCAATGATGTCCATCACCAGATGGAAGCGGTCAAGATCTCGAATAAAGTTGCAGCGCTTTTTACTCTGCATTTAATGGTATTGTCGAGGTTTTGTGTAAGCATCTAAGATAGACGCGCAACGCTGGAGCTATATTCTCTACATTAAATTTACAACGCTACGTATTGCTAGTGTAAAATAACGCACGTTGCCGCTGCTAGCTGCCTCAAGGTAGGGGCGATGTAATAAATTACACGCAAACGACTACAGTGCAACGGACCTTTAACTCACTCCCGGAAAAGAAATGAAATTAATCAAAATTAGCCTCATATTGCTTTGTCTTAGCGTTTCGACTATGTCTATAGCGGACCCAGCAGCTGAAAAAGAGGCCGAAAAATTATTAAACATCATGGGTATGGAAAATGCTTTGCAGCAATCCATGTCACAAATGATCGATATTCAGTTGCAACAAAATCAGGCATTAGCACCGTATAAAGATGTGATGATGGCCTTTTTTGCTAAGCATATGAGCTATGAAAGCTTAAAGCCGGATATGTTGAGAATTTATGCCGACGCTTTTACCGCTGTGGAACTACGTGAACTCAATAACTTTTATGCTACAGACGTAGGCAAAAAAACCATTCAACAAATGCCTACACTAATGGCTCAAGGGGCGCAAATTGGCGCTGCACGTGTACAGCAAAATATTGGTGAGCTGCAAGCGATGATAAAAGCCGAAGCCGAACGTATTAAGGCACTACAGCAACAATAAACCAAAGCGGAAAGGGCTGCCGTATCTAAAAGCACGGCAGCCAAGTTACGCAGTGGGATAAGCGTCGATTAAACACAGCGCACTAATAAGACTTGTGCGCCTAGCCAGTACAAATTGATACTGATTATCAGAAAACCAGCGACAACTGGGCGCCCACTGTAGTGCGACTAAAACGCTGGTTATCACCATTGTCTTGATAGTCAAATGGGTTTGATTGCTGCTGATAGCTGCGGTATTGCAAATTGTACCAATTGCCGTATATGTCTAACCGAATGTTGTCGTGCACTTTAAGCTCAAGCCCGGTTCTAACCATGGCATGACAACAAATGTCATTACTACTGTCTACCCACTCTATCAAACTACCATTTAAATCAAATCCAGCTTGAAAATATGGGCTCAGCCGCCAGTCCATGCCCAGCCGACCGTATAAAAACAGCGGTCTTATGCGACCATCATTATAGTCAGCCGGTTGCTGCTTTAACGTTATTCGCTGATAACTTAAGCCTAACTGCATGTAAAAGTCTGTGCGATCAACATTACGCAGACCAAGCGAAAAACCGCTGGTTTTTGCTTTATCACCAACTTCACTAAATACTGAAATAACTTTCTGGCTATCGCCAAACTCTGCCTGCGCTGCAGGTACAAACAGGGCACCCATCAAAGCCAACCCTGCTACAACTAATCTGCACATGTACATACTCTTAGTTAACAAAAAATACAAAATGGCGCGGATATTAACCGAAAGGTATGTTTGATGAAAGAGAAAAACCAGCCTACGTTTGATAGCGCACAGAGCCTGATTTTAACCTGTACTAATATCATCAGGAAAGCCATTGCTCAAAGCCATAGTTCAAAACCAGAGTTCAAAACCATAGTTCAAAAACCAGAGTTACCCCCATCAAAGTACATCCGCATGTGCTTAAGGTATGCAAAAGAGCAGGGTGAAAAACACATCTGCTCTATACTCTTTACAGTGTTACCCCCGTTACCTGAGGCTGGAGTTCACCAGCACACCATGGAGAAATAATGAAAATAACTCCAGATGACTACCGCGTACCACCCAACGAACCCGTTGACCTTTCGCAACGCCCCACCCTTGTTGAGCCAGCTTATGACTCGAAAAAAGCCTACAAAAAAATGCTACAGGCGCAAGTTGACGAACTAAGTGAGTTGCAACGGCTGCACTATGCGTCTAACAAGCACGCTTTACTATTAATTTTTCAGGGCATGGACACGGCAGGGAAAGACGGGGCAATTCGCCATGTGATGTCAGGTGTAAATCCACAGGGCTGCCAGGTATTTAGCTTTAAACAACCCAGCACCGAAGAGCTGGAACACGATTTCCTCTGGCGCACCACCAAGCGCCTGCCAGAGCGCGGACGCATCGGCATATTTAATCGCTCTTACTACGAAGAAGTATTGGTAGTTCGGGTTCACCCACCGTTGTTGAAGGCGCAGGGGTTTTCCGCCGATGCCATCGCCGGGCATCCTATCTGGGAAGAACGCTTCAAGTCGATCACAGATCTGGAAGCGCATCTGCACACTAATGGCACGCGGGTGATTAAGTTTTTCCTGCACCTGTCTAAGGAAGAACAGCGCCAACGGTTTCTTGCACGCATCGATGAGCCGGAGAAAAATTGGAAGTTCAGCACGGCTGATATCAAAGATCGCGCGCACTGGGACGACTATATGCGTGCATATCAGGCCTGCCTTAGTGCCACCAGCACTGAACAGTCACCCTGGTTTGTTATTCCGGCCGATGATAAAAAAAATGCCCGGTTGATTATCTCGCAGATTATCGTCGACTCGCTAAACAATCTGAATATGAGCTACCCCAAAGTTAGCGCGGCTCGGCGTAAGGAATTGCTAAAACTGCGCGAGCAGCTCGAATAAACCGGAGCAGCATTTAATCACTTATTTTCTATCGCACAACTCAGTCTGGCTTTCAAAGCAGTACTGTGTGCATCGCTAAGCAAAGTGCTTTGTAATAAAGCTGCACCGCAGTAGTTGACCTTACCATCGTGGTAAGCTTTAACCTTGTGCTACGTTACTGAAGAGAAACGAGGGTTGAACAATGAGTGATTCCGTACAACTGCACATTAAAGGCATGAGCTGCGCGTCCTGCGTTGGCCGTATTGAAAAAGCACTAAAGCAGGTTGACGGTGTCAGCAGCGCCAGCGTTAATTTAGCCAATGAAACCGCCACTGTTAGCGGTACCGCCAGTGTTTCCGCACTGGCCAATGCCATCACCAACGCCGGATTTCAGTTAAAGCAGCGCCAGCAGCAGTATGGCGTTACCGGCATGACCTGCGCTTCTTGCGCCGGCAGGGTGGAAAAAGCGCTACTCAAGGTGCAAGGCGTAGTAAACGCACAGGTGAACCTGGCAACAGAGCAAGTAAGCTTAACACTGCTTGATGCCGTGAACACGGAGCAATTACAACAAGCACTGGTAGGGTCTGGCTATACGTTGGTTGAAAAAGATCAGACAGATAATTCAGCAAAAGCAGACACTCTGCCATTTTATCGCCAGCCCTGGTTTCCGGTATTGGGCTCTGCCGTGCTGACACTTCCGCTGATCCTGCCAATGCTGGGTATGCTATTTGGCGTGGACTGGATGTTACCCGCTCTGTGGCAATGGATGCTGGCTACGCCGGTGCAGTTTTACTTTGGTGCACGTTTTTACAAAGGCGGCTGGGGTGCATTAAAAGCCGGCACCGGCAACATGGACTTGCTGGTTGCGCTGGGCACCAGCGCAGCCTACGGCTTATCACTTTATTTGTGGTTAACGTTCGATGGCCAGCATGGCGCGGCGCCTCTGTATTTTGAAAGCAGTGCTGCAGTACTGACACTGGTAATACTGGGTAAGTGGCTTGAACACCGCGCCAAGCGGCGCACCACCGATGCACTGCGGGCGCTGGAAAACCTTAAACCGACTGAAGCCAGAGTAAAGCGTGACGACACATGGCAAATGGTTGCCGCAGCATCGATACAAAGTGGCGAAATCGTGCAGGTGAAACCGGGCGAGCGCATTGCTATCGATGGCGAAGTGCTTAGCGGCGATAGCAGTGTTGACGAAGCGCTGATCAGTGGCGAGAGCTTACCACTGCACAAAAGCAGCGGCGACAAAGTGGTTGGCGGTGCCATAAACCTCGATGGCGTGTTGGAACTGCGCGCCACCAGCGTGGGTGCGGAATCAACACTGGCGAAAATTATTAACCTGGTAGAGCAGGCGCAAGGCGCCAAAGCACCAGTGCAGGCACTGGTTGATAAAATTAGCGCCATTTTTGTGCCGGTGGTACTGCTGGTCGCGCTGGTAACGCTATTAGGCTGGGGCTTTAGCACAGGTAACTGGGCACAGGGCATTTTAAATGCCGTTGCGGTGTTAGTTATTGCCTGCCCATGCGCTTTAGGCCTGGCAACACCGGCAGCAATTATGGCTGGTACTGGCACCGCCGCCCGCCACGGCATACTGGTAAAAGATGCGATCGCACTGGAGCAAGCCACAAAAATAGATTATGTGGTATTTGACAAAACCGGCACCTTAACCGAAGGCAAGCCTGAACTGGTGCAGTTTACTGCAATAACTGGCAGCGAAACCGAACTACTCACCCTGGCCGTATCGTTACAACAACATAGCGAGCATCCACTGGCCAAAGCCGTGCTGGTCAAGGCTGAGCAGGATAATGTTTCTGCTGTCGATACGCGTGACTTTTCAGTGGTCGCCGGTAAAGGCGTTAAAGCAAAAGTGGATGGTACCCAGTTGATGCTAGGTAGTAGCCATTGGATGCGCGAGCTGGGGCTTGAGCTGCCGGTTGACCTTATCAACGCCAAAGGGGCCTCTGTGTCGTGGCTGGCAAAAGCACCGGCCGATAACCCCGAACTAAAACCAGAGCAAAAACCAGAGCTGCTCGGCTTGCTGTGCTTTAGCGACACCTTAAAACCGCATGCCAAAAAAGCGGTGGCGCAACTGCAGCAGCAAGGCATTAAAGTAGCGATGCTGACCGGCGATAGCAAAGCCAGTGCCGAAGGGGTTGCCGCTGAACTGAAGCTGGATAATTATCAGGCCGAAGTTCTACCAGAAGACAAAGCCAGCTTTATTAAGCAGTGCCAAAAAGACGGCCATCAGGTTGCCATGGTGGGCGATGGCATTAACGACGCCCCGGCGCTGGCGCAATCAGATTTAGGTATAGCGATGGCAACAGGTACTGAAGTCGCCGTCAGTGCGGCGGCCATCACCTTAATGCGCGGTGAACCCGCACTGGTGGGCGCAGCGCTGACGATTGCCGGTAAAACCTACCGAAAAATTCAGCAAAACTTGTTTTGGGCGTTTATTTTTAACACCGTGGGCATCCCACTGGCCGCGCTGGGTTATTTAAACCCGATTATTGCCGGCGCAGCGATGGCCAGCAGCAGTTTAATTGTGGTCAGTAACGCCTTGTTATTACAACGCTGGAAAATGCAGGAGTAACGGTATGGCCAGCTTATTAACCCTCGGCGATGCTGCGGCAAATGCGGCTGACAAATGGCATCAGGCGCTAAGGGCTGATTTACTCAAATGCCGGTTTAGCCTGCCCGCCCATTTTTTTCAACAGCATGGCCATGGGGCAAAAGCCGGTAAATGACGACTGCAGCAAGTTAAGCCCAACAAACGCCGTTACCCACAACCAATACACACTGTGCAGTTGAGACAGCAATAAACTGGCTACGACTACTGCACCCGCAAAACGGATAACCCAACGATCAATATTCATAATAAGCACCGGTTTAATAAAAAACAGACTGACAATGTCATGCCCCTGCTACTAACGATGGCTTGCTAATCACCCGCGCGCGGATCCCTTCAGCATGCAGTTGCTCATAGGCCGCAACACACAGCGCCACCTCACGGCTGCCGCATTATCGCAAAACAAGATAGTTCGTAAGGTAGGTTACTTTGCTATGCGCCCGGCGCGTTTCAACGTGCGTGTTAGCGCCTTACTCATCTTACGTAAAATGCCGCCAGCAGGCGGAAATGTAGGGGTAACATCAGGGACCGCGTCGACCTGGTTTTTAATCAGTAGGTTATTTTTTATCACCGGCACCACCAGGGCGCTAGGCCAATAAGGATTAATGGCTAAATCAGTGGCAGCGTTAGCCGTGCCATGACCATCGCTTTTGTTATCATCACGACGGTTATCATCACTGCTATTCATATTGGTTACTCAGAATGGATGCAAGACACGTAAATGAGCTTGGCATTAACAACCAAGCTAACAGATCCCCTCTGGCGAATATGTGCGATAACGCACTTACCCCGGATATTACCCCTACATCGCAATATACCAGGCTGAGAAAAAACGCTGAGCCAAAAAAGGGAACATAGTGTAAAACCGCAGCATGCACCAACAAAAAAACCCCTGAAAACAGGGGTTTTGTTAGTCACTTAACGTTATTGCCACAGGCAGATAATGTCAGAACGGAATATCGTCATCAAAGTCGATTGGCGGTTCCATTGGCGCGCGCTGTTGTGGCTGGGCAGGTTGTTGATAACCACCTTGCTGAGGCTGTGCGGCCGGACGCTGCTGATAGCCACCCTGCTGCGGTGCTGCTTGCTGGTAACCGCCTTGTTGCGGTTGCTGCTGATAGGCAGGCGCAGCTTGCTGTGCTGGCTGTTGGTAACCGCCTTGCTGCGCTGCAGGTTTTTGATATCCACCCTGCTGGCCGCCACCCATACCGCCGCCTTGCTGGTTTTCGTTACGACCGTCCAGCATTTGCAATTCATTGGCAATAATTTCAGTGGTGTAACGCTCTACACCGTCTTTATCTTGCCATTTGCGGGTTTTTAATTTGCCTTCAAGATAAACTTTGCTGCCTTTACGCAGGTATTCACCAGCAATTTCGGCTAAACGTTGGTAAATTACCACGCGGTGCCATTCGGTTTGTTCTTTTTTCTCGTTGGTCGCTTTATCGGTCCAGCTCTCTGACGTTGCAACCGTTAAATTGGCTACAGCACCGCCCTGCGGCATGTAACGTACCTCTGGATCGGTACCTAAATTACCAATCAGGATGACTTTGTTAACTCCACGCGCCATGCGAATTCTCCTAAAAAATGTTAAGCCCCGGCTGCGGCAATTACAGCCTGCGCCTGCGCTGTGTCAAAATGTGCTGAACTGACTTTCAGATAACAGCGCTGCTCTGCCAGAAGCAATGTTACTTCCTGCACCCCGGCTAACGCCGTTAATTGTTTAGCTAACTGATTAGCCTGTAGTTCAGTGTGTACCGATACCGCCAAAGATAAGCGCTGCGCGCGCGGCGGAATAGTAAGGGTATTTGCAACTAGCAACCATATTAAACCAATAACTGCCAGCACAGCAAACAATGCTTGGTAGCCAAAATGTTGCACTATCGCGCCGCCCACCACGCCGCCTAAAAAGGCACCAAAAAATTGGCTACTGGAATAAATGCCCATAGCGCTGCCACGCTGTCCGGCTGGAGCAATACGCGACACCAGTGCCGGCAAGCTGGCTTCTAAAAAATTAAAGCCAATAAAAAACAGCAGTAAAGCGCAACTTAATGCAACAAAACCAGGTAGCATTAATAGCAGCATTGCACTTATTAAAAGCGCCACGGCCAACATAAAAAAGCCTTTTTCCTGTGCTTTTCGCATGGCGACGATCATCATGGGTATCATCAGCACAAAAGACCCCAGCAACACAGGCAAATAAAACTGCCAATGTTTCAGTGGTGCCAGCCCATAGCACTGCAACAAAGTTGGCAAGGCAACAAACATTGCGGTTAGCATTAAATGCAGCAACATAACACCGATATCCAATTGCAATAACTGCCGGTGTTTGAGCATGGCTCCCAGGCTTTGTGGTAATGCCAGCGTGTCGGCCATCGGAGCCTTGCTAACGGTTCGAGGTACAATAAAGGCTACGATAAGCATAGCGCTGCACGCCAACACGGCGGTTGCCCAAAACACACCGCTTAACCCGGCAAATTTAGCCAACAAGGGCCCAAGCACCATCGCAACAGCGAAGCTTAACCCTATACTGGCACCAATAATTGCCATGACTTTGGGCCGCTGCTCTTCGCGGGTTAAATCTGCGGCCAATGCCAATATGGCACCCGCCACCGCGCCAGCGCCCTGCAACACCCGCCCTAGGGTAACCATGTAGACAGAATCAGCCAATGCAGCCACAACCGAACCCAACGCAAATACCGCAAGCCCGCCTAACATCACCTTATGCCGGCCAATGCGGTCTGACAGCCAGCCAAGTGGAATTTGTAAGATAGCCTGGGTTAAGCCATAGGCACCAATAGCCAGGCCTATCCACATAGGTGAAAAGCCAGCCAGGTCGCTGCCATACAAGGCAAAAACCGGCAGCAGCATAAACAGCCCCAGCATTCGGCTGGAAAACACCAATGCTAACGCTATTGCGGCACGTTTTTCTATAGAATTCAGTTGATGCATCAGGTAAGAGTTAACCGCTGAAATAAGCGCGCAAGTGTAGCACATTACGCGCGCGCTTTAAGCTGACTTACGTTGTTTTCGCCGCTCAAGTTTCACTTTGTAACAAACAGACGCTTTGCCTTGGCGATACCGCTAGCCAGGCGTACTAAAAATAGTCAGTTTTTTTTACATGTTCAGCATCAGCATAAAACATGGCACAAGTAAAACACTGTTAAACAACAATAATTAATTTAGGCATGCTTTTTGCTAAAGACACGAAAATTGAGCACGTTGTTTTGCTTATTTTAGCAGTAACCATTAACAGTGTATTTCTTGATCTGTGTCTGGCTTACATCACACCCAGAAT
Organism: Rheinheimera baltica; assembly: GCF_030731985.1. Taxonomy (NCBI): domain Bacteria; kingdom Pseudomonadati; phylum Pseudomonadota; class Gammaproteobacteria; order Chromatiales; family Chromatiaceae; genus Rheinheimera; species Rheinheimera baltica. The sequence goes on from NZ_JAPJDY010000007.1 coordinate 138,464, forward strand.
TATGAGCAACAGGATTGTAGCTTAGTCATCATGAGTTATAAGGATTTTAAATGAAAAACGCTTTTATTTTTGCAGCAGCATTATTCGTTGTTGGCTTTTTTACCACAACAGCCGAGGCGACGCCGATAACCATTGATGTGCATTACAACGGCATGGAAAATGGTTCAGAAAATATCTCAGCCTCTTTGCTGGGTAGGTCTAGCACCGTAATGGCTGGAATGATTTCATTTAGCCACAGTAATCCAAGCGCACCGTTACCGTTTAACTTCGACGGCGATTTACTGGCGTTTTGTATTGAATTTTCACAAATGCTGAACACAAGCCAAACCATGCAATACACTATTACAGCAGCCCACCAGTGGTTTAGTGCACTGCAAGCCGATGCCATTACCCGGTTATATACCGGCTTTGGCAGCCAAACGGGCACCGCGCGCAATGATGCCGCCTTCCAATTAGCATTGTGGGAATTGGTGTACGACTTCAACGGCACTGACTTTACCGGTTTGTCGCTGGCATCAGGTAACTTTAAAGCTAACCGTCAAAGCACTAGTGTGACACTGGCAAACAGCTGGTTAAATCAGTTAGCCAATGTTACCAGCCAACACACTATGTTTGTTATGACGAACGCGTATTCGCAAAACCAGTTAATTTTTACTGGCAACAATGGTACGCCGTTTAATGAACCACTGCCGGTATCAGCGCCAGCTACATTTGGCATTTTTAGCTTAGGTTTATTTGGCTTGGCGTTGCGTCGTCGCCTACGCTAACCTGAATGTAGCGCCTGGCGACAGGTGTATTTATTTACAGTATTTTTCGGCTTCCCCTTAAATTTTACTGATAGATCTGCAATACTGCAGCGCTCGTATCAAGGCGATATTTTTGGGGAACCTACTTGTGGATAAAATTGATATTCGGGGTGCCCGCACCCACAACCTTAAAAACATTTCGCTAACCATTCCGCGCGACAAACTCATTGTGATCACCGGCTTGTCTGGCTCGGGTAAGTCGTCTTTGGCATTTGATACGTTATACGCCGAAGGCCAGCGTCGCTACGTTGAGTCGCTTTCCGCCTATGCGCGGCAGTTTTTAAGTTTGATGGAAAAGCCCGATGTCGACCATATCGAAGGCTTGTCGCCGGCCATTTCAATTGAACAAAAATCCACCTCGCATAACCCGCGCTCAACCGTGGGCACCATTACTGAAATTTACGACTACCTGCGGCTGCTGTTTGCCCGCGTAGGCGAGCCTCGCTGCCCCACCCATGATTTACCGCTAGCGGCACAAACCATTAGTGAAATGGTTGATAAAGTCACCACCTTCCCGGAAGGCACCAAGCTGATGGTACTGGCACCGGTGGTGCAGGAACGCAAAGGCGAGCACGTTAAAACGCTGGAGAGCTTAGCGGCCCAGGGCTATATCCGCGCCCGCATAGATGGCGAAGTATGCGATTTATCTGATCCGCCAACGCTGGACTTACACAAAAAGCACACTATAGAAGTGGTTATCGACCGTATTAAAGTACGTGACGACGTGAAAACCCGGCTGGCAGAATCGTTTGAAACAGCACTTGGCCTGTCTGGTGGCGTAGCTAAAGTAGCACTAATGGACGACCCCAGTGCAGAAGAGCTGGTGTTTTCCGCCAACTTTGCCTGCCCAAGCTGCGGCTATTCGATGATAGAGCTGGAACCGCGTTTGTTTTCGTTTAACAACCCGGCAGGCGCCTGCCCAAGCTGCGATGGCTTAGGCGTAAAGCAGTATTTCGATCCCAATAAAGTCATTGTTAGCGACGAGCTTAGCCTGGCCGGCGGGGCTATTCGCGGCTGGGATAAGCGTAATTTTTATTATTTTCAGATGCTAAAATCGTTAGCCGAACATTATGGCTTTGCTTTGGATGAGCCATTTAACAGCCTGACAAAGCAACAACAGGACGCTATTTTACGTGGCAGTGGCCATACCGTTATCGATTTTAAATACTTAAACGACCGTGGCGATATTGTCCAGCGCAGCCATCCGTTTGAAGGCATCTTGCCCAATATGGAACGGCGCTACCGCGAAACCGAATCTAACAGTGTACGTGAAGAGCTAAGCAAATATCTGGCGCATCAGTCTTGCCCCAGTTGTAACGGCACACGCTTACGCGAAGAAGCTCGCCATGTCTTTATTGGCCAAACCAACCTGCCGCAAATTGTTGAGCTGTCGATTGGCGATTGTATGGTGTTTTTCCAGCAATTGGCCCTTAGCGGGCAACGGGCGCAAATTGCCGAGAAGGTGTTAAAAGAAATTCAGGACCGGCTCAGCTTTTTGGTTAACGTTGGGCTTAATTATTTAAATTTATCGCGCAGCGCGGAAACGCTTTCCGGCGGTGAAGCCCAGCGTATTCGCTTAGCCAGCCAAATTGGCGCGGGCTTGGTTGGCGTAATGTACGTGCTGGATGAGCCCTCTATTGGCTTACACCAACGTGATAACGACCGCCTGCTGGGTACCCTTATTCACCTGCGAGATTTAGGCAATACCGTTATTGTGGTAGAACACGATGAAGATGCCGTGCGCATTGCCGATCATATTATTGATATTGGCCCCGGTGCCGGTGTACATGGTGGCCATATCGTGGCGCAAGGCACGCTAGAGCAGGTTATGGCAACGCCAGAATCATTAACCGGCCAGTATCTGGCGGGCACACGTAAAATTGAAGTACCGCAAAAACGCCACAAGCCGGGCAAAAAATGGCTGGAAGTGATTGGCGCAACGGGTAATAACTTAAAAAATGTCGATATTGCTATTCCGTTTGGGTTAATGACCTGCATCACCGGCGTGTCGGGCTCGGGCAAATCGACCTTAATTAACGACACCTTGTTTCGGGTGGCGCACCGCGTATTAAATAAAGGCGAGGGTAACGACCCAGCCGCACACCGCGAAATTAAAGGCTTAAATCACTTTGATAAAGTGATAGATATCGACCAGAGCCCTATTGGCCGCACCCCCCGTTCTAACGCCGCTACCTATACCGGCATTTTCACTGCCGTGCGTGAACTGTTTGCCGGCACCCAGGAATCGCGCTCGCGCGGGTATCAGGTTGGCCGCTTTAGCTTTAACGTTAAAGGCGGACGCTGCGAAGCGTGTCAGGGTGATGGCCTGATTAAAGTAGAAATGCACTTTTTACCCGACGTGTATGTGCCATGCGATGTGTGTAAAAGTAAACGCTATAACCGCGAAACGCTGGAGATAAAATACAAAGGTAAGAATATTCACGAAGTGCTGGATATGACTGTAGAAGACGCACTGGCCTATTTTGAAGCGATACCGGCCATTAACCGTAAACTGCAAACGCTGATGGATGTTGGCCTTAGCTATATCAAGCTGGGACAGTCTGCCACCACGCTATCCGGCGGTGAAGCTCAAAGGGTAAAACTGGCCCGCGAGCTAAGCAAACGCGACACCGGTAAAACGCTGTATATTCTGGACGAACCCACCACCGGCCTGCACTTTTACGACATTCAGCAATTGCTAAACGTACTACACCGGCTGCGCGATCACGGCAACACTGTCGTGGTGATAGAACATAACCTGGATGTGATTAAAACCGCCGACTGGATTATCGATTTAGGCCCCGAAGGCGGCAGCGGCGGCGGTGAAATCCTGATTGCCAATACACCAGAGAAGGTAGCTGCTTGCGAACGAACTTACACCGGGCATTACTTAAAACCGCTACTGGCTTAGTCGGTTAAACTGTGTGCGGCGCTTATAACCAGCGCCGTACCTGCTTAATATACGCCTGATAGTCGGCGCCAAACTTCTGTAGCAAAAAGCGCTCTTCCGGCGTTATCTGAAACCTATTCATATACCAAATAAACAGCGGCAGTAATGCAAGCGCCGCCATATTCATTAAGAAACAAACCCAGGCTAAAAGCAACAACAGAAAACCAACGTACATTGGGTTACGGCTATAGCGATAAATGCCACGGATCACCAGACTAGAGCTTTGCTCCGGTACGCGTGGGTCTACCGTGGTATTCGCCCGGCGAAACGCCAACACGCCGGACAGCGCTACCGCTATACCGGCAATGGAAAAAATGCCGGCCAATACCAGCCGCCAGCGCAAGGGTAACGCCAAAGCTGGCAACAGCTGAGATACCAGCCACATGGCTAAAGCAAACAGCGCTACCAGCACAACAGGTGGGATTTTAAGTTCCAGGGTTTGCATATAAGTCATCCAGGCTTTTTTCTTCGTTGTATCATACTACTTGCAGTGATTTAGTAACGGAAGTTTGTTTGTTACTACACTTTTATGCGCAGAAAAGTGTTGGGTTTTCACATTTTTATGCGCATAAAAGTGTGGAGTATTACATTTCAAGGCGCAGAAAAGTGTGAGTGATTCGGTGCTTGCTGAAGAAAGCATTAAATATCAAGCCTCTGGTAGTGCAGCAAAACTTTTTCCATTACGAAACCAAAGTGAAATATCTGCGGTAAGTTGATCTGGTGGCATCTTATTCTTACCTTTTAACGCACATACTACCTCTTGCGTTTATACCTCTCGTAAACCACAGCTCAATAAAAATTGGAAAGTACCCTCATAGAATTTTGGGGATCCTTGTCTGGTCATTTATGTCTCCCGTTGGTATGAAAATGATCATGCCTTCGCGAGCTCGTGTTAACAAAACTCTATATGCATTTTCTAAGTAACGCTTCTGCTCAAAAAGGTGACGCTTCTGCCATTTCGACCCCGAAAAACGCCAGTGTTGAAACTGGTCATCAACAAATCGCAAATCCGCATCCCAAGCAACAAGAGTCCAATCAAGCTCTAGCCCTTGTACATCGAACTCGGTTGCCGCATCTTCTAGGAAATTACTAGACCTAATATCATTACCTTCAGCAAGAAACCAATTTTCTGGCTCTATGGTGTTCTTTACGAAAATACCTTCTGCTTTTAGTCGAATAGCGTTAGAGGAAGCCAATACCCCACATCGGCGATTTGCGACTGTTTTTTGTTTAATCCAAGTCTTAGCTTTTGCAATGTCGCGAGTTATTGCAATTGGAAAATATTGTTCAATAAAGCGATAAGTTTGTGCCGCTGCAATAGCATTGCCATCTATCAAGTGATGCACAAAGGACGATAATTTCTCGGCACGAAAGGAACGCATGGAAATCGAAAGATGCAAACTCGGCTCTTGCTCAAAATCTTTTATACTGTTGGCATCAATACCATTTCTAATGTACTCACCTGTTAGCAAGTTTGGAGAACAGTACACTTGCCAATGCTTAAAAGTATGTTGGATCGCACTGAACCAGCCGCTAATGCCAGCCTCACCAACGTTTATTTCTTGTCCGCCGCCAACCAACGCAATGATGACAGCCCAATCTTCGTGCCTATCCATCACAGAAACCAAAAACTCAGGCTCAGACATAGTAAAATCAGAAATACCGCGTTTATTCTGCATGAACTTGGCGGTTTGCTCTTTATTCCATGCCCGTTGCGCTTCATCAAATATTGCAACGTGCTCTGGTGGCTTCGATTGGTCTCGTAGATATTCGTCACGAAAACGATGAATGTTCTGAATAAAGCTCTCTACTCTTCTACGAGCTTCTTGTTTTGATAAGCCATCACGACCACTGGCTCTTTCTTTTAAATGCAAATCTCGTGCTAACGCTTCCTGTAATACAGTAACAAGAGGACCATTACCGCTTAAAAATACTGAGTATTCGTCATCATCTTTATTGGCATGCTGATTAGCAATATTCAACCCGACTAATGTTTTCCCTGCGCCCGGTACCCCGGTTACAAAGCAGATAACTTTCTGCTTGTTCAGCCTAGCTTGATGAATAATGCTAAATAACCGAACACTGGTTTCAGCGATATTTTGGCTACCTGCTTCAGAGCGGGTAATATCGACAACATTGTGATTGGAATATAACGCTTGCGCAGCTTCAACTATGGTAGGCGTTGGTTTATATGAAGCTTCTAGCCATGCTTTTATGTCAATCTCTGGCAGTGATAACTGATTTATAGTCTGATTAATTAGCTCGGCTAATTTAAAACCTGACATACATAGCACATTTGCAACTTGCTCTTGGTTAAATTCCAAAATAGCGTTTTGCTCTGGTGCTTTTGTACAAATTAGTACAGGAACGAGATACTTATCATGGCTACCAGCATGAAAGTGTTTTAAATCTAAGGCATAACCAGCAGTTTGCGTGCGATCAGCATAATTATAAGATGCGGAACCAATTTTAAATTCCAATACGAAAATTACACCTCCAATCAGGATGATTACATCTGCTCGGCGTCCCATTCTAGGGATCATAAATTCAAAGAAAATAGCCCCGTCTTGGCCCGTGTTAGCGAAAACTTTTCGAAGAAATTGTATTTGCTCAGTCCACGCCATTGTTTGCGAATGCTGTAATTCCTGACCATGTGCTTTAGTTAATTCACCGATAATTGAGAGCTCATCAGTCTGAAGAAATGTTTGGATAGCTGCACTGTAATATGCCCGGCTCATGTATTTAATTCCGGTATATTAAATAGCTCCGAAACAGAAACATTGAGCGCATTGGCAATTTGCAAAATATTTTTAAGGCCTACATTACGCTTACCTCGTTCGATACCACTAATATAAGTACGGTCCAAATTTGAGAGCGCGCCGAGCTCTTCCTGACTGATATTGCGCGCGAGCCTTAATTGCTTAACCCGCAGGCCAAATAACTGAAGTGCATCTTGATGCATAACTCTATCCGTTAACTTATAGAGGTAACATCGTCAGATTATGTGACTTATAATGCTACGGACTATAAGTCACACTTAGAGTTGTGAATGAAATTCCATAAGCAAAAAAATGAATACTTTGAAATTCTTAGCGAAAAGCTTGTGCAGCAATACGGCATCAACTTCAACGATACAGGTTATTCAGAAAGCGAATGGCTCGCGTATTTTGAGGATTTAACGATATATGAAGCAATAACGGCTTTCGTACTAAAGTACGACTTGACCGCAGTTGGCGACCTAATCCTTTAAGTAAAAGATATTTTTAAGCAGGCAATGGCAAGCTACCATCAACCCAAAACTGTTCTGCGCTAAAAGCGTGTAACTGCGTTTCGCCGTGTTGTTTAAACACCACCTGCTGTGCGCTTAGTTCGCATAACCACTGGCTGCTGCTTTCAGGCTGGGAAGTGGCAAAAGCGGTTGGGGTGAACAGGCCGACACAGTGCTGGTTGGTTGCTGTACGGGCAGACTGATATTCAAATAGCTCAACGCCGGCGGCGCGCATGGCGCTGCCCAGCTGTTGGGTTTGCTGGTAATGAGTTTTGTTGGTTAGCTCCGCCTGATATGCATTAAACGGCGGCTGTTGCAGGCAAATACCTTGTTTGGTGCCATATGCGACGCTAAACAAAGTATGCGCAGAACGCAGCATAGCTTTAACCGGTGGCGCGGCGATAGATTGCCAAAAGACTAAGCGATAGTAAGCGGATTCTGCCAGTGCCGCTGTTACAGAGCCACCGCCGTAGAAAATACTGGGCTCGTTTATGCCGCCAAAGCGTGAACCCCATTTTAGCGGTGGATAACGAAACGGTGTTTTAAGCAAATAATGCAGGCTTTCTGCTGCAGGTGGCAGTGCTGGCTTGGTGTCTTCCAATAATTGTTCCAGCAAAGCTTGTTCGGCCAGGTTGTCGACTAAACTGAGCGTCGCGGCGTGCTCCTGGCTTTCTACCAAACGAAACAGCCTGCCGGATAGGGCTTTGATATGCTGTGCGCCCTGGCAAGCTTGCCAGATCACAACTTACCTCTGATAGCGTCAACAAAGTGCAGTACCTGCATTAGCCCGTGTACCGTTTGTACCTGTTGTGCCGGTATGCCTCTGGTAAGTTGGTTGGGTGAATGCATAAAATGTTTTATCCAGGCGGCATCGCCCCCCGTTAGCGCATATACCGCACGGGCAATGCGAATAAGTAATAGCGCTAACTCACCTTGCTTTGATTTGGGATCAAGTGACAATGCCTGCTTGAGGCGGCTTACTGCCGTGCGGTGTATGCCTAGTACTGCGGCAAGCTCAGCCTGTTTCAAACCCAATTGATCAGCCGCATTTAACACGGCCTTGGCAAGGACTTCGTCCGGTGTACTAACCGGTTGCAATAGCGCTGTCATTGACCACCTCAAGATGCTTCATTTGCACAAAATATAGCCTAAATGTGCAAATATGACAATTTTAAATATTAACAACGAGGTGGGTTGCTGGTTTAAACCAATAAAAAAGGGGCAACAACGGTTGCCCCAAACGCACTAGTGTAGCTACCAAGGAAACTTAGAACTGGCCGGTAACGCCTACGCTGTATGTTTTCAGCTCTGAAATATCAGTGTTGCTGGCAAAACGTGCTTCAACAGCCCAGTTTTGCGTTAAGAAATGCTTAGCAGTCAGGCTGTAGCTGTCGGCTTTATTGTAAGTTACTCCAACAGACGTCATTTTGCTGAAGTAGTAGTTGCTCGCTAAAGCCCACAATGTTTCGTCGTCACTTCTTTCTACAGTGACTTCTGCAGTAAGGTAACGCTCATCACCCAGGCTGCTAAAATATTTGCTGGTTACGCCGTAGTAGTCAAACTCGTCATCTGCGAAGGCAGTAAAACCAATATAGTCATTACCTTGCAGTTGGTGGTTGTAACGGGCAGATAATAAAAAGTCGGTGTCACCGTCTTCTGGCTTTATGGCTTCAACTTTTACCAGTAAGTCTTTCGATACCAGATAACCAATACCTACTGTCGTTGCATCAAAATCACCTGCGCTCTGGTGTTTGGCAGATAACATTAAACCGTTTTCTACAAAATATTCTCCGCCGACGCTCCAAAAATTGCTGTCAAATCTACGTGAGTAATCGGCAGTAACATTTGTTTCAGCAAGAATGTAACCAAATTGGTCTAAAGGACCCAGCGTGGTGATTTTATTAAAGTAATGCTGACCTTTGACACCCCAGTTAGATTCGCTTTCACCACTTACTCGGTAGTGGTCAGCGCCTACAGTAACAAAAGTTTGATAGTCTTCAGCAGATACAGCAGCAGATGCGGCCAGCGCGATAACAGGTAATACGTACTTTAACGTCATTGTTTAATTTCCCTAAGTTGGTGATAGCGGCGCGCATCTTACAGAGGGGAAAAAACAATGTAAACATTAAGTGTACAAAAAGATGCGCAAACAGAGCTAATCGCTCAAATTAAATACAATTAAGTTACAATAACGCAGTGTAAGCATCGCAGCCAGACAGTGCCTGGAAAAGCGGCCGTTGCGCCAGGCGCTTAAATTTCTTGAGGAAGGCTTATAACAACGCAGACGGTTTTTTAACGAAGAGTTGTTCACAATCATCACAGGCGAAATAACGTACGGTGTCAGCACACCTGATTTGACCGGTTGCACCGGCGTTAATTTTCCAGTCACAACTTTGCTGCTGATAGCGTAATGTGCCCTCTATACCGCAAGGTGCAAAATTATAGTGGTCGTGTAGAATTTTATAATCAACTTCCCGTGCTTGACGGAAAAACTGCATCGCTTCTACATTAGTTAAATCTACATCTGACGGCTGGCACTGCAAAGGGGCGTCTGAAACAAAATCGGCGACATAAAGTTCGCTTAACTGGGCAACAGAAAAAGGCTGCGACATAATGCCGCAAGCGGCAAGTATTATGCTAGCAGCCGTTGTAAATATCACCCGCCTCACCAACTTGCCCCTTTGGCTTCACCTGGGTTTTTGTATGACACATCAGGATGACGATATACATCGCTGCCGGTTAACGAAAAGTGCTGATACAATTCGCCAAGCAACCATTTTAATGATTCGTTCTGAGCGGGTGTCACCGCCTCATACTGCTTGTCGTCTATGTGCTTACCTACAATTTCAATGCCGACAGAATCTGAGTTAACCGGGTAACGCTCTGGGTACGCTTTTAACCGCTCGTGTGAGTCCATCGCTTTAATTTGTGCACTCCATGATTTTGCCAATATCTTTGCCATTTCGGTACTGTCACAAGTGGATTTGTTAAGTGTTAAGCACTTAGACTTGATTAAGCGACCAACGTGATAGCATCGTTTTTTTGTACTGGCGGTTTGATAGATATCGCCGTTTTTTGCAATAAGAAAATGCGCACCATTGCCGCCGGCATTATAGCCATTAAAGGTATGCTGTGCGCTAGGGGCATCGGTTTGATGTACAACAACGGCACAGACGCTGGCCAAATCACCATGTTCAATACTGGTGTAACGTTTTAACGTTACTTTTGTGTCAATCAACATGCCATCTTTATCTATTGTAGACATTGCGTTTTCCAAACCCGGCTAAACAAACTTAGCATCAGATATAGCCTAAAAAACACCAAATTAACACCTTTAATTTACATTTAGTACATATTAAGTCAGAAATTATCTATTTGATTTTGGCTATTGATACGCCACAATAGCCTGACCACTGGAGGGATGAGCTATGTTAAAACCTGTTTTTACACTACTGGCTGTAAGTTTGTTGATAACAGCCCAAGCGGCGTCAGTGTTTGGGGAAGCTGTAGATAAAACCGCAGTAATGCCGGTAGAACAATTGCTAACACAACCTAAAAGCTATTTGGATAAGGTCGTTACCATTAGCGGCACTGTTGATTCGGTATGTTCTAAGCAAGGCTGTTGGATGAAGTTTACTGCCGATAACACAACTACGCCGTTTAGGATTAAAGTGCGTGATGGTGAGATGGTGTTTCCGTTAAGCGCGAAAGGCAAAACCGCTTATGCCACTGGCACGGTAAATTTATGGCCACAAGGTGAAGATCAGCCGGATGCCTATCAGTTAGTGCCCACGGCGGTAGAAATTGCCGATTAACTCAGGCTGTTTAAGCGCAGTCGCACCAAATAGCGCCTTAACTGCGCCACCCGCTGAGGCCGGTCAAACAGCTGATAAAGCTGTAACCAATCTGCCGGAGGCATCCAGCAGATGTTATCTTGCCAGTGGCAGCGCTGTGACTTAAAGGTCCAACTGACTATTGCATTGTTTCGCTTTACCGCTATACCCGCCATCAACTCGATATCCGGCCAACCAGCCCGGCTGAAACGGGCAAAATGCGCAGACACATACTGCGGATGAGCAGGACTATACTGCTGCTGAAATTCGGCGGATAACACCTGGAAAATGGCCTTAAAATCCTGCTCTGTGCAGACGATATCAATATCTTTTGGTTCAGTTTCTAGTCCAAGCCGCCAAAGTAGGCAGCTGCCACCAATACCAAACTGATATGGCTGCAACAAGCCGCTGATTTTTTGCAGCTGCGTCGTCAAATCCACGTTAGTCATCTAAAGCCTTTATCAGCTGTGCCAGAAAAGCCAATTTTTCATTGTTTAGTTGCCGGTAGTCAAAATAAGGACAGACTAACAGCCGGTTGTGTTGATCGACAGCAAACTCATTATTCAGCCAGCTCAGCTGTGCTGCTAGGCCGGCGTCCAGTAACGCCTTGGCGTGAGTGCGCCCGGCAATAATATGTACTGTTTTCGTTGATGCCGGCACCTCTGGCATGCTAAACAATAGCGCCGTGCTGCTGGCGCCCTGCAGTAAAAACGTATCGCGATACTGCTGCCAACTGCTGGCCTGCTGTGAAAAAGAAAACTGCGTTGGGTTCAATGCAAATAACATCTTGGCGTAGACATTAAACACCTTACGCCAGCCGTTGCCACAGGCTTGGTTTATCAGCGCGATCTCGCTACTGTGCAAAGGTTGCACCATTGCTAAGTTACCGTACTCCGCCATTGGCGGTGGTTTAGCAATATAAACGCGGATACCGGCGTTGGCATCGCCAAAACCTTTGGCTAATATGGGCATGGTTATCATAGTGTTAGTCAGCGTTAATTCAGGCAATCACTTTAACATAACGCTTCGCCTGTGCCTTAAAACGCTTAGTGTCCGTTTTCACAACACCAAGGAACCTTATGTCAGCCTTTTCTACTGCCACTGTTAACCGGCTGGATCAATGGTTAATGCAGGCAGCCCCGCCCGCGAACACTGTCGGTTTTACCCGCTTTTGCTGGGAGTTTTGGTTTTTTGGTCTGAAGCAGGCGCGGGCATGTTTATTTGTCGCACTGTTTTTTGCCTCGGTATTACTGGTGCCTCGCAGCGGTATTATGGGCATACCACGTTACGATATGCTGTTGGTTCTGGCATTGTTAATTCAATTTTGGATGGTATGGAGCAAACTGGAAACCGTAGACGAGCTAAAAGCGGTTAGTTTGTTTCATCTTGTGGGCTTTGCGCTGGAGGTTTTTAAAACCTCAGGTGCTATCCAATCATGGAGCTATCCAGACTTTGCTTACAGTAAAGTATTCGGCGTCCCCTTGTTTGCCGGTTTTATGTATGCTGCTGTCGGCAGTTATATTATTCAGATTTGGCGTTTATTGCAGCAACGGGTAGTGCACCACCCGCCGTATTGGATGGCAGTAGTGGTTGCGCTATTAATTTATACTAATTTTTTTACGCATCATTATATCGGTGATTACCGTTGGTACATTGCTGCTGCAACACTGGGCTTATATGCCCGCAGCGTGGTGTATTTTACCCCGCTGGATCGCGAGCGCAGCATGCCGTTACTACTGGGTTTTGTTTTAGTGGGCTTTTTTATCTGGTTGGCAGAAAACATCAGCACCTTTATGGGGTTATGGAATTACCCTAATCAACTTGGGGCCTGGTCGGTTGTGCATCTGGGTAAGTGGAGCTCTTGGTCATTGCTGGTGATTATGACGTTTACCATAGTGGCGCAGCTGAAATATGTTAAGCGGCGAATTGATGTGCCCCGCTAAAGCACAAAATAAAAACGCCTCTGTATTCGAGGCGTTTTATCTAGGCTGACCAATCAATAGCTCAGGTTAGCTTGTTTTAGCGTCTTTTTCTAACAGGTAATTAATCAAGTCGACCAGTTCCGCTTCCATGTTGGATTGGCCTAAGCTTTTGTTAATGATTTTGTATTTACCATTAACCACCAACATTGGTACTCCTGACAGAACCCGGCTTTCTGATAAAGCGTCCTGCTCTTTTTTCATTTGATTAGCTGCGCCGCGAACTGAAAAGCTTTTCATCGCGCTATCGTAGGTTTCGCCGTCGATATCATGCAATAACACTAAACTACGAATTTCCTGCTCATTGGCAAAAGGTGCACGGTAGCGGTGAATTTGATTAAAAATAGCACTGGCCACTTTATCGCCTTTACCCAGTTTTTTCGCTACCAGATATGCACGCGCCAGAGTATTTTGCAGCTCAGGCGAGGCTGCTCGAATAAAATCTACATGCGACTTTTTAAACTCAACGCCTTCTGGCAGTTTTTGCGCAACGCTTTGTGCTACGGGTTCAAATGCATTACAGCCACCACAATAAAAAGAGAAATACTCTTTTACTTCGGCTTTAGGTGTTACTTGCTCGGCAATAACCTCATAATGTTTGCCTTCTTCAAACTTGGCATCAGCGAATGCAGTCAGTGGCAACGCCGCCATTAAAAAGCAGGCTACAAAAAATTTCTTCATCAGTACTATCCCTTATGCATCTTTCGCCAGCAAAAGCCCGTTAGCTTCTACTGCACTTCTTTTAGGTTATTTAAAACATCAACTTACGCAGACCATCTACGAAATTCGCTTCCGCGCAACGTATTATAACTGCAGCTCAGCTTAACAAAAACTCAGTAGCATGGCACTAACGAAAGTGGGGCTTGCTGCAGTAAAAATAACTGCTCTTTCAATGCCAGGCATTGTTGCTCCCAGTATTTGTCTGTTGCAAACCAAGGAAAGTTCATTGGAAATGCAGGATCTTGCCAACGACGAGCCAGCCACGCCATATAATGTACCATACGCATGGCGCGTAAAGACTCAATCAGTTTAAGCTCGGAAGGGTCGAACTGACAAAACTGTTCATATTCTTCCAGCATCAGTTCTAATGTATCACGCTGCTGATGGCGATCACCGGATAACATCATCCACAAGTCTTGTATCGCCGGGCCCATACGGCAATCGTCCAGGTCAACAAAGAACGGCCCCTTATCAACGTAAAACAAGTTACCGGCATGGCAGTCACCGTGTAATCGAATAAGCTGCTTCGGCTTATATTGCTCAACGCACAGTGCAATAACATGCTCAAGGGCGGTGTCAAATGCAGGACGTAGATAAGCTGGAATTAGCGCTAAGCTTTGCAGTTCGCGCTGACTTTGCAACAAATGACTTTCGACACTGAATTGGGGGCGGTGGCTAAAGGGTTTGCTTTTGCCAACCTGATGCATACGGCCAAGAAATCGCCCCAACATGGCAAGTTGTTCATCATTGTCTATTTCAAGCGTACGGCCACCACGGCTGGGAAACACAGCAAAATGGTATCCGCCATACTGTAATAATGACTGGCCGCTAAATTGCAGTGGGGCAACAACGGGTATATCTGCGTTCGCCAGCTCATAGGCAAACTGATGCTCTTCCAGCAATTGTTCCATGGTCCAGCGCTGCGGCCGGTAAAACTTTACGACAAATTTTTCTGGCAGTGCAGCCCCATCGCGGTAAGCACTAAACTGGTACACCCTATTTTCATAGCTGTTTAAGGCGGTTAAACCCGAACTTACATCCAAGCCTTTATCTGCCAGGGCATCAAGCAATAGGTCTGGCTGTAACGTGCTGAAATCAAAAGCCGTCATCAATGTCCCAGGAAAAACGTGGTCGATTGCTGCAATTGTACACCGGTATCGCCTTGCTGTTGTACGGTAAACGTCATTTCTAACGAATGAGCGTCAGTGCTATCCGGATCCAGTGCCAGGCTTACTGGCACGCTAGTGGTTTCACCGCCCAGTAACGTAACCTGCTCAGGACCAATCCAACGCAAGCCAGGCACGTTATTAACACTTAGATTAAACACCGCGCTGTGCTGTGATTTATTAGAAATGCTTAAGGTATAGGTGTTTTCTACTAATCCGTCATTGGTTTCCCGATACAAAGCGCCCCGATCACGGATAATGTTCATCTCCAGCGGCACCCGGCTGTATAGCGTCCAGGCAAATGCCGCACACACTGCAATAAGTATAAATAGATAGCCCACCAGTTTTGGCCGTAATATCCGCGTAGGCTTGCCATTTAAGCTGTGTTCAGTGGTATAACTAATGAGCCCGGTAGGATAGCCCATCTTGGTCATGGTATCGTCGCACGCATCTATACAAGCACCGCAGTTAATACATTCATACTGCAAACCATTGCGGATATCGATACCCGTGGGGCATACCTGTACACACAAGTTACAGTCAATGCAGTCGCCAAGCCCTTTCTCTTTGTAGTCTTTATCTTTTCGGCTGCGCGGGCCCCGGTTTTCACCGCGTTTTTCATCGTAGGTTACCGTAAAGGTATCTTTATCGAACATAGCGGACTGAAAACGCGCATAAGGGCAAATATGGGTGCACATTATTTCTCGCATCCAGCCCGCATTGCCATAGGTGCACAGGGTAAAAAACAACACTGTTACGACGGCCCAGAAGCCAGATTGAAAGGTGAAAAACTCAATAAATAGCTTATCTACCGGGGTGAAATAACCAACGAAAATAAGAGCCGTTAACAACGAAAACGCCAGCCAACAAAAATGCGTCGCCGCTTTTTTTAAAAATTTACTGGCAGACCAAGGATCGGCATCCAATTTCATCCGCTGATTACGTGTACCCTGAATTTTTTCTTCAAACCAAATAAAGATAAAAGTCCAAACCGACTGTGGGCATAAATAGCCACACCACACCCGACCATAAAATGCGGTAATAAAAAATAATGCGTAAGCGGCGATGATAAAAATCCACGCCAGAATGGTGAAATCCTGTGGCCACAGCGTTAAACCAAATATGTTGAACTTTTGTTCAGTAATATTCAATAAAATAGCCTGATGCCCATCGAACGTTAACCAGGGCAGCAACATAAACAGGCCCATAAACACAAAGCCCATGTAACGACGAATGGCCTGGTGTAAGCCTTTAACTGCCCGCACGTATATACGGTCCCGTGGATTATAAGCTGCTGCTTTTGCCGATTCGGGTTTATGCACTTCCACGTGTACGGGAATATTCTTTATATCTATTTTCTGGTGTTCCACTGATAACCCCGATGCTGCCAATTGCACGTGCTGCCAAGTATAACAGCTTGCGCACGGTAATTTTTGACCTGAAGCAAAGCAATATCCATGCCGCAGCACTTTACCGGTGAATTTGTTAGTTGTCCCACAGCGAAAGTGCAAACTAAGTTTACGAATTCAACTTTAACTGCAAACAAGGTTTACAATATACAGATATCATTACCGCATCGATGCAGACTGCGTTACGATTCTATACAATAGCCTTAGTAATTTTTGGAGTACCCAAAACAATGAAGAAGTTTTTATGGTTAGTGCTTATTGTAATGTTGCTTATCACCTTTTCTGATAGCAGCTTACTTAGACCTTATAAAGAGCAGCTATTGGAACTTATAGAAGATAACATTGCTGCTGCAGGTGACAGTAAAGAGGCTGTGCTACGTAAAACACGTAAGGAGCTGTTCGCTTTAGCCGAGGAGTGGGGTGATAGCCAACGTGACTATTTGGACAAGTCCAGTGAGACCATTGACAGCCTGAAAAAGTTTCGCCGTAATTTTTGTATTAACAAAGATTTTAACCCCATACTGTTTGGTGACCCACTAAAGCAAAGCTGTACAGTTATTGAAAAACATTATCAAAATTTGATTAAACCTTAAGTAAAGGACGCCTGATGCGCACCTGCGGAATAGAGATTAAGGGCAGCGAAACTATTATCTGCCTGATGACATTAAAAGACGGATTGTTCGAATTGCCCGATTGCCGGCAAAATCGTTTCGCCCTGAGTAAAGACCAGGATCAACAACAAATGCGGCATTTTCAATTCACCTTTGCCAAGTTTATTGAAGATTACCAAATTACTCAGTTAGTTATTAAAGAGCGCCCACAAAAGGGCAAATTTGCAGGCGGTGCTGTTGGTTTTAAAATTGAAACTGCGCTACAACTTATTGCTGGCTGCGAATGCAGTATTATTAGTGCTACACAGTTGAAAGAAAAAATTAAACGATATCCCCTGCCGGTAGATTTTAGAGACACGGGCTTAAAAGTGTTTCAGGAAACGGCATTTCTTGCCGGATATGCTTTTTTAGCTAAATAGGCTTTATTGCAGCGTCACTTTTTCTTTTTAGCCAGCTGCCGCTTAACCGGTTTGCTGGCTTGTAAAATGAGCTTGCGGATTAATTTTGATTTAGCCTCACCTGTTGCCAAACTCAATTCTGTAAGGGCTTCTATCGCCTCCTGGCTTAGGGTAAACGTAGCATGACGCATGGGTAAGCATGTGGTGTCATCAACTTCTTCTGCAGTAGGTTGACGCATGCTAACAATACGTGGCATGCCCATCGCATAATTGTTAGCATCATCAATAAATTCGTCTGCCGTAAAACCGGGTTTACCGTGCGGCTGCGACTTTTTCTTCAGATCGGTCAGCGCCATCTTCTTGTATCGCCTTCATTGCCAGTAGTTCAGTCACTATATCACGGATTTCCTGCGCCGCTTTGCCATTGGGCTCTACGTCCATCACTGACAAGCCTTTTTCTTCACTATCATCATAGGCATTGCGATTATAAGTAATGGCATCAAGCACCCGAATATTGAATGACTTACAAACTTCTTTCGCTTCCAGAATGCGCCCGGCCTGATTAGGCAGCGATGGGCATTGGGTTATAACACAGCCGACAATCATATCCGGGTTTACTACATTACATGCACTAACCAAGTCTTCAAGATGTTCTAAGGTCTTTAAGTCACGACGTTTTGGCCGCAACGGCAAGACAACATGACTGGCGACCACCATTGCAGATCGAAGCGCCACACTATCCTGACCACCACAATCAACAATCACCACGTCGTAATGCATTTCCAGGCTTTTTAATTCGTAACGAATTTTGCCATACATCTGTACACAGTTAATCCAGGGCAACTCTGCGTCTGTATGCCGCTCTTGCACCCAATCAGATGAGGTGCGCTGCGGATCGCAATCCACTAGCATGACGTTAGCGTTCCGCTCACGGGAAAAGTACACTGCAATGTTTTGCGCCAGACAGCTTTTACCGCTGCCGCCTTTCTCTCCACCAACTAACAAGATCATTAGGCTGTCCCTCATCGCTACAATGGCTGAACCTGTTTCAGATTGTGCCGTGAGATAAGTGTAGATGACATCGTAAACTTGACCAGTAAAACTACAGAAAGATTTTTAGCTAACCAGATGCTTTAGAACAGAATAATACGATAACTAACAAAAACGGAGCTTATCGCTCCGTTGGGTTGGTACTCAATCTGGCTATCGCATACGCCGTTTAAACAGTAACATACTTAGGGGGAACAACCACCAACCAAAGCTACCACCGCTGCTGTCGTCAGGGTTAGTTGGCGGCGGTGCGGTATTTGGTACCAGTGTCAAACCTGCAACAGTATTAACCCGCTCATCAACGACAACCATCGTTTCTATCGTCACAAGGTTGTCCGCAACAAGAGGCTTGTTATCATCCCGGTCGGAATTAGTATAGTTACGCAGTGGCAAATCAATGATACCGCTAAAATTGTAGCGAGGCAGCGCAGCAATAGCGTCAACAACCGCCATGTCGGTACTGCTGATCTGACCAAATACGGTAAAACCACTGTTTTGTTGATCTAAATTTGCTGCATTATTAGCTAAATTAACAAACCACTGATTCGTCGCACTGTTGGGGTTATTCGGCTGCTTTGCCATCGCAATAGTGGCTCGCACATTTGACCATTTTGGCTCGTTGACAATCTGCGCGTTTGTCGCAGTGGCTTTTAATGGCAATTGCTGATCAAACTTAAATCCCCCACCCTGGATTACAAAGCCAGGTATTGAACGATGGATCACAGTGCCATCGTACCGTCCCGATTTCACATAACTCAGGAAGTTTTGTACTGTCACCGGAGTTGACTCATCATAAAGGTTAATTTCGAACTTACCTACGTTGGTGGTAACTTCTACAACAGTAGCCTGGGCCAGGGTGCTGCAGCCTAACACGAGGCTTACCAGCAGTGCATTTACCGCTTTTATCGACATAATGATACTCTCCGCAATTTGCGCTGCAGCATAAAACAAGCTCCAAAGTAAAATCCAGCTAAGTAACAATTAATTACGTTTGCCAGCTGTTCCAGCGTCACTGCTGGTGCGACGAGAACGGGTTTTGCCATTTTTCCCAACTGCTGGTTTTTTACGTTTCCAGCGCGCGGGTTGCCCCATCGGTAATCCGCTTGGCAATACAAACGCAGCTTCAGTGACCAGCTGAGTCAATTGTGCAACCAAAGGCTGCATAAACCCTTGATAACTTTGCTGGCGCTGACAAATGGCATTTAAAGCCGCTTCCCAACGTGCTGTCATATCAGGCAGTACTGCCTGCACCGGTAACGCATTGATTAAAGCCGTGCCAGTCTGCGTAGCATGTATATTTTTCCCCTCCCGGCGTAAAAAGCCTCGTTTAAACAGTAGCTCTATAATCCCAGCACGCGTTGCTTCGGTTCCCAATCCATCAGTGTCACGTAATATTTTACGGATAGTTGCATCGGTAACATAGCGGCTAATGCCTGTCATAGCACTTAACAGACTGGCATCATTAAATGCCTGCGCTGGCTTGGTTTGCTTTTCTAACATTTGGCTGCCCACACAAACCAGTTGCTGCCCAAGCTGAAGCTTGGGTAATGCAGTTTGTTGCAAAGCTTGTTCTGCTTTATCCGTATCCTGGTAATTTTCATTCTCACGGCGATACAGCGATTTCCATCCTGCTTGAATCTGTGTTCTGGCTTTAGCTATAAAGCAACCGCCAGCCAGGGTGACATCAACTTGAGTATCGCTATAACAAAATGCAGGATAAAACTGCGCCATATACTGTCGGGCTATTAATTGGTACAGCCGCTGTGCCGCTAAACTTAGTTGAGTGACAGACTGACGCTTTTCTGTTGGAATAATGGCATGATGCGCTTCAACTCTGGCGTCATTCCACGCCTTACTTACCAAACGCATGTCTGCTGATGCCACAACGGCTGTTAACTCAGAGTCATTGTTAGCAATGGCCTGACATACCATTGGGGCTTGCTTCAACTGATCTTTAGGTAAATAGCGATTATCTGAACGCGGATAAGTAATTAATTTATGTTTTTCGTACAATTGCTGGCAGGTATCCAACACTTGCTGCGCTGTCATACCATAGCGGCGGGCAGCATCTATTTGTAATGTCGATAAGTTATACGGTAAGGGTGGAGCCTGTTTGCCATCTTTATGCTCTAGTTTACTAATTACTCCCGTTTCACCGCTGATTTTTTGTTGTACTTTTTCAGCCAGCGCTTTTGACAACACCCTGCCTGCGTCATCTTGCCAGGGCAAGCAGGCAGCACTGGGTTGCCACAATGCTGAAAATTGCTGCTTATCTTGCGTCTCGAGTTCAGCTATAACCTGAAAAAACGGCTTAGCGATAAAGTCTGCTATATCCTTATCCCGCTTTACTACCAGGCCCAATAATGGGGTTTGCACGCGCCCGACGGATAACACGCCTTGATAGCCCGCTTTTTGCCCCTGCAGAGTATAAGCACGGGTCATATTCAGCCCATACAACCAGTCAGCCCGGCTACGCGCTAATGCTGACGTCGATAACGGGACAAACTCCTTATTAGGTTTAAGCTGCGTTAACGCTCGCTTCACCGCGGGCAAATTAAGATCGTTAATTAATAAGCGTTGTGTATTGGCTAATTTTTCGCCCGTTACACCGCAAAATGCAAGAACTTCATCAACTAACAATTGACCTTCTCGATCAGGATCTCCGGCATGAACTACACTATCTGCTTGTTTTAACAGTTTTTTAATTACATTCAGTTGCTGCTGCGCTGATTTCCGAACTTTTAATTGCCATTTATCCGGCACTATAGGCAATTGCGTTGCCTGCCAGCGTTTAAAATCCGGACTATAATCATGTGGCTCAGCTTGCTCCAACAGGTGGCCAACACACCAACTAACGACGTCACCGTTGGCTAATCGGATAAAGCCATTCTCTTTAAACTGTGGCTTAGGCAATGCTGCAGCGATGGCTCTGCCTAAACTGGGTTTTTCGGCGATATAAAGTTTCATTGCGGCATCACAACTGTAATTTTAAACAGTACTTTAGTTGTTTGAACGTTAAGATGCAAAAAAAATGTAATTAAAAGTTGGTTTTAAGAAAAAAGTGCATAGAATGATTGCTTAGTATAAGCCAGTAGTTTTTAGGTTTTCACCCCCGTCAGTTGGATGTAGAGCGATGCAATATAGTGAAGTTAAGAAGATCTGTGATGAACTGCATAAAACAGGCAAGCCTGTTTCATTAGATTATTTAATTTCTCAAGTACCTGGTGCTCAAGCCAGTTTGGTAGTGCATTACCAAAAATGGCGGAATGAACAAGCCAATGTAGCGCCACCAACGACGACTGGTGAGAGCATGTTTAGTGAAGATTTTGTCGCAGCGTTTCAGCGCGAGTCCGCCCAGCATTCGAAAAAATTAACCGACCAGCTAAATCAGCAACTGCAACAAGCTATGCAAGCTGAAGTGTTGGCGGCTGAACACAACCGAGAGTTACAACAGGAAGTTGAGCAACTGCAACAGCGCAAAACGGAGTTAGAATCCAGTTTGCAGCAGCAACAGCAGCAGCTTTCAACTCAAGCCGAAAAGTACTCTAGCCTTATAGAAGAACGCGACCAGGCATTGGCTGTAGGTAAAGCGCAGCAGCAGGAACTGGATGACGCCAGATCGCAATTGTCGCAACAACTGGATACTATTGAGCAGACCGAATTAGAACTGCAGTCTCAGAAAACGGCTCTTGAACAAGTACAACAACAGCTACAGACAGCTGAGCAAGACCTGGCTGCCGCGAAACAAGAAACTGAGCAAGCAAAGCAAGATGCAGAACAGTTACAGTTAAAAATAATCAGCCTGCAACAGTCACAAGATGAACTGGAACAACAGCTGCAAGGCGAGCAAGAGCTTAACCAACAAAAGCTTCAGCAGTTGCAAGATGAACTGGCGGCTAACGAACAAGAGTTAGAACCGTTAAAAGCCAAATTAGAAGCAGCACAGCAAGCAGAACAGCAGCTGAAAGCGCTGGAGCAAGCCGAAGAAAAAGTTAAAGCAGAGTTAGCCGCTGCACATAAAACCAGCAAAAAGTTACAGCAAGACTTACAAACACGCGAGCATGATGTTACAGAGCTCGAGGCAATGTTAAGTGAGTTTGAAAATAAACTTCAGCAGGCAACCAAGACCGAAACTCAGGCAGTAGCATTAAATAAACGATTGCAAGCTCAGTTAGAGCAAGCGCAACGAGCATTGAATGATCAGGATGACGGAGTTACACCCACAGCATCCGCAGCCGACAATTCAGCGAATAGCGCGTTATTAGCTGATCTTGAGACTGCACAGCAAGAACTGGCAAGCGCGCAGCAAATGGTTGAGCAGCTGAGCGCTGAACGTGACCAGGCGCTAAGCAAACTAGAGCAGGTACAGCAACAAGAAGGTACCGTAGTTGTTGAGGCGCAAGCCAATAACGATGAAGCCCAAGCCAGAATTACACAGCAAGAGCAAGAGTTAGATGCGCTTAATACACAAATTAGCGAGCTGAATAAAGAGCTTGATCATATTCGCCGTGAAGCTGACGTACAGCGCGACAATGCCGTTAAAGCGCAAGAACAGTTAGATGCCATGCAAAAAGCGCAGTCTACTGAAATAGATGACTCACAAGATATTCAGGCAACATTGGAACAGCTGCGCACCAACAATGCCATGTTAAAAGAGCAAAGTGCTATTACCGCGGGTCATCAGTCGGAGCAACGCGAGGTCATTCGCCAGTTACGCGAAGAATTACAGCAACAGCGTGATTTAGTTGCCGATATTCAGCTGGAAAAAGAAAAGCTGAAGAAAGAAAGAGCCCAACTTGAACAACAAGTTAGTTTTGTAAAAGACAATGCCGCGTCAACCATTGAGCGCTTAACGCGTTACCGCGAACAGGCTCAGGAAAAAATTGAAAAGCTGGAGAAAAAGCTTAATAACGCTTAACTAAGCCTTATTGCTTGCACGTTATACAAAACCACTACCGGGCATATTGCCCGGTAACGGCTAAATTTATTCACTCTGCACTTGTAACCACCCCGCGCCAAACTTAGTTGAACCTACAGGATTATTCATGAAGTTGACATTCGTTCTCGCAACGACACTCCTGGGTAGTTTAATGCTACTGAGCGCATGCAGCACATCAAATACCGTGCAACAGCTTAACGGAATACCAGATAACGCCGCCGATATCGTAAAAAATAAAGCCTATTTTCAAAATATGTACCGCGGCGACATTCCGTACCCTGCTAACTGTGAGCAGGATTGCTACTTACCTCACCCGTTAGTAGAGTGCCAAACGCCAGCAGAGCAGTGTCGCTATACCGGCGCTAAAGCATCACCGGAGTTAAAAACCGGTTTTAGCGTACACTGGTTAGGGCACGCCAGTTTCAGTATTAATACACCAGACGGTCAGCAACTTTTGCTAGACCCGGTAACCGGTCAGTTTGACTGGCCAGTTAACTGGGCTGCACACCTCTTTGGCACTAAGGCTCGACCTACTATGCCTGAGCTTAGCCCAGAACAATTGGCTGCCACTGATGCTGTACTGTATTCGCATTTGCACTATGACCACTTTAGTACCCGCGATATTAAACTTATTGGCACCAGCGCTCATTATTATTTGCCCTACGGTATGGCAGCATACATGCCAAACGGCGGCTATCAAGTCACTGAAATGGCTTGGTATAGCAGCGCGCAACAGGGCAAGCTAACCATTGATGCTGTACCGGCACGTCACTTTAACAGCCGTACCCTAAGTGATGAAAACCAAGCATTGTGGGCAGGCTGGCTAATTCAACACGGCGATAAAAAGCTATTTTTTGCCGGTGATACCGGCTATTCACAGCATTTTAACGACATAAGGCAAAGGTATGGTGTTATTGATATTTGCCTGCTGCCCATAGCCTCTTACCATGGGCCAAATTACCGCGCCGTACATATGACACCAGAAGATGCACTCATGGTAGCGGAAGAATTGGGCTGTAAAGTGATGATCCCCTGGGGGTACGGCAATGCCAGCTGGCAGATGGGAGATCACAGTTCACACTCACCACTGCTGCGGTTGTTGCATATGCAGCAGCGGCTAAAAAGTAAGGTGCCGCTGCTGATTTTAAATGAAGGCGATCGTGTTGCTCTGTAACGCAGCACTGGGAATTACAGCACCGGTTTTAACCGGGCTTTAGTGGCCAGCCTATTGCTGAGTTTTCCGGTAACGGCCCACACCAGTAGCGCCAGCCAGGCAATCCAGGAAACACCGGCCGGAATATTTAGCAGTGCAATTTTGCCAAAATGCTGGCGGTTAAACGCCAGCGCTAGCAGGCTGGGTAAAAACCACACCATTAAAAAGAACAGACCAAAGCCAACTAAAAACAGTACATCAGCTTGTTGCCAGGCCGTGCTGAAGGTGGCGATAAAGTGGTTTATAGTTTCCATGTTTTAGTCCTCGTTTGTTACTTTTTTAACTGCAGCTTCAAGCACCACGGCAATCAGCCACATTGCCGCAAAAAAGATGCCGAAAGATACTAACTCGTTGCTATCGACCTGGTACCAAGCGGTTGTCAATGGTGTTATTAACTGTTGTAAGGTTTCCATGGTTATTTCCTCGCTTGGTTTAATGTGTTTTAAGTTCAGATTTACAGTTCAGTGTTACTTAGGTTGGCCAGCTCAGCTTTTAGCGCCTCAACAGGGTGGGCTTGGCCTTGCTGCACCACGGTGTGCACAGTATTTAGCGCAGTAAGATTGGTAAGCGGATTAGCTCGCATCACAATAAAGTCAGCAACAAAGCCTGGTGCAAGCTGGCCGGTGTTAGCCAGGTTCAGATGGCGGGCGCCGCCTATCGTAGCCAGTTGCAATATTTGCCAGTTCGTTAAACCTGCACCCTGGCTAAGTTGTAATTCACGCAGATAAAAGGGGCCGCTGGCTACACTGTCGGTGCCGATGGCTAATGGCACGCCGGCGTCAAATAAACGTTTAAACAATTGCTGTACTTTTGGTAGTTGCTGCTGCGCAGTAGTAAATTCTTCTGCTGTCCAGTCATAACTTGGCGCCGCCATCGTTGCGCGCCAACGCTTGCGCATCTGTGGGTGAAATACCCACATATCATCCTCAGAATAAAGCGCGTCTAACTCGCGGGCGAAATATAACAATTCATTAACAACCAACGTTAAATCAATCCGGGTTTGTTGCTTAACTAAGCTGCCGATCAATCGCTGCACTGGCTCACTGTCGTAGTCTACATGCTGGAACCAGCTGTAAATAAATCGCTGATTAAGCAGATTTTTTCTTTCAGCAAGATAAGAGACTTTAGATGCCCCGGTTAACAGCTCAGCACTGGTTGGCAGAGCATGGGTTAATATATCAACGCCGAGCTCTGCCGCGTACTGCCAACTAACACTGTCCAGATGCGCGACTGTTTTCAAGCCTGCCTCATTAGCCAGCCGCACGCCCATTGCCACCTCATCTTTACTCAGACCCGCATAAAGCTTGATGTAATCGGCCCCCTGCTCTTTTTGGCTAGCTATTTCTACCTGCCAACCGGCTTCATCTTTCGGATGTACAGAGCCTCCTAAAATCGGCGTGGGTTCAAAGATATAACCGGCATAGCTGAGCTTTGGCCCAGGCCAACTCCCTGATTGCTGTTGACGCAGATACTCAGCATTCGCAGCCGCGTCGCCCGCCGGACTAAAAGCCGTGGTCACGCCGGTGGCAAGCGTACTGATGGCGTGATAACGGGTCATTTCACTGTTGCCTTGCAATGTCAGTGCTGGCTTACCGTCCTGCATCACCACCCGTGGTGGGCCGGCGGTCAAATGCAGGTGAACATCAATCAAGCCAGGCATGACATATTGGCCCTGCAAATCAATCTGATTTGCCGCCTCAGGTAAGCCGGCATCTGCCTGAAGCTGCCCCATTTGCACTATGTTGCCATTTTTTACCAACAACCAACCGTCGTTAAGCTGTTGCTCAGTTGCCGGATTTAGCAAGGTAGCGTTGTGATACAGCACCGTGTCTTGCTGAACAGCGCTTAAATTATCTGCCAGCACCAGCTGCGATGAAAAACCTGCGACCAAACAGACAAGTAATGATTTTTTCAAGTTTATTGTTTTCAAGGTAAGGCTCCTGCTATTTTCTGTATTTGCTGATTAAGTCGTTGATTTTTTGTCAGGTGTTACAGATTATTTTTTTATTTATTTGTGTAACACTTGGTCTGACTTAACAGACTAAACGGGTAGGCGCGGTAAAAGCTGCGTAACTCAGACAGACTTAATAAAAGGGCGTCATCGTTTGATAACAGCACCCAACAGCGGGCAAAACGCTACCAATTTCGTTTTGAAACTATGGCAGCAACACCAGGGCGCCATTGGCCGTGCTTTAATGGCAAACGAGGCAGATCCGGCAGCGCGGCAAGATTTAAAGCAGGATATTTTTCTGGCATTGCATCAGGCAGCAGACAGGCTAAAAGCTGCAGAAATGCCGCGCGCTTACCTGTTTCGTATCGTGCACAATGTCACTGTCGATCATATAGCCCGTGCACAGCGGCATAAGTGGCAGCCACTGGATGACGAATTACAGCAACAGATGCTGGATGATTGCCCGTCAGAACTATTAGGTGAACAACAACAAAGCCAGCAGTTAATGCGAGCCGTAAGGCAATTGTCTGCAGCTAACCGGCAGGTGATTTTGCTGGCAATGGAAGATTTAGATGCACCAGAGATTGCAGATATTCTGCAAATTAGCCACGGTGCAGTGCGGGTGCGGCTTAATCGCGCCAAAACAGAATTGATGGAGCTGATGCAAAATGGCAGATAACTTTGACTTTGACGCCCTGGCGAAAAGCTGGCAGCAGCAACCTGCGGACGAGGCGGCTCCAAGCACCACTGATTTAGCCGAGGCCAGTCAGCGCCTGCGCGAGCAAAAATTGCTGATGTATGGCGAGTGGCTCGGGGCGGTTATTATGGCTATTACTGCAGTGTGGTTATTATTTAACCTGCCTGGCTGGCTAGGGGGAGTTTCAGCCCTATTTCTGGCACTTGGGGCCTTAAGTACAGCATATATTAGCTGGCAGATACACCGGCCAATACTGGCTTATGACAACTGGAGTAGCAACGGCTTGCTGCAATTTCGCCGCCGGGCCTGCCAGCTTAATGTACAGCATTATCGCTATACCCAGCTCAGCTGCTTGGCACTACTGTTATTTACGCTGGTACTGTGGATTTTGCACCTGTGGCAACTGGACGATACCCCACTTACCATGCTGCTATTTTACAGCCTGATCGTATCGCCGGCCTGTGTGTTTGGCATTTACCGGCTGCAAAAAAAGGTTCATCAAAAAGCCATTGAGTTGGCGCATTTAGATGCGCTGGCCGCGGACTTTGACTAAGCAATTGTCCCAGCACTAAGCTGCCGGCAAACACCGGCAGCAACTAGCACTGACATATACGCCAGAAAGGCAGCTACGATACGCTACTGTAAACATCGCTGAGTAAAAGCGGCTGCATTTCTGCAGCCGGGGAGCAGCATAAGAATATTTACTACCTTGGTTTATAAACCGCAATAGGCCGCTAAGCCTTTGTCGGCAACCTCGTCCACAGCATGTTGTCCGCCAGCGCGCAGCGCAGCAACTTTGGCTTCAACTTCAGCGGTGTTGAGTAATTGATCTTCAACATGCAAAACCCAGTCAATGTCCTGCTGATACTGCCTGGGCTCAGCTGAGTTAATCGGACCAACAGAGCCGTCGGCGCCTTTAGGCATAAACCACAGGTTAAAATTCATCGACATCGGCACTTCCGGCGCCACGGCGGCACTGTGCTCGCCAATTTCGCTACCATCAACATAGTAGCGCACCGACTCTGACGTTACATTCATCACCAGCGTATGCCAGCCGGCATAATCACCCGGTACGCGGCTAAACTCGTTCACTTTAGTCCAGGGCTCTAACTGAAAGGTTTCCCAGGTGGTGGTCCACATCGCACTATCGCTGTTTTCGCCCCAACCACCGTTTGGCAGATACTCAAAATCCACTTCGCTGTAATCCGGATCCAGTGGTGCGGCAAGCGGGCTTATCGCATAAAAGGTCTGGATCACTTCATCGCCATCCGCACCATAAGTGGGCTCGTTGCGAAAAAACACTCGTGCAGCATAGGTGCCGTACAAATATTTACGCGCATGACAAATTTGCGTATGGCGTGTGCCGGCACCGCTACCATCCGTGACCGAGCTCATACGGGCAATGCCGAACTGCGCTTGCTCTGGTGCAGGGTGAACACTTATGCCCTCTGCCGACCAGGTGGCAGCAGCAATACCGGGATGGCCGGTTTCGGTGCGGGCAGTCCAGCCATTGGCAAACAACGCCTCAGCACTGGTGTAGTTAAAATCGTCAAACATCAAACCAGTTTGATCAGGCATTGCCGCAGTTTGATTTGAATTGGTAACCGTAGCTGGCCCACAACCGCCCAGTAGCAGCAATACAGCAAATGATGAATAGCGCATAATTTTCCCCGTTTTTTGTTTAAAAAACAGCCTAACGGTTAAATGACAACGCTGTCAATTGCTAATTCCATATACTTTTCTGTTGTTTGGTTAATTATCTGCCAGTAATTAACGTCATATTTTGTTGCTGATCTAAAGTGATAATACTATTAGCCCGCTGCGGCATCTGCTGCCAACCGGCCTGCGTTAAACGTTGAAACGGCAACATAAAGCGTGCCAGTTCGATATCTGTCATGCCGCTGCCGCGTTGTTGCCATAACTGTTGCTCTTGCCTGGCGCGCCAGCGGCATACGCAATCCCAGTTGGGTGCTTGCAGCCAAATAAGCGATTTTAGTAAATGCCAATATTCAGTATAAGGCCCGGCAAGCTGCGCATTAATGTAATGGCGCCAGCGGCCATCTTCATCCTCACTGGCTTCCAGCGTATTTACCGGCATAGCCAATTCAGCCTCTGTTTGTGGGGTAACACCAACACACCAGCCTTCAACAATCAGTATATCCAGCTGTTGCAACGGCAAAGGCGTAGCCGGTTCATCCAGTGCTTTATCAAACTTCGGCAGCGTAACGGCCTCTCCCGCCAGCACTGCGTAAGCATCTTTAATAGCTTGCTGAATGTTGTGGGTACCCGGCACCCCGCGCTGTGCCAGCAAAGGATGAATACTCTGCGCCAGCTGCGTACGCTGCACCTTGCTCAAATAGTAGTCATCAAGCGACACAGCTGCTGCTTTGATGCCGTGCAGGGTTAGCTGCTGTACTAACAATGCTGCCAGCGTACTTTTCCCACTACCCTGAGCACCGCTGATGCCAATGACTGCTGGTAGGCTAAAGTCGGATTGCAGTTTTTTGACCAACTGCGCTAAGGTTGTCTGATACTGTGCGCTACTGCGAAAATCAGTCATGTTAACCATCCGGACAAATAACAGAATAATGAGTCTACTATGCTAAACACCGCTGCTAAACCCCTGGTTAAACTGGTAGAACGCTACCTGCCCGATCCCTACATCTTTGTGTTACTGCTCAGCATAGTGGTGTTTGCCGCAGCAGTGCTGTTTGAGCAACAAAGCCCGCTGGCCGTTATAGGCTATTGGGGTGATGGCTTCTGGGGCTTACTCGGTTTTTCCATGCAGATGCTGCTGGTACTGATTACCGGTTTTATGCTGGCCAATACCCCGCTGATCACGGCTATATTAAACCGCCTTGCCGCACTGGCAAAAACCGCCGGCCAGGCGATAGTGCTGGTAACGGTGATCTCATTAATTGCCAGTTGGTTAAACTGGGGTTTTGGTTTAGTAGTCGGCGCTTTATTTGCCAAAGCCTTAGCGCGGCGCATCAAAGTAGATTACCGCCTGCTTGTGGCCAGCGCCTATTCCGGCTTTGTGGTGTGGCATGGCGGCCTGGCAGGCTCAGTGCCGCTGACTATCGCCACACCAAATCATTTCAGCGAAGCGCAAATCGGCATTATTCCCACCAGCGAAACCATTTTTGCCGGTTTTAATCTGCTGTTAGTCGCACTGCTGTTTATCGCCGTACCGCTGGTGAACTATCTGATGTTACCGGCCAAAGGCGACAGTGTGTATGTTGACCCAGCCAAGCTGCAGCCTGCTCAGCCGCTGGATACCGGCAGTGCCCGCCCGGCTGATAAACTGGAAAATAGCCTGCTGCTAGCATTGCTAGTGGGTTTAGCCGGTATTGCTTACTTGGTGCAATATTTTTCCAAGGGTGGCAGCCTTAACCTGAATATCGTTAACTTCCTGTTCTTGTTTTTAGCGATAGTGTTGCACGGTACGCCACGGCGGTTACTGCATAGCCTGCAGCAGGCCATTCAGGGCGGTGCTGGCATTGTTATTCAGTTTCCGTTTTATGCCGGTATTATGGGCATTATGCTGCAATCTGGCTTAGCGCAAAGTATGTCACAGTGGTTTGTCAGTTTCGCCACGGCGGAAACGCTGGCGTTCTACAGCTTTATCAGCGCTGGCATTGTGAATATTTTTGTGCCCTCCGGCGGTGGTCAGTGGGCTGTACAAGCGCCGGTAATGCTGCCCGCAGCATTGGAATTAGGTGCCGATGTCAGCCGCATAGCTATGGCCGTTGCCTGGGGTGATGCCTGGACCAACCTTATTCAACCCTTTTGGGCCTTACCGGTACTGGCCATTGCCGGTTTAAAAGCGAAAGATATTATGGGCTTTTGCTTACTGCAGCTTGTTATTACTGGTGTAATTATAAGTCTGGTGCTGAGCTTTGCCTGAGCTGGAACAGCGATGAGCTACGAAGTAGCAGAACGTCAAACTAACGGCTGGCAACTGCAACTCATCGCAATCAAAACTTAATACTATTGATAATAATTATCATTACTGTACCATCATCGGGATTTCCGAGGATGAGCATGCAGTTAACTATGAACAAATTAAAACTGGCGCTGGCAGTGCAGCTGGCGTGTTTACCGGTCGCCTCTATTGCGGCTGATTCGCAGCAAAATGACGCAAAAGCAGTTGAAACCATTACCGTACGCGGCCAATACACGGTAAATGAAACCATTGATACTGCTACAGGCTTGGGCTTAACCCTGCTGGAAACGCCGCAGTCTGTAAGTGTGATGACAGCACAGCGAATAATAGATTTAGATATCAGCTCTATTGCAGATGCCATAATCCAAACGCCGGGATTATCATCCAAATCCTTTGATAGCACGCGTAATACGTTTAGCGCCCGAGGTTTTGATATCGATAAATTTCAGCTCGACGGTGTGCCGATGGCCTGGAGCCTGGCCGGTGACTCCGGCGAAACCATTACCGATGTGGCCATTTACGAACGCATAGAAGTAGTGCGTGGCGCTACCGGCCTGTTAACCGGTGTCGGTGAGCCATCAGCATCAATTAACTTAGTACGCAAGCATGCTAATGCCCGTGAGCTGACTGGCAGCATCAACGGCGGTGTTGGCAGTTGGAACAAACGCTTCCTGACTACCGATGTCAGCACACCGCTGACAGCTGACGGCAATGTGCGCGCCCGCTTTGTGGCGAAAAAAGAGCTCAGCGACAGCTTCCGTGATTTGGCAGAAGAAGATAAAACGTTACTGTACGGTGTGCTGGATGCCGATTTGAGCAACAGCATCACATTAAGCCTCGGCAGTAGCTATCAGGATAATGACCCAACCGCTTCTACCTGGGGTGCACTGCCTCCGTTGTTTACTGACGATACGCCAACCGACTGGGACAGAGGTACCACTACAGCAGCAGATTGGACGCGCTGGGATTCAACCAGCAAAAACCAGTTTATCAGTTTAACCCAGCAATTTAATAACGGCTGGCAGCTCAAAGTAAACCTGAACCACAATAAAAACACCGCCAATACCCGCTTGTTGTATATCTATGGTGCAGCCGACAAAGACAGCGGTGAAGGCCTGATCGCCTGGCCGTATAACAGTGACGGTTTTAGCAAACAAACCAGCGTCGATATTCAGCTACAGGGTAGTTATAGCTTGCTGGGCCGCGAACATGAGTTTGTTGCCGGTGCCTTAGACAGCAAACAGCAATCTGAAGTGCAAACCTATGCCGCACTGGCTTGGCCAGACAGCGGTAACTTTTATCAATGGGATGGCAGCGTGGCTGAGCCGGGTTGGGCCACTACGCCGGAACAGGCCGTTGATCTTGATACCGATCAGCGCGGTTTTTATGTGGCAACGCGTTTTGCGATCACTGAACACCTTAAGCTGATTGCCGGTGGCCGCTACACTGAGTGGCAACGTGCCGGCATAAACTACGGTGCAGCGCTGGATTTTGGTGACGATAAATTTGTGCCTTATGTTGGCCTAACCTACCAGATTGCTGAAGACCATATATTGTATGCCAGCCATACCGAAATTTTTACACCGCAAAATGCCTATGACCGCAACGGTAATTTCCTCAATGCCATCGTCGGCAGTAATCAGGAAATCGGTGTGAAGAGCAGTTTCCTCGACGGCGCTCTGCAAACCGCCTTTGCCGTGTTTCGTATAGAACAGGACAACCTGGCGCAGGCAGATGCTACCTATAACGACCCGGCAAATAATTTCTTCCCGTCGTTTGCTGCCCGTGGTTCTGAAAGTAAAGGCTTTGAACTGGAAGTCATTGGCCGCGTTAACGAAAGCTGGAATATCAGTGCAGGTTATTCACAGTTTACGGCTGAAGATCGCGATGGCGCAGACATTAATGTTAACCACCCGCGCAAGAAGCTGAACCTGTTTTCTACCTATGAGTTTACCGACATACTGGCAGGACTTACGGTTGGTGGAGGCCTTAGCTGGGAAAGCGAATCGTACAGTGATGTAATTGCGCTACCGTTAAGTGGTTTGCCCTATCAGATTAAGCAAGACAGCTTTGTGCGGGCCAACCTAATGGCTCGCTATGAGGTTAACAAGCAGTTTTCGATACAACTGAACCTGCATAACTTGTTGGATGAAACGTATTATGGCGGCTTAACGCAGCAGTATAACTACGGTGCACCACGTAACTTTAGCTTAGGCGCTACCTGGTCGTTCTGATATGGCAAAAATTAGCAATCGCTTTTGGTTTCAGCTACATGGCTGGGTGTCGCTGCCAGTCTGGTTAATCTTCTGCTTTGTTTGTTTAACCGGCACTATCGCGGTGTTAAGCCACGAATTAACCTGGCTAACCAACCCCGCTTCGCGCGCCACTAACCCGGATAATTTGCCGGCCAAACCGGTAGCGGAATTGGTGGCTAAAGTGCAACAAGCCTACCCAACTGCCGACGTGGGTACAGTAATGATATTTGAGCCTTATCTGGTCAACGCCGTGATCTTTACCGATCACGATAAGCCCTATGCTATTGCCTACGTAAACCAGTACAGCGGTGAAATTCAGCAAATAAATGAGGGTATTACCTTTATTGGTTTTATGCGCAGCCTGCATGGCTGGTTATTATTTCCCTGGCCGGGCAGTTACAGTGTGGGTTATTACCTGGTATCGGCAATGGCATTGGTGATGCTGGGTGCACTGGTTACCGGCTTAGTGATTTACAAAAACTTCTGGCGTAGCTTTACCCAACCGAAAATCCGTTTTAACCAAGGTAAGAAAACTGTGCTTACCGATTTACATCGCTTAGCCGGCGTGTGGTCAATTTGGTTTCTAACGGTGATGAGTGCGACAGGGCTGTGGTATTTGGTTCAGGCGATAATGTGGCATGCCGATATTGATATTGAACCACATGCGCCGCTGGTAACCGTAGAGCAACTGCCGGCAAAGCAACAAACTCCACCGGTCAGCTTTGCCGATGCCATGCAGATTGCGCAACAGCGCTTCCCGGATTTTCGCCCCAGTTATCTGATGTTGCCCGAGCATAACCGCGGTATGTATAACCTGATGGGCGGCGGCGAGCATATTTTTTATGACGAGCAAGCTTACAACCTGAGTATTAACCCCTGGACCGGCGACATTGCTCAAGAGAAGTCGCCGCAGTCGATGACCGCATTGCAAACAGTGATGCATATTGCTGACCCATTACATTACGGCACTATTGGCGGTATCTGGACCAAGGCCATTTGGTTTTTGTTTGGCTTAATATTGTCTGGTATGTCAGTTACCGGTTTTATGATTTGGGGCAGCCGTACGGTAAAAGCTGTGCGTGATAGCCGCAAAGCCGCCGCGTTGCAGGAGATTAACCATGGCGCGTAGTAACAGTTTTTGGCAGCGACACAAATACAAACTGAATGGCCTGGTGTTGGTATTACCGTTTTGGTTTTTATATCAGTCACTGACGCCCGAGTTCCCGGCAGCCTGGCCGGCACAGCAAGTGGGCGGGTTTGAAATTTCGCCTATGCCGTTAAACCAGGAGCCACCTTACGCGCACCACGACGAATACGTGAAAGACTTTATGCTGATATTCAGCAAAGGCGATATCAGCACCTTACGTCAGGGCTATTTAAATATTGGCCCTGCGGCTTTGCCGCTGGCACAGCTGCAACAGGGCGAAGCAGGTATTTTACACGGCAGCCGCCACGGCCAGCATGTGCACGCCATAGCGCCAAAAAATCTGGCTGGCCGTGACAAAGTCTGGCTGACGCTACAAACCTGGCAGGATGAAATACTCACCACAAGCTGGGATTTACCCTCAAGCTTACTTAGAAAATAATAATCGTAAGGCAGTATATGCCATGCTGTACTGCCGTATCTTCGTTTAAACCCCCTGTTATCATGGCAAACCGCTGCAGTACCATGTCACGCTTAAAATGTTACAAATTACATAGTACTACTTCCCTGTTAACTTAAATGTACTTTTAGCCACCAGTTGTTTAACATGCGTTTTTTAATTAAGTAAGGACGCTTTCTGTTATGAAAGTATTATTCACTTTGTGCTTTGCAGTTTTAACAGCCCTACCGGCTCTTGCTGGTGTTACACCCTGGATGGAACTTAAGATTGAGAATGGTCATATTTCAATACCCATCACCATTTCAGGCATTGAAACAAAAGCAATTATAGATACCGGCTCACAAATTAACGCCTTAAACAGCGCGTTTCGTAATAAAAACGAGCTGAGCTTCGGCACTGGACAAAATTATAAACTCAAGGGCGTGCACGGCACGGAGATGGTCAATAGTTTTAACCAGGTACCGGTAAATTTGTTTGGCGCCGAGATGAAGCTGGACGGGCTAGCTGACATTTCCTTGGGGCACCACTCAACAGGGTTATTATTGGGCGCCGGTTTCCTCGAGCAATTTGTATTACAAATCGACTACCCTAATCAGCGCATCCGTTTTGTCACCCACGGTGTACTTAAGATGTCTGAACTGCAAAATATCGACTTTCAACTGCAAAAAGGCAGTGGTATGCCAATAGTAAAAGTGGGGCTGGGAGAGGATAAATCAGCCTGGGTGCTTTTTGATACCGGCAGCAACGGCGGCTTACTGTTTAATAAATCCATGGCTGAAGCTATGGGCTGGCATGACACCTTGTCTGCTGAGCAAAGCCTTTCTAAGGGCGCTACCAGCCATGTCGCCGTAATGGACAACTACCGTGTTCCAGAGGTCGTGTTTGGCCCTTATACTCTGGAGCATGTGTTGGTAAGCATTCCTGCTGATGACAGCCGCATTTTTCAGCAAGATCAGTATAAGGCGCTCGGGTCTAATATCCGGGGCAAGAAAATACAGGGCATTCTTGGTTACGATATACTGCAACACTTTGTATTAACCGTTGATTACAAAAACGGTTATGCCCATGTTGGTCTGCCAGAAGAAGGCTAATCTCAGGGCCTTGCATCAGGGTGCGGTGGTCGGCCAGACACCACCACCTGCACTGTGATACCCGCTAGACTTGTTAGCAATTGCTATAACACCATCCTAAAAATGTGTGCAGCAACAGCTTGTACACTTTTTAACCATTAATACACTATACTTCTTTGCACATTCGACGCTGTTATCGCTAAGCGATATGCCGGTTATTTTTTAACAGGAGCAAAGTTATGGTGGCAGCAAAACGTATTATCATTTGTTGTGATGGTACCTGGAATGAACCAGATGACATCCCAACTAACGTTACAAAAATGGTTAGGGCTATTTCCCCCGTCAGCCCTGACGGCATTCATCAGGTTGTATTCTATGATCAAGGTGTAGGCACCGGCGGAAAAATAGATAAATTTATTGGCGGCGCCTTTGGTAGTGGGTTGGAAAAAAATGTACTGGATTGCTATCGGTTTTTAATTCATAACTTTCAGCTAGGGGATGAAATATACGCCTTTGGCTTTAGCCGTGGCGCTTATACCGCACGCGCTTTTGTTGGCTTAATCCATGCCGTTGGGCTGTTGGAAAAAAGCACGCTGGATAAGCTAACTCAAGCCTACAAGCACTATCGCACTGAGCCTGAAGATCGCCAGCAAGGACTATACGAAGACAACTATCGCCCTGATATTCGTATGGTTGGCGTGTTTGACACGGTTGGCGCTCTTGGCGCACCAACACCTTTACTTGGTAAGTTTACCCGTAATTGGGTGGGCTTTTTTAATACCCGCATCTGTGCACAAGTTAAATATGCCTACCATGCTCTGGCACTGGATGAGAGGCGGGCGCCATTTCAACCCGATTTGTGGACCGGTACTTTGCAAGACGACCAATATATGGAGCAATGCTGGTTTGCCGGTGCCCATTCAGATATTGGCGGTGGCTACGCAGAATGCGGCTTGTCCGATATCGCCTTGCAATGGATGGTAGGCAAGGCATCGGCACTAGGGTTGGTGTTTAACCAGACCTATTTGGATGCACAGTGCAAACCAGACTTAAATATGCAACCACATGACTCTTATAGTTTTAGCTATAAATTGCTGGAAAAAATGGCCAATGCAGAGTCGGTGCGACTCGTGTTTGGTGATCCGGCAAACCCGCCTATAAATGTCAGTATTCACGACAGTGTCTATCAGCGTGTTGCGAAAGGTAATTATCAGCCGCAAAATCCGGACTTTCCTGCAGCTGATAAATTGGCTGACCGGCGTAATGCCGTGCGCTTTCAGGTAAACGATACCCCGCAAGCGCAGCTGACACTAAAAGAGTTTGCCGCAAGCTGTAAGGTGCTCGACTTTAGTAAAGGCGGTGGCGCCCGCATTCAATTTGACGGTGAGTTAAAAACGGGCGATAACGTAAGCATTGACAGCGAGCGCTTTGGCCACAATATCGCACAGTGTGTCTGGCAAAAAGGCAACCAGTATGGTTTACAATTTGCTGCCTGACATGCCAGGCAGTAAATTGTATTTTCCCCCTGCGCTTGCTGGTTCAGATAGGTTCGGTTTAGTTCAGGCTTATTCATTGTTTCATGCTTTCTGTCCTGTCAGGCGTTTAAACGACCACACCGCCAGGGCAGCTAACAGCACACTGCTGACAACCAGTACTAACAAATGTAGCCACAGCGCATGGCCCTGATCCATATCGATAACTTTGAGACCCAGTTGTGACAAGTGATAGCTGGGCCAAATCCAGCTGGCTTGCTGCAATACCGTTGGCAACAAATGAATTGGCAGCCACAGGCCGGATAAAAACGCCATCGGTAGATAAAGTAAGTTGACCACACCCGGCGCAGCTTTATCGCTAAGTGTTAAACCTAAAATCAGCCCGATTAAGGCAAACGGCAAGGTGCCCAACAACAATACCATCGCCAGTAGAAACCACTGTGCACTATGCAACCTGACATCAGCAAACAGGGCGGCCACGGTGAACAACGCCACGATAATTACCAGCGAAAACACCAGCGCGGTACTGAATTTAGCCAGTAAGTAAGCCGGAACCGGCATTGGCGATAGTCGTTTTAGGGTTAACCAACCGTGAGCTCGGTCGCTGGCAATATTCATGGCAAAGTTAAACATCGCCGGCCCCATAATGCCAAAACATGCGTAAGTCACCAGCATATAAGTACTGGCAGCGCCTGTATTGAATACCACACCAAAAAACAGATAAAACATCAGCGGAAATGCCAGCGACGGTATAACAAAACCGGGCGTACGCCAAACACTGATTAAGTCGTACCAGGCTTCTTTACGATAGATTGCGGCAGTGCTCATGCGGCTTGCTCCTCTGTTGTTTTGCTACCTTGGGTCAGCTGCAAGAAAGCCTGTTCCAGCGCTACCGACCGCACTTCCAGCTGATGTAAACTTTCGTCTGCCAGTAGCAGGGCTTTAACCGTTTGTTCAGGCTGGCTGCTATGTAAGGTAATCCGTTTGTTGTCACGGCTTAGTTCTTGTACGCCGGGCAGTGCAAGTAAAGCGGCATTGTCCAGTGCACTATGACAGCTGATAACTTTGTACTGCGTTAACGCTTTAAGCTCAGCCGGGCTACCGCTGGCAACAATAACCCCCTGATCCAGCACTAAAACGCGGTCGGCCAGTTGTTCGGCCTCTTCCAGGTAATGTGTGGTTAGCACCACAGCAACGCCTTGCTGTTTTAACCGGCCAACCTGCTGCCATAAACTACGACGGGCTTCAACGTCCATACCCAGTGTCGGCTCATCCAGAAACACCAGTTGCGGCTTACCGGCAAGTGCCAACGCAAACAATAAACGCTGCTTTTGGCCACCTGACAAGCGACTAAAACGTTGTTTAACATGGCCCTCCAGTCCGGCAAGGCCAACCAGTTCTGTCGGGCTATAGCCGTTGTGGAAATAACTACTGAATAAATCGCATTGCTCAAACACGGTTAAATTGGCGCTAAGGCTGCCCACTTGCATCATCACACCCAGCTTCTGTCGTATAGCCATACTGCGCGCCATGCTGTCTTGCCGTTGGCCCAAGAGGCGTATTTCACCGCTGTCAGTCTTAACCAGGCCTAAAATAGCCGAGATCAGTGTGGTTTTACCTGCACCATTTGGCCCCAGTATCGCAAGTACTTCGCCAGGAGCAACATCCAGCGTTACCCCTTGCAGTACAACGTTGCTGTTGTAGCTTTTGTGCAGGTTGCTTACCTTTAGCGCTGCATCGGTCTGTGGTTTCATCTTGCACCCCTTTAACCTTGCTGCTTAGACAAAAACTGCTGAATGTGCTGGTTAAGCCACTCAGGTGCATCAGCCATAATAAAGTGTTTGGAATCATGGGCAAACGCGAAACTGTGAAACGCTGCCGGGGCATTAGCCAACTGACTTTCGTAATTTTTTTGCACCTGTTCCGGTGTGCTGTAAGGCGCGCCATGTTGCAGTGCACCCAGCGTAAGCACCGGTACGCGAAGATTAGACAACTGTGGCCGTAAATCTGCCCGCATCAGTTCGCCAAATACCCGGCCTGAGGTTTGGCCATCCGAGCGATACATATCCGCCACGATGCGCTGCTGCCATTGCTCGTTGTTTGCCATGCTTTTTGCCATTGCTACAGGGTCAAAGCCACCCCGTTGAGGCTGTGGTTTGCTATCGCCAGTCCCGGCCGTGCTTTGTGATGCGTTTTCTGATGTATTTTTTGATGTACTTTGTGATGTGTGTTGCGTATTGCTCTGTCCAAGCATCGCACCGAGTGCCGGCAAACCATCAACATTAATCGCAGCACTAATATGCTCCGGTGCATCCGCAGCCAACGCCAGCGCCAGATAGCCACCCAGTGAATGACCAATGATTACCGGCTTATCTAACTGCTGTTCACTGATATAGCGAAGAATTGCTTGATGCTGTAATGCCAGATAGCCTTCACCCCAGCTTTGCATAGGTATTGGCTTGACGCCGGCAAATCCGGCCAGCGTAAAAATATGTAGCTGATAGTCAGCTTTCAGTGCTTCAACCGTGCTTTGCCACACCTCACCAGACGAGGCTAAACCCGGAATAAGAATTACCGCAGGGCCTTCGCCGACTACTTTAACTTCAAAACAAGCGCATGCCTGCTGCTGTTGTGCCGCTGTCGCAGGGACAGATTGTTGCGCCGCGGCAGGCAGGCTCAGCAAGTTGCTACCCAAACCTAATGCCAGAACCAGATTACAAATTGTCGTATTGAATGCTTTCATGTCGTAGACCCCGTCAGTGTTTAGCTGTGTGTGATGTTGATGGAGCCAGTGTAGGTTGGAAGTTCAAATGCCACAGGTAACGCTTGTCAGCAATAGTGGATGACAAATGCCACCTTGTAATATGACCTTTGTCACTGGCGCCACAAACCAGTTACTGATTACACTGGCGACTAAACCCAAGCAGGAGAGCGCGATGACATCCTACGAGAAGCTTGAAAGTAAACTCAGCTGGATTTACCTGATCAATCTGGTGTTTTATGTCATTCCGTTATTTGTCATGCACTTTGCTATTTGGGAATACCTGAGTATGGCATCTGCTTTAGTGCTGTTTTTGCTCTGTTACTTTTGGGCTTACCGCTGTCAACGAACCGAGCTACACTGGCCTATCGTAGGTATTGTGCTGGTCGCCAGTCTGATTACACCGATTAACTCCGGCTCTATCGCCATGTTTTCTTATGCCGGCTTCTTTATTGGCTTTGCCTATTCGTTAAAACGTTATCTGTTATTAATGGCAATGCTTATAACACTGTTGGTTGTACTGGACGTAAGCCTTAATATTGAATGGCAGCTGTTTTTAATCATGGGGCTACCTATCATAGTGGCGGTAAGCTTGCTAGGCCGTGCCGAGCAAGCTAAGCAGCGCCATCGCCTGGCAGAACTGCAAAGCGAAGATGAAATTAAACAGCTGGCGACCATGGTAGAGCGCGAGCGTATCGGCCGCGATTTGCATGATATTCTCGGTCACACCTTATCCAGTATCATTCTAAAAGCAGATTTAGCCGAAAAACTACTAGCCCGCCAGCACACTGACGCTGCACAGCAACAGCTTACCGAGCTTAGTCAGATAGCGCGCGATGCGCTAAGCCAGGTACGACAGAGCGTGTCAGGTTATAAACATCAGGGGCTGACGGCAGAGGTCGCTAAACTACTAAACCGGTTACGTGATGCCGGTTTTCAGGCACTGCTAATCGGTGATATGCCTCAGCTGGACAACCGGCGCGAAACTGCATTAATACTGGCACTAACTGAATTAGCTACCAATGTTATTCGCCACAGTAATGGCGATTGCTGCCAACTGAGTTTTGATCAACAGGATAAACTGTTGCATATTAACCTGCATGACAATGGCAACGTCACTAAAGTAACCGAGGGCAATGGTATCAAAGGTTTACGTGAACGCTTATCCGCTATCGGTGGCCAGCTAACAACCACCTACACCGACGGTTTTAACGCCGCCATCCAACTGCCGCTGCAGGAGCAAATGTAATGAGAATTTTACTGGCTGAAGATCAGGCCATGGTGCGCGGGGCACTAACAGCGCTGCTGACACTGGAAGGCGATTATCAGGTAACAGAAGCGGCCGACGGCACTGCTGCATTAGCCTTGTTAAAACAACAACCATTTGATTTACTGCTCAGTGACATTGAAATGCCTGGCCAAACCGGCATTGACTTAGCGCAATACGTAAAGCAACAAAAACTGGCAACCAAAGTAGTAATCATTACCACTTTTGGCCGCGCCGGTTATGTTAAACGTGCTATGGATATCGGGGCCAGTGGCTTTTTATTAAAAGATGCGCCAGTGGAGGAGTTAGTTAGCGCCATCACGCAAGTAATGGCAGGCAAACGCGTTATCGACAGCGAATTACTGCTTAATTCGCTGGGAGAACAAGACCCATTAAGCGATAAAGAGCGCCAGGCGCTAAGACTTGCCGCTGATGGACAGAGCACCAGCGAGATTGCCAGTGCTTTGTTTATAGCTGAAGGTACCGCGCGTAATTATTTGTCTGAGGCTATCAACAAGCTTAACGCAGCCAACCGCATCGACGCCGCACGCATTGCCCGGCAAAAAGGCTGGTTGTAATAAGCAAGATTAAAAGGCTGAGTCAAATAGGGTATGCATCAACGTGTGAAGTTCTGTCTTAATGTAATCCGGTTGATGTTCTGTTGTTTCTACCAGGGTATAACCCGTTACCTTTAAACATCCTTGATACTCGAAGCGTGTTGCCAGGTTGCCAGCAGTTTGCAGCTGTTTAGGTTCGATCTCCTCATAGGTTGAGGCACAACCATTTATTTGCCTGAAGCGTGCCAGCGTATCCGTTAAGCTGTTAATCTTCTTACCCGATATGGTCACGCGGCCGTTTATCGGCATTTCGGTGTCACCGGTGCCATGTAAATGATGTAATGCAACCGGCAGTGCGGGCTGGCAAGCAGCAAGCTCGCCTACTGCCTGGCCAGAAATAGTAAACGCGGCTTTAACTTGCTCTGGGATCTGACATATCAGCTGGTAAGACATCATAGCACCTGCCGAAAAGCCTATCGTTGCGACCTTTGAAGCATCCGCATTGTGAGCACTAACCAAGCGGTCAATGATGTCTTGAGCATACTGGGTATCAACGCTTTTGGTTGCACCAGGTTGCAACTCGCTGCTCCACGCCCAATCATCACCACCTTGCGGTAGAGCAATCAAGTAACCATATTGATCAGCAAACTGCTGCAAGGCTAAAAATTGATTTAGCTTTTCCGGTGTACCATATGAAGGTGGCGAACCATGAAAGGCCAATAACACCGGACGAGGCTCAGCCGATGCGGCAACGGGTGAAATCAGTTGAAAAAGCCGACCTGTAGCAATATCACATTTTGCTCCAACGCCAAATATTGCACATTTATCTTTCGATACAATCGGCGGCTCACTGGAGGAACCGCCACTGCAGGCACTAAGAATACTGGCTGATAATAAAGTTGTTAGGGTAAAAACCGGCGAAGATATTGTTATATTCCACATTTGAATTCTCCTTGTATTACCCCGTTTTCAGGCACCGCACCCGAACCGAAGCACGCTAGAGAACTTATTTGTCTATTGGCTTACGCAACAGGCCTTGTGGCTAATATTTTGCTTACGAAAAGCTTACGCAGTGAAAATGGTTAAAAACCGGCAATATAGATTATCCGGCATTTGCGTATTGTCTGTCGTACAACAGGCTGTTAATGTCCAACTGACCGAATAGCCTTTTCATCAATAGCAGGCATGCCAATGGATTTTCGCAATAAAATCAAAGCGGATCGCGAACTACAAAGTCGCAGTAGCGATTTGCAAAGCGCATTGGAAAGCGACCGTGGACGCATTATCCATTCCGCTGCTGTGCGCCGGTTGCAGCAAAAAACACAAGTTTTTCCGCTGGAGCGCAATGCCGCCGTGCGTAGCCGCTTAACGCACTCGCTGGAGGTGCAGCAAACCGGCCGCTTTATAGTGCAGACTATTTTTCGCAGCCTGACTGCAGAACAACTCGAACAATATGGCCTTACTGATTTAGAGCGACCGATAGAATCGATGGTTGAAATGGCTTGCCTGTTACACGATGTGGGCAACCCGCCGTTTGGTCATAGTGGCGAAAGTGCAATAAACGATTGGTTTAGCCAGGTGTTGCCTGAGCTGACAACAACACATAACTTACAGCAGCAGCCACAGTGGCCCGTGCTGTGCACTGAACTAGCGCAATTTGAGGGTAATGCCCAAGCGATACGGCTGGTGCACAGCTTACAGCGGATGAATCTGACCTATGCACAAACCGCCTGTATTTTAAAATACACCCGCTGCGCGACCAGTAGCAAACCTGATAAACAGCAGCCTCTTAGCTATTTACAAAAAAAACCGGGGTATTACTTTTCTGAACAGGCGTTTGTTGAGCAACTGTGGCAGCAGCTAGACACTGCGCCGGGTTGCCGACACCCACTTACATATATCATGGAAGCGGCAGATGATATTTCCTATTGTCTGGCTGATATTGAGGATGCAGTAGAAAAAGGTTTATTTAGCCTGACAGAACTGGCTTATCAGCTTAACACCGCCTTTGCTGAGTTAGAGCCAGAAGGGCGATTAATTAAGACCGAGCGCGGTGGCAGTGCCAGTTTTTCAGCGCTGATAAAAGCCGCGTTAGATAGCGCACATACCGAGCCGGTGAATACCGCGTCGACCTTTTTTATTAAACTGCGGGTAATGATGATACACCCGCTGGTAAGACACGCCGCACACCAATTTGTAAGCAATATTACTGCTGTGTATGACGGCAGTTTAAACCGCGCCTTGCTGGAAGATAATAGCCAATATCATGCTATAACCA
Source organism: Rheinheimera baltica (assembly GCF_030731985.1). NCBI lineage: Bacteria > Pseudomonadati > Pseudomonadota > Gammaproteobacteria > Chromatiales > Chromatiaceae > Rheinheimera > Rheinheimera baltica. Next base: position 182,685 of record NZ_JAPJDY010000007.1, read on the forward strand.
GCACATTTAAGCAGGTTGCCCGGCAGTTTGTTTTTAACCAACCAGAGGTAGAAACCCTTGAAATACAGGGTTTTCGTATGCTTGCTGGGTTACTGCAGTGCTATAAACCGTTATTACTGCTGCCATCAGCTGAATTTAGCGCTGTACTGCAAAACAACGCCTACCACTTAGCGCAGCAACAACGGCTGGCGCACCGGCTGCCGAAAAAGCATGTTGGCGCCTACCAGCTTGCCGTGTCAGCGATGCAGGAAGAAGATAAGGCACTGGAGCTTTACTATCGCTGCCGGCTGATTCAAGACTTTATCAGCGGTATGACCGACCATTTTGCCTTTGATGAGTATCAGACACTGGTAAGTTGCATTAGCGGCTGATATTCAGGGTAACTGTGCCTGCCTGAACAACCAATCCAGTGCTAATTTAATTTGCTGCGGCTGTTGCAATGGCACCAGGTGATCGCTGTCAGCCAAAGCAATATATTGGCCATTAGACAACGACGCTTGCTCTGCGCTCCAGGCACTGCCTTCCTGCTGCCACAGCTGTAACGCTGCAGCCAGTTCCGGTTCATTGGCGGCCTGTTCGATTTGTTGCTGTTCAAAGTCGCTGTCGATCACACTAACTGGAATGGCCGATATCATAGGCAGTGTGGCATAGCTGTCCAAATCAGCAATATAGGCCGCTATTTCAGTCGCCCGTGCCTGCTGCTGTGGAATAAGCAAACGTAGCTGCATAATTTGCTCAAAGTAATTCCAGTCCACAGAGACATTGTGCTGTGCAGCCAACTGCTGTACTTCCTCATATTCAACAGCCAATTTATCTTTGGTTCTGGCGCTCCAGTTACCGGCAGCCAGATGCGGTAATAAGGCAGGCAAATTCGCCAAATACCAGTCTGCCGGGTAGCCTTGATACAAGCTTAGTGAATGTGGCAACGGGATATCAGGGTCGATATACAACATAGCGTTAATTGTAAACTGTTGCTGATATTGTTGATAAAACCAACGCGCGCTGATACTGCTGCTGGCAAAAGCAACCAGTGTAACTTGTGTTTCTTGCAGTTTCTGTAATACCAGTGCCAGATCGTCAGCAAAGCGGCGATAAGATAAATCGTCACTGGTGCTGCTAAAAGCATTACCCAGCCTGTCAATACTGTACACGCGGAACTGTTGTGCTAACAACGGCTGCAAAGCCGCAAACCAGGCGCTGTCACTGTGGAAGTTGTAATTTGGTCCGGCCAGTAACACTATCGCCGGGCCGGGGTTATTCAGCCCCATAGCACGAACATGAAACTGTCCCTGTTCAGTGCTAACCCGTTGCGAGTGTTCAGGTAATTCGGCTTGCTCTGCGGTGGCGAAAAAATTCAGAATTTCCCGGCGGGTATCAAAGCCGGAGAATTGCCAGTTGTGCTCACCGTCTTTCATACTGAACAGCTGGAATTTCTGTTTGCCATTATGGTAGCTGGTCAGGTTAACGCTGGCATTCAGTGCTTTTTCTAACACATAAGGTAAAGCCGCATTTTTGCCAGCCAGTAAAGCTATAGCATCTGGAGAACTAATCAAACCAAAGTTACTGTGCACCATGCCGTTGTAAGGCAACACCGGATCGGCAGTACCGTGCACCATCATTATTGATACCGGCTGCGGTGGCGCGCAGCTGGATGCCAGTTGAACAGACATTGGGGCGGCTACCACGGCCACAGCTTTAAACTGCTGTGGCAGGTTGCAAGCAAGGTTTTGCACAAAAAGCCCGCCTTGAGAGTAGCCAGCAGCATAGACTTCGCCGGGCGTCACAGTATGACGCTGCTGAATATCGACAATCATATCAGAGGTAAATTGCAGATCATCTGCACCCAGGCGGTGAGCAATATTGCAGTTACAGCCTTCGTTCCATTCTACCTGCTCGGAATCAGGATAGGCGACAATATAGTCGTTGTTACCCTGTTCAAAATGACTTAGCGACTGCATTCCCTTGCCGCTGCCGCCTGATGGATGAAACGCCAACAATAGTTTATAGCTTTTGTCAGATTGATAGTGTTGCGGCAATGCCAACCAATACTGCCGATCACCGAGTTGCATCAACTGTAACTGTTCTAACGGATCTGTGTTTAACTCTTGCTCAGAAGACCGACAACTGCTCAAGCAAATCAGTAGTGTTACAACAGCAACTATTGTGTTTATTGGCTGTTTCATATTAATGTCCTGTTAACCTGGCTACAGACCAAGCTTACGCAAAAGAGATGTTTTTGCCTCGGCCTTACTGCTAATGATTTCGTGATGAAAAGCTTACCGGACACTAAATGACCCTTGCGACAAACACGGCACACACCAAAACCTGGCAACTGGGCAATATCGTTTATGTTGCAGCTAGCCGTCAGTTACAATGCAGTGGACAACAGCTTTATCTGGAGCCTCGTCAGCACAAGCTGTTGCTCGTGCTGTTACACAATGCGTTACAAGTCGTTAGTCGAGAGCAACTTATTGATACCGTATGGGATGGTAGAATTGTCAGTGAAGGCGCCATTAATCGCGCTATCTCAATGCTGCGTAAGGCACTATCCAGCCTCGACCCACAGACAGAATATATTGAAACCCTGCCCAAGCTTGGCTACAGGCTGCGCCAACACGCTACCGTTATTACACTGCTGCCGGAAACATCACAGCCAACTGTGTCAAAATCATCAACACCGAGGCTCTGGCTTGGATCGACACTGCTCGCCACCGCGCTCTGCGGTATGGCAATCTGGTTTATAATAACGCAAGCTTCACCTCAACTTAGCGCCAGCGGGGCAACTCCTCACACCAGCTTTAAAGGTCGGGAAAGCCAACTTAGTAGTAATAGCGAAGCAAATGCATTGCTATACCAACGAACCGCTGATAACGGTAATAACCAAATTTGGCTTAATACGTTGGATGACAACCAGCATCAGATGCTAACAGATGACGCAACGGATAGTCGTTATGCTGTGCTTAGCACTGATGCTAAAGCGTTTGCTTATGTTGCCTACACGGAAAATAGCTGCAAAATTATGCTACAACCGATATCACAGACAACTGAACCCGGTTCGCAGCGAGAATTACACCAATGTCCTATCGACAACATACCCATGCTAAGTTGGCGTGCCGATGGTAAAGTTTTATATTTGCGCCAGCGCGCTGATAAAACGCAACCTTATCAGCTGTACCAGCTGGTTGTTGCCACAGGTAAATTACGCCAGTTAACCTTGCTGCCCGCTAATTATTCAGGCCAGGGCGACACGGCTCTTGCCGCTTCTACAACTTCAGGTAGCATGGCATTACTGCGCTATTTGTCGCCCGACAACACAGAATTATTGCTGGTTGACAGCAACAATGGCCAAATAAAGACATCGCAATCATTACCGATAAACGCAACAGCGTTAACGTGGTATAACGACAATATACTGTTGCTAAGTGCCGGTAAAACCGTCTATCAATATCATATAGACCGAGCTCAACTCATACCGCTATATCAGGCAGCGGATCCCATTGACTCACTAACCGTGCTGGGTAACACACTGTATTACAGCAGTACTGAAGTGCACGCCGATATTTGGCAGGCAGATAGCACCGGCGCTATTTCAGAACGTATTAATAGCTCACGGCTTGACACTATGCCGCGTTTGTCGCATGACGGCACCCAACTGGCTTTTCTTAGCACGCGACAAGGACACTATCAACTGTGGTTGCAACAAGCCAATGGCGCTTTGCGACTGCTAACGGAGCTCCCCGGGCAGCCCGGTTTTATTCGGCACGAATGGTCACCTGATGATAAAAAGCTGCTGTTCAGTAAAGATGGTGCAGCCTACCAGGTGGATGTCGCCAGCGGTGCTTTACATACGCTACTGCCTGGCGAAAAGCAGGTAATGGTAGCAAATTGGGGAGAGGACATTAACAGCCTGATTTACAGTAGCCAGCGCGATGGAGACTGGCAGTTATGGTTACATGACATTGCAAACGGTAATGAACATAAAATTACAGAGCGCGGCGGATACAGCGGGCGCATCTGGCATGGTCAATTGTATTTCAGTAAGTATCATCACGATGGTCTATGGTTTAAAGATTTACGTACAGGCAACGAAGAGTTGTTACTAGCGCAGTTTGATAAAATAAACTGGTTAAACTGGCAATTAGATGATGGCTTATTGCATTATTATCAGCCAGACAAAGGTATATATCAGCTGGACTTAACAACCGGTGACAGCAAGCTACTAGTATCGGAACCCAGCCAGTTTGTCAGGCATTTTAGCGTACGCCAAGGTTTAGCCGTATTTGGCCGCCACAGCGACGTGCAAGGCGATATTTATCGGCTGCCGTTGACGCTGGTTTATAAAAAGCCACTGCAATAACTGCGCTTGTGTTATTACAGCAGACAATTATGATGATTTATCCGCTTAATATTTGCCGGGCACTGCCGGACAATGTGTCAATTAAACGGTAGTAACCGCCTTCTTATTACTTTACTCAGGATGCCTTATGTCTATACCCGCTTACCCCCTTGCCAGTTACCTTACAAAAACCAGTCCAGTTGTATTTGGCTGTATGAATTTAGGCGGCGGCTGGAACACGAACCCAATAACAGCTGACGATATTCGTCATACCCATGCGGTTATTGATAGGGCGTTAGAGGCCGGTATTTGTGTGTTTGACCATGCTGATATTTATACCTTTGGCAAAGCCGAGCAGGTATTTGGCCAGGTATTGCAACAACGGCCTGAACTTCGTGAGCAAATAACACTGCAGTCTAAATGCGGTATTCGTTTTGCCGATGCAAACACGCCGCAACGCTATGATTTTTCTGCTGGCTGGATCAGCTCATCTGTCGATAACATTCTATCCAGGCTTAACATTGAGCAGTTAGATGTCCTGCTGCTGCACCGGCCTGATCCGCTGATGCAACCTGAAGAAGTGGCAGAGGCTTTTGCCCAGTTACAACAAGTGGGGAAGGTAAAACAGTTTGGCGTGTCGAATATGCAGCAGCACCAGATGCAGCTGTTGCAGGACGCATTGGCCACGCCTCTGGTCGTCAACCAATTGGAGCTAAGCCTGAGCCATTTGGCCTGGCTGGATGAAGGTACCACCGCAGGTTGTAGTGGCGAACCGGGTGTTAACTTTAGCAGTGGTACTATCGAATACTGCCGCCGCAACAGCGTACAACTACAAGCCTGGGGTAGCTTAAGTCAGGGCATGTTCAGTGGCAAAGATGTCAGCGCCGAACCCAAGCCTGTTCAAGCTACAGCGGCGCTGGTGGCAAAATTGGCGGCGGAATATCAAGTCAGTAAAGAAGCCATTGTATTGGGCTGGTTAATGCGCCACCCGGCCAATATTCAGCCCGTTATCGGCACTACTAACTTGCAGCGCATTAAAGCCTGTGCCGAAGCCAGCAAAGTACAACTAAGCCGCGAGCACTGGTATGCGTTATACCTCGCAGCCCGTGGACGTGCACTGCCATAGGGCCTTAACTACTTACTGCACCTAACCACAACCGGCGGATAGCTATACTAAGCTCTGTAGCAAAATCGCGCTGCAATTGCGTCAACCCGGCCTGTTGCAGCAAGGTTTGCACCGTAGTGGGCAGCTGGGTGCTTTGATACAATCCCAATGTTAGGGCGTAGCTGTGCAGCAGTAACTGACTGGCGTCAGCCGCTGTCATTTCGCTGTAGCGCGCAGCAAGTTGGCCACCCAGTTTATCCAGCGCCCCCGCAAGCTGCTGCTTAAAAGCTAATAACTGCTGCTGTTGCAGGTTTTGTTCTAATACCGCATTAAGCAATGCCAACAGTGGCAGTAAACTGGGCGACTGCAGCAACAATTTAAGGTAAGCATCAGCAAACGGTGCTGCCGCCGCAGGCAGCGGCTGTGGTAATTGTGGTATCACTATCTCCAGCTCACTAAACAGCTGGGTAAAGTCTTCTGTTAATAACGCCAAAAATATTTGTTCTTTGCTTTGAAAGTAGCGATACACCGTGCCCTTAGCTAAACCAGTGTCGGCGGCTATGTCAGCAACGGCCGGCAATTGCTGCTGCTGTAAAAACAAACGCCTGGCCGCATGCAAGAAATCCTGCCGCCGCTGCTGTTTGGCTTCTGGAGTTAAGGCATTTTGCTTCATGTTCAGCCTTTAAACTTAATTAACCAGTCGGTCATTTTATTCGCCAACCAGCCGTAAGGTGGCATCAACAAACTGACACTGTTGTAAGCGCCCTGCTTAAAGATTGGCCGCAACTTACTAAAAGTTAAAAAGCCTTCAAAGCCATGATAGTGCCCCATACCACTGTCACCGATACCGCCGAACGGTAAGTCATGCTGACCCACATGTAAAATGGCGTGGTTAATGGTTACGCCACCGGACATCACCTGTTCAAGATAAAACTGTTGCAGGCTTTTATCATGGCTAAATGGATAAAATGCCAGCGGCCGGGGATGTGAGTTTATATACTGCACCACGTCTTGTGCATTACTGTAGGTTTTAACCGGCAACAGCGGGCCAAAAATTTCCCGCTGCATCACCAACATATCATCGGTAACATCGAACAGCAGCGTTAACGGAAACTTGCGCAGCCCGGGCACACTTTGCTGGCCGGCCATTAAATTCACTGCCCGCGCACCCTTACTGATAGCGTCATCCAGGGTAGTTTGCAAACGCTGATACGCCCGCTCATCAATAATGGCGGTGTAGTCATTATGATTAATGTCGGGGTAACGCTGCGCCACTAATTGCTGCGCCAGTTCAGCAAATTGTTGCTCCGCACCTTGGGGGATAAACACATAATCGACATTGGTACAAATTTGGCCGGCATTAAAGGCCTTAGCCCAAATAATACGGTCTACTGCTTTGTCCAGGGCAAAATCCGGTGCCACCACGGCTGGCGACTTACCGCCCAACTCCAGTGTTACCGGGGTTAAGTTTTTTGCTGCGCTGGCCATTACCGCACGCCCCGTTTGAGCCGAGCCGGTAAAGAACAAATGATCAAACGGCTGGGCCGAAAATGCCGGGCCACTGCCGCCGTTATCAGCAAAAACCTGCAGTTTTTCCGCAGCAAAATACTGTGGTACCAACTTAATAAGCAATTGCGCCAGATGTTCTGAATTTTCAGACATTTTCACCATTGCGCGGTTACCGGCGGCAAAGATGGAAACGATGGGCGCCAGTGCTAACATAATAGGGAAGTTCCACGGCACGATAACGCCAACAACACCCAGTGGTTGTGGCACAACAACGCAGCTGGAGGTGGGGAACAATAACCGGTCAATATGCCGTTTTTGTGGCTTCATCCATTTCTTCAGCTGTGTTTTGCTGCGATTGATATCTTCCAGCACCATTAAAATTTCTGAAAAACGGGTTTCAAAGCGACAACGGCTGCCGTAATCAGCATTAACCGCCTCTACCAACTCAGTTTCATGATCCCGGATAAGCGCTTTAAGCGCATCCAGATCAGCGATACGTTGCTGTATTGTCGGCACCGGGTTGACATGATAAGCACGCCGCTGCGCTGCCAAACATTGGCTAAATTGTTCAAACGCAGCGGTATTGTCTGGTATTTTCGTCTGTTCCTGCTCTTTGCTGTTCATCGCCTGTCCTTTACCAACCCATAAATGACTAACGGTCATTCGCACACACAAACAATAGTGACCGCGGGTCATTTTGTCAAATAACGTATCCAATTAGCTTCACAGCCAGATAATTAACCGGCTAATTAACGATCTTTTTTATTTTCTATGCCAAAAATGCAATGTAAGCGTTTACATTTACTGTGCATAGCGACGTAATTTCCAACGACTACTTTTCAATTTAACGGCTAAATATCTGTAAACAAACTAAGCATAAATATTTAAACCCCACAAATATACAGGCTTAAATTTATGATATTTATCAAAAAATGCAAAAAACCGCTAAAGATTAATTTTTTTACATTGACGGTTGAAAAAAAATCACCTAAGTTTATGAAAGCGCTTACAGATGCGTCATCGTGCTTTTTGGCGACCTGTTCGGCGTTAACGCTTTTTTAAAACTAGAATTAAATATTGTCGACAGGGAACTACACATGAAATCGCACACCTTTAAAAAGACTAGGCTGGCTACCAGTTTATCTTTGGTCCTTGGTATGGGCGCATCGATATCCGCCATGGCTCAGGAAGCCCCCGCACAAGCACAAAATTCAGAAATAGAAGTTATCTCCGTTACTGGTATTCGTGGCAGTTTAACGAAATCAATGGATGTTAAACGTGGTTCTAGCGGTATTGTCGACGCTATTTCAGCCGAAGACATCGGTAAATTCCCCGACACCAACCTGGCAGAATCACTGCAGCGTATCAGTGGCGTGTCAATTGACCGCGTCAACGGCGAAGGTAGTAAAGTGTCGGTACGTGGTTTTGGCGCCGATTATAACCTGGTCACGCTAAATGGCCGTCAGATGCCAGTAACCACTGGCTCTCGCTCATTCGATTTTGCCAACATCGCTTCAGATTTAATCAGCGGTGTTGAAGTGCATAAAACTAGTTTCGCGGCGGACCCTACAGGTGGTATCGGGTCTACTATCAATGTGCAAACTTTGCGTCCACTGTCCTATGGCAACACCAAAGCAATTATCAACTTTGCTGCAGTAAGCGACTCCTCAACCGAGGAAGGCTCGTCAGTGACACCTGAATTATCGGGTATATATTCAACCACGTTCGATAATAACAAATTCGGTGTACTGGTTTCCGCCAGCTACCAGGAGCGTGATAGCGGTAGCCAACAAGCTAACGTCGGTACGGGCTGGCGCAGCTTTCCGGGCATAACAGATAACGATTGGTCAGGTGGCAACGCCGACTGGGGTGGCGTACCACAGGATAATCAGGTTAACCGCCCAGGCCCTGGTGATGTTTACTCTGTGCCGCAAACCACCATTTACAAATTCGAAGAACAGCAGCGCACCCGCACCAATGGCCAGTTAGTGTTGCAATATGCACCTACTGATGCCGTAAAAGCGACGCTGGATTACACTTACATGCGCAACGATATCGATACCCAGTACAACGATGTGTCGGCATGGTTTACCTTTGCGCCATCGCAAAACGTCTGGACAGATGGCCCGGTATCATCACCACTTATATACTCAGAAACGTATGATACCCCAGCCGATCTTTCAATGGCTGCTGGCGACTACGGTGTGCGTAATGAAAGCGGCTCACTTGGCTTTAATATCGAGTGGCAAGCCAGTAACGCACTAAAACTTACCTTTGATGCGCATAATTCAACTGCTGAATACAAACCCAACCATGAATTTGGGTCAAATAACACCTTAAGTACGGCGGCTTTTATCCGGACTAGTGCGGCAACAGACTTTAGCAAAGATTTACCTTTGCTGGCAGTAGGTGGCGGCAACAGCGTACAGCCATCCGATATGGTTGTTACCGGCAGCGTGTTTGGTAGCGCAACCAATAAGTCTGATATTGATCAGTATCAGCTAACCGGCGAATATGTGTTTGAAGAAAAGGGCAGTATCGACTTTGGTATTGCTTTAAACAACGTCGATAACCACTCTAAATCAGTGAACGTACAGCGTAACGATTGGGGCGGTGTTGGTCAGGCTGGCGACTTTGACGAGTCATTCTTTCCGGCGGACACCATCCACGATAAATTCACTGCCAGCAAAGGTGATTTTTCTTTAGCATCAGGCCAAACGTTTGAGGTACTTAACCGCATTTTCATGTGGGATTTTGCCAAACTCCGCGATCGTGCTGAAGAGCTATATACCCCAGCAGGTTACGTCGGTGCCGGTGATTGCGGTACTGATTTCTGTCCTTCTACTGACTATGCCAGTGACGTAGATCGCTACACCGAAGAAGAGTCGCAATCATTGTTCGTGCAATACAACTATGAATCAGACTTTAACGGCCGTCAGTATGATTTTCATATTGGTGTACGCTACGAAAAAACAGATGTTACCTCAACTTCAGCTGTAGCCAGCTATGATGGTGCCAACTGGATTGCCGAAACTGAAATTGAACTGCAGGCGACCGGCATACGCGAATTCCAAACACAGAAAGGCAGCTACGACTACTTCTTGCCCAGCATTAACTTTAATATTGAAGTGATTGACGATGTTATGCTGCGTGCAGCTTATAGCGAAACTATTGGCCGGCCAGATTATGTTGCTATTCAAGGCGGTACTGTTGTTAATACACTGGCAAATCGTGGTGGTGGTGGTGGTTCTTCGGGTAACCCAAGCCTGTTACCACTGGAATCAAAAAACATCGATTTCTCAGCAGAATGGTACTACGCACCATCAAGTTATGCGTCTATTGGTTACTTCCGCAAAGACACGTCAAACTTTATTAGCAACACGGTGGTTGAGTCGACTATTTACAATATTCCTAACCCGGTAAATGGTCAGAAATATGCCGAAGCTATTGCCGCAGTAGGTTCAGATGCACTGGCCATTCGCAACTACATCTTCGCTAACTACCCTAATGCCCCGGGCGTAGATGTTGCTAATGGCGTAATCAGTGGTGTCGCAGGTGAAGACAACGATTTGGTGTTTAAAATAAACACGCCATCTAACAGCGACGTGTCTGAAGTTATCGATGGCTGGGAATTTGCGATACAGCATGTGTTCGGCGAATCGGGCGTGGGAGTCTTAGCAAACTACACACTGGTTAACAGCGAAAATGAATACAACAACTTTATTCTGGCCGATCAACCGGCAATCCTGGGTATTAGTGATACTGCCAACGCCGTATTGTTCTATGAAAAAGATGGCTTCCAGGCCCGTATCGCTTATAACTGGCGCGACGAGTTCTTAAGTTCTCGCGGGCAGGATACCGGCGCCAACCCACAATACACTGAAGCCTACTCACAAATTGATGTGTCAGCCAGTTATGACCTCCCCATGGTTGAAGGACTAAGTGTGTATGTTGAAGCGCTGAATATTACCGATGAATACAAACGCGTGCATGGCCGCGCTAAAGAACAGGTGTTAAGCCTGGTTGAGGCCGGTCCACGTTACAGCATTGGTGCACGTTATACCTTCTAACCCCTGACCAATATCTAGCAAGGCCATAGCAATATGGCCTTTTATTTACTAACAACTTCAATGCAGCTTATAGATGCGTTATCTTGAAGATACTCTGCAAATACAGCCAGACCTATACAGGTCGCTATAGCGGTAAATAGCCAGATGGAACAACAGATTAAGAGTATTGTGATTGTCGGTGGTGGCACTGCAGGTTGGTTAACTGCAGCGATACTGGCTGCCGATCATAATGTTGATCAAGGCCAACTTTTATCACCTACGGCCCTTAACATTACTTTAGTTGAGTCACCTGATGTCGCTACCATCGGCGTTGGCGAGGGGACTTGGCCGTCAATGCGCCATACCTTGCAACACATTGGTATCAGCGAAACCGAATTTATCAACAGCTGTGACGCAAGCTTTAAGCAAGGATCGCAGTTTAATAACTGGTGCACTAACAGCGCTGACACTTACCTTCATCCATTTAGCCTACCGGTGGGTATTCCGGATTTTAATATTTGCCCATACTGGTTGCCTTTTTTACAGCAGGTCAGCTTTGCTGATGCCGTTAATGCTCAAGCTCGGCTTAGCTTAGCAGGGCTCGCACCCAAACAAATATCCACAGCTGAATACAGCTTTATCAATAATTACGGTTACCATTTAGACGCAGGTAAGTTTAGCAACCTGCTGCAGCAACATGCCACCTCCAAGCTCGGCGTGCAGCATGTTAAAGCGCATATAGCGCAGATCCGCAATACCGTAACGGGCAATATTGACGCCATTATCACAACAGATGGCAGCGCACTGCATGCCGACCTGTTTATTGACTGCAGCGGCGCGGCATCACTGCTTTTGGGTCAGCACTTAGCGGTGCCATTTATGCCGCAAAAACAGGTACTGTTTAACGACTCAGCCCTGGCCGTGCAGGTACCTTACCCACAAGCGGATGCAGCAATAGCGTCCTGCACACAGTCAACCGCACAGCCAAACGGCTGGGTGTGGGACATTGGCCTGCAATCGCGCCGCGGTGTTGGCCACGTATACTCGTCTGCCCATTGCAGTGATGATCAAGCCGAGCAGCAATTGCGCCATTACCTGCAGCAATCTGGTGCTGAAAACACAGAGCAGCTTACGCTGCGAAAGCTCAGTTTTAACCCGGGCCATTATGCGCGCTGCTGGCAGAAAAACTGTGTTGCCATTGGCATGGCCGCTGGGTTTATCGAACCGCTGGAAGCCTCGGCTTTGGCGCTGGTAGAGTGGAGTGCTAAATATGTTTCAGCACAGCTGCCGCTGCCTAACTCGCTGCTCAGCGTTGCGGCAGAGCGGATGAACCAAGCCTTTAACCAGCACTGGCAGCAAATTATTGAATTTTTAAAATTACACTATGTACTGAGTAAACGCAGTGATCACGACTACTGGCATGATCATCGTGAATCGTCCTCTATACCCGCAAGGCTGCAGCATTTGTTACAATTTTGGCAGCATAAAGTGCCGTCAAACCAGGACATTACGCACAGTGACGTGCTATTTCCGGCCGCCAGTTATCAGTACATCCTGTATGGTATGGGTTTTGAGACTCAGCAATCTGCGCCGTTAAAACCATCGCAGCAGAAAAAGGCCCAGGCCTTATTTGAAGAAAACATAAAACGTGTCCAGCAGTTGGCCGCTGCGCTGCCCCCTAACCGGCAGTTGTTAGACAAAATTCGCCAATATGGCTTACCACCCATTTAACGATAATAATAATAGCTCACGTATTCAACAGGATAAGACGATGACCAAGCATGTATTACTAAACAGCATAGAGCATCTGGATTTAAAAGTTATCACCGAGCGCGGTGCTGAATTTGGCGACAATGTTTGGTTTACGCCAACCTTTCCACTCGAGTTTCGCAGCGTTCAGGCGCATTACCCCATTTTCTTTCATAAAGATGCATCTACCGGGCAATTTTTCTCGGTCGCCGTATTTGGCTTTTCGCACCAGGAAAACCTGTTTTTACATGATGACAACTGGCGGGGCTACTATGTACCACTAACACTGCGGCGCCAGCCGTTTTTAATTGGCAAGCAAGTGGTACGCGAAGACGGTGCAGAACAAACGCAAACGGTTATTCACCTCGATATAGACAGCCCTCGCGTCAGCAAAGAGCAAGGCGAAGCGTTATTTCTTCCTTTGGGCGGCGGCAGCCCGTACTTAGATGAAGTATCCAATATGCTAAAAACCATTCATTTGGGCCTGCAAGATAACGCTGCCTTTGTCGCTTTGCTGTTGGAGCACAAACTGCTGGAATCTTTTACCTTGGATATTCAGCTGGACGATGGCAGCAAGCACCAGATGATAGGTTTTTATACCATCAATGAAGACTCCCTCGCAGCCTTATCTACCGAAGTACTGGGCCAGCTGCATGCCAAAGGTTATCTGCAGGCCATTTATATGCTGATTGCCTCGCAAGCCAATGTCCGCAGTCTGCTTAAGCTGAAAAACCAGCTTAACGCCACCGCTGCTTGCTGAGATAAACATGATGACAGCCAGCCTCACCTCCATTGAAACGCTACCCGCTTGCGACAATGCCAGCCTGCAGCAGATCATTGCAGGGGCAACTGCACCATTAGTGTTTAAACAGCAATGCAAAAACTGGCCGCTGGTGCAGGCGGGGTTAAACAGTGCCACTGCTGCGGCAGACTATTTGCGCCAGTTCTATCAGGGCGAGCCGGTAACCGCCTGCTTACTGCCTGCCGAACAGCATGGGCGGATTTTTTACAACGATGACTGCAGCGGGTTTAACTTTCAGGGTGGAAAAATTGATTTCAACCAATTTATTGACCGTTTACTGACGCAGCCAGAAGACGACAACAGCACCTTATATATGGGGTCTACTGAGATAAACCGCTGGTTTAACGGTTTAGCGGCTGATAACAGCATTAGCCTATCGAACGTTAATCCTTTGACCAGCGTGTGGATTGGCAATCAATCACGTATCGCAGCGCACTTCGATTTCCCGCACAACCTGGCTTGTAATGTCGTGGGAACCCGAACATTTACCCTGTTTCCACCGGATCAAATTGGCAACCTGTACCCCGGTCCTATGGAGTTTGCGCCTGGCGGACAGGACATTAGCATGGTCGATTTTGAGCAACCGGATTTTCAGCAATTTCCTCTTTTTTCTCATGCACTTGAAGCAGCACAAAGTGTTACTTTGCAGCCGGGCGATATGTTATTTATCCCCAGTATGTGGTGGCATCATGTTAAAGCGCATACACCGTTTAATGTGCTTATAAGCCATTGGTGGCGCGACACGCCAGCGTATCTTGGTAGGCCCAACAACGCCTTATTGCTGAGCATACTTAGTTTACGCAGTTTACCCAAAGCGCAGCGCCAGGCCTGGAAAGCCATTTTTGAGCATTATATTTTCGACCACGACGACATATCACAGCAGCATATTCCGGAGCAAGCGCAAGGAATGCTAAGCAAACCACTTAGTGAGTTGCAAGCGCGCCAGCTACGCGCCGATTTACTCAATAAACTTAAGCGTTGAGCCATAATGACAACTAAAAATGCCGACGTAGCCATGGAGACCTGTATGAACAACGCACAACGCATAAAAAAAGTGGTGATTGCCGGCGGTGGCACCGCAGGCTGGATGGCAGGTGCCGCCATTGCCAAAATGCTGCAAAAAAATGTTGAGGTGGTACTGGTGGAATCTGACGATATTGGTACTGTAGGCGTAGGCGAAGCTACTATCCCTACCTTACATATCTTTCATCGTTTACTTGGCTTAAAAGAAGCTGAAGTTATGGCCGCGACCAATGCCACCTTCAAACTGGGTATTTCGTTTGAAAACTGGCATGACATCAACAAAAACTACCTGCACTCCTTTGGTTACTTAGGCAAAGATTGCTGGGCGTGTGGTTTTCAGCATTTTTGGCTTAAAGGCCGTCAGCGTGGTATCGCCGAAGATATAGGTGCTTACTGCACAGAACACTTAGCTGCACGTGAAGGCCGTTTTGCGGTGTTGCCTAATCAGGATCTTAACCATGCCTACCATTTGGATGCGTCACTCTATGCGAAATACCTGCGCCAGCTGGCAGAGCAGCATGGTTTAACACGCATTGAAGGTAAAATTGCTACCGTAAAACAACATGCAAATGGTGATATTGCTGGCCTAACTCTACAAAGCGGCGAGGAAATAGATGGCGATCTGTTTATTGATTGCACCGGCTTTAAAGCATTGTTAATAGAGCAAACCCTTAACACTGGGTTTGAAGACTGGAGTCACTGGCTACCTTGTGACAGCGCCGTCGCCGTACAAACTAAAAGCATTGCGCCGCCCATTGCTTATACCCGCTCGATAGCACGGGAGGCAGGCTGGCAATGGCGCATACCGCTGCAAAGCCGGGTGGGTAATGGTTTAGTGTATTGCAGCAAATACCTTAGCGATGATGCGGCAATTAAATGTATTACTGACAATGTTGAAGGGGAGATGTTAACCCAACCCAGACTGATCAAATTCCGCACTGGAACCCGACGTAAGCACTGGCATAAAAACTGTGTTGCCATCGGGCTGTCCGCGGGCTTTTTGGAGCCGCTGGAATCAACCAGTATTCACCTTATTCAGCGCAGTATTATTCGTTTGCTGCAAATGTTTCCGGCGCAGGGCATCCAATCTGCTGATGTTGATGAGTTTAACCATCAGACTGAAGTTGAATTGCTCAACATCCGTGACTTTATTATCCTGCACTACAAAGTAACTGAGCGCAGCGATACGCCGTTCTGGCGTTATTGCCGTGATATGGACGTGCCAGAGTCATTGGCGCATCGCATCGCCTTGTTTAAACAAAGTGGCAAGGTATACAAGTTTGCGCAGGAGCTGTTCGGCGAAAGCTCGTGGATCCAGGTGATGTTGGGGCAAGGCCTGAAACCGGAGCAATATCATCCTATTGTCGACGCCATGTCCGACAGCGAGCTGGAAAGCTTTTTGCAACAAATTCAAGCTAATGTGCAGCGTAGTGTGGCGAAATACCCGCTACATAACGACTTTATTCAGCACTACTGTAAAGCCACGGCGATGTAACTATGCCGCAATTTGATTTTGGCATAAATAAAGCGTTGCAACCCGAGATAGTGTATCTGGGGCATGAGGGCACGCCGTTAATCATTATTGATGATTTCGCTACCGACATTGATGTGCTTAAACATACTGCACAGCAAAGCAACTTTCAGCCTGATGTAAATGCCTATTATCCGGGCCTTAAAGCACCGCTACCGAAAGACTATGTTGGTGCTACGCTAAGCACACTTTATCCGCTTATTTACGATATTTATCAGGTGCCGACACAACTAAGGCTAAAACCGCAAAACCTGTTTTTTGCGCTGATTAACCAAACCGAAGACACTCTAAAACCGCTGCAATGTATGCCGCATTTTGATACATCAAGCGGCTATTACTTTGCTTTTTTACACTATTTAAACTCACAGCCACATGGCAGCACCGGTTTTTTTCGCCACATCCCCACCGGGTACGAGCGTATCAGCGATAACCGCCGTGAACACTATTTTAACTGTGCTCAACAGTTTATTGATGACCACGGCAGTCCTAAACAACAGTATTTTGTCAAAAGTGATGCCCATTTCGAACTTTACTATCAGGTACCTTATAAAGCCAACCGGCTAATTATCTATCCCGGCAACCTGCTACATTCCACCATTGTTGATACAACGACCGACATCGACAGTTCAGCCGTCAGTGGTCGACTGACAGCAAATCTGTTTACAAGCTTTATATAAACCAGGCGAGCATTAAATGAAACTTACGTTACGCCTATTTAGCAGACACAAAATGAAAGCGATTACATTATGAAATATAGCTTACCTAGTACGTCAAAATTGCTTGATAAAGCCTTTACCTTTGGGGTGGCTACAGCCTCTTTTCAAATAGAAGGCGCCTCAGAAAGCAGACTACCCTGTATTTGGGATACCTTTTGCGCCACCGCAGGCAAAGTACGTGATGGTTCCAACGGCGATGTTGCTTGCAACCACTACAACTTATGGCAACAGGATGTTGAGTTGATAAGCTCTTTGGGCGTTGATGCCTACAGGCTATCAATATCCTGGCCACGCGTTATGCACAAAGACGGCAGCCTGAACCCGCAAGGTGTTAACTTTTATATTGGTTTGCTAGATGCGCTAAACGCGAAGGGCATAAAACCCTTTGTCACGCTGTATCACTGGGATTTGCCGCAGCACCTTGAAGACAATGGCGGCTGGTTAAATCGTGAAACAGCCTACCTTTTTCGCGATTACGCTGACAAAATTACTCAGGCGCTGGGCGACAGAGTATACTCTTACGCCACCTTTAATGAACCGTTTTGTAGCTCTTATCTCGGCTATGAAGTTGGCATACACGCACCGGGGTTGGCGAAAAAATCCTATGGCCGTCAGGCTGCGCACCATATTTTACTGGCTCACGGTTTAGCCATGCCAGTACTACAAAAAAACAGCCCGCATAGCTTAAACGGTATCGTGCTTAATTTCACACCTGCTTACCCGCTCACCGATAGCGAGGCAGATAACACTGCCGCCAAACTGGCCGACGAGTACTTTAACCAGTGGTATATCAAACCGCTGTTCGATGGCGCTTATCCAGACAGCTTTGCCCTGTTATCTGACGAAGACAAACCGATTATTCATGATGGTGACTTCGACATTATGCAGGCGCCACTGGATTTTCTTGGCGTTAACTTTTATACCCGTACCGTGTATCAGGCCGCCGCAGGCAAGCCGTTTGCGGAAGTTGATATGCTGGATGCTCCTAAAACCGACATGGGCTGGGAAATATATCCGCAAGCCTTTACCGATCTACTTGTGTCACTGCATGAAAAATACGCCCTACCGCCAGTGTATATTACTGAAAATGGTGCGGCCATGCCCGATAAGCTGTTAAACGGCGTGGTAAATGATCAGGATCGCATCGGTTACTACCAGATGCATTTAACCGCGGTACATAATGCCATTGAGCAGGGTGTCAATATCGACGGTTATTTCGCCTGGAGTTTAATGGACAATTTTGAGTGGGCCGAGGGTTACCTCAAGCGCTTCGGTATTGTTTATGTTGATTATGCTACGCAGCAAAGAACGATAAAAAACAGCGGTATCGCCTTTAAAACACTGATTGGCTCACGCTAGTCACAACCAAAACATAAAGAAAAGAACAGGGTTGAGGTAAGTATGGTTAGCATCAAAGAGAAAATGGCCTACGGGCTGGGTGATACCGCGAGTAATATCGTGTTTCAAACCGTGATGTTGTTTTTAACCTTTTTTTACACCGATATTTTTGGCATTTCACCGGCTTTTGTTGGCACGATGTTTTTAGTGGTCAGAATAATTGATGCTATTACGGATCCTCTTATGGGGGCGTTTGCTGATCGTACACAAAGTAAGCACGGCAAGTTCAGGCCCTACTTACTTTGGTTTGCACTGCCCTTTGGCGTGATCAGTGTGCTGGCGTTTACCACACCGGATTTTTCTGAAACCGGTAAAATGATCTACGCCTTTGTGACTTACACCCTGTTAATGATGGTTTATACCGCAATCAATATACCCTATTGCGCTTTGGGCGCCTCGTTAACAGACGACCCGAAAGAGCGTGTGTCTGTACAAACATACCGCTTTATTTTTGCTTTTATCGGCGGCGTACTGGTTTCAGCCTGCACTTTGCCACTGGTCGAATATTTTGGTCAGGGTGACAAAGCCAAAGGCTATCAACTGACTATTCTGGCAATGAGCATTTTAGGTGTGATGATGTTTTTAGTGTGCTTTTACGGCACTAAAGAGCGTGTGATACCACCTAAAGAGCAAACGGGTACCTATCTGCAGAACTTTAAAACTTTATGGCAAAATGATCAGTGGCGCGTATTAGCATTGGCCACACTCTGCTTAATGAGCGGTTTTGTATTGCGTACCACACTGGCTATTTACTACATCAAATATTACTTAAATATGCCCGACAGCATTTCACTGATTATTACGCTGGGCATGTTTGGCAGCATTATTGGCTGTATTGTTGCCAACCAATTGGCTAAGAAATTTTGTAAAGTTAAACTGTATATCACCATTCAACTACTTGCAGCAACGCTGTGTGCCGCCAGCTTCTTTGTGCCGGCTGAACAAGCGATCCTTGCAATAGCATTGTATGTACTGTGGAATATGGTGTTTAATACTGGCACCCCTTTATTGTGGGCTAAGATGGCAGACACCGTGGACTACGGTCAGTGGAAAACGGGGATCAGAACCACTGGCATGGTGTACTCATCAATCGTGTTTTTTATTAAACTGGGTATTGCGGTAGGCGGTGCTACAGCAGGTTGGTTGCTCGCGGGTTATGGCTATCAGGCTGATGTCGCGCAAACCGATGCAACCAAAGCCGGTTTATTGTTATCATTTAGCCTATTCCCTGCTATTGGCTCTGTGCTAGTGGCCGTTATAATGCGCTGGTACATGTTAAACAATGATAAAATTACAACGATTACTCAAGAATTAAAACATGCGCCGGAGTAACCCTGGCGCTTCAAATACGTTTTATAGGTAAAATAAGCGACTGCAGACTATGGCGACAATTTATGATGTATCTCAACTGGCTGGGGTGTCTTTAGCCACCGTATCCAGAGTGATGAACAAAAACACCAATGTCAGCGATAAGACACGACAGAGGGTGCTCGACGCCATGGAAAAGCTGGGCTACCGGCCCAATACTTTTGCGCAGTCGCTGGCGTCCAATTGTTCTAACAGCGTAGGGGTGCTGGTATCTCAATTGGATGGCCCTTACTACGGCCCGATGATGGCAGAAATCGAATCCTCTCTGCGCTTAGAAAACAAACACGTTATTATTGCCGTAGGCCATAGCGACGCTGCTCAGGAAAAAGACAGCGTCGAGTTTTTACTTGACCGTGGTTGTGATGCGCTGATTTTAGACGTTGAAGCGGTTTCTGATGAGTACTTGATCAACCTGAGCAAAGGGCCAACACCAATTGTGCTTATCAACCGCTACATAGAGCAAATAAGCGAGCGCTGTATTTATTTAGAGAATGAAGTAGGCGGTTATATGGCCACTAAGCATTTAATTATGCAAGGTCATCGGCATATCGCCTATATATCCGGACCAGCAAAAAAACATGATGCTATCGAACGTTTAGTGGGGCATAAGCGTGCGCTGAGTGAAGCCAATGTAGAATTTACTTCCGCACTGTGTTTCGAAGGCGACTATAGCGAAGAAAGTGGTGCCACAGGTATGACCTATTTACTACAACAACGCAGCAAAAAACCGTTTACTGCTGTAGTGTGTGCCAATGACCAAATGGTTTCCGGTGCAATATCAGTTTGTTTAGAAAGCGGTATGCGTATACCGCATGATTTATCTTTTGTTGGTTACGATAACATCCCTTTTGCCCGTTACATATCCCCTAAGCTTACTACCGTGAACAACCCCATACACGAAATGGGTAAAATGGCTGCGCTGTGGTTATTGAAAAACCTGTATAACAAAAACATCGACGTGAACAACGTATTTATGCCTGAGTTAGTAATACGCGAATCGTCCATCCCGGTTTAACCTGCCCAAACACTGCGTTAGCAAACAAAAAGTAATTTCATTGATCTAAAACGAAGTAATACTTATATCCAGAGCGTTCAGTATTGTACTGAGCGCACTCTTATCAATATCTGCTGCCATGACTAACTTTGGTTTAAAAATTTGTCCGCCGCCTCTTAACTGCCTTACTTGCCAACGAGCCGCTATACAGCCTAATAAAGCCAATAATTTTGAACGATCAACAATGACGTCTTACCACTCTAAAGTAGTAAGCTAATAAGCGACAAAAAATTTACCAATTGTTTGATATATGCTATACATGAAAGCGCTTACATAACACCAGACGGCCAATAGTAGCACGTCAATAAAAAACACTATTCACCCCAGGGGGACAAGATGGCAGCAACACCAATTCAAGCAACGGCTGGCCTTAGCGCCAGTGGCGGGCAAGCCAATTATCGCTTTGCACTTACCGCACTTACCTCATTGTTTTTTATGTGGGGGTTTATTACCTGTCTGAATGACATTTTAATACCTTATTTAAAAATGTTATTCGATTTAAGCTACACCCAGGCCATGCTAATTCAGTTCTGCTTTTTTGGCGCCTACTTTATTGTTTCTGTCCCCGCTGGCATATTGGTGAGCAAAATAGGCTATAAAGCTGGCATTGTGACCGGCTTATTGATTGCAGGTGCAGGCTGTTTGTTGTTTGTGCCAGCGGCCTCTGCTCATGTGTACGCCATGTTTTTACTGGCGTTGTTTGTGTTAGCTTCTGGCATCACTATTTTACAGGTCGCCGCCAACCCTTACGTTAGCGTACTAGGCAAAGCTGAAACCGCCTCTAGCCGCCTTACTATGACCCAGGCTTTTAACTCACTGGGAACCACCGTGGCACCCTTTTTTGGTGCCTGGCTGATTTTTGGTGGTATGGATGCACCCGAGCCGGGTGTCGTCACGGAGTCGACCGTTCAGTTACCTTATTTAATTTTGGCCGCCGCACTTGTTGTATTGGCCATAGCTTTCGCCTTATTAAAACTGCCTGCTATGGGCAAAAAAGACCCCACCGAAGCTTTACCTCTGGGTGGTGAAGCCTGGAAACAGCGGCATCTCATGCTGGGCGCACTAGGCATTTTTGTCTATGTTGGCGCAGAAGTCGGTATTGGCAGCTTTTTAGTCAGTTATTTATCAATGGCAGAAATTGGCGGTATGTCAAAAGCAGCCGCCTCACATTATATTGCCTGGTACTTTGGTGGTGCAATGGTTGGCCGCTTTATTGGTGCGGTGGTTATGCAAAAAGTCAACGCAGGCAAAGTACTGGCCTTTAATGCAGTTTGTGCTGTTTTGCTGCTGGCATTAACCATTTTATCATCCGGTAAACTGGCAATGTGGTCGTTACTCCTGGTAGGCCTGTGTAACTCTATTATGTTCCCAACCATTTTCAGCTTAGCCATTTCCGGATTAAAACAATATACCAGCCAGGGCTCGGGTATTTTATGTCTGGCAATTGTTGGTGGTGCCATCTTGCCGTTGCTGCAAGGCGTGTTTGCCGACAGCTTTGGGGTGCAGATAGCATTTATCCTGCCGTTACTGTGTTATATCTACATTGCCTTTTACGGGCTGAATGGCTGCAAGCCACGTGAAATAGCCGCTCAAGCTGCTGTGGCTAAGGAAGCATTATGATGTTACGAATAAAACCAATGTATCTTAAACCCTTATTACTGGCACTAAGTAGTGGCTTGCTACTCGCAGCCTGCTCAAAACCGGCACCGGAGCAGGCAGCCACCGAGCAGAGCAGTGAAGATGTTAAAGAGAGCCATATCTGGCCCAAACTCACCTTGCCGGTACCACAGGATTTAGCGATGGAGCAGTCAATTACTGCATTGTTAGCAGAAATGACCTTGCAACAAAAAATCGCCCAGATGATCCAGCCAGAAATACGCGATATCAGTGTTGAAGATATGCGTAAGTATGGTTTTGGCTCCTATCTGAATGGCGGCGGTGCGTTTCCGAATGATGATAAATACGCCACACCTGCCGACTGGATTGCCCTGGCCGATGCACTATATCAGGCATCTATTGATGATAGCCTTGATGGCAGTCGCATTCCCACCATGTGGGGGACCGATGCAGTACATGGCCATAACAATGTGATTGGCGCCACCATATTTCCGCACAACATCGGTTTAGGTGCAGCGAATAACCCGGCGTTAATTGAACAAATAGCCAAAGTTACTGCCCGTGAAGTTATGGTTACCGGCATTGATTGGGTGTTTGCACCAACTGTGGCGGTTGTGCGTGATGATCGCTGGGGCCGCACCTATGAGGGGTACTCGGAACAACCTAAAATAGTCCACGATTACGCTGCCGCTATTGTTACCGGCTTACAAGGTACAGCAGGTGAAAATTTTCTAGGTGACGAGCAGGTTATTAGCACCGTAAAGCACTTTGTCGGTGACGGTGGAACTACGAGAGGCGTTGATCAAGGCAACACCGAGGTAACAGAGCAGCAGTTGTTTGATATTCACGCCCAAGGCTATGTGGGCGGTTTGCAAGCGGGGGCTCAGTCTGTGATGGCGTCATTCAACAGCTGGAACGGCAGTAAAGTGCATGGCAATAAACACCTGCTAACTGATGTGCTGAAAGACCGCATGGGTTTTGATGGTTTTATTGTTGGTGACTGGAACGGCCATGGGCAAATACCTGGCTGTACTAACGACAACTGCCCTCAAGCGGCAAATGCCGGCTTGGATATTTACATGGTACCCACTCAAGCCTGGAAGCCACTGTACTACAACCTGATCGCACAGGTAGAAGCCGGTGACATTAGCATGGCCAGAATTGACGACGCCGTACGACGCATCTTGCGGGTTAAAAAGCGCGCAGGTTTATTTGATAAAGCAAGCCCGGCTAAGCGCCCCTTGGCAGGTAAAACGGAATTAATTGGCTCGGCAGAACACCGAGCGGTTGCACGCGACGCCGTGCGACAATCGTTAGTGTTGCTGAAAAACACCAACCAGCTATTGCCGTTAAGCCCAGGGCAGCGCTTATTAGTTACCGGCCCGGGTGCAGACAATATTGGCCAGCAAGCAGGTGGCTGGACAATAAGCTGGCAGGGTACCGGCAACAATAATGCTGACTTTCCGGGCGGTAGTTCTATTTATGCCGGTATAAAGCGCCAGGTAGAGGCGGCTGGCGGCTCAGTAGAGTTATCCAGCGATGGCAGCTACCAACAAAAACCCGATGCCGCTATAGTGGTATTTGGCGAAGAACCCTATGCAGAGGGTAATGGCGACATTGATAACCTGGAATACCAGCGCGGTAACAAAACCGATCTGGCGCTGCTAAAACAGCTAAAAGCCGATGGCATTCCGGTGGTGTCGCTGTTTATCAGCGGCCGTCCAATGTGGGTAAATCCTGAACTCAATGCTTCGGATGCCTTTGTCGCTATTTGGCTGCCAGGTAGTGAAGGTGAGGGCGTCGCAGATGTCATTCTGACTAACGCTGACGGTTCCCCTCAATATGATTTCCATGGCAAGTTATCGTTTTCCTGGCCTGCCAGCCCACAGCAGACAGTGGTCAACGTTGGCGATGCCAATTATCAGCCGTTGTTGCCCTATGGTTTTGGTTTACGTTATGGCGAAAGCAATGTGCTAAGCGCTGATTTACCAGAGCAAATAGAGCAAACAACCCAGCTGTCAGACTTAGTTATTTTTGAACGCGCCCCGCGCTCACCATGGCAGCTACAACTGCAAAGTGGTACTGAAAATGCCGCCGTTGTCAGTAGTATTCAGCAGCTGGGAGCTATTAGTAGCCGCACCTTTGATAAAGACGTACAGGAAGACGCACGCCGCTTTGAACTGGACGGCAGCAGCAATGCCGCTTTAGCTTTTATTAGTACGTTTCCGCGGGACTTAAGAGCCTATACTGAAACTGATAGTCAGCTTACGCTGCTGGTTAAACGCCTGGGTGACATACCCGCCAACGTGACCCTGAGCATGGCTTGTGGAAATAACTGTGGCGGCAAGGTTAATATTAGTAAAGCGCTAACCAGTATGCCAGAAGATGAATGGCAGCAATTAGCGGTGAGTTTAAGTTGCTTGCAGCAGCAAGGCATGAACCTAAGGCAGGTTTCTAAAGTGCTGGCTATTGAAACGAATGGTGCGTTAACCCTTAGCCTGGCTGATGCCCGAATTAGCCCGGTAACCAACAACACTGAGCTTAGCGCCGTCGCTTGCCAGTAATTTGCAATATCACTTTATGTTAAAAAGGGCGCCAGCAGGCGCCCTTTTTGTATGCCTAGAAGAGCAAGCGAAGACCAAGAGACTGGTGCGCTTACATTACAGCTGCAGGGATGCCGAGTAAGCTGAAACGGAAAAAGGATATGTTACTCAAAGCTGGCGCAGTAAGCATCTGCAGGCCTCACCCAGCCTATCGCGTATGGCATAACTTTGCAGCTATTGTATTGCTTTAACCTTTACGCCTATTCCGGGCAAAAAAATACCCGGCTAGCCGGGTACTTTCGTTATCAAACAGTCTTGACTATGGTCAATTGCCCATGGCGTATCTGACCCCAATGGCATACCGTGGGCCGTATTGAGCAGCACTTAAGAACTGTCTTTCGAACCGGCCATAATTACGCTCGGTTTCATTGGTCAGGTTAATACCTTCGAAGAATACAGTCAGGTTGTCATTAATGCTGTAATTAACGCTTAAATCCCACTGTAGGAACTCTTCAGCATAATTAGGCGGCGAATCGGTGGTGTCTGGCTGGCCCGTTCCGGCCAGATATTCATCACGCCATGCCGCTGTTAACTTGACCGACCAACCGTGTTTTTCATAGAACAGCTGCCAGTTAGCCGAGTTACTCAGGCCGGGCAGAACAGCCTGATTCATCAGCACGAAGTTATCATACTCTACATCACCGTCCACCAGTGTGGCGTTTATGCCGGTACCGAACCCGCTGTCGCCAAACAGGTGCTGCACCGCAAACTCCAAACCATTCACTCGTCTGGCACCGGCGTTTTCAGGCGAGTTAATTGTCCAGGCAATCAACGGGTCCGTATTAGGGTCTGGTAACACACGGTTGTTTTCACCTAACCCCACACCGTTGGCAACAATTTCATTGTAAATAGCGCCGTCGGTGGCCTGCTCGCCACGAGCCTCGATAGCGGCCACCGCAGCGTTCCAACGCTGGCCCTGATAAACGTCATGCAAGCCCTCGAAGGTTGTGGTAACTAGTGAGTTTGAGTTATCAATCCAGTCGTCAACGTCTTTCCAGAACAGCCCAATGGCGGCGTAGCTCGCCTCGGCATAGTAATATTCCAGCGAGATATCCAGGTTGGTTGACTGAAACGGCTTCAAATTAGGGTTGCCGCGACTACCACTTCTGGAACCTATCTTAGGTGAAGGCGTCAGACTAAGGTTGCCCAGCATTTGCCCCAAGGTGGGCCGGGTAATGCTCTTACCTACCGAGAAGCGCCCCACCCAGTCATCGGTAATATCCACTTTCAGGTCCAACATCGGCAGCAGTAGATCATAGTTGCCGGTGAAATCAACCTCAACAAACTCGCCGCCACTGGCAAACTGCGTTATCCACTCTGACCCGCCGGCCCAATAGACATATTCTGGCACGCGGCTCTTAGCCGGGCTGACAATGTCGGTTTCTTCATAGCGCAGACCAAGGTTTACGTCGACATAGTAGCCTTTTACTTCAAATTCCCACGCCGTTGATACATAAAGGCTGACCGTTTCTTCTTCGATACGATTTACCGGAAAGCTGTCGAAGGTGCCAATCTCGTAGGCGTCAGAGCCCAGCACATCTTCAGTAAGCGCGGCCAGTTGCCGGGTGATGGCTTCATCGATATTAAAGGTATAGGCATAGCCTGGCGATACACCCGCTGAGCCGAAGGAAAATTCATCCAGGAAGTTACTCAAGTCAACACGTGTAAACATGCTATCCGGGAATATCTCAGCAAAGGTGCCGTTATTAAAACCTGGCGCATTTGCGTTGTTGGAGCCGCCAGAGCCGCTCAGCGATTGCTCGGTGTAAGCCGCACCGAATGAAACACCCACCAGGCCATATCCGAGTTCGGGCAACCACTCACCGCCAAATTGATACTGCGTCACTTCCGACTCACCCGGTGTGCGGGTGAATATACTGAAGTTCGAGCCTATTTCATTCGGGCTAAGTTCATTGCTGCCATTTTGCCATTTAATGTTGTAGCCAGGAACATCACCGTCGCGGAAAAGATATTCCTTGGATGACAGTGCAGCCGACCCTAAAATAACCCGAGCCTGTGCCCCCAAGCCCTTATCCATGCCATTGTCTGTGGTGGTTTTGGACGTGTGTGCATCAAAGTTGAAGCTTAATGCATCAGAAAATGCCCACGCCACATTAAAGCCAGTAGCTTTTGAGTCGACTTCGCTCGTTTCCCTGAACCCCGTAAAAGAGCCATCATCGCCGGATGAGTTGTAATAAATCGCCGTGCCATTTTCATCCAACTCATAGGCATTAGCGTTGCCGCCGAAAGAACCGTTCCATACCCCCCAGGACAGCGAGTTATTGCCAGTTACCGCGTTGGAAATGGTGTGATCCAAAGTCAATATCACATTATCCGTTGCTGCAAACTGAAAGGTCACCTGACCATTGGTTCGCTCACGCTGAATATCATCGCGGGCGAAACTGATTTCCTGAGGAAAGAATGCTGCCGTAACAGGTTGTAAATCGCCGTTAGCATCGGGAGCCCAGAAGCGGGGAATGACCGCGCCGTTGGCATCTACTGGTCGGCCATCCACAATATCCGACTCATCCACCGACAAGGAAGGGTTTAACTGCCAAGAGCGGACATTAGCCGACTGCCGCTGAAAATCTCTGCGATGGAAGGAGAAGTTTGCGGTAACACCAAAACGCTCATCCATAAAGGTATTGCTGTAAATACCCGCAAATTCAGGTGTTACATCGTCGCCGGCTTTATTCGAGGAGTCATGCAGGCCTTTCGCCATAAAAGAGTAACGCTCTCCCGGGTTTTGCAGCGGTTTAGCGGTAACAATATTGACCGTTGCGCCCAAGCCGCCTGTTGGCACATCGGCCCGGGCAGTTTTGTAGACCTCTAACGCACTAACGCCCTCGGAAGATAAGTTCTCAAAGTTAAACGACCGTGAAAAACCCGTTCCGGCCATCTGGCGCCCATTAAGCGTAATCAGGTTGAAGTCAGGACCAAAGCCCCTTACGGTAATCTGACTGCCTTCACCGTTTGCCCGGCTTACCGATACCCCGGTAATACGCTGCAACGACTCAGCCAGGTTGGTGTCGGGAAACTTACCCATTTCTTCTGCTGAAATGGCATCCACCACGCCCGAGGCTTCGCGTTTCACGTCCATTGAACGCGCTAAACTACCGCGAATACCTTTAACCTGAATAATCTCAACCTTTGCTTCCTGTGCCTGTTCACTTGTTGTTTCCTGAGCTTGCAAGGGTATTAACAGGCCAGTGGTCAGTACGACTGATACCGCAATGGCAACCGGGCTTTTATTAAATAATGTTGGTTTCATAATGGTTTTACTCTCGTCGCACTGAATTAGTTATTAGAAATTTCAACGTTATCAATTTGATAAACTGCACCTTGTCCGGTGCCCCACGCAGGAAACACCATAATCACGTTGATGTCGCTGATATCTAAGCCAGCGTCAAACAGGCTTTGCAGACTAAAGTGATATTTTGCCCACTCGCCGGTTGTTGGTGCCTCGCCGTTGTTACCGCTAGCTAATGGCAACTCTACTGCGCTAGATGCACCGGTAGATTCAATTTTAAATAACCAGGTAGAATCCGGGTTAGCAGGCGCATCAACGACCCGCATATCAAAACTGACGCTACCGCTGGCCAGCAAAGCTGTTGCATCAAAAGACACGCCTTCGTTGGCTAAAATACCCTGTACGGTTTCTGGCGAGCCAAGCACTGAAAATTGTGCCACATTGCCATAAGGCGCACCGGCATCGACAACCTGAGGAGTTGAACCAGCACAGCAATCCCATAGCGTCCAGTCCGGATTCACCGCATCACGAAACAGCGATAACATACCTGCACTTTGGGCGTTAGGGTTGTAAATCCGAACGTTATCCAGCCGGTACACTGCACCATTACCGGTATCCCAGGCAGGGAATACCATCAGCACATCAATCGCGCTGATATCCAGACCCGCATCAGACAAACTTTGAATGCTGAAAGTGTAAGTTGCCCACTGGCCTGTAACAGGTTCCTGGCCTGCGCTACCAGCACTTAACGGTAACTCAACGGCTGACGCGGCACCATCGGCTTCAATTTTAAACATCCAGCTGGAATCGGGGTTGGTCGGCGCGTTTACCACTTTCATGTCAAATTGCACGACACCTTCGCTAAGTAAAGCAGACGCATCAAATGGCTCTGCTGCGGCCTCAAGCAAGCGAGTGTTAAAGCCCATTACTGTTGGCGAAGCGCCAATAGAAAACTCAGCAGTAAGACCATGAGCTTCATCGTCCATTACTTCAACCGGGGTAGTACCACCACAACAATCCCACATTGGCCAGGCTGGGTTTTGCTCGTCAGTAAAAATGGTTAACGCTGGTGATGCACCATCAGGCTGAGCAATTTTTACGTTATCGACCTGATAAACGGCACCATTACCGGTATCCCAGGCTGGAAAAATCATCACCACATCAATAGCCGATAAATCCAGGCCGGCGTCAGCCAGCATTTGCAATGGGAAGGTGTAGGTTTGCCATTGACCGGTAATGGGTGCAATGCCCTCGCTACTGGCGGTAATAGGCAGTTCGGCGGCTGTGGTATTCTCGTTGCTCTCTACTTTAAACACCCAGGTTGAGGCTGGGTTTGACGGCGCCGACACGACCAGCATATCAAAGCTGACACTGCCGTTTTCAATTAACGGCGAGGCGTCAAACGGGCTGGGCACCCCTGACGGATCAGTAATAAAGGCAGAGCGGGTAATAAAGCCATTTACGGTAGGCTGGGCATTGACAACAAACTCATATACATTACCACGGCCCTCAACTTCCATCAGCGCCGGGGTAGAACCACCGCAACAATCCCAGGCAGGCCAGTTTGGATTAGGCATATCTTCGAAAATAGTTAAATTTTGTGCCACACCTGTTGATGGTGGCGAAGGAATGGGTGCCTTGCCTTCTACTAGTGTGTTTTCATCTTTATAGCCGGCACGAACGGTTTCACAACCTTTGCCGCTGTCCAGATCCTGACCGCACTGGTATACCCGCACATAATCAATCTCATAGATTTGGCCATCAGCAAAAGCGTCTGCATCAATACCCAGATTATTAACGTTCTCAGGCCAGTTACCACCTACAGCTAGATTCAGCAGTAAGTGAAAGCGCTGGTCAAAAGGGGCACTGCTCCACTGCGTTTTAAGTTCGCCAGTGATGATATCAAAGTTCTCAGTGAACCAGCCACGATGACTAAGGCCAACCGCTTCGCCCCGGCTGTTAAAACGCACTGTTGATGCCATTTGGGTTTGAAACAGGTAACCATCGACATACCAGCGAATTTCGCCTTCCTGCCATTCAATGGCATAGGTATGGAAGTCATCAGCCGGATTGGCACCATCTGGTAATAAATAGGCCTTGCCCGAACTGGCATTGTCCGGCCAGGCGCGGCCATAATGCAGGGTGCCATGAACGTTAGCTTCGGCCACGCCATCTTCACCCGCTACTTTGAGGTTAACCGCTTCCAGTATGTCGATTTCGCCAGATTTAGGCCATTCACCATAAACATAATCAGTAGGCAGCATCCAGAACGCCGGCCAACTACCCTGGCCAGAAGGCAACTTAGCACGCATTTCAAAACGACCATATTTCCAGTCACCCTGGTACTTGGTATTTAACCGAGCTGAGGTGTAAGGCTGCACCGCGCCATCTTCAGCTGGCAGGGCAACAATTTTGAGGGTGCCGCCTGACACAAACGAATTGTCCGGGCTGTCGGTATAGCATTGCTTTTCGTTATTACCGCCGCCGGCGCAATTTATTTCATGCGTCCATTTGTCGTCATCAATGCTGGTGCCGTCAAATTCGTCACTCCAGACCAGTTGCCAGTCACTTACCGGCTCGGCTGGGTTAACCGCCGTTAAATTGGTCGTGGTAGCAGTATCACCACCACATCCGGCCAGGCCTGCCGCCATTAGTAAGGCGGTTAACGTTGTAAGTTGTTTCATTTTTATAGTCATCCCCTGGGTCATTGCTATCTGCTGACTGAAGCGCCAACACCATAAGCAAGATGCCAAGAAAGATGTAAGCGCTTCCAAAAGCTAAATGATAAAATTTCAACCGTCAATAGCAATGCAGCAAAAAGCTGACCCAAAGTAGGGCGTTATATGACAAAAAAATGACTTTCCCATTAAATTTCAACAAATAAGCGCGCACCAATAAAATGAATAATAAAACCACCTTGCCAGATTATGGTGCAGCATATCGCTGAGCTGCCACAACCTCACTTTACGCGCCTCTTACGCTAGCTTGACACTTATTTACATCGCCTGTTTTACACTTATCCGTTCAGCCAGCGAGCACCATAAACCGCCGAAATTGGGACGGCACGAGATAAAAATGACTGGCATTCAAATTAACAGGAACTAAAAGATGAATACTGACAAACAAGCACTGACTTTTGCGATAGTAGCGTTTTTAACTGGCTGTGGTGGCAGTACGTCAACAGATACACCGACCGACGATGCCACTTCAAGTACGACCACAGCGCCGCCGTGCACCCGGATTTAATAGCAACACAGGTGCAACCAGCCGCCACAACCGACAATAGCTGGCGTGGCATACTGCGCATCAACTGCGATTTGTCGCATTCAGGCTACAATGACCCTATCGTTTACCCTGGCCAACGCGATGCCGCCCACCTGCATCGTTTTTATGGCAACACCCTGCTGGATGAGCACAGTAATCTTACTTCACTCTTCACCACCGGCGAGTCGAGCTGTCAGGGCAACGAGCTGAATCGTTCTGCCTATTGGGTGCCGGCCCTGTTGGCACCGTCTTACGAACCCACCAGCGGTGAGCGTTTACTTGATAATAACGGCGAGCCAGCCTGGAAAATCGTGCTTGCCGTCGTAGGCAACGACGATGAAGCGAATGAGATATTTTATTACTCAGCAGGCGTCGACGACCTGGCCTCTATTCAACCAATCCCGCTGGGGTTAAAAATGATTGCCGGTAACCATATGGGTATGCCAGGCATGGAGCAGGATACCTCGATAGTGCGCTGGCATTGTCAGTCTTGGGAGTCAAATGATGCCACTAACCCACGCTGGAGCAGCAGCATTCCAGAGTGTCTGGCACCCGATCGGTTACGGATGGATATTTTCTTCCCCAGTTGCTGGAATGGCACCGATCTGGATACCTATGATCACAAGAGCCATTTAGCGTATCCGGTTAATAATGGCGGCCCCAATGGCACAGTATGCCCGGCCAGCCACCCGGTGCCGATTATCCGCGT
This sequence comes from Rheinheimera baltica, assembly GCF_030731985.1. Classification (NCBI taxonomy): domain Bacteria; kingdom Pseudomonadati; phylum Pseudomonadota; class Gammaproteobacteria; order Chromatiales; family Chromatiaceae; genus Rheinheimera; species Rheinheimera baltica. The sequence continues at coordinate 214,768 of NZ_JAPJDY010000007.1, forward strand.
TAGTTTTCATTATGCCTACGGTGTAAAACCCGAAGTGTACGATCCACAAAACCGCTCTAGCCGCGGCTGGCGTTTTGCTTCTGATATGTATGACGTAAGCAACAGTACCCCCGGTGGTATGTCATTGCATGGCGATTGGTTTAACGCCTGGCACCCGGAAGCCTTGCAAGCTATTTTGGATGGCTGCATCCGCCAACGGCTGGACTGCCACGACGGTAACCTTGCCAACGGCTACCGCTTAACCGGCACCCGCGCTGGTAGCCAAACTGAGCCACCTATCGTTAATAAAGGGTTAGGGTACTAGTCTGAAAAAGGCCATCATATATAACGCTGATGGCCTCAGTTTTGCCATGGAGCACAACACCAAATTGGTGCATACTAACCATCTTATTTCTAAATTCGAATGGCGTTGTGCAACGGCTAATATCGTTCTTACACCAACCGCAAGCTTACCGGCGCGGTTATTTATCGCGCTGTTACCTTGTACTGTCGTTGCTTTTTACTGTGCCAGTGTCTGGCGCAGAAGCGGCAGAGAGTCAGGCCATTACGCCAGTTTATTACCCGGGCAAACTGCGGCAAGATTATTACACTGACTTACTACAGTTGGCACTAAGTTACCCTTGTGCTACGCAGTATGCATTGCTGCCGTCTGATCTGGATTTACCGAAAAAACGTGCCTTTGATTTGATGAACGCGGGCCAGGGCATTGATGTAATGTTCGGCAGCGCCAGCAACGAGCGCATCAATACTTACCGCGCAATACCCTTTCCTATTTTACGTGGTTTAATGGGGTTACGTATCGCGCTGGTTAGCAGCGCTGAACCCAATATACTGAAAAACGCTCATAGCGTAGCAGCCTTATCTCGGCTTCGAGTCGGGCAATTTATCAGCTGGAGCGACACGGCTATATTGCGGGCAAACGACTTTAATGTCGAAGCCGCCAGCACGTTAGAAAGCCTGTATCAAATGCTCGACAAAGGCCGCATCGACTATTTTCCACGGTCAGTACTGGAAATACAGCAAAATCAGGCAGAACATGCCGAACTTAACCTGCAAATAGACCCGCATATTCTGCTGTATTACCCCACCGCCACTTACTATTACGTTGCCAAAGACAACAACTCCCTGGCCGACGCCTTGCTCTGCGGTTTAGAACACGCCCAGCAAAGTGGCCAGCTAAACCAGCTGTTCGAGCGCTACTACGGCGACGTACTGCAGCAACTCAATGTCGCCGGCCGGCGGGTGATTAAACTACAAAATCCGTTACTACCAGCAGGTGTGCCATTACTGCGGCCCGAGCTGTGGCATCCGTTACCAGATAACAGCGCCAGTAAGCAATAAAGCCACCATTAAAGATTACAGCATTGGCAAAACAACAAAAGAACCCGTTATGCAACCCGAACTAAAAATTGAAGATTTAATAGAAGGCACCGGCAAAGCTGCCGAACGCGGTGCGCTTATCACCGCGCATTACCGCGGCTGGCTGGAAGATGGCACCGAGTTTGACTCGTCCTACAAACGCGGCGAACCTTTTCAGATAGTGCTGAGCAACAACCGGGTGATTCAGGGCTGGATTTTGGCTTAAAAGGCATGAAAACCGGCGGTAAACGCAAACTCTGGGTACCGGCAGAACTGGCCTATGGCGAGCGGCAAATTGGCAGCATGATCCCACCAAACAGTAACCTAATTTTTGAAATTGAACTGTTGGAAGTACTAACCCGGGATGATTGATAGCGCCAGCAGGCGCTAATTACCCTGGTAACTTAAACTGAACTTATTGCACTTGCACTAGCCTAATCTCGCCGTTACACTTTGCGCGTTTTTTCAACAGGAGTAGCAAGATGAGTAAACCAGCAGCAGCCGAGCATGGCCGCGGCGAGATCCGCGATAATGCGATAAAGGCGTTAGTCACCAGTAAATTGTTTCAAACCAAGGTGGTAAAGGCGAAGAAAGGCAAAGGCTCATACAACCGCAAAGGGCGTAATTCAAAAGATTACGCCCTTATTGTTTTGGCCAACCGTAAACTATCTTCCCGCTCAGGCTTGCTCGCGGTCAATCTTGGCGATAATGCGATCCAGCATCATTAAGTCATTCGCCTTTTCCATATATTCGTCGCTATCTTCATCCAGTTTTACAAGCTCAGGACGCCCCCGGCAGCAAGCTGTTTTGTAAGACATAAACGTATATGGCGTAATTCAACCGTTGAGAACATAACTAACTTACCTCAGATTTAGGCACGCTCAGGAAACTTGGAATTGCAGCTGTTTCCAACTGCTTCAGCTTTTCCAGATATGAATAGTGCGGCATATCGTGCAGTGGTTTTTCGGCCTAACGAAATAGGTCTTCCGGTACCGCCATATAAAACTGAACAGGAGTATGCATTTTTTCTCTCGAAAGGTTGTCGATTCAGCGAATATACCTCACACTGCGCCACATGTTAAAAAAAACAAACAAGATGTTAAATATTAAGAGTGTTATCTGTACTTAAAGACGCTATCGCTTTGCTTCTATTTAGCATGCTATTGATTTTGGGCTGCTGGACACTACTTTACTCAGTGCAAACCCAGTTTGCGGAAGTTAACAGCGCAAAGCCACTTATCGTTTTAAGCAGCTTTCATGGCTACTTACCGGGGGCGTTGTTGGCCCTGATATTTATGACAGGCTATGCCGCAAACCGACTTTGGCGGGGGCTGCGTCGGCAAACATTATCAGCCAATAACGGCAAGCTGACAGCAATCGGTGTGCTAACCGGTCTGGTTCTGGTAGTTATAGGTAATTTTGCCATTAACGCCTACTGGCATAATAAAGCCGAGTATGCAGGTTATCAGGAATGCCCGGCTTTTACGCTATTGACGAACCGGATAACCATGACAGCATGGAGCAAAGATGAAACCCTCTGCCTCGATAATGATGCAAGGCAAATTATCGTCCGCGGCACGCCGGATGAAACGCACCAACTGGCAACTCACCTGAACGCCAGAGCAAAACAACAGCAGGCAAAACAGCAGTTTTTGCAGCAAGAAGCACAAAGGAAAAGCGATAGTTCGAAAGGGTAAGCGGCTGCTAGCCAAGCGCAGCGCCGGTACTGCTTTAACACCGCGCCAGCAGGCACTGGTGCAGTTTTACCATATAAGCTTTACCAATCTGGGGCTGATCACGCTGCCAGTTACGGTGCTGGTGATTATGTGGCTGGCCGTGTCGAAGCAAGTGTTGTGGTGAGGCGAAAGTAACCCACCTGAAGGTAGTAGTGAGCTGGCCAGAATGATAGGCTAGCCAATCAGATGAGCATACGCATTACAGGAAGCTATACCAATGCGGGTACACTTTATCGTACACGAGAGTTTTGAAGCACCGGGTGCATATGCAACATGGGCAAAGCAGCGTGGGCATGATGTTAGCTTCTCCCGGGTCTATGCCGGTGAAAAACTGCCAGCTAATGCGCAGGGTATCGATTTATTGATCGTGATGGGTGGACCGCAAAGCCCGGCCACGACGCTTGAACAGTGTGCGCATTTTGACTCAAAAGCAGAACAAGCGTTAATCGCTTGCGCCATCAGCCAGGGTAGCGCTGTGCTCGGTATTTGCTTGGGTGCGCAGTTGCTGGGCGAAGCGCTCGGTGCCCCGTTTACGCATAGTCCGGAAAAAGAAATTGGAAAATTCCCAATCTTTCTAAGCCCGGCAGGAAAAAAACACTCGTTGTTCAGCCAGTTTGGCGAAAGCCTTGCTGTGGGGCACTGGCATAACGATATGCCGGGGCTCACTGCAAATACAGCAATTCTTGCCTACAGCGAAGGTTGCCCACGTCAGATAGTCGCGTATTCAGATTTAGCCTACGGCTTCCAATGCCATATGGAATTCACGCCAGACGTCGTTGAACAGCTGATTGCCCATTCAGAGAAAGATCTGAGCCAGGCAACAGCATACCGCTTTGTTGAAACCGCAGAAACGCTGCGCACACATGACTACAGTGAAATGAACAAGGCGTTGTTCATCTTCCTCGACAAACTGGGAGCACATTACCTCTCGGTAAAAGCCGCTACGAAAAGATAAGGCCTATAAACTAATCGCTCAGGCTTGCTCACGGTCAATCTTGGCGATAATGCTATCCAGCACCATTATGTCATTCGCTTTTTCCATATAATCATCGCTAACTTCAAGTCCTTTTAACGTGATGAGTTTAAACTAAGCCAGCCAGCGAAAAAAACAAAGCACTTTTTGGTACAAGGGTGAGCAGAATGTAAAAAGCCCCGTTTTGCGGGGCTTTTATTTACGGTAAAGTTAACGGTTTATTCGACTGTTACTGACTTCGCTAAATTACGTGGCTGGTCTACGTCGGTGCCTTTGATAATGGCGACGTAGTAGCTGAGTAACTGCAACGGCAGGGTGTAGACGATAGGAGCCAGGATGTCGGCGACGTGTGGTACGTTGATTACCCGCATGGTGTCGTCAGACTGGAACTTGGCATCGGCGTCGGCGAATACGTATAAAATACCGCCACGGGCGCGCACTTCTTCGACGTTTGATTTCAGCTTTTCTAACAGGTCGTTGTTAGGCGCTACCACGATAATCGGCATTTGCGCGTCAATCAGAGCCAGCGGGCCGTGCTTTAACTCGCCTGCGGCGTAGGCTTCGGCATGAATATACGAGATTTCTTTAAGCTTTAACGCGCCTTCCATGGCGATAGGGTACTGATCGCCACGGCCTAAAAACAACGCATGGTGCTTGTCGGCAAATTCCTCGGCTAAGGCTTCAATTTGTGGCGCCAGCGTTAAGGCTTGTTCCAGTTTACCCGGTAAGCTTTTCAGCGCTGCGGTTAACTCGTGCTGTTGTACCGCGGTTAAGCCGTTATATTTGCCAATCGCCAGCGTTAACATGGCTAAGCCCACTAATTGCGTGGTAAAGGCTTTGGTAGAGGCTACACCAATTTCGGCGCCGGCGCGGGTCATAAAAGCTAAGTCTGATTCACGCACCAGTGATGAACCCGCTACGTTACAAATGGTTAAACTGCCCACATAACCGGCTTCTTTGGCTAAGCGCAATGCGGCTAAGGTATCGGCCGTTTCGCCAGATTGCGAAATGCTTACCAATAAACTATTTGGCTGCACGAACGATTTGCGGTAGCGAAATTCAGAAGCAATTTCAACGTTACAGGAAATGCCGCCTAACGATTCTAACCAGTAGCGCGCCACCATGCCCGAGTGATAACTGGTACCACAGGCGACAATTTGCACGTGCTTAACTTGTTTAAATAGCTCTGCTGCACCGTTACCAAAGGTTTCATCTAACACGGAATCGCTGCTTAAACGGCCTTCAAGGGTGTTATTGATTGCGGCTGGCTGCTCGTAAATTTCTTTTAGCATAAAGTGGCGGTACTGGCCTTTGTCGCCAGCGTCGTAACTTACGTTAGACTCGTGTACTTCACGCTCGACAGCATTACCATTGCTATCAAAAATGCTTACGCTGTGGCGGGTAATTTCTGCCACGTCGCCTTCTTCAAGAAACATAAACCGACGGGTAACCGGCAACAATGCCAGCTGATCTGAGGCAATAAAGTTTTCACCAATACCCAGGCCAATAACCAACGGGCTGCCTGAACGGGCAACTACCACGCGGCTGGCGTCGGTTTTGTCCATAAGCACGGTGCCATAAGCGCCATGCAATTGCTTAACCGATTTTTGAACTGCCGCCAGCAAACTACCGGCAGTTTTAAGTTCTTCTTCCACTAAGTGCGCGATAACTTCGGTGTCGGTGTCAGAGGTAAACACATAACCTTTAGCTTTTAAGGCATCGCGAAGCGGGCTGTGGTTTTCAATAATGCCGTTGTGCACTACGGTAATATTGCTGGAAACATGCGGGTGAGCATTGCGCTCGCTGGGCTCGCCGTGTGTGGCCCAACGGGTGTGGGCAATACCGGTGCCACCTGTTACCGGCTTTTCAGCAACGGCATCGGCCAGCTCTTTTACCTTACCCAAACGGCGTAAGCGGGTTAACTCACCGCTTTGCGTCACAACCGCAACACCGGCAGAGTCATAGCCGCGGTATTCCAAGCGGCGCAGACCTTCAACCAGAATATCTACCACATCACGTTGCGCTACCGCGCCAACTATTCCACACATACTGTTTCTCCAAAAACCGTTAATTCGTTGTATTTATGCAAAGGCCGCAGCGGTTAACCGGCTACGCGGATTACCCTTACGCCTTGTTGTTCTATTAATGCCGCATCGGCGGCAGGCAAGCCTTCGTCGGTGACTAATACTTTGATCATTGACCAGGACAATTCTAAGTTGTGTATTTTGCGGCCCAACTTGTCAGACTCCAACATAACAATGACTTCGCGCGCTACGTCGGCCATTACCCGGCTTAAGCTGTATAACTCGTTGTACGTGGTGGTACCACGCGCTAAATCGATACCGTCTGCGCCAATAAACAGCTGATCAAAATCATAGTTGCGTAGCATCTGTTCCGCTAACTGGCCTTGAAATGCCTCTGACTGCGGGTCCCAGGTTCCGCCAGTCATCAGCAGGGTTGGTTCGTTTTCCAACTCGCGCAGCGCATTGGCTATTCCCAACGAATTGGTCATTACCACTAAGCCAGGTTTTGCAGCCAGTTCAGGTAACAATGCCGCCGTAGTGCGGCCGCTATCAATAATAATGCGATAATGATCTTTAATCAGACTGGCTGCTGCTTTGGCAATTGCCAACTTTCGTTTCGAAACCTTTGCTAAACTTGAATCACTTACAAAGTCTTGCGGTACTGGCACCGCACCACCATAACGGCGCAATAACAAACCGGCTTGTTCCAGCACAGTCAAGTCCTTACGAATAGTGACTTCCGATGTTTGAAACTGTTCTGCCAGCTGCTCAACCGATAGCTCGCCTTGCTGTTGTAGTTGGCTAACAATGAGATGGCGCCGTTGTTGGGTATTTCGTTTATTCATATCTTTCGATTAAGTTTCGAAGTGAAAGATATTTTAAGCTGAATTAATAATTTTGCAAGTCGCAATTTTCTGGCTGGCGAGTAACGCAACAAAGTTAATGATAACCATTTGCATTTGATAATTATTCGTATTATAGTTTGTCGCGTTAACGGATTAAATGCTTTACCAGGCCACGGATGGGTCTCCTGGTCGTTGTTTTACTTGTCTTGCACGTTAGGGGGTGGGTTTTGCCACCCCTGTTTTTTTCTCAGGTTATTTATGTTTCAACGCTGGCAATATCTGTTGGAAAAATGGCATTTGCTGGCCTTGCTGCTATTGCCTTTATACTATGCGTACTCAACAACAGCAGACAATTTACGGTCTGTAGTTCTGCTTTACGGCCTGTATAGCATCATTGTTGTTGCCAGCCTATGGCGCTTACCTTTGGCCTGGCCACCAGCAAAAATAACCGGCTGGGCCTGGCTGGAACAGTTTTTATTTCTTGCACTTTTACTCACACTGCTTGGCCTATTTTATCTGCCGCAGGCTCCCTTTTCATCTTTCGCTGCGCAGGTACTTTGGTTAAATACGCAACTGGCTTTAGCCGGATTATTGCTAAAGCACTACTGGGCAGTAAAAACACGCCAAGCTAGCGCAAAAACGGTTAATACCGCACCGCATTGGTTGGTGGGGTATGCCAGCCAATCAGGCGTGGCGCAACAGCTAGCACAACATAATGCAGCCCAACTACAGCAAGCGGGCTTTGCGGTTACCCTGGCAGAGCTAAACCAAATTAACCAACTTCAACTCAATAGTTTCCAGCGGGCACTATTTGTCGTCAGTACTTACGGTGACGGTGAGCCACCAGATAATGCCAATCAGTTTTATCAACTGGCGCAGCAGTGGCAGCATTCACTGCATCAGTTGCAATTTGCCGTATTAGCTTTAGGAGACAGCCGCTATCAGCAGTTTTGTGCTTTTGGTCGCTGGCTACATACCTGGTTACAACAGCGTGATGCTAAACCGTTGCATCCACTTCTAGAGCTAGACACGGCAAAGCAGCAAGCGCCGGTAATGACACAATGGCAACAGCTGTTAACTGGCTTTACCAAAACACAGGCCCCGCAAATGCAACCAATCTGGCAGCAAGCGCGCTTAGAAAGCCGTTACATTGCCAACCCAGCCAGTAAAGGCTTGCCGTGTTTCATTGTAAAGTTACAGCTGCCTAGGGGGAGCCAATGGCAAGCCGGTGATATTGTCGATATTCAGCCAGAAAACAGTAAGTGCAACGTGGCGTTATGGTTAACGCAACACCAGATCAACGGGTGTCAGGCAGTACAATACAAAAGCCAACATATGCCGCTATGCTGGGCGCTAGCTGAGTTACAGCTGGACAACGTCTTGCCGCCACCTGAAGGGGTGCCGGTAGAACGTTGGCTGGCGCAACAGCCAAAGCTGCCACTGCGAAGTTATTCTATCGCGTCGTTGCCTGAAGAAGGCCCTGCCGTGCTGCTGGTACGCCAAGTGAAAAAGCCCGACGACACCTTGGGTATAGGTTCAGGCTGGCTTTCGGCGTGGTCAATAGAGCAACAGTTAATACAAGTGCGGCTGCGTGAGCATACACCATTTCATTTACCCCAAGACGACATACCGTTAATCCTTATCGCCAGCGGTACGGGTATTGCCGGACTACGCGCCTTATTGGCACAACGGGTTAAACGGGGGCAGCGGCAAAACTGGCTGATATTTGGTGAGCGCCACCCAGACAGCGACTTTTTCTTTGCTAAAGATATTCGCCATTGGCAGCAGCAAGGTTTTATACCGCAATGCGATATGGCGTTCTCACAAGCGCACGCAAACAAGTATTATGTACAACACGCACTGGCAGCAAAACGTGAGCAGGTAAAACAATGGTTGGCCAGCGGCGCCGCTATCTATGTTTGCGGCAGCCTGCAAGGTATGGGCAGCGCTGTACATCAGGTGCTCACCAACATTATGGGAGATGCCGCGCTTAGCCGGTTACAACAACAGGGGCGTTACCGGCGAGATCTGTACTAGTTATTACCCGGTGCAAAGCTTATGCGGCCACTTTGTACTGCCATATTTATAGGCACCGCGGTAAGTAATTTTACCGTAGGGTTGGAGGTGTCTAGCCGGTAAACCGGATTATTCGCCAGAAAACCATTTACCAGCGCCAGCAATTCATTGCTTACCGGCGCCAGGTTACCGCGGTAGCCTGCCGCTTCAATAGTCGAACCCAGTAACTTAACCGAGCGCAGGTAAACGGCTTTTTCAGCGCCGTCATAATAAGGTACGCCTTCAACGTTCAGCTGCATGGTGGCCGGATAACTTAAACCAAATAACGACAAGGTTGCCGTTGCCCCCGTATTAACACGCACGCGGTCTGAATTGTCCGGGCCAATATCAACTTGCATTGTATCCACTTTCATATTTAGCGGAATGCCAGCCACATTAGCCTGACGCGTTAAGCTTGGTATTTGCTGGCGCAACAGTTGCTCAAGGTCCGCCTCTGATACCGAGTAAGTAGACATTTGTTGCAATTGGCTGCAACCGGCTAGCAACAACACAAAAATATACAGGATGAATCTCATAATATCCCCAAAAATTATTGCCCTAAAGGCAAGGGCAAAAACATGTTTTATCTGTGCTCTGTTATACCATTTCTTTCGCTAATCTGTATAAACTCATGCTTGAATAAACTTGTAAAGTACGTATTCTTGCATTAGCAGTTTCTCATTTAACATGGTAGCGTCGTTTGCCTAAACCAAACCAACCTCAACCTATATCACTTAAAGCGCGGCCAATAAAAGTAACCTTATTGATTTTACTGGTTATGCTTGGCATCACGTCAATGCCTTCGTTGTTGAACGTGGTGTTACCAGAGATACCCTATAGCATTTACTTACCTCTGCATACCATATTGGAAGTGATTGCAGTTGTGCTTGCGGGGATGACGTTTGCCGTTATTCGAGAACAAGCGCTGGTAAAAATGACACTTCGTAGTGCAGTAGTCGCATGCGCGTTTTTCGCTATTTTTTGGCTCGATTTAGCACACTTACTGTCTTATAAAGGCATGCCACCATATTTTAATGAAAATACAGCGGAAAAAGCCATTAACTTTTGGCTTGTTGCGCGGCTGTTAGGTGCTACAACACTGTGTTTTGTTGTTTTACCGCTGGCAGATAAACGTACAGGCTTAAAGCAGTATTATGCCATGCTAACAGCAGCGATAACGCTGGTTTTAGCTTGCCATTACTGGTTTATCTTACACCCCGGAGCGATACCACGCACTTATATTGAAGGTATGGGGCTAACTCAGTTTAAGATTGTCACTGAATACAGTGTCATTTTTATTAGTGCAGTTACGATTTACCTAATTATTTTATATCGTCATTTTCAAAGAGCATTTCACGCTCCGGCACTGCTCGCTGCTGTGGTTACAACGATACTTAGCGAGCTATGTTTTACGTTATATAACCAACTAATTGATATTTATAATATTATTGGCCAACTATTAAAGCTTGTTTCTTACTTATTTTTATATCGAGCTCTCGTTTATGAAACATTAGCGGCCCCTTACTTACAACTCGTTCGTTCTAAAGCAGAATTAGCCGCAACCCTATCAGCAACACCCGATATTCTGCTCGATGTTGACCAAAATGGTGTATTGCATAGAGTACATTCCCGCCCAGACAGTAATATGAGTATCGCATCAACGCACTTTATCGGCAGTAACACCAAGGACGTATTACCACAAAATATTGCTGAAACCATGTTAAAAGCAATGAATCAAGCCGCGCAAAGAAAAGGCTGTTCAGACGCTTATCAATGTGCGTTAAACGACGCGAATGCCGCAGCGCCAATTTGGTTTCAGATAATTGCTGCCATTAAACCCAATACAGCTTCTTTACAGCGCTTTATTTTGTCTGTTCGCGATATTACTGCGCAAAAAAATTTACATGCCTCGGAGCAATTAAACGCTTTGGCGTTTCATACTCGTGAAGCCATTATGATTACCGATGCTGAGCAACGTATTATTCGGGTTAACCCCGCTTTTACTGACATTACCGGTTACAGTGAAGCTGAAATTGTAGGACAAAACCCTTCCAGGCTGAGTTCTGGCTTACACGACAAATTGTTTTACCAGCGACTGTGGGGAGCGCTTAAAGAGTACGATGTGTGGAGTGGTGAAATTTACAATAGACGGAAAAATGGCGAGGTTTTTCCAGAGCATGTCATTATTAATGCCCTGAAAGATAATGAAGGGCAAGTTACACATTATATCGCCAGTTTTAATGACATTAGTAAGGCCAAGGCAGATCAACAACGTATTCACCGTTTAGCGTTTTACGATCCACTCACGCATTTACCGAATCGCCGTTTATTATTGGACAAAATTGTTGATACACAATCTGAAAGTCAGCGTAATGGCCAGTTTGCAGCGTTATTTTTTATCGATCTGGATCATTTTAAACGCCTAAACGACAGCTTGGGTCACTCGTTTGGTGATGAACTATTACGTCAACTTGCCGACAGACTTCAACTGACAATTAGAACTTCGGATATCCTGGCCCGCCCCGGCGGTGATGAGTTTATTTTACTCGCTAAACTACAAACAACCGACCAAACAGCCGCGGCTTTGGACGCACAAATTCTTGGCAACAAGGTACTTGAGCAAATTAGACAGCCTTATATGCTGAAAAATCACCAATACAATATTACTGCCAGTATTGGTATTGCGTTATTTAATGACAGTAGTAACGGAGTAGACGAGTTAATGTCGTCAGCAGATCTTGCTATGTATCATTCAAAAGAAAGTGGTCGCAATCAACTTTTTTTCTTTGAACCTCAAATGCAACAAAAGCTAAAACAGCGCCAAAAAATGGAGCAGGGGTTAAAACAAGGTTTGGCTAATGAACAATTCCATGTTTATTATCAGCCCAAAGTAAATACGTTAGGCCATGTTGTTGGTTATGAAGCCCTTATAAGGTGGCAGCACCCTGAGTTCGGTTTAATTAGCCCAGATAGTTTTATTCCGCTGGCAGAAAGTACCGGCCTTATTATCGATATAGGTAGTTGGGTATTGGAACAAGCTTGCGAGCAAATTGCTAAGTTTAGTGCTCAGGGAGAGTCGCTTTCAATTGCCGTTAATGTTAGCCAGCGTCAATTAACCCGCACAGACTTTGCGGAATTGGTCAGTACGATTGTCGTTAATAGTGGCATTGTTCCCTCGCTGCTGGAGTTAGAAATTACAGAAAGTATGCTCAATGATGATCTGGAAAATACGCGACAAAAATTAACGGCCCTTAGCCAACTAGGTATCACTTTTTCTCTAGACGACTTTGGAACTGGTTATTCATCGCTCTATTATTTACAAAAGCTTCCAATGAATGTACTTAAAATTGACCAATCCTTTGTGCGGGAATTTTTAACACAAGAAACCGATTACGCTATTGTTAAAACCATTGTAGCAATGGCAAAAGCACTGTCCCTTAAAGTAGTGGCTGAGGGCGTAGAAGAACAGGAACAGTATGAGGCGCTTGTTGCTTTAGAATGTGATTTTTTTCAAGGTTATTTATTTGGAAAACCATCTCCGTTGTCATAAAGTGAGTTTTAAGTGCTCCACGTGAAACACAACCGACCAGTAAAGCACAGTCACTGTGAAGCAGTCACACCGATTAAGTTGTGATATGCTCGAGCGCGTTCACGGGAACCTATACAACATAACGAGAAACGACCATGTCCTTGATCCTTAAACTTATTGCCGGCATTGTGCTGGGTATGCTGTGTGGTTTATATGCGCCACATTGGGTTACACAGCTGTTAATTACCTTTAAAGGCCTGTTTGGCGAACTGCTGTTTTTTACAGTGCCACTGCTTATCTTATTCTTTATCACTAGCGGTATTGCGGCTTTACCCCGTAATTCTGGCAAGTTGCTTAGTCGTACTCTGGGTTTAGCCTATTTATCGACAGTAACTGCCGGTACGCTGGCGTTTTTGGTTGCCAGTGTTGTAGTGCCTATGCTCACTCAAGCGAATAGTGCCGCCGCACCCGCCAACGTTGCGCATTTAGCTCCCTTTATTGAAATGGATATTCCACCAGCCATCAGTGTAATGACGGCACTGGTATTAGCCTTTATCTTTGGTTTGGGTATAGCGGCGACACAAGCGCAGCAATTAAAACAGTTATCTGATCAAGGCCGCGATGTTATCCAGTTAATGCTGGAAAAAGTGATTATTCCACTATTACCTCTGTATATCGCCGGTGAATTTGCCCAAATGGCAGCAGCGGGCACCGTGTTTGGCACACTTAAAACTTTTGGTATCGTTTTGGTGCTGGCCGTTGCTATGCATTGGTGCTGGATCATCACGCTGTACACTATTGCCGGTATCAAGGCCGGAAAATCGCCTTTTGCACTGATTAAAAACATGATGCCAGCCTATTTTACTGCGCTGGGTACCATGTCAAGCGCAGCGACCATTCCGGTCTCGTTACAAGCGACCAAAGCCAATGGCGTAAAACCGGATGTGGCTAACTTTACCGTACCGCTGTGTGCAACTATTCACTTATCTGGGTCAACCATCACTATTGTTACCTGTGCTATGGCTGTGGTCACTATGGTTAATGGCCTGGAAATGCCGTCATTATTAACGGTGTTACCATTTATTTTTATGCTGGGTGTAGTAATGCTGGCTGCACCGGGTGTACCGGGTGGTGCCGTGATGTCAGCAGTAGGTTTACTTGGTTCTATGTTAGGCTTTGGCGAAGCGGCTATCGCACTGATGATTGCGCTGTACATGGCACAAGACAGCTTCGGTACTGCCTGTAATGTAACCGGCGACGGTGCTATAGCGGTGCTCGTAGACAAAGCTGAATGAGTTTCACACTGATAGTGTAGGTTGGAATCCCGATTTGGGCGTCACAGAGTGTCTGAGCCCTGCCGTAGGCAATAGGGCGACAAATTCGTCAGGAACAAATTTGAACAGCTTCGCTGGCCTGAAAGGGCTTGGGCAGGAAGCCCAAGCTAGTTGCTGTGACAAGCCAAAGCGGGAATTGCAACCGGAGCTTACGCCGTCTGGACTATAATAAAACAGCCCGCAAATGCGGGCTGTTTTTTAACTCACTTTTTAATTTTTACCGGCCGTTGCCAATCGGCAATATGCCGCGGTTTCGCACGGGCCACCACCAGCTCGCCATCGGCGGCATCACGGGTCAATACTGAACCGGCACCGACAGTAGCATTAACGCCAACCGTTACCGGAGCGACCAAAGAGCTATTAGAGCCAATAAAGGCGCCATCTTTAATGGTGGTGACAAACTTATTCGCCCCATCGTAGTTACAGGTAATAGTACCGGCACCTACATTCACTTTGCTGCCGATAACCGCATCGCCCAGATAGGTAAGATGGTTCGCTTTTGAACCCTTACCCAGGGTGGTTTTTTTCATCTCGACAAAGTTACCAACATGGCTGTCGTCCAGCATTACGCTGTCCGGCCGCAGACGAGCATAAGGCCCAACAGAACAATCCGCGCCAACGCTGGCTTTTTCAATCATGCTGTTGGGTTTAATTTCGCTGTTATCGCCAATTACGCAGTTTTTTAAAATACAGTTGGCACCTATGGTAACGCCTTTGCCCAGCACAACCTTACCTTCAAATATCACGTTGATATCGATCATTACATCGTTACCCACCTCAACCGTGCCGCGTACATCGATACGCGCCGGGTCGCGTAAATTAGCGCCAGCCAGCATCAGTTCTTCAGCTTTGCGCTGCTGATACGCCCGCTCTAACGCCGCTAATTGTATGCGGTTATTAGCACCTTCCACTTCCATTGGATTTTGCGGCTGGGCGGTGGTAATTTCTACACCTTCACTGTGCGCCATGGCAATAACGTCAGTTAAGTAGTACTCGCCCTGAGCATTGCTGTTAGACAAGCGGCTAAGCCATGTCTTTAGCTGTTTACCGGGCAATGCCATAATACCGCTGTTCACTTCGTTAATAAGCAGCTGTTCAGGGTTAGCGTCTTTTTGCTCAACAATGCCGGTAACTTTGCCGTTTTCACGCACAATACGGCCATAGCCAGTCGGGTTTGCCAGATTAACGGTTAAAATGGCCAAGCCGTTATCTGGTTTTACCGCTAATAATTGCTGTAAGGTGTCCAAACGAGTAAGCGGTACATCACCATATAACACCAGTACGGTATCGTCATCAGCAATATTTGGTTCTGCCTGTGCTACGGCATGGCCGGTGCCCAACTGCTCTGCCTGTAATACCCAATGCAAGGGTTGCTCACCCATAGCCGCTTGCAATGCCTCTGCACCATAGCCATACACCAGTTGTGGCTTGTCTGAACCTAGCGCTCTGGCAGTATCAATGACATGCTGCACCATCGGCCGCTCAGCCACTTTGTGCAATACCTTTGGTAAGTCTGATTTCATCCGCGTGCCTTTACCGGCAGCCAGAATAACTACATTTAATGCCATAAAAAAATCCTTGTAATAATGCGTCTTATCGCTAGTGCCGATATTCTAATAGATATCGCAGCAGATTACAGGATCAGGGTGAAGTTTTGCTTAACGGTGGGGACAGCCAACAAAAAAGCCACCCTAAGGTGGCTTTTTAAACTTCGGAACCCGAACTTATTTTTTACGCATTTTCTGAATAATGCGCAGCTGTGCAATGGCTTCGGCCAGTTGCGCGGCAGCTTCAGCATAGTTGAAGTCTGCGCCAGCGTGCTGCATCGCTTCTTCGGCACGTTTTTGTGCGTCTAAAGCCGCTTGCTCGTCTAAGTCTTCGCCGCGTACCGCGACATCGGCCAGTACAGTGATGGTATCGGGTTGTACTTCAAGTACACCACCGGCTACGTATATCACGTGTTCTTCGCCAAATTGTTTCACGATACGGACCATGCCAGGTTTCAGGGTGGTCAGTAACGGGGCGTGGAAAGGTAAAATACCTAACTCGCCCTCACTGCCTGTGACCTGCACGGATTCGACAAGGCCGGAGAAGATTTTTTCTTCGGCACTTACTACATCCAGTTGCACTGTCATCGCCATCTCGCTCTCCTAAAGCCTGAACTTACAGTTTCTTCGCTTTTTCGATCGCTTCGTCGATAGAACCAACCATGTAGAACGCTTGTTCTGGCATATGGTCGAACTCACCTTCCAAGATGCCTTTAAAGCCACGGATAGTTTCTTTCAGCGGTACGTACTTACCAGGTGAACCGGTAAATACTTCAGCTACGAAGAAAGGCTGTGACAGGAAGCGCTGAATTTTACGCGCACGGTATACGGTTGTACGGTCTTCATCAGACAGTTCGTCCATACCCAAAATTGCGATAATGTCTTTCAGCTCTTTGTAACGCTGCAGTACAGATTGCACGCCACGCGCTACTTCATAGTGCTCTTTACCGATTACCAGCGGATCTAACTGACGAGACGTTGAATCCAGTGGATCGATCGCCGGGTAAATACCCAATGATGCGATGTTACGGCTCAGTACTACGGTCGCGTCTAAGTGCGAGAACGTGGTTGCTGGTGACGGGTCAGTTAAGTCATCCGCAGGTACGTATACGGCCTGGATAGACGTAATAGAACCTGTTTTAGTAGAAGTGATACGCTCTTGTAGCGCACCCATCTCTTCCGCCAGCGTTGGCTGGTAACCTACCGCTGATGGCATACGGCCTAAAAGTGCAGACACTTCAGTACCAGCCAGCGTGTAACGGTAGATGTTATCAACGAAAAACAGTACGTCACGACCTTCGTCACGGAATTTTTCTGCCATGGTTAAGCCGGTTAACGCTACGCGTAAACGGTTACCTGGTGGCTCGTTCATCTGACCGTAAACTAACGATACTTTATCCAGTACGTTAGAGTCTTTCATCTCGTGGTAGAAATCGTTACCTTCACGAGTACGCTCACCAACACCGGCGAATACTGAATAACCGCTGTGCTCGATCGCGATGTTACGGATCAGTTCCATCATGTTTACGGTTTTACCTACACCGGCACCACCGAACAGACCTACTTTACCGCCTTTAGCGAACGGGCATACCAGGTCGATAACTTTAATACCAGTTTCTAACAACGCGTTAGATGCCGCTTGATCTTCGTAGCTTGGCGCGGCACGGTGAATAGGCATACGCTCTTCTTCACCGATAGGGCCTGCTTCGTCGATTGGCTCGCCTAATACGTTCATAATACGGCCCAGCGTGGCTTTACCCACCGGAACGTGAATTGCTTTACCGGTGTTAGACACGGCAGCGCCGCGACGTAAACCGTCTGTTGTACCTAACGCGATAGTACGCACTGTACCGCCACCCAGCTGCTGCTGCACTTCCAGCACTAAACCAGCCAGATCACCGTCAGTCACGTTTAACGCGTCATAGATACCAGGTACCGCATCTTGTGGAAAATCGATATCCACAACGGCGCCAATGATTTGGACGACCTTACCTTGACTCATGATGTTTCCTCAAATTTCTCAAAACTGTTTACCTTAGCCTACAGCTGCCGCACCTGCGACGATTTCGCTAAGCTCCTGGGTAATCGCGGCCTGACGTGCTTTGTTATAAACAAGCTTCAGGTCGTCCATCAGGTTACCGGCGTTGTCGGTTGCAGCCTTCATAGCTACCATCCGCGCCGCGTGCTCGCTGGCAGAATTTTCTACCACGCCCTGATAAACTTGCGATTCGACGAAACGGTCTAACAACATATCGATGATAGGTTGTGGGTCCGGCTCGTACAGGTAATCCCAGTTATGTGCTTTTTGCTCAATTTCTGCTTTTGGCAAAGGTAAGAGTTGATCGATCACTGGCTCTTGTTTCATGGTGTTTACAAACTTGTTGTACACCAGAAACAAGCGGTCAATCCGGCCTTCGTTAAATGCGTTAAGCATCACTTTTACCGAACCAAGCACATCAGCCAAACGTGGTACGTCACCTGAACCCGCCTGTTGCGCAACTACCTTACCACCGAAACGCTTAAAGAACGTTGTAGCCTTATTACCGATAACGGCAAACTGGGCATCAACGCCTTTGTCTTTCCAGCTTTTCAGCGAAAGGGCAACTTTCTTAAACTCGTTGGTATTCAGGCCACCGCAAAGTCCACGATCAGTAGAAATGATAATATAACCAACCCGTTTAACCTCACGATCCGCTAAATACGGATGGCGGTATTCCAGGCTGCCATTAGCAACGTTACCGATCACTTTGCGCATACCTTCAGCGTATGGGCGTGTTGCAGCTACACGGTCTTGCGCTTTGCGCATTTTGCTGACCGCAACTTTTTCCATAGCACTGGTGATCTTGCGAGTATTGTTAATACTCCCGATCTTACTTTTTATCTCTTTACCACCGGCCATGACTGTATCTCCGTTTCATTCAACGAATGGGGTGGCATCGCCACCCGCATTGATTACCAGGTCTGCGTTGCCTTGAATTTATCAATAGCAGCTTTGAACGTAGACTCGATTTGGTCGTTGTAGTTACCGGTTTTATCGATATCAGCCATCAGCTCAGCGTGTTCAGCTCGCATGAAAGCAATCAGACCGGCTTCAAAATCCAGGATTTTGGCTACGTCGACATCTTTCATAAAGCCTTTTTCGATAGCGAAAATAGACACGCCCATATCGGCTACAGACATTGGGCTGTACTGTAACTGTTTCATCAGTTCAGTAACCTTTTGGCCGTGCTCTAACTGTGCGCGGGTCGCTTCGTCAAGGTCAGACGCAAACTGGGCAAATGCCGCAAGTTCTGAGTACTGAGCTAATGCCAGACGAATACCACCACCTAATTTCTTGATGATCTTAGTTTGTGCCGCACCACCAACCCGTGATACCGAAATACCGGCGTTCACCGCAGGACGGATACCAGCGTTGAATAAGTCAGTTTCTAAGAAGATCTGACCATCAGTAATCGAAATTACGTTAGTTGGTACGAATGCAGAAACGTCACCCGCTTGAGTTTCAATAATTGGCAATGCGGTTAAAGAACCGGTTTTGCCTTTTACTTCACCATTGGTGTACTTTTCTACATAGTCTGCGTTAACGCGTGATGCGCGTTCCAGCAAACGTGAGTGAAGATAGAATACGTCACCTGGATAAGCTTCACGGCCTGGTGGACGACGCAACAGTAACGAGATTTGACGGTAAGCTACAGCTTGCTTTGACAAATCATCGTATACGATCAGCGCATCTTCACCGCGGTCACGGAAGTATTCACCCATGGTACAACCAGAGTATGGAGCCAGGAACTGCAATGCAGCGGCTTCTGACGCTGACGCTACCACAACGATAGTGTGAGCTAAGGCACCGTGCTCTTCTAACTTACGTACTACGTTGGCAATAGTAGACGCTTTTTGGCCTACCGCAACGTAGACACATTTAACGCCAGTGCCTTTTTGGTTGATGATCGCATCGATAGCCAGTGCCGTTTTACCGGTCTGACGGTCACCGATCAGCAATTCACGCTGACCACGGCCGATAGGGATCATCGCATCTACTGACTTATAGCCAGTCTGCATTGGCTGATCTACCGATTGACGCTCGATAACGCCTGGTGCAATTTTCTCTACTGGTTCAAAACCGGCAGCATCAATTGGACCTTTACCGTCGATAGGTGCACCTAAGGTGTTAACTACACGGCCTAATAACGCAGGACCAACCGGCACTTCTAAAATACGGCCGGTGCTTTTTACTTTAGTGCCTTCGGTTAAGTCCGCGTACGGGCCCATAACTACAGCACCAACTGAGTTGCGCTCTAAGTTAAGCGCGATAGCATAGCGGTTGCCAGGAAGCTCAATCATCTCGCCCTGCATACAATCTGCAAGACCGTTGATACGGATAATACCGTCAGTTACCTGAACGATAGTACCTTCGTTACGAGCTTCACTGACCACTTCGAACTGAGCAATACGACTCTTGATCAGTTCTGATATTTCAGTGGAATTCAGTTGCATTCTCTGTTCCCCAATTATGACTGCAGCGCAGTTGCTAAACGATCCAACTTACCGCGGATCGAGCCATCAATAACCATGTCACCTGCTTTGATCAGCATACCGCCAACCACTGCAGGATCTTCGCTACAGTTTAATTTAACTTTGCGTGCCAAACGTTGCGATAATGCCGTGGCTAGCTTGTCTTGTTGTGCTTTAGAAAGCTTGGTAGCAGAAACCACAGACACGTCGATTTCTTTTTCATACTCAGCTTTAAGTGCAACAAACGCAGCTAACACCTCGGGCAACGCCAACAAGCGATGATTTTCTGCCATCACTTTTATAAAGTTCTGGCCGTGCTCATTGAGTTGCTCACCACATACCTGAATAAACAGACCGGCCTGCTTGTCAGCAGCGCCGTTGGCGCCTAAATAAGCACCAACCTGGTCGTTCTTTGCTACTTCAGCAGCAAAGGCCAACATCTGCAGCCAAGCGTCTAGTGCATTTTGCTCAACCGCAAAATCAAAAGACGCTTTGGCGTAAGGACGAGCAATATTAGTCAAATCAGACATAGCTCATCCTCTTACAGTTCTTGAACCAGTTTTTCCAGAATGTCGCTGTGAGCAGCTTCATCAATAGAACGTTGCAGAATTTTCTCTGCGCCGGCTACTGCTAATGCAGCAACTTGCTTGCGCAGCTCTTCGCGTAAACGGTTACGTTCCGCTTCTAATTCTGCCCGGCCAATAGCCAAAATATTTTCACGTTCCGCATTGGCTTTGTGCACCGCTTCATCCAGCATTTTGGCTTCGCGTTTTTTCGCTTGGTCAATAATGTCGGCTGCCTGTGCTTTAGCGTCTTTTAACTGATCTTTGGCTTTGTCCTGGGCTAATGCCAGGTCTTTTTCCGCACGATCAGAAGCTGCTAAACCATCAGCAATTTTTTTCTGGCGCGCTTCAATCGCATTGATCAGCGGTGGCCATACAAATTTCATACAGAACAGTACGAACACCGCAAATGCGATTAATTCGCCTAACAGAGTGGCGTTTAAAGTCACGACCGCTCCTCCTTAGTTAACAGTTGTTCGGATTAACACAAATCTTCTATTACAGTGCGAACAACATGTACATGGCGATACCAACACCAATCATCGCAACAGCATCGATAAGACCAGCTAAGATGAACATTTTAACTTGCAGTGACGGCGCCAGTTCTGGCTGACGAGCACATGCTTCTAAGAACTTACCACCCATGTTACCGAAGCCCAGTGCAGTACCGATAGCACCGAAACCGATTAACAAAGCAACTGCGATTAATTTAATAGCTACTGCAATTTCCATTTTTATCTCCAGAGTTTTTAAAGTTAAAGTTAAAGTAAAAATTAATGGTTATCTGAACTGGCCATACTTAAGTAAACAATGGTCAGCATCATAAATACGAACGCCTGAAGTACGATAACCAAAATGTGGAATACCGCCCAGACAAAGTGCAGTGGTAGCTGCGCTAAACCAATGGCACCAATAAGAATAAAGATCATTTCGCCAGCATACAGGTTACCGAATAGACGCAGTGCCAGTGAAAACGGCTTAGCGACTAATGCAATAGTTTCCAACAATAGGTTCGCCGGAATTAACACTATTTGTAGCGGTACGTTTTTGCTGCTGAAAGGGTGAAGAGTAAGCTCTTTAATAAAACCCATTACACCTTTGATGCGAATTGAATACCCGATCATCAAAATAAACACACCAATAGCTAGCGCTGCGGTTAAGTTGACATCTGTAGTTGGTACAATTTTCATGTACACATCATGTGAGTCCATACCGAAAGCTTGCTCACCAACAAAACCAGCAAACGCAGGCAGGAAGTCTACCGGGATTAAATCCATCAAGTTCATCAGGAACACCCAGACAAAGATGGTCAGTGCCAGTGGTGCGATTAACTTACTTGAACCGTGATACGTGTCTTTAACGTTAGTAGCAACAACCTCGACTACCATTTCAATAAAACACTGAAATTTCCCCGGCACGCCGGTTGTAGCTTTTTTTGCTGCACTGCGGAATACCCACAAAAACAACAAACCAAGGCCAATAGACCACGCTAACGTATCGATATGCCATGTCCAGAACCCGGCCTCACTACACGCTTTATTAAATGCAACGCTACCATCAACGGTGCACATTTTTGCGTTAGTAAGGTGGTGCTGAATATGACTAGAGAGGGTTAACTCTTCACCTGCAGCCATGTTTCATCCCATTGTTAATGTTTAAAAAAAACTGGTGCTGACCATTGTGTTAGCAGTGTCAGCAAAAAACCGGTTAAAAAAACTCCAGGTACCAGTTCCTGCTGCGTAAAAACAACTGCTAAAAGCACAGCGGTTAAAATTAACTTTAATGACTGCCCCCGCATAAAGGCAGCCAAAACAGCATTTGCGTCATCTAGTGCGCTAAAACGAAACGCGAAAAACACAAACACACAATTCGGTATTACAGCAGCTAGGCCGCCTTTAAAGGCTGACTTTGCTGCGGCTGCATCGGCAGCTAAAAAAAAAGCCAGTGTTATAACGCCGGCTACTGCAAGTTGGCATAACACCAACTTGTAGGCTGATTTGCGTGCCAAAGCCGCACTTTTATCAGTCACTGTAAGTCCCCCTGAAATAACCCGTGAAGGGGGTATAAAAACTTGCGAAAGTATACTTATTTGCCTTCAATTTGCAACAAAAAGCGGCGTGAGCACTATCACAGTACAGATATCTGGTACATTTTGGTGCATTAATCTTCAGTTATATTCAACTTGTTAATAATGCCGTCTAATTCAGCAAGACTACTATAATTAATTTCCAGCTTGCCTTTTCCTTTGTTGTTGTAACTTATTTGTACTGGCGCAGCAAAACGCTCACTTAAACGCTGCTCTAATGCCAATACGTCTGGATCTCGTGGTTTTTCCGCTGCGGCGGGTTTTGGTTCTAAAATACGTCTGACTAAGTTTTCAGTTTCACGTACGGTGAGCTGTTTTGCTGCGACTAAACGAGCCGCATCTGATTGTTCATTATCTTGTAATGCTAGCAATGCTCTAGCATGGCCCATATCGATATCACCATGCTCTAATAACAGCTTAACATCATCATTTAGTTGATTAAGGCGTAATAAATTAGTGACAGAAGCTCGTGATTTCCCTACAGCATCAGCAACTTGCTGGTGAGTAAGACCAAATTCTGTTAATAGCTGATCCAAGGCAACAGCTTCTTCCATTGCATTTAAATCTTCACGCTGAATATTTTCAATCAGTGCGATAGCGACAGCAGCTTCATCCGGAACATCTTTAATAATACAGGGCACTTCAGCCAGTTGTGCCAGCTGGCTGGCACGCCAACGTCGTTCACCGGCGATAATCTCAAACTTATCTTTCGCTATTGGTCTTACCACAATAGGTTGAATGATGCCTTGAGCCCGAATTGAACTGGCTAAATCTTCCAGCGCTTCTTGCGACATGTCTTTACGGGGCTGATATTTACCCGGCGTTAAAAATTCAACCGGCAATTTCTGTAATTCGCTTGTAGTTGGGCTGACGGTATCATTATTACTGGTTCTATTGGATGTAAGTAAGGCATCCAACCCCCGGCCCAGGCCTCGTTTCTTTACAGACATGTTAAATACATTCCCTAAATTACTCTAATCAGACACTGGTTGTGCTGTTAACGGTTTTTTTATCAGCCCGGCGCAGCATTTCTCCCGCTAATGCCAGATACGCTTTGGCTCCGGTTGAATTTTTATCGTAATACATCACTGGTGCACCAAAGCTGGGCGCTTCTGCTAAGCGGACATTGCGCGGAATTACTGCGCGGTATACTTTGTCACCAAAATGTTGTTTCAATTGTTCAGAAACATCATTAGCCAAGCGGTTACGTGGATCGTACATAGTTCTTAGTATACCTTCGATCTTAAGCTCTGGATTCACAGCCGCAGCTAACTGATTAATAGTTTCTACCAGTGCTGTTAAACCTTCTAAAGCAAAATACTCGCATTGCATGGGTACTAACACGGTGTCTGCCGCAGCCATGGCGTTAACAGTTAGCATATTTAACGACGGTGGGCAGTCAATAAAGATAAAATCATAACTGTTACGATAGTCTTTTAATGCGTTGCGCAGGCGTAACTCACGGGCAAAAACATTCATTAACCTCACTTCTGCAGCGGTTAAATCAGCATTGGCGCCAACTAAGTGATAACCACCGCTGGTATCTTTAACCAAAACGTCGACCAAAGGTTTTTCGTCAACCAGTAGTTCGTATGCAGTAGCCGGAATATCATATTTATCGACACCGCTGCCCATGGTGGCATTACCCTGAGGATCCAAATCGATCAACAGTACCTTGCGCTTAGTCGCAGCCAAAGAAGCAGCCAGATTTATGGCTGTAGTGGTTTTACCTACACCACCTTTCTGATTAGCTATTGCGATTACTTTCGCCACAAGATGTCCTCGATATCAATTAGCAGGGAAGCAGTATTACCAAATGCCGCTGTGCTTGCAACTGCGGTACAGCAAGTGGTTGAACGGAGGCTACTTTAACAAAATCAGGCAAAGCTGCAATTTCTTCTTGTACTGCAGCAGCCTTCATGGCGAAAAAGCGCCCATTTACTTGCGGTAAATGCTTACACCAGCTCAACATATCATTCATAGAAGCAAAAGCGCGACTAATTACGCCATCGTAACCCTGCTCTGGATGGTGATCTTCAACCCGGCTTTGTAATGGGTGAATATTGCTTAATTTTAACTGCAATTTTACCTGATTTAAAAACCGGATTCGTTTACCTAAGCTGTCCAGTAAGGTGAAGTCTTTGTCTGGATAGTAAATTGCCAACAATACTCCTGGCAATCCGGGCCCGGTGCCAACATCAATAAACCTTTCGCCTATTAAGTGAGGTGCTACAACAAGGCTATCCATGACATGTTTTATTAACATTTCTTGCGGATCACGCACCGATGTCAGATTGTAGGCGCTATTCCATTTGTCGAGTAACTGAACATAATCAATACATTGCTGTAATTGTTGCTCTGACAGTGACAAGCTGGTTTGCGCCACCAGCGAGCGTAATTGATCTAACATGCCTTTCCTTAAGCCGATTTACGCAATAAACCCTGTTTTTTCAGATAGACCAGTAACAACGAAATAGCAGCTGGTGTGACTCCCGAAATACGAGACGCTTGTCCTACAGTTTGAGGTTGTGTTTGATTTAATTTAGAAATGACCTCATTTGACAGCCCTCTAACAGATTCATAATCAAACTGTTTTGGTAACAGTGTCTGTTCATTGCGTTGTTGCTTAGCAATTTCGTCTTGTTGGCGATGGATATAACCTTCATATTTAATTTGAATTTCAACTTGTTCAGCTGCTGCAGGATCTGTTAAACCCGGGCCCAGATCATTAATTTGCATAAGGCCGGCGTAAGTCACTTCAGGTCTGCGTACAAGTTCTTCTAAACTAGCTTCTTTGCTTAATGGCGTTTTGATTAGTGCATTTACTGCAGTTAGCGCTGCATGTTGCGGGTGGATCCAGCTTTGTTTTAAACGTTGACGTTCTAATGCTATTTGTTCCATTTTTTCGTTAAATGCTGCCCAGCGTTCATCGTTAATCAAGCCAAAGTCTCTGCCTTTTTCTGTTAAACGTGAGTCAGCATTGTCTTCCCGAAGCATCAAACGATATTCAGCTCTGCTGGTAAACATACGATAAGGTTCTTTAGTTCCCATTGTGGTTAAATCGTCAACCAATACTCCAAGATAAGCCTGATCGCGACTTGGCGACCATCCGTCTTTATTTTGGCTAAATAGCGCTGCGTTTAACCCGGCTAACAGGCCTTGTGCACCTGCTTCTTCGTAGCCGGTAGTACCATTGATTTGACCAGCAAAAAATAAGCCACTGATAAATTTAGTTTCAAGTGTGGTTTTTAGATCTCGTGGATCAAAGAAATCGTATTCAATTGCATAACCAGGACGCGTTATATGAGCGTTTTCCATGCCTTTAATCGATCGTACAATACTTAGCTGCACATCAAAGGGTAGGCTGGTTGAAATACCATTTGGATAAACTTCATGGGTGGTTAACCCTTCTGGTTCTATAAAAATCTGGTGTTTGTCTTTATCAGCAAAACGGGTAATTTTGTCTTCTATTGATGGGCAATAACGTGGCCCAATACCTTCAATGACGCCGGTGTACATTGGTGAACGATCGAGGTTATTTCGGATTACGTCGTGTGTCTGTTCATTGGTATAAGTGATATAACACGGGATCTGTCTTGGTTGATCACTGTGTTTACCCATAAAAGAAAACACTGGTGTTGGGTTGTCACCAGGTTGTACTTGCATCAGCGAAAAATCAATAGTTCTTGCATCAATACGGGGTGGTGTACCTGTTTTTAGTCGATCTACCCTAAATGGTAATTCACGTAATCGTTTTGCTAGAGCGATTGATGGTGGATCACCTGCTCTGCCACCTGAACTACTTTGCAAGCCTATGTGGATTTGGCCACCTAAAAATGTCCCTACCGTTAAAACCACAGATTTAGCTTTAAACTTTAAGCCCATCTGAGTAATAACACCGGTCACTTGATCATTTTCGACGATGAGATCATCACAAGATTGTTGGAAAATACTCAGATTCGGCTGATTTTCCAGTATTTGCCGGATTGCTGCACGGTATAACTGACGATCAGCTTGAGCTCGAGTTGCGCGTACTGCTGGGCCTTTTGAACTATTTAATGTTCTAAATTGAATGCCGCCTTTGTCAGCGGCTAGTGCCATAGCACCACCTAAGGCATCAATTTCTTTTACTAAATGGCCTTTGCCTATACCACCAATTGCTGGGTTGCATGACATCTGACCTAGTGTTTCAACATTGTGTGTCAGCAATAATGTTTTTTGTCCCATACGCGCAGCTGCTAAAGCGGCTTCTGTGCCAGCATGGCCACCACCTACAACAATGACGTCGAAAGTTTCTTGGTACAACATAATTGCCTCTGTTTCCTGTTGAACTGATCTATCGTTAAAGGGCACATATTGTATCTTGATCTACTGTCTAGGGGAATGGCACAACGGCAGAAGGATCTTCTAAATTAAATAAGATCTTTTTAGAGATCTTTTTATTACTGTTACTATTAAGCAGCAGGTTTTCCGTGCATAAGCAGATCTTTAATTGAAGGATCAGATGCTTATGAACGATCGGATCCTGTGATCAAGCTAGGATCTACTACCTTTAAACCGGTGATCAAAATAGCTAGTTATCCACAGACCGAAATAATATTTTTTTTATAAATAGGATAAATACAGCTTAATCACCACTAATTAGATAACTTATACACATATAGGATATAAAAATACATAAGCTGTATATAACTTGGGTGTAAGCAGATCCTTGCTTAAATTAGCTTTTATCATGCTTTTATCATACTGATATCAAGACACTGATACTTAAGGTATTTATTGTATTGCCAAGTTGGTTTTATTGCTGAGGCCAGCCTGGGAGAGAGTTACGTAATCCTGATCTTCCTGAGATATACTTGTTTTTGCGGGTGCTAGTCACCCGCTTTTTTATGGCAAGACTTTTATTAATTGAGGCAACCATATCAAAGCAGTATCTTCGGGTAGCCTAGGATGCTGAGCATCTATTTCTAACGCGTCCAGCAAGCATTTAGCGCCTTTATTTTGTAGTAATTTGGCTAATTTTCGACCTGCTTCGCAAAAAGTATCATATCCAGAGTCACCTAAAGTGATCATGGCATAAGAAAGTGTGTTAAGATCACGCCGATCTTGTGCTAATTGATCCGCAAAGGGTTGAATATTATCAGGCAGATCTCCTGCGCCATAGGTGGATGTGATTACTAACCAGACATGGGTTTGGTTGAGGTGATCCAGTTCGGGTTTCAGATGTAGATTAACGTCATAGCCCGCTTGTACCAGTGTTTCAGCAACTTGTTCTGCCACATATTCCGCTGCGCCCATTTGGCTGCCAACGAGGATGTCTATCATGATATGCCTCTTGTCATAAGAATGTTTGGCTATACTACTGGAATAAAATCTGTCAAAGCTATGTTTTTGGCATGATTTACGTGTTTTTACTGCTTTGCAGGCTAAGTAAAAACAACAATAGCACTACCACTACGCCTGCGTGTTATTGAGGTTTAAACAACGTATGTCTGACACTGTGTCATTTTCCCAGCTAATGCTGCCTGAAGCTATTGTTCGTGCTGTTACTGAACTTGGCTATGAATCGCCGTCGCCTATTCAAGCGGCTGCTATCCCTAAACTATTAGCTGGCGAAGATGTATTAGGCCAAGCGCAAACGGGTACCGGTAAAACGGGCGCTTTTGCTTTGCCTTTATTAGCGCGTCTGGATCCTGCGCAAAACGATCCACAAATTTTGGTGTTGGCACCAACACGTGAACTGGCAATACAAGTTGCAGAAGCTTTTCAAGCTTATGCGCGTTATATGCCAGCCTTTCATGTACTGCCGTTATACGGTGGCCAGAGCTACACGAATCAGTTGAAATCATTAAAACGCGGTTCACAAGTTATTGTGGGTACTCCAGGCCGTATTCTTGATCACTTAGATCGTGGTACGTTAAAGCTGGATAAACTGCGTGCTATCGTGCTGGATGAAGCCGACGAAATGCTACGCATGGGCTTTATTGATGATGTGCAGACCATTATGGATGCTACACCACCGGGTCGTCAGGTAGCGATGTTCTCTGCAACAATGCCTGCACCTATCCGCGCTATTGCTCAGAAGCATTTAAAGAATGCTGAAGAAATTAAAATTGCATCGAAAACCAGTACTGTTGAGCGTATTACTCAGCGGTATGTGATGTTAGATGGTAACCAGAAGCTGGATGCGTTAACGCGCTTACTTGAAGGCGAAGAGTACGATGCCACTATCGTGTTTGTGCGTACGAAAAGCGCTACTGAAGAAATTGCTGAAAAACTCGGTGCCCGCGGTTATGCTGTTGCCTGTTTAAACGGCGACATGAACCAGGCACACCGCGAACTGACTATCCGCAAAATGAAAGCGAATCAGCTCGACGTTATTGTTGCAACTGACGTTGCTGCCCGTGGTTTGGATGTAGAGCGTATCAGTCTGGTAGTAAACTACGACATTCCATATGACAGCGAAGCTTATGTACACCGTATCGGCCGTACTGGCCGTGCTGGCCGTGAAGGTAAAGCGATTTTATTCGTGTCGCCGCGTGAACGCCGCTTACTGCGTACAATTGAACATGCGACTAAGCAACCGATTGAGCAGATGTCACTGCCAACTGGCCGTGTAATTGAACAACGTCGTATCGAATCGTTCCGCGAGCAGTTAGCGCAAACGATAGAAACTCAGGATCTGAGCTTTTTCCAAACGTTAATTAATGACTGGCGCGAGAAGATTGAAACCACGGAAAACGATCTGGCCGCGGCGTTGTTGTATTTAGCGCAGAAAGATCAGCCGTTAAATGTGGCAAGTCAGTTCCCGGAAATTCGTGAACCGCATGCACGTGGTGAACGTGAAGAGCGTCCGCGTCGTGAACGTAGCGATCGTCCAGACCGCGGCGGTGACCGTCCTGATCGTGGGCCACGTGTTAAGCGTGAAATGAAAGGTGATTACCAGACTTACCGCATTGAAGTAGGTAAAGAGCATGGTGTTCGTGCTGGTGATATCGTTGGTGCTATTGCTAACGAAGCCAACATTGATAGCCAGTTTATTGGTAATATTAAGTTGTTTGATCATTTCAGTACCGTAGAGTTGCCAGCGACGATACCAAGTGAGATTTTCCAGCACTTGAAGAAAGTTTACGTGCGTAAGCAAAAACTGAATATCACTGTAGACAGTGGAGCGGCGCCAGCCGGTGACCGTCGCCCGTCTAATGGTCCAGGCCCGCGCCCGGGTGCTGCACCACGCGCACCACGTAAGCCACGTGACTAAGTTTTAGTGTAATAATAAAACCCTGCAAAGCAGGGTTTTTTATTGGCGACAGAATAACCACTGCACGTGATGAACCGTGCTTGTCTGACAAGCTGAAGTTTCTTATTGTATAAGGCTTGCTTAACGAGCTTAAAACAATAAGAGAATAGCTGATTATGCCCATCGTTTTATCCCGAAGTTTGTTGCCCACATTATCTCTGTTTAGCCTGCTGGCTACACTGTTATGTAGTTCTGTAGTAGATGCCAGTGCCATTCGCCAAACGAAAGGTGATTTTGAAGATAAGTTTCGCCAGTTAGACGAAGTATTGCCCACACCTAACGTTTACCGCAATGCAGCCGGTGAACCTGGCCAGCAATACTGGCAGCAACAAGTTAACTACAAAATGGATGTAGAGCTTGATGAAACAAAACGCCGGCTTAGCGCTAAACAGCGGATAAGCTACAAAAATAACTCGCCTTATAGCCTGAAGTATCTTTGGCTGCATCTTGATCAGAACATTTTTAAATCTGACTCGATGGCTGAGTTAAGTACTGACTTTGGCGGCATTGGCCGACGGGGACCTGCAACGTCGATTAGCGATGGTGATATCACTGCACGCTTAAGCCTGGAAGAGCTGCGCCGGCAGCAATTTATGGCTGACAACGAGCTGGGTTTCCAGATCAGTAATTTAAAAAACAGTAGCGGTAAACCCTTGCCGGTTACTTCGGTGGGTACCTTAATGCGTATCGATCTGGATAAACCGCTAAAACCGGGCCAGACCACCGATTTCAGCCTGGATTTTGCTTTTAATATCGTTGAAGAAGATGCTGTTTCGGCCCGTTCAGGCTATGAGCATTTCCCCAAAGATGCCCGCGAAGGCGGTAATGATATTTTTTTATTAGCGCAGTGGTTTCCGCGTTTGGTCGCTTATACCGATTATGAAGCCTGGACCAATAAAGAGTTTCTCGGCCGTGGCGAATTTACCCTGGAGTTTGGTGATTACGATGTAAAACTCACCGTACCAGCCGACCATATAGTTTCCTCTACGGGCGAACTACAAAACAGTAGCAGGGTACTTACTAAACAACAATTAACCCGATTAGATCAAGCTAAAACGGCTAAGCGTCCCGTATTTATTGTCACTGAAGCCGAAGCATTGGAAAATGAAAAAGCAGCTACTGACGACACCAAAACCTGGCATTTTAAGGCCAATAATGTACGTGATTTTGCCTGGGCTTCGTCACGTAAATTTATCTGGGACGCTAAAGGTTATCAGCAGGGCGGTGATGACCAACCCTTTGTAATGGCTATGTCATTTTACCCAAAAGAGGGTGGTGAGTTATGGCAGAAATACTCTACTGAAGCCATAGTGCACACTATGGAGGTGTATTCGCGTTTCTCGTTTGATTACCCTTATCCGGTTGCGCAATCGGTAAATGGTCCTGTAGGTGGCATGGAATACCCCATGATCACCTTTAACGGTCCGCGCACTAAGTTACAGGATGATGGTAGCCGTACATACTCACAAGCTGAAAAACGCTTTTTAATCGGCGTGGTTATTCACGAAGTTGGACATATTTATTTCCCGATGGTCGTTAATTCTGACGAACGGCAGTGGACCTGGATGGACGAAGGCTTAAACAGCTTTTTAGATGGTGTGGCCGGCCGCGAGTGGGACCCGACTATTCCCTGGGGTGTTGAGCCGCGTGATATTGTCGATTACATGAAGTCGGATGTACAAGTACCTATTATGACACAATCTGACAGTGTATTACGGTTAGGTCCTAATGCTTATACCAAGCCTGCTGCGGCATTGAATATTCTGCGTGAGGTTATTCTGGGCCGGGAGTTGTTTGATTTTGCCTTTAAAGAATACGCAACGCGTTGGAAGTTTAAGCGCCCAACGCCGTCTGATTTCTTCCGTACCATGGAAGAAGCCAGCGGTGTTGATCTGGATTGGTTCTGGCGTGGCTGGTTTTACAGCACTGATCATGTCGATATCTCATTGGACAAAGTATTCCAGTTGCAGCTAGACACCAAAAATCCGGATATTGATTTCCAACGTCAGCGCCAGCAGGAGCTAGATAAACCGATGCCGCTTTTTGTTGAGCGTAACAAAGCGGAAGGCAAAGTGTTGTGGATTGACAAGAACTCCGATGTGAGCGATTTCTACGACGAAAATGATCGTTTTACCGTGACTAATAAAGAACGCAATGCTTACAACAAGTTTTTGCATGACTTAGAGCCATGGGAGCGCATCGCATTTGAACGCGCTGTAGCCGAAGACAAAAACTACTATGTGCTTCAGTTTAGTAATATAGGCGGCTTGGTTATGCCAATTTTATTACAGCTAAACTTCACCGATGGCAGCAGCGAACAGCAAACTATTCCGGCTGAAATTTGGCGTCGCAGCCCTAAAGCAGTCAATAAGCTGATTGTTACTGCCAAAGATAAAGTGCTAAAAGATGTGGTCGTCGATCCGAAATGGGAAACAGCTGATGTGGATATCGAAAACAACTTCTATCCGCGCCGCATAATTCCATCTCGTATTGAAGCGTATAAAGCGGACAAGAGCAAAGCTAAAGTAAGTCGCGATATTATGCAGGATATTAAAACTAAGGTGAAAGATCCTGCCAAAAAGCCGGCGTCTGAGATAGAACCTGGTTCAGAGGGCAACAACTAATGCGCCTTTTAGTTGGCTTGCTATTACTGGCTGGCTGCTGTGGTCAACTTGCCGCACATGAAATGAAAACAGCACTTACCAAGGTGTTGTTTAATTCACGTAGTGGCAACATTGAAGTCATGCACCGGTTTTATGTGCATGACGCCGAGCACGGCGTAAAGCAGTTGTTTGATAAAAGCGCAGACTTACTTAACAATGAGCAAACGCAACAGCTATTTAGTCATTATGTAAGTGAGCACTTTGCTTTGACGACCCTTTCGGGTGAGGCGATTAGTTTAACTTTAATTGGTGGTCAGCTTGATGGCCGGTTTTTTTGGGTTTATCAAGAGGTGCCCGTTCCATCAGAATTAAGTGGCTTGCGGGTTAAGCACAGTTCTTTGCAAGCGCTTTGGCCTTCGCAGGTAAATACCGTCAATATTGAGGGCCGCGGCGAGGTTAAAAGTATTAGTTTTGATAATAAAACAGGCTGGCAGCAGCTGAGTTTTTAGCGTTGCCTTTAATTTTGGTTTGCTCGTCGCTATATAACAAAGAGTACGCTTACTTTGGAGTTTGCCATGATTATTGCCTGCCCAGCTTGTAATGGCCTCAACCGTTTGCCACAAGATAAACCCGCACTGGATGCTCATTGTGGCAAATGTAAACAGTCACTGTTTCGTGGTGAGCCATTGGAGCTAACCAGCATCAATTTTTCTGCCCATGCTAATAAAGCCGGATTGCCGTTAGTGGTCGACTTTTGGGCTAGCTGGTGTGGCCCGTGTCAGAGTTTTGCCCCGGTATTTAGCCAGGCGGCGCGAGAACTGGAACCGCAGTTTCGCTTTGGTAAAATTAACACCGAGCAACAGCAGTCGTTGGCGGCGCAGTTTAGTATTCGCTCTATTCCTACATTAATGTTGTTTAAACAAGGTAAGGTTGTGGCACAACAAGCAGGTGCGTTGCCAAAGCAAGTCTTTTATCAATGGCTATCTAATTATAAGTAAGTATTCACTTACATGTTGGAGACATTATGACTAATAACATTTTTACCCTAAGTAGCCCGGATATTAAAGAAGGCCATTTTATGGCCAAAGATCATGAATTTGATGGCTTTGGTTGTAGTGGCAGCAATGTGTCACCAGCACTAAATTGGGTTAACGCCCCTGTGGGTACCAAAAGTTTTGCCATTACGGTATTTGACCCTGATGCACCCACTTGTTCGGGTTTCTGGCACTGGCTGGTAACCGATATTCCGCCAGCGGCTACAGGCTTAGCTCGCGGCGCCGGTAAAGGCAGTTTGCCACCAGGCTGTCGCAGCTTTAACAATGATTACGGTAGCAAAGACTTTGGTGGTGCCTGCCCGCCAGAAGGTCATGGTATGCATCGTTATCAGTTTACAGTTTGGGCCTTACCTGATGAAACCTTACCCGCTGACGATGGCGCCAGTGCCGCTGTGGTGGGCTTTATGCTTAATGCCATGGCGTTGGGTAAAGCAACCCTCACGGCCACCTACGCCCGATAACCACCAATACAGCAATATGATACTAAGGCCGTATACCACGGCCTTTTTTCTTACGCTAAGCTGGCACTTTATCCTGCCGGAGTTATGACTCTGAACGCGACGACTACCAACCCAATACCGCAGCGTTTTTTTGTATTACTGGCGGGTTTTTTTAGTCAGCTTCTTTGCCTGGGCGTGGCACGTTTTGCTTATACACCGCTGTTACCCCTGATGCAGCAACAAACAGGACTAGATGATGCCGGTGGAGGATACCTGGCAGCGGTGAATTATCTGGGATATATGGCTGGGGCACTGCTCGCCAGTAACCTTAGTAGTGTGACATTAAAAGATACCCTATATCGGCTTGGTCTGGTTTTAGCTGTGCTGAGCACTATTGGTATGGCGTTAACCGAGAACGTCTACCTGTGGTCATTCTGGCGCTTTGTCGCTGGGTTAAGCAGCGCTGGCTCAATGTTATTGGCGTCGGCATTAATACTGCACTGGTTACTTAACCATAAGCAGCGTGCTGAACTGGGTATCCACTTTGCCGGGCTTGGTTTTGGTATTGCGTTAGCTGCGCTACTAGTAGAGTTTATGTTGCAGGCTCAGTTTGATTGGCGCACACAATGGCAATACTTAGCCGTATTTGGAGTGTTACTTGCTATACCAGCCTGGCGCTGGCTGCCAAAACCCGTTATGTCTGCTAGCAGTATGCAGACTACCATTGCTGATGCACCTCCAGGAAAACGCTTTATTCGCCTTATGTTGGCTAGCTATTTTTGTGCCGGTTATGGTTATGTTATTAGTGCTACTTTTATTGTGACGATAGTTGAACGAATGCCGGGTTTAGCGGGCAGTGGTAACCTGAATTTTATTGTATTAGGCCTTGCGGCGACACCGGCGGTGTTGTTGTGGGATTTAATCGCCCGCAAAATGGGTTATTTAAAAGCGGTTATGTTGGCATTGTTGGCACAAAGCGTGGCTATTTTATTGCCATTGTGGTGTAGCTCGTTAACCGCGGTGTTGTTAAGCGCAGCGCTGTTTGGTGCAACCTTTGTTGGTGTTGTAAGTTTAGTATTGACCATGGCAGGGCGTTTGTATCCCGGCAAACCTGCCAGGTTAATGGGTAAAATGAC
Organism: Rheinheimera baltica; assembly: GCF_030731985.1. Taxonomy (NCBI): domain Bacteria; kingdom Pseudomonadati; phylum Pseudomonadota; class Gammaproteobacteria; order Chromatiales; family Chromatiaceae; genus Rheinheimera; species Rheinheimera baltica. The sequence continues at coordinate 249,865 of NZ_JAPJDY010000007.1, forward strand.
ACTGGCCTATGGCAGTGCACAAGTTCTGGCGCCAGCGCTCACCGGCTACCTTGCCAGCCGCACGGGGTACTACGATATTGGGCTTTATCTGGCTTCGGCTTTTGTCGCGCTGGGTGCGGTACTAATAGCGGTGCTTATTGTCACTGACCAAACGGCGCAGCAGTTAGATGCGCTGTCGGCGGCTGCGGTTAAGTAATGGCATGTGGCGGTTGTGCGGCTATATCAGTTGGTACCGCGATAGGAATGCGAATAATATAGCAGGTGCCCTGGCCAGGTGTACTCGACATGGCAATAGACCCTGCCAGTAGCTGTGTAATGTTTAGGTAGACGATATGCAAACCCAGTCCGCTAAAACCCCTATTGCGTCCAGTGGTAAAGAACGGGTTAAATACTTCGCTCTGCAATTCGTTGGGTATACCTGCACCGTTGTCTTCGTAGACTAGCTCTAACCAGTCTGTGGGTTGCTCCATTAAGTTTAGTTTTACTTCTATATTGCCAACATCATCATCGGTAAAACCGTGTTTTAGTGAATTTAATATAAGGTTTGTCAGAACCTGAGCAATGGCACCAGGGTAACTATCCATCATAATGTCTGGTGGGCAGCTGACGTTAATAGTGATTTGACGGTCTTTGAAGCTTGGTCGTAAACTCAGAATCACTTCATTGAGGTATTTTGCCATATCAAACTGCCGCTTTAGCGCGCCGGTTTGATCAACTGCAACCAATTTAAAACTCTGAATTAATTCAGCGGCGCGGCTACAGCAATGACTTATAAGGCCTGAACTGTCTACGGCAATTTGCAGGTAGGCAGATAGTTGTTTCGCGCTAAGCGTTTCATGCGCAAATTTGTCAGCGGTGGCAGCTGATTCATTCTGCAGATGAGAGGCAGCCGTTAAAATAGTTCCTACCGGTGTATTAATCTCATGCGCAACACCAGCAACCAGCTTGCCAAGTGCCGCCATCTTTTAGGCCTGTACCAGTTCGTCTTGCATGGCCTTTTGTCGCATTAAATTTTGTTCTGCTTCCTCTTTAGCTTTTATAAGCGCTTCGCGCAGCTGCAATTGCTCTGTGACATCTCTTAAGGTCAGCGTTGTGATTGTAACGTTGCTAGTTGTGGTATCAGCCAACTTAATTTCTACACTTCGCACTTCGCCATCAACAATTGTGCTGGCAATGACTTGCTCACCGTTGTTTTGTTTTCTAACAAGTCTGTTTATGTATTGCATATAGTCCGCAGGCTGGTTCTGAGCGCTGCCGACCTGCAGCAGTGCTAATATCGGTTGGCCTAATAGGGCTGCTTCTGCTTGGCTAAAATACGCCACTGCCATCTTATTTACTCTGATGATTAAACCAGAAGTGTTAACGCTTAACGTTGGATCGGGGGAGGTGGCGAGCAAGTTGTTCAGTTCTTTTTCAGCCACAATAACGTCATTTGTTACGACAATAATACGACGTAACAGCCAGGCAATAGCAATTGCTGCAATAAGTAAAACCGGTAGCAGTAATAAACTGGCTATCAGCAGGAACTGTCTGGCCCGGCTATTTAGCTGTTTTGCATCCAGTATTATTGCAGCACTTTGCTTACTGATGCTTTGGTCAAGCTGCTGCAGTGCTTGCAGCGCTTTCGTGTCATCTACTTTTACTTCGCTATCTATTTCATCAGTGTTGGCCTGCTGTGTCAGCATATTTAGCGCTAAATAGTATTTGCTTTGGTATTCAATAAAAGTTTGCTGTACCTGCTCTAATGCTTGAAGGTTTTCTTTATTCTCTAGCAGCTTTTGTAGCCTAGCCAGATGTTGTTGCACCAACGAAATGTCTTGTTCAATCTTCGGCTGATAGACAGCTATATCTCGACGTAGCACCAGATTTTTAAAATTGTGTATAAAGCCGCCATAGCCCAAATGATGGCGGATGTTAGCCATCTCAAATGTAATAGCGTTTGATTTAGCCGTATGCTCAACCCAGGATGTTTCAACTTGCTTAAAATCAACCAAGCTTTTTGAGATTAGTGCAGCCGCCGCTGTGATAATAATCAGGACCATTACCACAATGGTTTTCGCATGTAGCTTATAATCTGTTGTTGAAGTCATCATCTATCCTTAAATGCGAGACATAGTGCCGTCCAACTAGCTATTCGCCATTTACAAGGTTAACGTAATGATTTTTGCAGTGTGTTTCAGGTTAATTAAATGCAATTTTAGCTATGTATTTAGTAAGTACCAAATAAGTAAACAAAAAAACCTGCCGAAGCGGCAGGGAGATATTGCATCCATTATTGAAAGGTTATTTACCGATACAAAACGAGCTGAAAATCTTGCCGAGCAAATCATCCGAGCTAAACTCGCCGGTTATCTCGTTCAGGTGTTGTTGCGTTAAGCGCAGCTCTTCTGCGAGGATTTCACCAGCGATATAGCTGTGCAGTTGTTCCTGGCCGATGCTAAGGTGCTCTGCGGCACGATCGAGTGCGTCAAGGTGGCGGCGGCGGGCAAGGAAGCTGCCCTCGGTACTGGCGTCAAAGCCGATACATTGTTTTAGATGTTCGCGCAGGCCGTCGATACCATCACCGGTTTTGGCTGACAAACGGTACACCGGCGTATTACTGGTCGTATTGGGTGTCATGGGTTCGCCGGTTAAGTCGGCTTTATTGCGAATAACCGTTACACCCAAATTGGCTGGCAGGCGGTCGATAAAGTCGGGCCAGATATCGTGCGGATCGGTAGCATCGGTTGTGGTGCCGTCTACCATAAACAGCACCCGGTCGGCCTGTTCTATTTCTTTCCAGGCACGTTCAATACCAATTTGCTCAACCTGATCGGTTGCATCACGTAAACCGGCGGTATCGATAATATGCAGCGGCATACCGTCAATATGAATGTGCTCGCGCAGTACGTCACGGGTGGTGCCAGCTATTTCAGTCACGATAGCAGCTTCTCGCCCGGCTAACGCATTTAGCAGGCTCGATTTACCCGCATTTGGCCTACCCGCAATAACTACTTTCATGCCTTCACGTAAGATACTGCCCTGGGTAGCTTGTTTTTTTACGCTAGCCAGGTAGTCGATAATATCGGCTAAGTCGGAAGCCACTTTGCCATCGGAGAGGAAATCAATTTCTTCATCCGGGAAGTCTATTGCGGCTTCGACATACATACGCAGGTAAATGACTTTTTCTACCAGCTCATGAATTCGTCTGGAAAATTCACCTTGCAGTGATTGCATGGCACTGCGCGCGGCTTGTTCGCTGCTGGCGTCAATTAAGTCGGCAATGGCTTCGGCCTGGGCTAAGTCGAGCTTGTCGTTTAAAAAGGCGCGTTCTGAAAATTCACCCGGCTTGGCAATACGTACATTGGGCAGTGCCAACACTTGTTTTAGCAACATATCCAGTAACACAGGGCCGCCGTGGCCTTGAAGTTCAAGTACGTCTTCGCCGGTAAAAGAATTGGGCCCTGGGAAGTACAGCGCAATACCTTGGTCTAGTACTTGTGTATTAGTATCATAAAACGGCAGGTAGTCGGCGTAACGTGGTTTAGGTAACTTGTGCAGTATGGCTTGCGCTACTGCTTTAGTGTCCGGTCCGGAAATACGGATAATACCCACACCGGCGCGGCCCGGAGCAGTGGCTAAAGCGGCGATGGTGTCGGTAGTAAACATGGTGTTGCCTCTGAATAGAAAAAGCCTGTCAGCGTTAGGCGACAGGCTTAAGGTTTAATGGCAAGGGTAAGGAAATCATCATTTCGCTGCTTTCGACAGTACGTCCGTGTACTGTCTCAACCTGTGCAACATCCCTGTTGCTGCTTCATGATGACACGCTTACCCTAGCGTTGAGTCTGGTTAAGCCTTTTTAGTATGTAAGCCTTTCTTTTCCATGCCTTTATAGATATATAACATCTGCGCCAGTGAAATAAGGTTACTTACAAACCAGTAAAGTACCAGGCCACTTGGGAACCACAGGAAGAACACGGAGAACGCAACTGGCATCCACATCATGATCTTTTGCTGCATTGGGTCGGTAACCTGCATTGGCGTGAGTTTTTGCATTAAAAACATGCTTAAACCAAATAATACCGGTAATACGTAGTACGGGTCTTGCGCAGATAAGTCGTTAATCCAAAGCATAAATGGTGCATGACGTAATTCAACGCTTTCAACGAATACCCAGTATAGCGCCAGGAAGATAGGCATCTGAATGATCATCGGTAAGCAGCCACCCATCGGGTTAACTTTTTCTTTGCGATACAGTTCCATCATTGCCGGGCCCATCTTTTGACGGTCTTCTTTATAACGGGCCTGTAGTTCGTCAATTTTTGGCTTTAAGTTACGCATTTTCGCCATCGACTCGTACTGTACTTTGGTCAGTGGGTACATGGCACCTTTGACGATAAGGGTAATGCAGATAATGGCTACACCCCAGTTAACGACAAAACCCTGAATGGTCGTGAGTAACCAAAACAACGGTTGTGAGATAAACCATAAGAAACCGTAATCAACCGTTAAATCCAACCCGTTGGCAATTTTAGCCAGGCTGTCTTGATCTTTGGGGCCAGCATAAAAAGTACTGGTTAAGGTTATTTCAGCGCCGGGCTCAATATTAACTGCCGGGCCCTTAGCACCAATAACACCTTGGCCATTGCGAACTAAGCTGTATAGCTGGTTATCGGTTTGGGCATCAGGTACCCAAGCCGACACAAAGTAGTGCTCTAGCATGGCAACCCAACCACCAGTTGTGGCTTCCAACAGGTTTTTCTCTTGCATGTCATCAAAGGCGTATTTGTTATAACGCTCTGAAGAAGTACCAAAAGCTGCACCGCGGTAGATTGGCATCATCATGCTGCTGCCTTCACCGTTGTCGATAGTTTGGACCATATGCTGATAAGGTTGAACCGTTTTTACTTCAGTACTTTGGTTTTTAATAAAATATTCTACCCGGACATCATATTGACCAGCAACAAAGGTAAAACGTTTTTCAATTTGCAGGCCGTTATGGTTAAACAGTAATGGCACCACTAACTCGGTTGCACCGCTACTTAACGCATAACTACTTTTTTCCGCAGTATAAACAGGCCGCGGGTTACGGCTGTCGTCTGGGCCATCACGGCCTATAAGTCCGCTTTGAGCTACGTATTCAAAGCCGTTCAGCTTACGCATCAGCGGATAAGCGTCACCTTCACCTTTATTTAGTTCAAACGCGGGTAATTCTAAACCAACGATGTCACCACCGCGGCTGTCTATGCGTAAGTTAAATACGTCTGTGCTGACAGTAATGGTTCGTGCGGCTGCCGCTACAGTGGCTACAGATTGTTCCGCGTCAGCAGTGGTAAGTTGTAAGTCAGCAGAACTGCTGCCGGTACTGTCGCTATTTTGTGTTACTGGTGTAACCGGCTTTGGCGCGGTGTCGATATTCCACTGTTGCCAAAGTAAAAAACTGACCAGGGCCAGACCAATAACTAATAAACTACGTTGTGATTCCATGGCTTAGCTTTTCTCATTGTGCTTTTCAGGAACAGGATCATCACCGCCTTCGTGTAGAGGGTGACATTTTAATATACGTTTCGTTGCTAACCAACTGCCTTTCAGCACGCCAAAGCGTTCAATTGCTGAAATAGCATAATGCGAGCAGGTGGGATGAAAACGGCAGCTAGGCCCAAATAAGGGGCTAATCAGTCTCTGGTAACCGTGCAGCAGCGTTAACACTAGGCTGACAGCGAAGCGGTGTACTGCCGAGCGATTTTTCGCCATAACTTTTCCAGTTGCCTATGTAACTCATCATTAGCAGTATTGCTAATATCACCTTTTACCATCAGTACCAAGTCGACACCGGGCAACTCATGTTGATGCAAACGAAAGCTGTTACGCACGCAGCGCTTAATGCGATTACGGTGCACCGCTAATTTAACACGTTTTTTCGCGATAGTAAGGCCTAATCGGGCATGTGGCAGATGATTGGCTTTCGCCAGTATGGTAAAAAGCGGAGAAGAAACCCGAAAAGGGAGTTGGAAGACGTTATCGAACTGACCGGGAGTTAATAGTCTTAACTCCCTGCCGAATTTCAAGCTGACCACGCAGCGATTAGCAGCTAATTATGCTGATAAACGCTGACGGCCTTTAGCACGGCGACGCGCTAATACTGCACGACCATTTTTAGTGGCCATACGTGCACGGAAACCGTGGTTACGCTTGCGTTTTAATACGCTTGGTTGAAAAGTTCTTTTACTCATAATTCATCCGTCCGGTCGAAATATTTACTAAAGTTTTCTGTGTTTTAGTAAATGTACCAAAACGCAGCTGACAAAAATGAGCGCGAATTTTAAATAGTCTGCAGCGCAAAGTCAATCTGATCCTGTGTTTTATTCGTACGCGATCTTTATCGATCCTGTTTTTACAAAAGTTTTCCACAGGCATATTTTTTTCCGTGAATAAAGTGTGGGTTATTTGGTTTTAGTTTAAATATCGCAGCGAAAAAGCTGAAGTATTATTAAAAGGTATAAGAGAATTTAAGTTATTTAAAACAATGGGATAGATTTATTTTTTGCGTCATTTTGTTAATTTTAAAAAGTCAATATTGAAGTTGTGGATAAGATAGTACGATAATGTGCGCTTCGTTAACTTACGCCAGCCTTTTGTTCATGATAGTTAAGAGGCTTCAGGAGATATGGTGTATCAGTCCGTTTGGCAAAATTGTCTGCAAGCGCTGCAAGCCGAATTACCTGCGCAGCATTTTAGTATGTGGATCCGTCCCTTACAAGCTGATAGTTCTGATTCAGGCCTTACGTTGTATGCGCCTAACCGCTTTGTGTTGGATTGGGTACGTGAAAAATACCTGAGCCGGATCATGGAGCTGATCCATGATTACTGCGGTGATGATGCGCCCCGGCTAAAATTTGATGTGGGTTCTAGTCAGGCTAATAAAGCCCGCAGTACGGTACCTGCGCCCGCAATTACTGCTGTGCCGCAAGCTGAGCCTGTTGCTCGAGAAAAACCAGAGCCCGCACCTAAAACCATTGTGACCAGCAATGTTCGAGCAAACTACACCTTTACTAACTTTGTCGAGGGTAAATCGAACCAACTTGCGCGTGCGGCAGCAAGCCAAGTAGCTGATAACCCGGGTACGGCTTATAACCCCTTGTTTATTTATGGTGGTACCGGTTTAGGTAAAACGCACTTGTTACATGCAGTAGGTAATGGCATTTTGGCGAAAAAGCCAGATGCTAAAGTGATTTACATGCATTCAGAACGTTTTGTACAAGATATGGTAAAAGCATTGCAAAACAATGCCATAGAAGAATTTAAGCGTTATTACCGGTCGGTTGATGCGCTGCTGATTGATGATATTCAGTTCTTCGCTAATAAAGAGCGGTCTCAAGAAGAATTTTTCCATACCTTTAATGCCCTGCTTGAAGGTAATCAACAAATCATCCTAACCAGTGATCGTTATCCTAAAGAAATTGATGGGGTAGAAGATAGGTTAAAGTCTCGTTTTGGCTGGGGTTTAACCATTGCCATTGAACCGCCAGAATTAGAAACCCGCGTGGCGATCCTGATGCGCAAGGCACATGAGAACCAGATTCGCTTACCGGAAGAGGTTGCCTTTTTTATTGCTAAACGGCTGCGATCTAACGTGCGCGAATTAGAAGGCGCATTAAACCGTGTCATCGCCAACGCTAACTTTACTGGTCGACCTATTACTATTGATTTCGTGCGCGAAGCATTGCGCGATTTACTGGCGTTGCAAGACAAGCTGGTGACAATAGAAAACATTCAAAAGACGGTTGCTGAATACTACAAAATTCGAGTGGCGGATTTACTGTCTAAGCGTCGCTCGCGCTCTGTAGCGCGCCCGCGCCAGATGGCTATGGCATTATCTAAAGAACTCACCAATCACAGTTTACCAGAAATTGGTGATGCGTTCGGTGGTCGCGATCACACCACAGTGCTGCATGCCTGTAGAAAGATTGAGTCGTTAAAAGAAGAAACGCACGAAATTAAAGAAGACTTTCAAAATTTAATCCGTACTTTGTCATCGTAAAGGGACGTGTTCATGCAATTTACCATTAACAGAGATGCCTTACTCAAACCACTACAAATGGTATCTGGCGCTATTGAACGTCGCCATACGTTACCTATTTTGTCTAATGTTTTGCTTGAAGTATCTGAGGCTGCGTTGTCTTTAACGGGCACTGATTTGGAAGTAGAGTTGGTTGCGACAACGGATGCTTTAACAGTACAAAGCCCTGGGCGTATTACCGTACCGGCAAAGAAGTTGTTAGATATTTGCCGTAGTTTGCCTGAGGGGTCAGATATCCGAGTGCAATTGCAGGGTGATAACTGCGTGCTGACGTGTGGTAAAACGAAGTTCACGTTGTCTACGTTAAGTGCGTCTGAATATCCTAACTTAGAAAGCTGGCAGGGCGAGGTTGATATTCAACTAACGCGCATGCAGCTGCGCAAGCTTTTAGACGATACTGCGTTCTCTATGGCAAATCAGGATGTACGTTATTACCTGAATGGTTTGTTATTTGAAGTTGATAACGGTGCAGTAAAAGCTGTGGCTACCGACGGTCACAGACTTGCGTTAAGCGGCGTAGAGCTACCTGGATTAATGGCGCAGCAAAAACAAATTATTATTCCGCGTAAAGGCGTAATGGAAGTGATGCGATTACTGGCTAGCGACGAGCAGCTTGTTACATTGAGCCTGGGTCAAAACCATATTCGCTTAACCGATAGTAACTATGTTTTTAGCAGTAAGCTGATTGACGGTCGTTTCCCTGATTACCGCCGCGTGTTACCCCGTAATAGTACAAAACTGGTTACGGCACATCGTAGTGTGTTAAAAGATGCCTGTACCCGGGCTTCTATTTTATCAAATGAGAAATACCGCGGTGTGCGATTTACTTTAAGTAATGGCGAGTTACAAATAGTTGCTAATAACCCCGAGCACGAGCAAGCAGAAGAGATCATCGAAGTTGAATACCAGGGTGATAACCTTGAGATTGGCTTTAATGTAGGCTACTTGTTGGATGTGTTAAATACGTTAGCAACAGATTTGGTTTTATTGCATTTGAATGATGCTAACTCCAGTGCCTTAGTTGAAGGCGTTGGTAATGTCGGTGCGTCTTACGTCGTTATGCCAATGCGCTTGTAATCATGTCACTGTTGTCAGTTAACGCCAGTCAGTTTCGCAATCTGACGGCAGTGTCGTTTAATGTTCATGCGCAGTTTAATTTAATCGTTGGCATGAATGGCAGCGGTAAAACCAGTTTGCTTGAAGCGATATATTATTTGGCACATGGTCGATCTTTTCGTACCAGTCGATCACAGCGGCTTATACAGCATAATAGTGACGCCTTTGTTATACACGCAAAGGTTGCAGTGCAACAACAAATATATAGCCTTGGCTTACAGCGTGACAAACAGGGGGAGTTGTTACTGCGATTAAATGGCAGTAACGTAAATCGATTGGCTGAGATTGCTAGCTTATTGCCGGTACAGCTTATTACTCCCGACAGTTTTCGTTTGTTTTTTGGCGGTCCAAAGGAGCGTAGGCAATTTTTTGATATGGGATTGTTTCACGTGGAACAGTCCTTTTTTGATTATTGGCTGCGGTTTAATAAAGTGCTGAAACAGCGGAACGCCTTGTTAAAAACAAACCGCCATTATGACAGCCAGTTTGAATTCTGGGATCAGCAGTTCGTCGAACTCGCGTTTGAGTTGCAAAGGTTGCGTTACAGTTATGTCGCACAATTAGAGTCGGCATTTCGACAGCTGACAACAGCTGATGATCTTATGCAATCGCTAAACTTTCAGTTACAACAGGGGTGGCCAGAAAAGGTGACAACGTCTGAGGAGTTTAAGCAATTACTGCATCAGAGCTTCTCGCACGACAGTCGTATGGGGTTTACCCAATACGGCCCGCAGAAGGCGGATTTACGGATTAAAAAAGACCAATGGGCAGCTGAAGAAGTGTTATCCCGTGGTCAGTTAAAAGTGTTATTATTTGCGCTTAAAATTGCGCAAAACAACGTAATTCGTGACAACGGTCAGAAACAACCGTTGTTGTTAATCGATGATTTGGCGTCGGAGTTAGACCAAGAGTCAACCCGACAGATATTTAGCTATTTACGCGATATTAACTCACAGGTTTTTATTACTGCAATTAACGCTGATCATGTTTCACCATTTATAGACGCCGGGCAACTGGCGATGTTTCACGTGGAACATGGGCAGCTAACAGCACGGACAGATGACGATGGCCGAACAACATAACTACGATTCCTCGAGCATAAAAGTATTAAAAGGACTGGATGCAGTTCGTAAAAGACCAGGCATGTACATCGGCGATACCGATGACGGCTCAGGCTTGCACCACATGGTGTTTGAGGTGGTCGATAATTCTATCGACGAAACCTTAGCTGGCCATTGTTCTGATATTTGGGTCACCATTCACAGCGATGGCTCGGTATCGGTGCGTGATAACGGTCGTGGTATTCCAACCGACATGCATGATGAAGGCGTATCAGCAGCAGAAGTTATTATGACGGTACTGCATGCCGGTGGCAAGTTTGACGATAATTCATATAAAGTATCAGGTGGTTTACACGGCGTAGGTGTGTCGGTAGTAAACGCGCTGTCAGATAAGCTAGAACTGACAATTCGCCGCAAAGGCCAGGTACACCAACAAATTTATCATCTAGGTGTACCGCAAGCGCCGTTGGCAGTAATTGGTGAGACAGAAGACAAAGGCACCACTATCCGTTTTTGGCCAAGCCCTACGGTATTTACCGACATAAACTATCATTTTGATATTTTGGCTAAGCGTTTACGCGAATTGTCGTTCTTAAACTCTGGCGTTAGTATTATTCTTTCTGATGAACGTACTGATAAAAAAGACCACTTTAAATACGAAGGCGGTATTGAGGCTTTTGTACAATATTTGAATCGTACCAAAACCAGCGTACATCCTAAGGCATTTTATTTCACAGATCAGCGTGACGATGGTATTTCGGTAGAAGTTGCCATGCAGTGGAACGACAGCTATCAGGAAAACGTATTCTGTTTTACCAATAATATTCCACAACGTGATGGTGGTACGCACTTAGCGGGTTTCCGTGGTGCCTTAACACGCGTGTTAAATAGCTATATTGAACACGAAGGTTATGCTAAAAAAATGAAGGTACAGGCTTCGGGTGATGACGCACGTGAAGGTTTAACAGCAGTTATCAGCGTAAAAGTTCCTGACCCTAAGTTTAGCTCTCAGACCAAAGACAAGCTGGTATCTTCAGAAGTGCGCTCTGCTGTTGAAAGCGTGATGGGTGAGAAACTAAACGAATACCTGTTAGAAAACCCAGGTGATGCCAAAATTATCGTGGGTAAAATTGTTGATGCTGCGCGCGCCCGTGACGCTGCCCGTAAAGCCCGCGAAATGACCCGGCGTAAAGGTGCGCTGGATATTGCAGGCTTGCCCGGCAAGTTGGCAGATTGTCAGGAAAAAGACCCGGCATTATCTGAACTGTACATAGTGGAAGGTGACTCAGCGGGCGGGTCTGCTAAGCAGGGCCGTAACCGTAAAAACCAAGCAATATTGCCGTTAAAGGGTAAAATTCTTAACGTAGAAAAAGCGCGTTTCGACAAAATGCTATCGTCTCAGGAAGTGGGTACACTTATAACTGCGCTGGGTTGTGGCATTGGTCGTGAAGAATATAACCCAGACAAAACCCGTTACCACAGCATTATCTTAATGACGGATGCTGACGTCGACGGTTCTCACATTCGTACTTTGCTGTTGACGTTCTTCTACCGTCAAATGCCTGAATTAATTGAACGTGGTTATATCTACATTGCTCAGCCGCCACTGTACAAAGTGAAAAAAGGTAAGCAAGAACAGTATATTAAAGATGAAATGGCGTTAACGGAATACCTGACGACCTTAGCTTTGGATGAAGCATCACTGCATGTTAACGCTGATGCGCCCGGTATTGGTGGTAGTGCGCTAGAGAAACTAGTACGTCAGTATCATAAGGTTTCTGCGACTATCGTACGCTTAACACGTAAAATTCCATTTAACTTGTTAAATGAACTGATATACGTGCCGGCATTGGACGTTGCTCAAGCAAAAACTGAAGCGTATAGCGAGCAGTGGGCCAAAACATTGGTTGAGCGGCTAGACGCAAAAGAGGGTGACGGTTCAAGCTATCGTTATGAAATTCACGAAGATCGCGAACGTCAGTTATTCCTGCCAAAAGTTATTATTCGTCAGCACGGTATCGATAACGAATACCTGCTACACCATGACTTTGTTACGTCTCGTGATTACTTAAGCATTGCTGCCTTGGGTGATGAAATACGCGATTTAATGGAAGAGGGTGGTTATATCCGCCGTGGTGAGAAAATTAAACCAGTTGAAACCTTCTTGGAAGCGTTAGAGTGGCTGATGAGCGAGTCGAAACGTGGATTGTACATTCAGCGCTATAAAGGGTTGGGTGAGATGAACCCAGAGCAGTTGTGGGAAACCACCATGGACCCAAATACTCGTCGTATGCTGCAGGTAACCATTGAAGATGCCATCGGTGCAGACCAACTGTTTGCAACTCTGATGGGTGACCATGTTGAACCACGGCGGGCCTTTATTGAAGAGAACGCTTTATACGTTGCTAACCTGGACGTATAGCAATACCAGAAAAAACTACAGGGGCTGCGGCCCCTCAGTCATTTTAGCGAGTTAGAAGCGAATGCATAAATACGATATAAAAACCTTCCAGGGTCTGATATTAGCCCTGCAAGACTACTGGGCACGTCAGGGCTGCGTAATAGTGCAACCGCTGGATTTAGAAGTGGGCGCCGGTACGTTTCACCCCATGACCTTTTTACGTTCATTGGGCCCAGAGCCAACAAATGTAGCCTATGTGCAGCCTTGCCGCCGTCCTACCGATGGCCGCTACGGTGAGAACCCGAACCGTTTACAACATTACTATCAGTTTCAGGTGATCTTAAAGCCGTCGCCAGACAATATTCAGGAGCTGTATTTAGGCTCGTTGCGCGAACTGGGCATCGATACCTTAGTGCATGATATCCGTTTTGTGGAAGATAACTGGGAATCACCAACTCTAGGTGCCTGGGGCCTGGGCTGGGAAGTCTGGCTAAACGGTATGGAAGTTACACAGTTTACCTACTTTCAACAAGTGGGTGGCCTGGAATGCCGGCCGGTTACCGGAGAGATTACCTACGGTTTAGAGCGTCTGGCAATGTATATTCAGAACGTCGACAGCATCTATGACTTAGTTTGGGCTGATGGTCCTTTAGGCCGTGTAACCTATGGTGATGTGTTCCACCAAAATGAAGTAGAGCAGTCAACATACAACTTTGAGCATGCTGATGTTGCTGCGCTTTTTGCTTCATTTGATCAGTGCGAAAAAGAAAGTCAGTACTTAATTGAGCAAGGCCTCGCATTACCTGCCTACGAGAAAGTAATGAAAGCATCGCATGCGTTTAACTTACTTGATGCGCGCCATGCTATCTCTGTCACCGAGCGTCAGCGCTACATTCTACGGGTACGTGCACTTGCCAAAGCCTGTGCTGAAGCGTATTACGCAAGCCGTGAAAAACTGGGTTTCCCCCTTTGTAGTGATAGCAAGCGTAGTAAGCAGGAGGCATAATGTCGGCACAAGATTTTTTTGTTGAAATTGGTACGGAAGAGCTGCCACCAAAGGCGTTAAAAACCCTGGCAACAGCGTTTGCAGCTAATTTGAAAGCGGAACTGGCTAAGTTAGAACTTACGCACGCAGATGTAAGTTGGTTCGCAGCGCCTCGTCGTCTTGCTGTAAGGATTAACGCACTGGTGCCACAACAAGGCGATAAAGTAGTAGAAAAACGTGGCCCAGCATTAACGGCAGCTTTTGATGCTAATGGTAATGCAACCAAAGCGGCCCAGGGTTGGGCTGCAGGTTGTGGCATTACGGTAGCTGAAGCCGAGAAGTTGGAAACCGATAAAGGCGCCTGGTTGCTGCATAAAGCATTGGTTAAAGGTGAAACAACTCTTAATCTGTTACCTGAGGTTGTTAGCCAGGCTCTCGCTAAGTTGCCAATTGCTAAACCCATGCGTTGGGGCAACTCTAGTGCGGAATTTATTCGCCCAGTACACACTATTATTATGTTGTATGGCAATGACATCGTTCCTGCAACCATATTAGGCCGTGTTAGTGGCAATCAAACACATGGTCATCGTTTCCATGCACCTGCAAAGGTTACTATTACGCACGCTGATACCTATCTTGACACGTTGCGTAATGCCTTTGTAGTGGCTGACTTTGCTGAACGTAAAGCCTTTATCGCAGAAGGTGTGGCTAAAGCTGCCGCTGAGGTAAATGGCAAGGCTTTAATGGATGATGCTTTATTAGAAGAAGTGGCGTCATTAGTTGAGTGGCCAGTAGTGTTGGTAGGCAGCTTTGAAGAGAGCTTCCTGCAGGTACCGGCCGAGCCGCTTATTTCAACCATGAAAGACAACCAAAAGTATTTTCCATTGTTAGATAACAACGGAAAGCTGCTGAACAAGTTTATCTTTGTCACCAATATCGAGAGTAAAGATTCGCAGCAAATTATTGCCGGTAATGAAAAAGTCGTACGTCCGCGTTTATCGGATGCGCAATTCTTTTTTACTACAGACCGCAAACAAAAGCTGGCAGACAGGATAGAGAGTTTAAAAACGGTATTGTTCCAGCAGCAGCTTGGTACTCTGGCTGAAAAGTCAGAGCGTATCAGCAAGGTAGCAGGTTTTATAGCTACAAAAATTGGTGCTGACATTGTTGCTGCCGAGCGAGCAGGTTTACTGTCCAAAGCTGATCTAATGACCAACATGGTAGGAGAGTTCCCCGAAGTGCAGGGCATCATGGGCATGCACTATGCACGCTTAGATGGCGAACAAGAAACCGTGGCTCTGGCATTAAATGAGCAGTATATGCCGCGCTTTGCCGGTGATCAGCTTCCAAGCCGTTTAGAAGGTGCTGCCGTAGCTATTGCTGACAAGCTGGACACCTTAGTGGGTATCTTTGGTATTGGCCAGGCCCCGAAGGGAGACAAAGACCCGTTTGCGCTGCGTCGTGCTGCCATAGGTGCTCTGCGGATCATGGTAGAAAAGCAGTTACCGTTAGATCTTGTTGACGCTATTGCTTTTAGCCAACAAACGTTTGGCGCAAAGTTAAGCAATACCAATGTGGCTGAAGACGTACTGGACTTTATGCTAGGACGTTTCCGTGCCTGGTATCAAGACGAAGGTTACAGCGTAGATGTCATTCAGGCTGTTTTAGCGCGTAGGCCAACTAACCCAAGTGACTTTGACCTTAGGGTAAAAGCCGTAGCGGGATTCCGTAAGCTGGAAGCTGCAGAAGCATTGGCTGCTGCCAATAAACGTGTCGCCAATATTCTTGCCAAGGTGGAAGGCAGTATCGCTGATACTATTGACGTAGTCTTACTGCAGGAAGATGCCGAGAAAGCATTGCATAAGGTTATTTGCGCCGAGCAAGTATACCAGAGTGAGCAACACAGCTATGCTGAAGGACTCGCGCATCTGGCAGCTATGCGAGACGTTATTGATACCTTCTTTGACAAGGTAATGGTAAACGCAGATGATGTGGCAGTGCGGGCCAACCGACAGGCACTATTAAAACAGCTAAGAGAGCTGTTTCTGCAAGTTGCCGATATTTCTGTTTTGCAGTAATTGAATGATTCTGAATAAAAAAGCCAGCTTAATGCTGGCTTTTTCGTTGGAAATTAAGCGAACGTTATACAGGATTACTGTATCGACTTAAGCTCTTTACTAAACGAGGTTGTACCGTTAGCAACATCAGCAATATCTTCACTACCTCTGCGCATATAGGTATTAACCGGAACTACATTTATAGCGCCTTCTGAAGTAACGACAACGTCGAAAACCACCCAGCTATCAAGTTCACTATTGGTATCTTCATCCATTGTAGGACTAAAAATAAAGGTCTCTCCCTGAACACGTGCTTCTACTCGAGTTGGCGACTGAAACACTGTGCCACTGCCGGCATAATGATGAACAGCATAACGATAGCGCCCAGCTACTGGAAACTGCGGTACCGTTAAAACTTCTGGACCAAAGCTACTGACATCGTCACGGTCAAGATACATAGTGATATCGTTAACCATTTCTTGTTTTTTGCTAAAGTAAATTCTAAAACGGTCATCAACACTATTGGCTGTTCGTGGGCCTAAGAAATGCGTGTCTAAGTCGTTAGGGTTTTCACCCCAGGTAAGTGTTACTGTCATAGCGCCGGTATTTACAGCTAAGCAATTCTCCAAGTCATAATCTGTTGTACCAACATCAATAATACGTGTGTTGCTCTGACCATCAGCATCACGAACAGATAACAGCACCTGGCTGTTAGGCCGCACAGCAATATCAAACTCACCTTCACTGTTGGAATAAGTAACTGAACGCCCTATGTAATCTGTACCATCAGCCACAATTCTAACATTGGCCAAGCGTTCGGATGAATCGCTTTCAAAAACACAACCAATAATACGCACTGATTCAAACAATACATCGGCATTCCAAGTAGAGAAATGGCTAACGCTACCTAAGTAGTAAGGCCGGCTCATCTCATCAATTTGTAAGGTCGCTTCACCTTCTACATCCCAAATGCCCGTTTGCTGATTAAAATGCATCAGGGGAATGGTTGCAGGGGGTGTGTCAGCACGCTCTGCTACTGGAATACGGATAGTGGCATCAACACCTTGTGCTAATTGAAGGGCTTTTCCTCTTGCATCAGTAAATTGGGCATTGATTGCACCAAAAGACTCTATAGCTTGCACGTTACCTGTTTGAGGATTAGTCGCAAGATAGTAGCCTGGCATAATAGCCGGATCCGAAGAGGCGTCGACATTTGTTAGTGCAGCAGTGATACTGCCACTTGCTGGCAGGCCTTCGCTGGTGACAAAGGCTGAAGCAGGTAGCGAAACCTGCATGGCGCTGTTTGTGTCAGAGATAACAGCTGCAGCTGAGGCATCAAAAGTTGTGACAACATCTGCTGCTAACAACGCTATGCTCATTGTAGTTTCTGCATTATTCTCACTGGTTCTGGCAACATCTGAACGACTGGCAAAGCCTGTACTTGCGGCCTGAACAACAATACGTTGCTGATAACCAACTGCACCAATAGTAAACCGCCCGGTTTGGTCCGTGGTTGTTTGCTGTAATAAACTAGAAATGTTGTTTGCGCTTATAACAAAAGCCGATACATCCGCATTACTAATAGGTAACCCTGTACCGTAAGATGTCACCCGGCCTGACAGGGCTCCGAAGGTTGAGCAGTTAAGCACCATGTTGCTAATAGCAGTATCAACTGTGACCTCGGTGGGTGTAACACTGCAGCTGTGGCCAATGCTGTCAACGACACTAAAGGTGATTGCGGTGCCGGCAGCAAAACTTTCGTTTAATACAAATGCACCTTGCTCATCAATGTTTAGGCTCGCTTCAGCTGAACCATTAACCTGATATTGTAACGTGACCGGCCTTAATAAACCTGTTGCTGTGCCACTAATATTAAAAGTAGGCAAGTTTTCACATGCAACGGTTACGTTTTCAATGTTGGTATTAGAAAAGGATAAAGTAGTAGCACTGGTAATAGCACAAATTTGATTGGTTGGCTGTTGCTTAATGGATAAGCTAACTTGGTTACCACTTTTAAAATTGTTACCTAAGCTTATGCTGCCGTTTTGGCTTATTGAAATACGGGTATCATTAACACCGACTATAACGGTGCCATTTAACCCACTTACTGTACCACTTAACGCGTAAGATGGCGATTCAACTGGGGGCGTATCATCAGAACTGCCACAACCACTAAGCGCAAGAAATACGCTACTACAAATCAGAAGGTGTTTAACACTTGTCATTAAAATCTCCATATACCGACATAACTGCAATAAGTTATTGCAACGGAGCGTTTTACCGATTTATGCCTTTTGTTGTCAAATAAAAATAACAAATTAATTGGCAAAATATTAAATGAAGTGACTTAAGGTTTATGGAAGTAACATTAATGAGCCTTCAAGCAACACAAACGCTAGTTAAATATTCTGTTGCGAGCCGTTGCATGCTAACCGCAGACTTGATTACGCCCGTTGTTTTTGGCTTTGTATAGCATGGTGTCGGCTAATTTCACTCCGGCATGAAACTGTTCAGCATTGTCACAAATAGCGACACCAAAACTGGCGCTGACCTTATAGCTTTTATCTTGTTGTACCATCGGCTGCTGATAAAGTTGGGTGCGTATTTTCTCCGCAACACTTAGTGCGTCTTGATGAGTAATATGCGGTAGTATAAGCAAAAACTCTTCGCCGCCGACCCGACAGGCGAAATCTTGTTGGCGTAAATTACGACGGAATAATTGAGCGACGGCTTTGAGCACATCATCTCCGCCATCATGTCCAAACCGATCATTCAGTTTTTTAAAATGGTCAATGTCACACATGATAAATGCAAGCGGTAAAAACTCTGCTGGCTGCTGTTGGATATTAAGCAGTAATGCAGAGTCGATAAAGCGGCGGTTAGCCATTTGCGTAAGTGAGTCTGTGTTAGCTTGCAACTCCTTGCTTTGTTGCAGTAAATCCATGGCTCTATGACTGCGCTCACGATAGTGATCGTTAATCCAGCAAACAATAATGACAATAACTAATGATGCAATAAACCGGCTAGATTCAGCCTCTTTATAGTGCGCCTGAATAAGATCTGGAAAAAACAGCATAATACAAAGAGTTATGAGCAATAAGGCATTGCAAAGTAATGCGTTACGAACACCTAGTAGGCCAAATAAAATAGCAGGAAACGGAAATACCCAGTATAAGGCCGTATTATTAAAGCCACCCTGATAAACCAAGCTAAGCACAAAACTACCGACAAGCATTGCTTCGATAATACAGGCTCGTTCCAGATTATGACTGACATGGAATACAAAAACATTCAGCAGAAATAAAGCGGCAGTAGTAAACAGAATAATAGGCAGCAATACTTGTTCCGCGCCCAAATTCTTAATGCCGTAAATAAACATTACTGCGCTGGTGATATAGCTTACAAATGCAAGGATATAATGCCTTCGGCGATCATCAATATGCTGAGCCTGTTTCTTGGCTGCTTTATAAGGCATTGATTTCAAGCGCGACACCCAGTTGTTATTGTTTTAGGCGATATTAGCACAAAAAAAAACCAATTCACCTACCTCTAAAACAACAACAACGGTAGGGTGTGCCTTAAGCTGAGTAAGCAAGTTGAATATAATTTGATCAATCTGTTGATTTCATTACTATTGCTCTAGTAATCGGTACAGCAACTGTTTTACTGCATCAGGTTCAAATGGCTTATCACACATTGCGTTGACGCCACTTTGTGCAATATTGGCTAAATGCGTATCATTGGCCTCGCTGGTTACCATAAGCACAGGGATATGCGATAAAGTGCTGTGTTCACGTATAAATTCAGTGAGCTCCCGGCCATTCACTTCTGGCATGTTGTAGTCGGTAACAACCAAGTCAAACATTTGCTGCTCCAGTCGAGCTATGGCTTGTTTACCATCTTCCGCTTCAACAATATGTTGCATACCCAGATTGGTTAAAACCCTACGAATATGGTTTCTTGCGAGCTTGCTGTCGTCAACAACCAGCACACGCACGTCATGGACATCAAACAGGGTTAATTCAAGTTCGGCCGGACTAAGTAGGTCTATTGCGGTATTTAGAGCTTTACCTAACTGCATAGCGTCAAAGGGTTTGGGTAGAATAGCAATAGCGCCGGATTGCTTAAAAGTTTCGAGTTGCGACTTTCGACTTTCGCTCGATACCAGCATAAAGGGAATGTCGGCAGTGTTACTGTCGTTTTTAAGTTGCTTTAGCAACTGCTCTGCCGTGCCATCTGCAAAATGTAACGCACAGGCAATAGCATCGGGTTTATGCTGGGCGATAAGTATAGCGGCAGCTGCAAGGCTATCTGCTTCAGCTATTTGACTGACATTTTCTTCAGCCAGTTTTTTGCGAATAATTTTGCGCTGCACTTCAGATGGTTCTACCAGCAATATATGTAAATCGGCAGGGGATAGCTGCATAACGGCTCCGCAAAAGGATAAAAGGCGAATATTGCCACAAATATTAATTTTGTGGCATAGGGTGATTAGGTACAGTTAAGGCCTTTAACGCTTAGCTAAGGTACTCACTGTAGCGACTGCAAAGCGCAATAACAAAATCAACTTCTTCTAAGGTCCAGTGTTTAACAACATTAGTTTGTTCACAGCAAATAATACCAATCACCTTATCTTGCTGTTTGATGGGCACATCCATTAACGATCGGATATTGAGCGGCCGTAAAAAGTGTTCACACAGTTCTGCCGTCACCGGATCATTAAACGCATCGACCGCAAGTATAACTTTTTTAGAATCTAACGCTGCAAAGTAGCCTGGAAAGCTCCAGCGGTCGATCATCAGCGGTTCTTGCGTAATACCTTTGGTTTTATCAAGCAACATTTGACAGCTCATTAAATCATCGTCTGCAAATAACCATAATCCAGCACGCTGGATTTGCAGCGTATCCAAACAGCATTGCAGTGCAGCTTGAATAATATCTGGTTTACTTAGGTCAGGCTTATCTAACGTAGAGTGTAACTGTGCCAGCTGCTCAGTAAAACGGTTATGCATAAAGTTTTACTCTCTGATTTAATGTTCTGGTTTTCACTAAAATGCCGCTTTTGTCAAAGGAATGCAAGTGGACTTGATCATGATTGCATGGGCATAAAATGAGTTTGATGTGCTTTGGTATCACACTAAAAATATTGAGGGGGTAATTGGTAAATTTAACGCCCTATAATGTAAATTAAATGTTTTTGCTTTTTTGCTTTTTTGGTTTAAACTTCTAACTGTGAAGTAAATAAATACTAAAGCAACTTAAGTTTGTACGTCGAAAAATGTGTTTTTTGTGGTAACAAATGAGGTTAGTTGTATGGCTAATAACGCAGCGCTCGATTCTGGTATGTCGGAATATCAACAGTGGTCAATCCGCCACTCTAATTCCTTGATAAATAGCTTATTTGAACATGTTTTCTTCGGCTATGTTCCGCAAGCTGAACCCGGTATAACAGTTGGCCCGGATGCATATAAATTAACAGACGAAGATCTGGCTCAATTCGATTAAGCGAGGGATAAATCATGGCCTTTAAGCTAAAACCTGATTTTGATTACGGTATGCAACATTGTTAGCTGCTGCTATTTCCTTACAACCGCTAATAACAGAGTCACCAGGAGCAGCTACGGTGGCTGAAATTTGGCTTGGCGGTACCACTACCGCTAAGTTGATAGAAGGTGCAGTGCTTGAAGCGGCATTTCACTGCGAGCATGGTTATTTGCTATTTGTCACCGATGATATTCCCTTTGAAGATACGCTGACTATTTACCTACTGAACCCTCAATTTAAGCTGTTGGACAGTGTCAATATTGGTACGGCGTATTCTACGGGTAACTTCCACCTAACTGTTGAACCCTCTGCACGTGAAGTGCAATTTAGTTTTATTGGCGGTTTTAACTGGCAGCTAACGCTATTGGCTGCAGCAGAGTTTTGTCTACCACTGTTCAATGAACCGGCTGGCGTGCGGCGCAAACCCAACTTCAAACGCTGGTTTAAGCTAAGCTGTTCGCATAACAGTGTTTGATCTTCAAACTGTCTCAATACCCCGACCTAATCATGATTAGATGTGAACTGAATGAGTTACTGATTTAACCACTTTCGAAATGCGGCAGTGCGGGTTTTGCTGGTAATAATGGGCGCCTTTTCACCGCTGAGTATCACAGCGACAGACTCTTTGTTGTAAGGCTCAACCTGCAAAATCGTGCTGATATGCACGATATCACTGCGGTTGAGCCGGAAGAATTCGCTGGGATCGAGCTGACCTTCTATCTCGCCTAAGTGACTTTCTGTCAGGATATGAACGGTGTTGTGTTTATCTGTCGCCAACAGCACGCCATTGGCTGCGCGAATAAGGCCAATATCGGCTACCGGCAATAGCGATAAGCTTTGGCCTTTACGTAATAAAAATCGCTTTTTATAGCAGGTCTCAGCCACCGGGCTGGCTTGTTGCAGCTTATGTTTGAGCTGGGCAAAATTTAACATGGCTTCGGCAAAGCGTGGGTAGGAGAATGGCTTAAGCAGATAATCTACCGCCTGATAATGAAACACCTGCATCCAGTACTGATCGTAGGCGGTGGTAAAAAGTACCGGGCAAGGTAAATCCAATTGTTCTAGTGCGGTAAAAACCTGGCCGTCTGTCAGCTCTACATCAGAAAAGATCAGTTCTAATGAGGCCGCTTGTGTGTTGTTGCTGAAAAAGTCGACAACCTGGGCGACAGAGCTCAGCTGAGCAATTATGTGCACGTCGGGCTGATGCCGCAACAGGTAAGCTGCCAACTTTTCTGCCGCTAAGGGTTCATCTTCGATAATCAGTACTTTCATCGATAGTCCTTGCCTGTACTTAGGTGTTAGATGCTGTGTTGCAGCGGCACCAGCACGGTAAAGCTGTCATTTTGCACGACTTCAATAGCTTTGCCATGCACTGCCTGGCAGCGCTCGGCTAAATTACGTAAACCAATACCGGTTCCGGGCTGAGCAAACGCTTTAGGCCGCAGTAAGTGGCGCACCATCAATTGTTGTTGCTGAAGTGCTATCTCAATGGTTAATGGCTGCTCGCTTGAGGCAACGTTATGCTTTACTGCATTTTCCAATAATAGCTGCAGACAGCAGGGCACCAGATAAAAGCTGGCTTGTTGCTGTGGGTCAATATTGATGCGCAGCTGGAAACTGGCCGGGAAGCGCTGCTCCAGCAATGCCATATAATGTTTTGCAAACGCCAGCTCGTCAGTTAACGGTACCAAGGTTTTGCTGCCTTGCTGCAACTGATAGCGGTAAATTTCGGCAAAATACTCGAGAAACTGCTCGGCCGACTCTGGGCTTTTATGAATAAGCACAGATAACACATTCAAGTTGTTGAATAAAAAGTGAGGGTCTAGTTGTTGCTGCAACAGTTGCAGCTTGTAATGCTGGCTATGTTGTTGTGCCTGCAGCAGTGCCACCTGTTGCTGTTGTTGACGTTTTAAAGCCTGCCACAGTAAGTCTGCTCCGGCTATTAAGCTGTGAACGAGCAGGTACATCAGGCCAACCCGCAGATAGTGCTGAACCAG
The DNA here is from genome assembly GCF_030731985.1 of Rheinheimera baltica. Taxonomy (NCBI): domain Bacteria; kingdom Pseudomonadati; phylum Pseudomonadota; class Gammaproteobacteria; order Chromatiales; family Chromatiaceae; genus Rheinheimera; species Rheinheimera baltica. The sequence continues at coordinate 273,085 of NZ_JAPJDY010000007.1, forward strand.
CAAGGGTTGGCCGGTCGCTGCATCGATTAAAAGCTGTACCCCGGTCATCAGGCTAACAAAAATAAGTAAACTCAAACTAAAACTTTGGCTATAACGCTGTAGCAGTGTATCAGGCTGGCGTTTCGCCCAAAGCCAGGCATCCAGTTTACGACTTAACCACAGCGCAATAGCGGCCTGCAACGTAAGCCACAGCGGCGCATCGGCGTGAAATTGCAGGGTTTGCCCTGGCGCGGTTTGTAACAGTGCCAGGTATAGCATCAAGCAATAAGAAAACAGCAGTAACAGCAAAAAGGTTTTGAGCTGATTCATTATTTCACCTGCACCGCTTCAGGTAAGCGCATTAATTCACTGCCATCTTCGGCGTAAAACACCAGTTGCGGTTTACCATCGGTACCCACAGCCATTTCAATTCGCTTATTACCTTGTGGATCATTTAGTTGCAGCATCGCTTTTTTGTTTAATGTGCCATAAAAAGCCCGCCGGTTGCCATGAATATCTGGATGCAGCTGCTCAAGTTCTTTAATTTTGGTCGCTGCGGCACTGTCACCGGCTTCGACAGCAAGCATCAACTGCATATATTGATCAATTGGGTACTGTGGCCGGTCTATCACATTTAGGCCGGTGATCAGCATGCCATCCTGCTCGATATGTTGTAGCGCCAGGCTTTGATCCTGATTGTAGCGGTCAAAGGACAAATGCAGGCCATGTTCAACTTTGCCGTTTTTCGCAAAACCACGGAATACAAAGCCGCCATTTTCTGAGCCCTCGTCATTGTAAAAAATCATGCCCGGGCGTGGGCCGGGATCAAAAAACACTTTGCCTTCTTTAATAGCTTTAGGAGCGTGCGCGGTATTGGCGATGACCATACGCGGATGTCCGCTGGGCTCCATCACACATTTATACGTTGCACATTAAGTTCGCGCACGGTGCTGCTGTCGCTGGGTAGCAGTTGAGTTTTTACTGTAAGTGCAGCTATGGCAACGATCAGAATCAGGTTTAAATGGGTTTGCGTAAAAAAATTCCTGGCTTGCTGCATGATATTTCCTTGGTATGGGTTGATGCAGCGAGTGTGGCGCAACGCTGTTGCCGCCAACAGCGTAAACGGTTAAACAGCAGAAAACGGCCAGTAAAGGGGGGATAAATTAAAATAAGCCTCTGGGCCTACAATATTTTCAATTAAGGCCAAACAAACAATTGTAACAACAGGTGTAATTGCGCTATTTCCAACATAGCTAGTTACATTTAAGGGCTTAATTGTAATACAGGCGATATACCGCAGGTCTTGAACGGCCTCAGTAGTTAAACGATAACGCTTTCTAGCGCTTATCATGCTCAGTTATAGCCTGATCAAATATATCGGTAACACTTTGCTCAGAATAGTTGCCGTTATAGGCGCTGGTTAGCCGCTGTTGCAGTAGAGTTTCCAACTGCTTCACAGAGTAGTTTTGCGGTTGCTCTTCCGCTTGCTGTGGTAGCACCTTGTCCAGAATAAAATCTTTAATGCTTTTGCCCTGCAATGCCGCCATCGCTTTTAAAAGCTGATGCTGCTCAGGTGTCACTTCAATGGATAGTCGGCTCACTGTGCGCTCCGGTGCTTATTGCTTAGACAGCAACAAGTATAAACGTGATGCACTAATGTGCAAATGTACATTTGTGTATGATAGGCAACCTAAGCGTGAATAAAACTATTATCGTTACCTATTTTATCTACTAAGTTAGAACCTTGCAGCCACCTCAGAGTGGTAAAGGATTACATAACAGGGAAGAGTGTATTGAAAAAGCTGTTACTTATCGCGCTGGTTGCCTTCGGTGCCTGGAATTACTACCAAAAACAAAACACGGCAAAGCCTATCCTTGAAAGTGTGCCGCAAGTATTACCCGATTACACCGTGCCAATTAATAAAGCCCGTGCTGTGGCCAATGCATCACAGTTCCGCTGTGATGGCCGGCAACACTGTAGTGAAATGAACTCTTATGAGGAAGCTGTATTCTTTCTAAGAAATTGCCCGGACACGAAAATGGATGGTGATGGGGACGGTGTACCGTGTGAAAGGCAGTTTAATCGCTTCTAAGATACCGCGCTAACCGCTAACCTTTTTAACCACATACCTATACGGCAATTCAGCGGTATCACTGTCCACTAACTCGTGATCCATAAAGCGGCAGAATGCCGGGATATCGCGGGTGGTGGCCGGGTCGTCGGCGATAATCAGCAAGGTTTCACCGACCTGCATTTTACGCAGTTGCAGTCTTACCATCATTACCGGCTCGGGGCAACGCAGGCCTAAGGCATCGAGGGTTTGATCTGCGTTGCTGAAAATATCTTCCATTTGTACTCCGGTAAAATTGTACGTTACAGCTGCCACGAAGCAGGCATTTAGGTTAAAACACTGACAGCACAGACACAGATAACGAGCGCAGCGAATGCGACAGGCGAGGCTGCCGGAGCAGCAGCGCCCGGCGTAGCCGCGTCGCACAGTTGCAGGGCTGGATGCCCGTAAACCCGCTGTGGCGAGCATGGCAGTGTTTTAGCCGGTGCAGGGTTATCATCAGCAGCTTAGCGAAGCTTGTAACACCCGCTGTCCTCACCACAGCAACTCGGCTTTGCTGGCGCAAATCCTCAGACACTCTGTGGTTGCGGGATCGGGGTTGCAAGCTTCAGGGCTGCAGTTTGCTGCATCGTTTCAGCCAATAAATAAGGGCCGTAAAAACGGCCCTTATTCTATGCGATTGTGTTTGTTGCTGCTAGCTTATGGCCTCTCAAACTAGGGGCGCTCGAAAACAGTCGCAATACCCTGGCCTAAACCGATACACATGGTTGCCAGGCCAAACTTACCGCCCTTATCTTCCATTACGTTAATCAGCGTGGTGCTGATACGTGAACCGGAGCAGCCCAGCGGGTGGCCCAGCGCTATGGCGCCGCCGTTCAGGTTTACTTTCTGCTCTTTAACTTCCAGTAAGCCTAAGTCTTTCATAACCGGCAATGCTTGTGCCGCGAACGCTTCGTTAAGCTCGGCGTAGTCGATGTCGGCAATAGTAATACCGGCCATTTTCAGCGCCTTTTTCGACGCCGGTACCGGGCCATAACCCATAATAGACGGGTCGCAACCCGCAACACCCATACCGCGCACGTAAGCACGAATTGGCAAACCCAGTGCTTTGGCTTTGTCTTCGCTCATTACCAGCATGCCAGAGGCACCGTCAGATAACGCTGAAGAGGTACCCGCTGTAACTGTGCCGTTAGCCGGGTCGAATACCGGACGTAAAGCGCCTAAGGTTTCAACTGTGGTTTCCGGGCGAATAACTTCGTCGTAATCCATCAGCTTCAGTACGCCATCAGCGTCGTGGCCTTCAGTAGGGATGATTTCGTTTTTAAAACGACCTTCAACACTGGCTTCTTGGGCCAAACGATGTGAGCGGGCGCCAAATTCATCTTGCTGCTGGCGGCTGATGCCGTGCATTTTGCCGAGTAACTCTGCGGTTAGTCCCATCATGCCGGCTGCTTTGGCAATCGACGTAGATAAGCCCGGGTGGAAATCAACGCCGTGGTTCATTGGCACGTGGCCCATGTGCTCTACACCACCGATTAAATACACCTCGCCCATGCCGGTTTGAATAGCACGTACGGCGTCATGCAAGGCTTGCATGGATGAACCACAAAGCCGGTTTACGGTAACAGCTGGCACTGAGTGCGGAATACCGGCTAACAACGAGGCATTACGCGCAATGTTAAAGCCTTGTTCTAGCGTTTGTTGCACACAGCCCCAAATAATGTCGTCGATATCGGCAGGGTTAAGTGCCGGGTTCCGTGCGACTAAAGATGCCATAACATGAGCTGATAGCTGCTCGGCACGCACATTGCGATACATGCCATTTTTAGAGCGCCCCATTGGGGTGCGGATACAATCTACAATAACTGCGTTTTTCATCATTCTGCTCCTGCGCTTAAACCGGGAAGAAACGCTGGCCAGCTTCGGCCATAGCGCGGGTTTTATCTGTTACCTGATAAATTTCGCCTAAATGGGCGTATTTATCGGCCAGAGCGACAAAGTTGGTTAAACCGATAGTGTCAGCATAGCGCAGTGGGCCGCCTCTAAACGGAGGGAAACCTAAACCGTAAATTAAGCCCATATCGGCTTCAGCAGCGCTGGCAACAATACCTTCTTCTAAGCAACGAATGGTTTCGTTAATCATGGGTACCATAACGCGGGCAATAATGTCATCGGCACTAAACTCTTGCTTGTCGCTGGCTATGCCTGCTAACAGGCTAACTGACGCAGGGTCGATATCTTTTTTCGGCTTACCTTTGGCATCTTTACTGTAAGCATAAAAACCAAGGCCGTTTTTCTGGCCGTAGCGGTCAGCTTTAAACATGGCTGCTACCGGGTCGTTATCCAGTTTTGCCATCCGTGTTGGAAAGCCATCGGCCATTACGTCGGTACAGTGATAAGCGGTATCTAAACCAACAACGTCAAGCAGATACGCCGGGCCCATAGGCCAGCCGAACTGTTTTTCCATCACTTTATCAACTTGGGCGAAATCGGCACCGTCTAATACCAGTTTGCTAAAACCGGCAAAGTAGGGGAACAGTACGCGGTTAACAAAGAAACCAGGACAGTCATTCACCACGATAGGCGATTTGCCCATTTTTGCGGCGTAGGCAACTACAGCTGCAACGGTTTCTTCACTGGTATCTTTACCACGAATAACCTCTACTAATGGCATGCGATGTACTGGGTTGAAAAAGTGCATACCGCAGAAGTTTTGTGGACGGCTTAAGTTCGCTGCCAGTGAATCAATAGAAATGGTAGAGGTATTAGAGGTTAAAATAGCGTCCTCTGCAATTAAGCCTTCTACTTCTTTTAACACTGCGCCTTTAATTTTCGGGTTTTCAACAACGGCTTCAACCACGATGTCTGCCGATTTTACCGGTTCGTTGCTGAGGGTTGGTGTAATAGAGGCAATGACTTTTGCCATACCGATAGCGTCAAGTTTTTTACGCTCAACCTGCTTGCCCAACAGTTTAGTGGCTTCGCCCATACCCAATTCAAGAGCTTTGTCGGCTATGTCTTTCATCACCACTGGAACGCCTTTTAACGCCGACTGATAGGCGATACCGCCACCCATAATACCTGCGCCTAATACCGCCGCTTTTTTCACTGCTTTAGTGGCCGTTTTGGCGGCTTTTTTTGCTTTGCCTTTTATCAGCTGGTCATTTAAGAACAGGCCAATTTGGGCAGTGGCAGCATCGGTTTTCGCCAGTTTAGCAAAACCCGCATTTTCCAGTGCCATGGCGCCAGCACGGTCTAAACCAGCAGCGGCTTCAATGGTGGTTACGGCAACCATAGGGGCTGGGTAATGTTTACCTGCGTTCGCGAATACCATACCTTTAGCGGTAGAGAAACTCATGATGGCTTCGGTTTTGTTTAATTTAAGTGGCTGTAGTTTAACGGCACGTTTTTTACGCCAGTCAAGCTTTCCGGCAATTGCATCTTCAAGCATGCTAAGTGCCGCGGCTTCTAACTTCTCAGGCGCGACTACAGCATCAATTAAACCTACTTTCTGTGCTTGGTCAGCACTGTGGTCTTTACCGGTAGTGATCCACTCCATTGCATTGTCTGCGCCGATAATACGCGGTAAGCGCACGGTGCCACCAAAGCCTGGCATTAAGCCTAGTTTTACTTCTGGCAAGCCAATACGGGTAGTAGTATCGGCAACGCGATAATCACCAGTTAGTGACCACTCACACCCGCCACCCAATGCGAAGCCTTTGACAGCAACGATAGTTGGTACTGGCAAGTCTTCCGCCAAATCAAAAATATCTGATGCCTGTTTAATCCAAGGGATCAGTTCGCCTTCAGGGCGTAAAAACGTGGTTAAAAATTCGGTAATGTCAGCGCCAACAATAAAAGCGTCTTTTTCACTACAAAAAATAACGCCTTGCAAGGCTTTGTCAGCGTGCAGTTGCTCTAAAGCTGTCTTACAATCAGACAGTGTTTGCTGATCAAACTTATTAACTGAGCCCTTAGCATTAAAAGCAAAACGGGCAATACCAGGTTTCAGGTAGGCAACACTGATGTTGTCACTCTGGTAAATCATAACGGTGCTCCTTGGTCGCGTATGTTAGGGTTGTTCGCAACTGGTACGATGAGGTTTCTTTGTCAGTGTGTCGCGGATTAGAAAAAAATTCAACCGTTATTTAAACGGGCGTTTGAATCTAACCGAGGTGATCAGCAGTAACTATAGGTGTTATTTCTTTTAGTTTAGAATTTTTGTCGGGGTTATCGTCGTGAAACGTATTGTTTTTATGCTGACGAACCTGCTTTTGGCGCCCTTGTCGGTGGCGTCAGTGTCTTCTGAGGCAGCGTTACGTAATGAGTTTTTACATGCAGAAAGTCAAATTGGCAGTTTAAAGTATGCGCAGGCGCAAAAGCTGTTAAAAAAATTCGATGGCTATGTATTGCAGCCGTACTTAGAACAAAAAAGGCTACAACATTTTTTAACGGCTGATGAGCAGATTGCAGATTTTCTCAAGCGATATCAAGGTACGCCAATGGACTGGCCATTGCGCAGAGCGTGGCTGTATGACTTGGCCAAACGTCAACAATCTGAGCGCTATTTAGCCAATTTTAAGCCTACATCAGACGCGGCTTTGCACTGCTACGCACTGAGGTTTGCACTGGAAAAAAAAGATGCTGTGCCTAGCCAAATATGGCCAGAAGTAGCGACATTGTGGGTTAGTGGCAAATCTCAACCAAAAGAATGTGACCCGCTATTTAGCGCATGGCGCAGTGCGGGGCAGCAAACACCCGAGCGGGTATGGCAACGTTTGGCATTAACTGCTGAAGAGGGCGATACCAGCCTTATTCCGTATTTAAAAAAATTATTGCCCACCGACCAGCAATATTTAGCAGATTTGTATTTAAAGACGCGCCGCAGTCCGGCATCTATTGCTGGCTCGACATTCTTCCCATTGAAAAAGCTGCAAGAGCGCGATATTGCAGCCTATGGTATGAAGCGCTTAATCTGGCGAGACCCGGATAAGGCGCTGAAGGTGTGGCAACGATTTAGTAATGACCCTTACTTTTCCAGTGCGCAACGGTTAGATGTGCAGCGCCAATTTGCTATTGCTTTGGCTAGTAAGGGCGATACCAGAGCCGGTGAATGGTTTAATGATTTGCCGGCAGAGTTAATTGATAGCGCTTTGGCTCATTGGCAGGTGAGCCATGCCCTGGCTGAGTTAGATTGGCCAAAAGTTCAAGCGATTATTCTACGTTTTCCTGCTGACTTAGCGAAAGACAATAGTTGGCAATATTGGTTGGCGCGCGCTTACGAAGAGCAAGGTAATAGCGAAAGCGCACAGCCTGTTTTTCAGCGACTGGCATTACAGCGGCATTTCTATGGCTTTATGGCCGCAGCCCGATTAGGGTTGCCGCCAAGTTTGGCGCATAGTCCGGTTAATGTGAGTGAACAAGAGCTTACCGATCTTAAATTACACCCTGCTGTGCAACGGGCGCAGGAATGGCTAGCGCTGGGACGTTTACTTGAGGCGCGTCGTGAGTGGAATCATCTACAAGACAGCTCCACTGAGCAGCAAAAGCTGGTGTCGGCGAAACTAGCTTATCAACTGCAATGGTATGAGCGGGCTATCTTCTCGCTGGCGGATGTGGGGTATTGGGATGATATTGAATTACGTTTCCCATTAGCCTACCAGGATGAAATTGCAAAATCGTCGGCGCGGGCGGAAATTGATTCCGGTTGGGCGATGGCGATTGCAAGGCGTGAGAGTTCTTTTATGGCCGATGCCAACTCGCCAGTGGGGGCGAGAGGGCTAATGCAGTTAATGCCCGCAACAGCAAGGCAAGTAGCGAAAAAGCCGATTCAACTGACGCAGCTGTATGAGCCTGGTATTAATATTGACTATGGCACCGACTATTTAAACTACCTGATGAAGCGTAACGATGGCAATTTACTCATGGCCACTGCGGCCTACAACGCAGGCTTTAGTCGAGTGAAACAATGGGTGCCAAGAGACTTCGCCTTGCCTGCAGATGTATGGATAGAGACTATTCCATACCGGGAGACACGGGAATACGTCAAGGCCGTTATGGCTTATTACCAAATTTATAATATTCGGCTAAATTCGCCGATAGACGTATTCAAACCCCTTACAACGATGCAGATTGGGGTCATAGTGGAATAATGTTATGATGCCCCGCATATTTTTCAGCCAACAGGTCAGACACTTATGACAGCTTCTTATCAAAGCCTGTATCAGGCGCATGTTGCCGAATTACAATTACGTACCCGCCGTCTTTTGGAGCGGGAAAATTTGGATGCGTTGGTTATTCACTCCGGTCAGACACAGCGTAAGTTTTTAGATGATATGGATTATCCGTTTAAAGCTAATCCGCTGTTTAAAGCCTGGTTGCCGGTGGTGGATAATCCGCACTGCTGGCTTATTGTTGACGGCGTGAACAAACCCAAACTCATTTTTTACCGCCCGAAAGACTTCTGGCATAAAGTGCCAGACGAGCCTCATGATTTTTGGGCAGAGCATTTTGATATTCAGTTGTTAGACAAAGCGAATAAGGTTGAGACCTTGCTGCCTTATGACAAGGCACGTATGGCTTACCTGGGTGAATATTTGGAAGTGGCTCGTGCACTGGGCTTTAACGAAATAAACCCAGAACCTGTGCTAAATTCTATTCATTTTTACCGCGCGTATAAAACCCCTTACGAGCAGGAATGTCTGCGTATTGCAAACCAGATGGCTGTAACGGGGCACCAAGCGGCAAAGGCTGCATTTTATGCCGGCGGCTGCGAGTTTGATATTCAGCAAGCGTATTTAAATGCGGTTAGGCAAACAGAAAACGAAGTACCCTACGGCAATATTATTGCCTTGAATCAGAACTGCGCTATTTTGCATTACACAGCGCTAGAGCGTAAAACGCCAAAGCAACATCATTCATTTTTAATTGATGCTGGCGCAGAGTTTCATGGATATGCGGCAGACATTACCCGCACTTATAGTTTTCAACCGCAGGATGAATTTGGCAGCCTGATCAGTGCGGTAAACCGTGTAGAGCAACAGCTGGTGAGTGAATTAAAACCCGGATTAAAGTACGGTGATCTTCATATCCAGTGTCATCAGCATATTGCCGAAATTTTGCAGCAATTTGATTTTGTAAAGTTGTCTGCTGAGGCAATAGTGGAAAGTCAGATCACCCGTACATTTTTCCCGCACGGTTTAGGGCATCATTTAGGCTTACAGGTGCATGATGTCGGCGGTTTTATGGCGGATGAGCGCGGAACTCATGTTACGCCACCAGAGCAACATCCATACTTACGCTGTACCCGAACAATAGAAGCCAATATGGTGTTCACCATTGAACCTGGTCTGTATTTCATTGACAGCTTGCTGGCAGACTTAGCTGCCACCGAGTTTGATAAATACATTAACTGGAGCAAAGTTGATGCATTTAGGCAGTACGGTGGTATACGTATTGAAGACAACATTATTGTGCATCAGGGACATAATGAAAATATGACTCGTGATCTACACTTGGCTTAAGTAGTAAGGACGCCAATAAGGTATGCAATACCGCTCTATTATCCGGATTTTGGGCCTGCTGATTGTTATATTCAGTATTAGCATGGTGCCGCCGGCATTTGTCGCATACTGGTATAAAGATGGCGCTGGCGTCCCTTTTATTTTGTCATTTGTCTCTTGCGTGGTTATTGGTTTTCTAATTTGGTACCCCAACAGGCAATACAAAGCTGAATTAAAAGTACGCGATGGGTTTTTAATTGTCGTGCTGTTCTGGATAGTGCTGGGTGCGGTAGGGGCTATTCCTTTTATGTTAGCCAGTAATCCTCATCTTAGCTTGGCCAGTGCCATGTTTGAGGCCTTCTCTGGCTTAACCACCACTGGCGCAACGGTGTTGACGGGTATCGAGTTTTTACCTAAAGCGATATTGTATTATCGCCAGCAGCTTCAATGGCTTGGTGGCATGGGGATTATCGTATTGGCGGTGGCTATACTGCCGATGTTAGGTGTTGGTGGTATGCAGCTGTACCGGGCGGAAACGCCAGGCCCGGTGAAAGATAACAAAATGACGCCGCGTATCGCCGATACCGCAAAGCATTTATGGTACATCTATTTAGCGTTAACATTGGCCTGTACACTGGCATTTTTTCTGGCGGGTATGAGCTGGTTTGATGCTATTTGTCATGCGTTCTCTACTGTAGCCATTGGTGGTTTTTCCACTTACGATGCCAGTATTGGCCATTTTCAAAGCCCGTTAATTAACGGCATTTGTGTGTTGTTTTTGCTGCTTAGTGCGATTAACTTCCCTCTGCATTTTGCCGCGGTCAGAGGCAAAAGTGTGTCTACATATTTTCGAGACCCCGAATTTAAGGCATTTTTGGCGATACAGGCAGCATTGATATTTATTTGTTTTGCAGTATTACTGCATACCAATGTGTATAGCAGTACCGCAGAAGCATTAAACCATGCCAGTTTTCAGGCTGTATCTATTTCTACAACGGCAGGATTTGCCACAGATGGCTTTGCAGCCTGGCCGCTTTTTTTACCGATATTACTTATATTCTCCAGTTTTATTGGTGGGTGTGCTGGCTCAACAGGGGGTGGTTTAAAAGTAGTACGAGTGTTATTACTTTTCTTACAAGGTATTCGTGAGCTTAACCGGTTAATTCATCCCAGAGCGGTGTATTCTATAAAATTAGGTCGCCGACCCGTAGCTGATCGTATCGTTGAGGCGGTGTGGGGCTTTTTTGCCGCCTATGCATTGGTTTTTGTCGTCATCATGCTGTTGTTATTGCTTACCGGCTTAGACAATATTACCGCTTTTACCGCAACCGCAGCTTGCTTGAATAACCTGGGCCCAGGGCTGGGGGAAGTCGCCGCAAATTTCGGCTCTATACCTGACGCCAGCAAGTGGCTGTTAATTGTTGCTATGGTGTTTGGCCGCTTAGAGGTGTTTACCTTGCTGGTGTTGTTTACACCAGCATTTTGGAAAGATTAGATAAAAATTGCGCTAACCTGGAATAGCTTTTCCACTTCAACGATGTGTTTTTTATCAACCATAAATAGAATGATATGATCGTCTGTTTCAATCACCGTACTGTCGTGTGCAATAAGGACGTTTTCGCCACGAACAATTGCGCCAATCGTGGTGCCTGGTGGCAACTTAATACTGCCGATGGCTTTGCCTACTACTTTACTGGTACTGCTGTCGCCATGTGCAATAGCCTCTATGGCTTCTGCCGCGCCACGCCGTAACGAATACACATTAACAATATCACCACGACGAATGTGGGTTAGCAGTGCCGATATCGTGGCCTGTTGCGGTGATACCGCAATATCGACTTCGCCGCCTTGCAGTAAGTCTACATAGGCACCACGCTTGATCAGTACCATCGTCTTTTGCGCGCCCATGCGTTTAGCCAACATAGCGGACATAATGTTGGCTTCGTCGTCGTTTGTGACGGCAATAAATACATCAACTTGTTCGATATTCTCTTCTTCCAAAAGTTCTGGATCTGAAGCATCGCCCACATAAACCACGGTATTGTCTAAAGCACTGGATAGAAATTCAGCGCGTTCCTTGCCTCGTTCAATTAACTTAACGCTATGTGTTTTCTCCAACGCTCTAGCCAAGCCAAAACCCACATTACCACCACCTGCAATCATAATGCGGCGATAGCTGCGTTCCAATTTTTGCAGTTCACTCATTACGGAACGGATATGTTTAGTCGCTGCGACGAAAAACACCTCATCGTCGGCTTCAATAATGGTCGTGCCTAGCGGTTTAATGGCGTGGCCACGTCGATATATCGCGGCAACCCGGGTTTCAATATTTGGCATATGCTCTTTTAATGCAGACAAAGCATGCCCGACCAGTAAGCCGCCATAATAAGCTTTAACGGCAACCAGACTGACTTTCCCACCGGCAAACTCTACAACCTGAAGCGCACCTGGGTAGTCTATTAAGCGCCGAATATAGTTCGTCACCAAAGCTTCTGGTGCAATGAAATGGTCAACGGGCATATCGTCTTTATGGAACAGCTGCTCACGATATTTCAGGTATTGGTTGGTGCGAATACGAGCAATTTTTAGCGGAGTATTAAATATACTGTAGGCTACCTGACAGGCAACAATGTTGACTTCGTCGCTGTTGGTTACCGCAACAATCATGTCAGCATCTTCTGCGCCAGCACTTTTTAAAATATCAGGATGTGCGCTATGACCGTGCACAACTTGCAAATCAAAGCGGTCTTGCAGAGCCCTTAATTTGTCGATATTAATATCGACAACGGTGATGTCGTTCTGCTCACCAACCAGGTTTTCTGCCAGGGTTGCCCCCACCTGACCTGCACCTAAAATAATAATTTTCATGCTGACTCGCTATTTTGGGCTGATGCTATTGAGGTCGGTTTTTAGTAACCGGGCATAGAAAAAACCATCCATATCTTGCTCTCCGGGTAAAAGCTGCCAACCGTAAGGCTGCTCTGCTAATTGCTGTGGCAAGATGTCGAGTTTGGCATCGTTGTTTTGTTGTAAAAAGTAACTGATTTGGTCGCTATTTTCCTGCGGTAGTACGCTACAGGTAGCATAAAGCAGGGTGCCGCCTGGTGCCAAAAGTGCCCAGCATTGTTGCAAAATGTGCTGCTGCAATGATGCCAAGGCGGCAATATCAGCTTTTTTTCGTAACCAACGAATATCTGGATGACGCCTAATAACGCCACTAGCCGAGCAGGGCACATCCAAAAGAATGCGATCAAATAGTTGGCCTTGCCACCAGCTGTCTGGCTCGCTGGCATCAGCGGCAATAACGTTTGCAGTCAAACCAAGCCGGTTTAGGTTCTCATGCACGCGAAGCAAGCGTTTGGGTTCTTTATCAACAGCAGTAACGTCTGCTTGTGGTGCGAGCTCCAGAATATGGCAGGTTTTCCCCCCCGGCGCGCAGCAAGCGTCTAAAACGCTTTGGCTACTATCGACCTGCAACAACGTCGCAGCATATTGTGCTGCGCCGTCTTGTACTGAAAACCAACCTGCATCATAGCCAGGCAAGGTGGTGACATCTTGCGCCTGCATTAGCTTTATGGCAGCGGGTAAATCGGCAATTGGTCGGCTGTATTCAATGCCGTCGCGGGTCAGTGCTGCCGCATAATCGGTAGGGTTGATTTTAGCTACGTTGACTCTTAACCAAAGCGGAGCTTTCTGCTGGTTCGCAGCTAATATTTGTTGCCACTGCTGCGGATATGCTTGCTGCAATTCAGTAATCAGCCAGCCTGGATGGTTAAATTGTACTGCAGCGGGGGCATTATCGAAGTCAAATAATGCAGGCTGGCGCTGAACGTTACGCAACACGCCATTAATCAGTTTGGTAAGGGATTGACCTTTTAACTCGCGTGCAGCGTCGACTGTTTCGCTAATGGCGGCATGGTCTGGAATACGCATGAATTTAAGCTGATAAATGCCGACGTAAAGCAAAAACTGTAACGGTCTTAGCTGCTTAACCAAGGGTTTGCTCATCAATTGGTTGCAAACAGCTTCTAACTGAGGCAAAAAACGCATTACGCCAAAACAAATTTCTTGCAGTAGCGCTTTATCTAAAGGGTTGTCTAGCAATGCTTGCGCTTTTGGCAACACTTCTGACAAAGACATACCTTGATCGACTACGTCATAACAACTGCGTGCTGCTAAGGTGCGAATGTTATAGCTCATAATTCGGCGCCAAGCACCAAACCGGGAGATAGCCAGTCAGAGCGGCCATTTAAAAAGTCGGCAGCTGCCATCGCTTTTTTACCCGGTGGTTGCAATTGAGTAATGACTAATATGTTGTCGCTGCACGCAATGCGGATACCCTGTTTGTCTGCTGACAACACGGTTCCGGGTTTAGCCTGGTGTGTTGCAGTATCCACACTGGCTTGCCAAATTTTTACATTGCCTTGTGGCAGGGTAATGTAACTCACGGGCCATGGGTTAAACGCCCTTATCTCTCGTTCGAGCACATTAGCCGGTTTAGTAAAATCAACAGCGGCTTCGTCTTTGTTTAATTTTTCGGCGTAATTGGCCAGGTTTTCATCTTGTTTTTGTGCTTGTTGCTGTAATGACGGTAGGTTGTTTAGCGCTTCAAGCAAGGCTGACGGCCCAAGGTCGGCGAGCTTGTTGTACAAAGACGCACTAGTATCATTGGCTTCAATATTACAGCTGACCGTGCTTAACATTGCGCCGGTATCTAACCCTGCATCCATCTGCATGATGGTGACACCGGTTTGGGTATCACCGGCCCAAATGGCGCGCTGAATGGGTGCAGCACCACGCCAACGTGGCAGCAAAGACCCATGCACGTTAATACAACCAAAACGTGGCGTATCTAATACGACTTGCGGCAAAATTAAGCCGTAGGCTACTACTATCATCAGATCTGCATTCAGCGCGGCCAACTCAGTTTGAGCCCGAGCCTTTTTTAGCGACTTTGGTTGATAAACGTCTATAGCATGTTTTAACGCCAGTTGCTTTACCGCGCTAGGCTGTAGTTGTTGTCCACGGCCTGCAGGCCGGTCTGGCTGGCTATAAACAGCAATAACCTGATGTTCTGAGTTTAGTAGCGCTTGCAAGTGGCAAGCTGCAAAATCAGGCGTACCCGCGAAAATAATACGTAAAGGAGTGGTCACGGTATTTCCTGTTTACAGCGCATGACGCTGTGCCATTTTGGCTTCTTTTTCCAGTTTTTTACGAATGCGATCGCGTTTTAGCGGCGATAAGTAGTCGATAAAGAGTTTACCCAGTAGATGATCAAGCTCATGTTGTAAGCAAATTGCGAGTAAGCCATCAGCATTCAACTCAAAAGGATTACCGTTTTTATCCAATGCTTTTACTGTCACTTCTGCTGCGCGATCAACCATGGCATAATTCTGAGGTACAGATAAACAGCCTTCTTCATAGCTGGTTCCACCTCTGCGTGCGGTAATTTCCGGATTGATAAACACCATAGGTTCGTTTCTGTCTTCGGAAATATCGATTACAACTACGCGCAGATGAACGTTCACTTGTGTTGCTGCCAATCCAATACCATTTTCGTCATACATGGTATCTAACATGTCTGCAACCAATTGTTTAATATCAGCAGTAACGGCATCAACCGGTTTAGCTACTGTGCGAAGTCTTTCGTCTGGAAAATGTAAAACTTGTAAAACTGACATAACACCTACAAAAATATGCTTTGTTTCAAAGGTTGTGGTATGTTTTAATTTTAGCCATTAATCCGCTGTATTAACAGCATAGTGTGTAATAATTACAACAAGAATTCGCTCAAGGATGCAGGCATGCTGAAAAAAATTGCAATAGTTGTCACTCTGGTAGTCATGAGTGGCTGTTTTAATGTGTTCGCCGATGTTTTAAAAATTCGCGACGACGCTCCTGCTAACTATGTTGTTAAGAAGGGCGATACGCTGTGGGATATTTCGGCTCTTTATCTTAATGAACCCTGGCTGTGGCCACAGTTGTGGCAAATGAACCCACAAATAGATAATCCACACCTAATCTATCCCGGGAATACGTTAACCCTGATCTATGACGCAGAAGGGCGGCCACGTTTAATCGTAAACGACAATGTGAAGCGTTTAACGCCGACTATTCGTAAAACGCTGAAAAGTGAAGATGCTGTTAGTACCTTACCTTTAAGTATGATTCGTCATTATTTAACGTTTGAGCAATCACTTACTGAAGAACGAATTGCTGGACTTCCTTATATTTTGGGTTCAAATGCGAATGTGAAAAATTCAGCAGCAGATCACATTATTTATGCTAAGGGTGTTTTGGAGGCGGGTGCATCGTATGGTGTCTATCGACAAGGTAAGCCCTACATCGACCCAGACACCCAAGAAGTGTTGGGTTATGAAACCAAGTTAGTTGCAACAGCGCGTGCATTTCGTAGCGGCAAAGACGCGACCGAAGACACACCTGTTGAAGCTGCGTCTTTAAATGTATTAAGCGTGAAACGCGAAATTAAACAAGGCGACCGGTTAATGCCGGCATTGGAAGGGCAGGCGTTGCCTGCGTTCTTTGTTATGCAAAGACCGGAGGTTGAAGTCGATGGTAGTCTTATCGAGTCAGCGTCTAACCTGCGTGAATTGACGAAGTGGGATGTGGTTGTGCTTAACCGTGGCAGCTTGAATGAGCTTAAAGCAGGGTACATGCTGGGTATTTATCGTAACTCTCCGACGGTAATTGATGGCAAAAACGGCCCTGTCTACGTTGAAGATGCCAGCAAGCTACAAAAAATATTTAAAAATTTCGGTGACAGCACGATTCAATTGCCACGGGAAAAAGTGGGTGAGTTGATGGTGTTCAAAGTGTCAGAGCGAACCAGCTTCGCCATCGTGACCAAAACTTCACGACCTATTCGTATTGGGGATAAGGTCGCAAATCTATAGGATATTTTGAAGGAGCCAGTTTGTATGGAGGATATCCGCAACTGGCTCGCTTTAGCCTCTGTTCATGGCCTGGATGGTCTGAAGTTTCAGCGTCTTAGCGAGCAAATTTCAGCAGCAGAGCTGGTAAAATTACCCGCTAGCACTTTACGCAATATCGGCTTTACCGAACGACAAGCGCACATTTTAGCTTACGAGGCCAATGCTAAGGCTGACTATGCAATACGTTGGCTGGAGCAAGCCGAGCATCACCATATTGTCACTTTTAATGATCCAATTTATCCCGCCTTACTTAAACAAACAAAACAGCCACCCCTGATACTTTTTGTAAAAGGCGATCCCCATGTGTTGGCGCAACAGCAGTTAGCGATGGTGGGTAGCCGGCAACCGACACCGACTGGTCGCAAAGTGGCATTTAATTTTGCCAGCGAATTAAGCCAACAAGGCTATGTTATTACCAGCGGTATGGCACGTGGTATCGACAGTGAAAGCCATAAGGGTGCATTACATGTTGGCGGTCTAACTATTGCCGTGTTAGGGCACGGTTTGGAGCAGGTGTATCCTGTTTCAAATAAAGCATTGGCTACTGCTATTTCCGAGCAAGGGGCGTTGGTGTCTGAGTATTTCCCGGACGTTCAAGCCAGAGCTGAGCTTTTTCCGCAGCGTAATAGAATAGTGGTGGGTTTGAGTATTGGCACCATAGTTGTTGAAGCGGGGTTGAAAAGTGGCACTTTGATTAGCGCGAATCTAGCCGCAGAGTACAGTCGTGATGTTTTTGCTGTACCAGGTTCGGTGTATAGCCCACAGTCAGCAGGTTGCCATAGCTTAATCCAGCAAGGGGCTAAATTAGTGACGTCTGTGGCCGATATATTGGAAGAGTGGCGCTTTTTCGGTAAGACTTGTCTAAAAATTGCACCAGAAGCTGAAAAAAGTATTGAAACAGACTTGTTTGCCCGACAGTTGTTGGCTAACGTAGGAGATGAAGTTACCGCAGTTGATCTGATTGCTGAGCGCGCCGGTGTTATTATCGCCGACGCAACAATAGCGCTGTTGCAGCTTGAATTAGCGGGTGAAGTGGCAGCAGTTCCTGGTGGCTACATAAGAGTGAGGAGTGCCTGAGTATGTTTGATATCCTCGTTTATCTGTTCGAAAACTATATTCACAATGAATCTGATATTTACGTTAATCATGCCGATCTGACCAAAGAGTTAAGCCGGGCAGGTTTTCATGACGACGATATCTTTAAGGCGTTAAAGTGGCTCGACAACTTATCTGCGCTGCAGGAAAGTCATGTTAAACCGTATTTATCTAAGGGCATTTCTAATGCCACTCGCATCTACAGTGCGCCAGAACTGGCAAAAATGGATGTTGAATGTCAGGGTTTTTTACTTTTTCTTGAGCAAGTTAATGTGTTGGATGCATTAACTAGAGAAATGGTAATTGACCGCGTGATGGAACTCGATAGCAACAGTATTAGCCTTGAAGATTTAAAGTGGGTAGTTTTGATGGTGTTGTTTAACGTTCCTGGCCATGAATCTGCTTACGCGCAAATGGAAGATCTTATTTTTGATGAACCGGAAGGGCCGCTGCATTAAGCGGCTTAACCTTTTATGACCGCTGATTCCAATTTATTTAACCTGCCGTTACAGCAACAGCTATGTCCGCTATGCCAGCACCCTCTGGCAATGAAATCAGGTAAAAATGGTCCTTTTCTTGGTTGCAGTGCTTATCCGGCCTGCAACTATATTAAAGCGTTACATCAGCATGAAACCAGTATTGTAAAAGTACTGGAAAGTGAACCCTGCCCGCAGTGTGGCAATGCGCTTGCAGTAAAAAACGGTCGTTATGGCATGTTTATCGGTTGTACTGATTATCCGCATTGCAATTTTGTGGTGCACGAGCATAGTGAGCAGCCAGACATTGAGAGATTAGCTTGCCCAAAATGTAACAACGGCCAACTGACCGAGCGGGTAAATAAGTTTGGTAAACAGTTCTGGGGTTGCGATAAGTACCCTAAATGCAAGTTTTTACTGAACGATAAACCCGTTGCAGGCGTGTGCCTCAGCTGCGGTTTTGGGGTGCTAATTGAGAAAAAAAGTGGGCTATATTGTGCAGATAAAGGCTGTGCAGAGAAACAGCCGGCCGCTTGAGCTGCCGGCATAAGCGTTAGTTAAGCCGATTAGCCATCAGTTGTAATTCAGGGAATGCTGCTGGTGAAAGCAAGCTGATAAGCTGTTCGAAGCGGGCTTTTAATTCACTATTATTTGCGGCAGATAAATTGATATGGCCCATTTTTCGGCCTGGTCGCTTCGACTTTCCGTACCAGTGCAAGTGGACCCCAGAAATAGACAAAATAGCTTCTGGCACCTTGTCTTCACCTAATATGTTTACCATCAGGCTTGGACGAACTAATTCGCAATTGCCTAATGGCATATCACACACCGCGCGTAAATGTTGCTCGAACTGACAAACATCGGCGCCTTGTTGTGTCCAGTGGCCTGAATTGTGCACCCGAGGTGCAATTTCATTGACTAATAGCTCACCGTCAACGTCAAAAAACTCTATTGCCAACACACCAACATAATTGAGCTTGTTGGCAACGGCGGTAAACATAGCTTGTGCTTGCTGCTGCAATTGTTCATTGCCTGGTACGGCTAATGAAACACTCAATACGCCATTAACATGGTGATTTTCTGTCAGCGGATAGACTTTCACTTCACCGTTTGCCCGGCGGGCACCAATTAAAGATACTTCACGTTGAAAGGGAATAAACTGTTCGGCAACGATACTTTGGTTTTCATCGGCCGCTAAAAAAGCGCTGATTTGCTGCCATACTTCTGCGGCGTCTTCAGCGCGCTTTAAGCGCCATTGCCCTTTACCATCATAACCGGCTAAGGCACTTTTAAACACCAGTGGTAAGCCCAATGTAGTGATAGCATGATTAAAATCGGCTTCTACATTAACGATGTGGTAGGCGGCAGAGCGGACTCCTGCATCATCTAGCAACTGTTTTTCTAATCGCCTGTCACCACCCGCTTTAATGGCCGTTTCTCCGGGAAGGAATTTACCACTTTGTTGGCATTGGGCTAATACGGTAAGGGGGATATGTTCAAACTCGGCGGTAACCACATCAGCATCGGCAATGGCATTGGCCAAACCCTTGCCCAAATTCTGCTGTGTTAAAGGATGCACTATGCTGTCGCTGTTGACATCATAAGCGCTGATGCTGATATTCAGCGGTGCACCGGCTAAAGACATCATTCGGGCTAACTGGCCGGCGCCTAAAACTAATACTTTCATAATTGCACCTGCGACGGATCAGGCTGGCTCAACACCATATCTGTCTGCGCTTTGCGGAAGGCATCAATTTTACTCATTAGCTCCGGGCTGTTTGTGGCCAGAATTTGTGCTGCAAGCAACCCAGCATTTGCAGCTCCAGCGTCACCAATGGCCAAAGTACCTACTGCCACGCCTTTAGGCATTTGTACTATGGACAGTAAAGAATCAATGCCTTTTAGTGCTTTAGACTGCACAGGTACTCCCAGCACTGGAAGGCTGGTGAAAGCAGCCGCCATACCGGGTAAATGAGCTGCACCACCGGCACCGGCAATTATCACTTTCAAGCCACGGCTAGCCGCACTGTTAGCATAATCTGCCAGCAACTGTGGGGTACGGTGTGCGGAAACAACTTTGGTTTCATAGGCAATACCGAAATTATCCAGCATATCAGCGGCGTGTTTCATAGTAGGCCAGTCTGAAGTAGAACCCATGATGATGCCAACTTGCATTGTTGTTTCCTTCTGTACGTGATGAACTATTAACGTGAAGTCGCTATTATAGCCAGTTGCGCTTCTGAAGAAAATTTTAACTGTGTTTTTCGTTAAATTTGCCAAGGTAAACTAAGTCCATGACAAAACTTGAATCCGTTTTACAAGCATTAAATAATGGTGAAGTCATCGCTTACCCTACAGAAGCCGTGTATGGCCTAGGCTGCGATCCAGACAACGAAGCTGCGGTAATGGCATTATTGGCAATCAAACAGCGGCCGGTTGACAAGGGACTAATTTTAATTGCAGCCAATTATTCTCAGCTTTTGCCCTATGTGGATGACAACGCGATTCCTTCAGAGAAGCGGTACCAGATATTTTCAAGTTGGCCAGGCCATGTTAGCTGGGTACTGCCTGCAAGTAAAACGGCCCCTAAGTGGATAACTGGAAATTTTAACTCTGTTGCTGTGCGGGTAAGTGGGCATCCTGTAGTACAACAAATGTGTATTGCTTATGGCAAACCTGTTGTCTCAACCAGTGCTAATTTATCCGGGCAACCTGCTATAACCGACCGTATTGAGTTGGAGCAAAGAATGGCCGGAAAATTGTCTGCTATTATGCCTGGCGATTTGGGGGGGGCGACACAGCCTAGCCAAATCCGTAATGCCTTAACCGGCGATATTGTAAGGAGTTAATGTGACACAGAGTCAACCGCATGACCATTTAGCCACCGTTCAGCAGTTCTTGCAGCAATTGCAGGATGCTATTTGTAAAACACTGGAGCAGGCTGATGGCGCTG
Organism: Rheinheimera baltica; assembly: GCF_030731985.1. Lineage (NCBI taxonomy): Bacteria > Pseudomonadati > Pseudomonadota > Gammaproteobacteria > Chromatiales > Chromatiaceae > Rheinheimera > Rheinheimera baltica. The sequence goes on from NZ_JAPJDY010000007.1 coordinate 294,115, forward strand.
CGCAGTTTGTTGAGGATGCCTGGCAGCGACCTGAAGGCGGAGGCGGCAAGAGCCGCGTGTTAACGGCTGGCAAGGTATTCGAGCAAGCCGGTGTTAATTACTCACATGTATTTGGTGCCAATATGCCTGCGTCTGCAACGGCGCACCGGCCTGAACTTGCAGGTCGAAGCTTTAATGCTTGCGGTGTTTCTTTGGTCATTCACCCTAATAATCCATATGTGCCTACTACGCATGCAAATGTGCGGTTCTTTATCGCTGAAAAAGACGGTGAAACACCAGTATGGTGGTTTGGGGGCGGCTTTGACTTAACGCCGTATTATCCATTTGAAGAAGATGTTGTGCACTGGCACCAAACTGCGAAAACGGCAGTCGATCCTTTTGGCTCTGAGTATTATCCTGACTATAAGAAATGGTGCGACGAATACTTCTACCTGAAGCATCGCAACGAAACCCGTGGTGTCGGCGGATTATTTTTTGATGACCTAAATGCTCCGGGTTTTGAGCAAAGTTTTGCACTGATGCAGGCCGTGGGTGAAGCGTTTATTCCTGCTTACTTGCCGATAATAGAAAAGCGTAAGGCGACACCTTATGGCGACAAAGAACGTCAGTTTCAGCTTTATCGGCGCGGGCGCTATGTTGAGTTTAACCTGGTGTATGACCGTGGCACTTTATTTGGCTTACAAAGCGGCGGCAGAACAGAATCAATACTGATGTCGATGCCGCCGCTGGTTAGGTGGCAATATGGTTTTGAACCAGAGCAAGACAGCCCTGAAGCTATACTATACGAGCGTTATCTTAAACCACAGGATTGGTTAAAGTTGAATGATTAGCAATTAATCATATGGCTCGCCAGTTGACCGATAGACTGGCGAATGCCTTCTCGCAGTAACTTATCTTCTACTACCTCATCTAACGCCTTATTCATACATAGCATCCACTGATCCCGTAGCTGCTCGTTAACGGTAAATGGCATATGCCTGGCGCGCAGTCTCGGGTGTCCATATTTTTGTTCAAACAGTGCTGGCCCACCTAACCAGCCTGACAAGAATTCAAAAAACTTTTGCCGGATAGTATCCAGTGGCAGCGGATGAATAGCATACAGCTCTTTGGCTAGTGGGTCGCTTTGCATAATGTCATAAAAGCGATTCGCTAAACGTCTTACACAGTCTTCGCCACCCATCATAATATAAGGAGTTTGCTCAGGAGTGGGATGTGGCTTGCTATTTACCGTCGTTTTATTAAAAATCATCTTTACTAACTTCTTTATGGACATTTGTTTTGGACCATTATGCTGTATTCGGTAATCCTATAGGGCAATCGAAATCACCTTTTATTCATTCTCAGTTTGCTATGCAATGCGAAGAGCGGCTGACTTACGAGGCTATGTTAGCACCACTAGATGGCTTTGCCGACAGTTGGCATCGCTTTGTTGGGTTGGGGGGTAAGGGGGCAAATGTCACAGTACCGTTTAAAGAGCAGGCTTTTCTGCTGGCTGACATACTTTCTGACAGGGCGCAGCAAGCGGGCGCGGTAAATACTCTTTATATAGATAAGTCCGGGAATTTATGTGGGGATAATACCGATGGTATAGGTTTAGTCGCGGATTTGAACCGGCTTGGTTTTCAGCTATTGGGGGCCACATTACTTCTACTCGGGGCAGGTGGTGCCAGTCGAGGCGTTATAGGTCCTTTACTTGATGCGGGTGTGTCAAAAATAGTATTGGCTAATCGCACTGAAAGCAAAGCTATTGCTATAGCAAATAGTTTTGATGCCAGAGTGCAAGCATGCAGTTTTGAGCAAATAGCTACATTGCAATATGCGTTAGTCATAAATGCAACGTCATCTGGCTTGAGTGGTGAACGCCCGCAAATCAGTGCGGTTCATATGCAACATTGCACACTTGCCTATGACATGCTGTATGGCCCTGAACCGACTCCTTTTTTACAATGGGCCCAAGCGCAAGGTGTATTACATATAGCCGATGGTTTGGGTATGTTATTGTCGCAAGCAGCAGAAGCATTTTACATCTGGCGAGGCAAACGACCTGATATAGAACCAGTGATGGCCTTATTAAAAGCACAGCTCTTTAAATGAACCAACAGCTGATTTTTAATAGTGACTTTTACTATGATGTTGCTAAACAGGCTGTGGCATTTACTTGCCTGGTGTCTGGCTTAAGAGTGAACTGCTTTATTCGTTTGCCACAGAATGTATCTGGTGATAAATTTTTGCAGCAGGTAAAAGCTGATGCGTTTAACTGGGAAGATAGCGCCGAGCATGCCATTGCTAACGACGCTTATAATAGTGTTGGTGAAATCTGGCTTTAATCCTGTGCCAGATAGTCGTTTTTAAGCAGCACATAGTTAGCCGCTGATTCCTTAAGAAACGACTTTTCGTCTGCATTAAGAGGGCGAGCTTGTTTCACCGGGCTGCCAACATACAAATAACCACTTTGCAGATGTTTACCTGGTGGTACTAGACTGCCGGCACCAATAATAACGTCGTCTTCTACTATAACGTCATCCATAACAATGGCGCCCATACCAACTAGTATCCGATTTCCGAGCGTACAACCGTGCAGCATGACTTTATGACCGACAGTAACATCGTCACCGATAATAAGTGGTGAACCTTCAGGTTTACTTTTACTGGAACGAGATAAATGCAATATCGAACCATCTTGTATATTGGTTCTGTTGCCAATGCGAATAAAGTTCACATCGCCACGAGCAGCCACTAAAGGCCAGATACTGACATCATCACCTAATACTACATCACCTATCAGTACGCTCGAACTATCTATATATGTACCTTTCCCCAAAGCGGGAGAGATACCTTTATATGCTCTTATCATCATAATCTCCTTTAATGCTGAGTTATTATGCAGTAAATGTACTAAAAAAGCGCTTATCGTTGAAACTTTATGCGAACGATCTAAAAAGCTATGTTTTTATTAAATAACCCCTTGCACGAGTTTCAAAACGCCCTATAATGCGCGCCATGCCACGGGGTGCTGCAGTAAGGGTGCTTCGGGTGAGTTA
>NZ_JAPJDY010000008.1:0-138052 GCF_030731985.1 Rheinheimera baltica
CCCCGTGGCATGGCGCGCATTATAGGGCGTTTTGAAACTCGTGCAAGGGGTTATTTAATAAAAACATAGCTTTTTAGCTTGTTCGCTGATTAATTGCACAAAACGGCAAAAAAGCAGGCAATATTGATTACTTTTCTCTTGCTTTGACCACTATCGCAGCCTTAAGCCGGTTTTTACCGTAACTGAACGCTTTCATAAACACGGCATGCTCGACCGGAATATATTGACGCTCAGCAGAAGATAGCCAGGGAATGTCTTCAGTGTCGGGGTCGTTAATATAAACAAAATGCTCATCCACCGCACAAACCACAACCCAATGTGGTGCCTTGCTCTTATCGAATTGCCACGTACTAATTAACACAACCAATAAAGCATCTTCTGCAAGTAGTTGCTTAATCTGACTGATGCTCAGTTCGGAAAGGTGTAAAGGAATACCACTTTGCTCAACCTTCAAACGATATGAATCGTGTACACGCTGTAACACAGCTTTTTTTACTTCACTACGCACGGTGTCAGTAAATAGTGGACCATCTTTATTGAGGTAAATCTCAACCTGAAAACCACGATGGTGCGCAGCTAAAGCTAGACCTCTTGGACCACAACCGCCATGACCTGATGTCATAAAGATAGTAGTTGCCTCACGCCAGATGTCGATTTCCAAAGAGGCAGGGTCAAACTGATTAGGTTTAAAGTAGTTAAATACCATCAGCAGGCAAGCTGGCCCACAGGTAAACGGCGTCGTTTGAGCTATATAAGGTACTTGCCGGCTAACAGACTCACTATCAAATTGAATAATCCGTTTTTGCATACAGATTGCATCAGAATTATCTTCATAAAAGTCATGTTTTACGGCGAATTCGTGATAGTTGAGTTTATGATACAAGCCAATAGCGGCTGCGTTATCAAAACGTACCTCTAACCTTAACAAAACGCAACGCCTTGCAGTTGCAGCATGTTCAGCCTGCAACATAAGATATTCTGCTAAGCCCTGCTTACGCAACAACGGGTCAACAGCAAGAGAATATAATCTTGCCAGGCTGGTACCTCTTCTATAAAGCAGCAAAAAGTAACCCGCTAGCTGACCGTCACGTTCAACCAACATTAAGTCGCTACGCTTTTCTGTGATAAAACGTTTAAAGCTGCGCAAACTTATGCGGTCTGTAGTAAAACACTTATGCTCTAAGGCAAATAATGCCGAAGCGTCAGCTAAGTTTGCATGTCTAATAGAAAACGAAGCCAGATTTACTGGAACTAATGCCATAACGGTACTCATGGTTGCCTTTGGCTGATTTTTAACTAAGTTTAGGATAACAACAGCTAAACAAATGAAAAGCCAACAAGAAATTTAACTTTTGTAGTGCAGATTTCTTTGCTGTCTTTTTTTGTCACACCACGACATGCTTTAGCAAAATTATAGGAGCAACAATGGCCAAGCTGATAATCGTCGTCGACAAAGCACAGGATTGGGCTCCATTTCATCAATATGACGGCGTAATGACTTTACCAGCATACTTGAAATGGTCCGCTAAGAACAAACAACGTACCCGAGTTATTAATTTATGTCGCCAAGCGCAATATCTAGGGAGTGGTTATTACTGCTCTTTGCTTGCTGAAGCAAGAGGCCATCATGTTGTACCCTCAGTACGAGCATTTAATAAATTTAACCGCCATGAAATCGCAGATATAGCCGAAGAGATTCCTGGCACCATTCTCACTCAACTAAATAAAGCCTTAATAGATGAAACCAATAGCCAGCTTACGTTCAATATTTACTTTGGTGAAACTGAACATAAAGCACTAAAAAAAGTGGCGGGCTATTTGTTTGAAGCATTTGCAGTACCTATACTGCGTGTAGAACTGCAAAAGAAATTGAACTGGCAGGTTAAAACGTTAAAAATTGGTAGCGTCCATAAGCTTAATGAGCAAGAACAAAACTTATTTGGTAATACCTTAGAGCGTTACAGCCATAAAATTTGGCGGGTTGAACCTACAAATCGAAAGTACAAATATGATTTAGCGGTATTAGTTGATCCAAAAGAAAAATTCCCACCCTGTACGCCAAAGTCACTTGAACTGTTTGCTAAAGCAGCTAAAAAAGCCGCAATGGATACTGAACAAATTGGTGCAAAAGACATTCATCGGTTGGCAGAATTCGACGGGCTATTTATTCGCGAGACTACCGGGGTGAATCATCACACCTTTCACATGGCATTGAAAGCAGAGCGCGAAGGGCTCGCAGTAATAGATGATCCTAATTCCATTCTACGCTGCGGTAATAAAGTCTATCTGCAAACCTTGTTTGAACAACATAATGTTCCCATGCCAGATGGTATTATGCTGTTTAAACAGGATGAGGATAATTTAGAGCGTGCTGCTGATACGTTAGGTTTACCTCTGGTACTTAAGATACCGGATGGCAGCTTTTCCCGCGGTGTAGTTAAAGTAAAAACCTTAACAGAACTGCGCTCACAACTTAGTGTGTTGTTTGAACAAAGTGCAATTATTTTGGCACAACGTTACACCTTTACCGAATATGACTGGCGTATAGGTGTGCTAAACGGTATGGCTATTTTTGCTTGTAAGTACTTTATGGCCCGCAACCATTGGCAAATATATAAACACGGTAAGGCAAAAACTGAAAGTGGTGGTTTTAGCACCTGCGCTATCAACGAGGTTCCCGCGCATGTTCTTGATGCAGCAATTCGTGCCTGCGCACCGATTGGCGATAGTTTATATGGTGTAGATATAAAGCAAGATGGCGACAATGTTTATGTTATAGAGGTAAATGACAACCCGAATATCGATGACGGCGTAGAAGATTTGTTTTTGGGTAACAAACTGTATGACATGCTGGTAGAAGACTTTATTCGCCGAATCGAACTAAAACGGTGAATCTAGGAAACAAAAAACCGGCCTAGGCCGGTTAATTTGGTGCAGATGGAGAGACTCGAACTCTCACGCCTTGTGGGCACAAACACCTGAAGCTTGCGTGTCTACCAATTCCACCACATCTGCGTTATGTTTTGTGCAGAACACCTAACATGGCGTGCAGTATAGCGACTTTGAAAAACCAGTCAACTGCGAAAATACACATTTTGACTGGTTTTATATCGTTCGAGCAAATACTAAGCATGTAGCCTAGTATTTGGCCTTTTTCAATAAACCAATTTCTTCTAACCGCTGCATTAGGTAGTCGTTAGAGTTAATTGGCTCAGGGTAACGATTAGGTCTTTCGTCGCTGATACAGCTTTCGAGCGTTTCAATAACATAATCCGGGTTTGGGTGCATGAAAAACGGAATAGAGTACCGTGGCTCACCAGCAGCAACGCCCGCAGGGTTTACTACGCGATGTGTTGTCGATGGCAGCACATGATTGGTCAGTCGTTGCAGCATATCGCCAATATTCACCACAATAGTGCCTTCAATTGTTGTGACTGGTAACCAACTGCCATCGCGACGCAAAATTTCCAAACCGGCTTCATTGGAACCAACCAATAATGTAATCAGGTTTATATCTTCATGCTGTCCAGCGCGAATCGACTGCGTAGAAGTATCTTTAATTGGTGGATAGTGAATGGGTCGTAAAATGGAGTTACCGTAATTCACTTTATCAGCGAAGTAACCTTGCTCTTGGCCAAGAAATAGCGCTAATGCTTCTAGCACGGTATTTCCCAGCTTTTCAAGTTCGGTAAACAACGCATAAGTTGCCTGCTTAAAACCTGCAACCTCGGTTGGCCAAACATTAGGATATAAACTTGGATGTGGCGCAGGCCCATCCAACTCCCGACCAACATGCCAGAACTCTTTAAGATCCGGATGATTTGAGTCTTTCGCTTTTTCAACACCAACGGCAGTATAACCGCGAGCACCGCCCTGACCAGGCTTGAAGTACTGCGCTTTTACTTCATTGGGTAAAGCAAAAAACTGCTTAATTGCTTTGTATGTATTATCTACCACTTCGTCAGGAATGCCATGGCCGCTAATGCCGCAGAATCCAAACTCAGTGTAGGCCTTGCCAATTTCGGCAACAAAGTTATCTTTGTCGGTGGCAAACCGTCTTATATCTAACGTTGGAACTTGCTGTGTCATATAAAAGACCTGTTTTTTAGCCTAAAGAAAAAAAGAACCCTGCTATAGCAGCGCTCATTAAGTTAGCTAATGTTGCCGCTAGCAAAGCTTTTAAACCCAGCTCAGCAATATCAGCCCGGCGACTTGGTGCCATACCGCCCAAACCACCTAATAAAATGGCAATAGAAGAAAAGTTGGCGAAGCCACACAACGCAATCGTAACGATTACCTGGGTATGCGCGCTTAACTGCTCTTTCACCTGCACAAAGTCGAGGTATGCGACAAATTCATTAATAACCAACTTCTGGCCAATAAAACTACCTGCCATACGCGCTTCATCCCAGGATACCCCCAAAATAAAAGCCAACGGTTGGAATACGTAACCAAAGATGACCTGTAGCGTTAAACCCTCATAACCAAACCAGCCCGCAATGCCACCAATGGCACCATTAACCAGTGCAATTAAACCAACAAAGGCCAGCAACATAGCGCCTACATTTAACGCCAACTGCATACCGCTTGAAGCACCGGCCGCAGCAGCATCAATCAGATTGGTATGCTCTGTTTCTGTTTTAATTTCATTTAACTCATTTTTGGGCTGTTCAGTTTCAGGCAAAATCATTTTCGCCATTAAGAAGCCACCAGGCGCTGCCATAAAACTTGCTGCAATTAAGTATTTTAACTCTATGCCTAAACCGGCATATCCTGCCAGAACTGAGCCGGCAACAGAGGCTAAACCGCCTACCATTACCGCAAAAAGCTCCGAGCGTGTCATCGTAGGAATAAAAGGGCGCACTATTAATGGCGCTTCAGTCTGACCAACAAAAATATTTGCCGCAGCAGACATAGACTCCGGACGGCTAGTTCCTAATAGTTTTTGCAAGCCGCCGCCGATAATACGAATAACCCACGTCATCACACCAATGTGATACAGCACGGCAATTAACGACGAGAAGAAAATGATAATTGTTAAAACGTGAATGGCAAAAATGAACCCCTGAGATTTTCGTCCAATATCACCAAAAAGGAACTCAATACCTGAAGTAGCGTAACTAATGATATCCGCAACAAAAGTTGAAATGCTGTATAGCACTTCTTGACCAACTGGCACATACAGAACAAAAGCTCCTATGGCTAACTGAATAGCAAAAGCGCCTCCTACAGTACGCCAGTTTATACGGCTGCGATTGGCTGAAGCGGCATAAGCCACAAGTAACAGGGCGAAAATGCCCACTAATCCCATCATACGTTATTCCCTGATTATTGTTATTCCGCCAGTAACTGGCGAATTTTTGCTTTTATTATATCGATCGCAATCTGGTTTTTACCGCCACGGGTCACCACCAAATCGGCATATTGCTTAGACGGGGCGATAAATTCAAAAAATGCCGGCCGTACCGAGTTTTCGTATTGTTCAGTTACAGAGCTAAGGCTTCGGCCTCGATCTTCTAAGTCACGTTTAATCCGCCGCAATAAGCATACATCCAGAGGGGTATCCATAAATACGGTGATATCAAACTGATCACGTAGCTTTTCATCGGTAAGCAATAAAATCCCTTCAACCAGAATCACTTTAGCCGGCTGTACGGTTATCGTTTCATCAATACGGGTATGTATTTTGTAGCTGTATTGAGGCATTTGTATGGCTTTACCACTGCGCAGCGCACGCAAATGTGTTGCCAGCAATTCATGTTCAAATGCTGCGGGGTGGTCATAATTGGTTAAAGTACGCTGCTCAAACGATAAATGGCTTTGATCGCGATAGTAAGCATCTTCAGACAAAATCGCAATTCTCTCACCACCTAACTCTGCAACCAACTCCTGGTAAACAGTTGAAGCAAAAAGGCTTTTACCTGATGCAGACGCGCCGGCAATGGCAATAATGGTATTTTTTCCCACTTCAACCTTCATTTTTATAAAATTAGCCGGCAATTATCGCTAAAAAAGGCTAATTAAGAAATAAAAAAATGCCCGCATATTGCGGGCATTTAATTTATGTTACAGGTTCAAGCATTAGAACTTGTATTCAATACCTACTGTCATGCGCCACAGTGAAGGCGTTGCTACACGGCCTTGTGGATTCTGATTAGTAAATTCGTTGAACACATATTGACCCTGTGCATTTACAGCTGCATCAACTACCGCTGCTGTTTGTGGGAACGTCGCTTCGTATAATACACCCCAATCATCATTTAAAAAGTTGGTTAGGTTATCAATAACAAAGAACGCCTTCACTTTATGACCGTTCATGAAACCAGGTAATTCTTGTTGAATGCGCAAGTCAACTTTAGTCCACCAATCGCTGTAAAACTCGTTACGACCTGCAATGCCACCAGAAAATTTATTTAAACCATGTTCATTTAAATAATTAAAGAAGCCTTCAGTATCAAACGCCGTGTAAACACCATCTCTGTCAGTTACACCACCCCAAACAACGTTTGGATCATCCATACCAGTTGGTACATACAATAGTTGACGCCCTGACGATGTATCTCCTGCGATTTCGCTATCAAAGGTATAGCTGTAAGGACGACCTTTGTTGTGAGAACCTAACAAGCTGAATGTTGTTGTGTACCCATCAACAAAATCGTGCTTATAACTTGCTCTGAATGTAAAGCGATGCGGCGTTTCATAATTTGATGTTGCTGGCATTGGATTGTTGAAGTCAGTACGTGCGTAGTTACCAAAGTTTGATCCAGCTACAGAGCTTGTCATTGGGTTTGAATCTTCAGCTTGAATATAAGCATATGCAAATGACATATTCAGACCAAAATCAAAATCTTTGCTAACAGAAGTGCTAAATGAAAACTGCTTAGCATCCGAGCTAGCATTGGTTAACATGTAATCACCTTCACGATTACCTTCGATACTTTTATATACCGGCCGGCCATCGAACAAAGTACCCGATTGAACTAGTGCCAAGTCACGTACGATAGATTGATTTTTAGACACGGTATACATCAGATCCGCCATAACCACATAACCTTCATCGAAGGTATAAGTAGCACCTAAAGCATACTTCCATTCTTCAGGTAACTTAAAGTTTGGATCTACAGCGTTAACCGCGCTATCACCAGTAGCATTTGTAACTTGGTCAAAGTAAGACTGTGGAATATCAAATAATGGGTTTCCAGCACCGCTTAATGGTACATCAAATAAATTGATGCCAGGTGAACGGTCAGTGATTTGAATTTGTGTAACACCATCACTTTGATAACCGTTTGCTAGCCATACATTGGGGTTACCACCCGAGTACAAACCAACACCACCGCGAATTTCCAGTTGATCACTGTAGTTCCAGTTAATACCTAAACGAGGTTGTATTAGACCCTCGCCATCAAAAGTTGCATCGTTAGCAAAACCATAACGCTCAACAAAGTTATCGTTTACGCGAGGTGTATCGCTACTGCTGTACCAGTCATAACGCAGACCGTAAGTAACAGTCAGGTCATAATCATAGATGTAGTATTCATCTTGTGCATATAACGTGTGAATTGCATAACCAAAGTTAGCCGCAGCATCACTAGGGTCGTTTGTGCCAGCACCACTTCCGTAATAAATTTCGTTAGGTGTACCTGCTTCAAAAGCATCAATTGAATAGAACCGGTACTCACCGATTGTATGCTGGACGAACAAGTTAAATACATTGTACTCTTCAAATTCGTAACCCGCATTGATCAAGTGATCACCTAAAGAATAGGTACCCGCAAGCTTCAGGAAAGTAGTGTCATAGTTTAATTTGTTTGACTGACGTGAATCGTCCACACCCATAAATACCGTTGAACGTGGGCTGCTACTTGCTCTTACCTGAACTTCGCCCATACCACCTGGGCCAATGTTAACTTGACGGTTATCTAACTCTGAGTAACCAAGACGTACTTCAGTAGAAAACTCATCAGTCCAGTCAGAAAACAATTGTGCAACGTATGACTCAAACTGGGCACCACGATCATAGTAGTGGTCTGAAAATTCATAGTTAAATGCTGCAGGGTCAGATTCTCTTACCGAGCCACCATCATTATAGTTGTAAGTAAATGCCGCGCGATGCGCATCATTTATATACCAATCTAACTTAACTAATAATTTTTCATCTTCAACAGGAGATGAACCAATAGGTGCGCCAACCTCGTATCCATAAACATCACGCGCAATTTGTGCTATACGATCTAAATTCGCCTGAGTTAAACCTTCAACTTGTGTACCAGCTGGCGTATCCTCAGGGCCACGCGTGAAGGTATCAGCGCCTTCATATTTTTCGTAAGCTGCAAACCAAAACAATTTATCTTGTACTAAAGCGCCACCCATATTCAGGCCAAAGCGCTTCTCACTGAAATCATCCTGAGGTACGTTTTCACCTTCTAATTTATCACCAACTAAAGATTGGTTTGAGTAATCATAGAAGAAAGAACCTTTAAATTCGTTCTCACCTGATTTTGTCACAGCGTTAATATTACAAGCAGTAAAACCGCCATATTTAACATCAAACGGCGCGAATTCTACAGAAACTTGTTGGAGCGCATCGTATGAAAATGGCATACGTTCGGTTGGGTAACCATTGTTATTCAAGCCGAAGTTGTCATTCATTTTAACGCCATCAACAGTCAAGCTGTTAAAGCGCGGGCTGGCACCGTTACATTGAATACCACGAGCAAAACCAGCATCAACATATATACGAGGGTCAGCAGCTACGATATCTGTAATATCACGATTAATTGAAGGTATGGTTTGCAAATCTTCCAAACCAAAATTAGCTACCGGGCTTTTACTGCCATAAGCAGAGTTAGTCATTAATGAGCCAGTAACTGCAATGCGTTCAATAGCTTCTTTTTGGATAACAACATTCAGGTTTTGAGTTTCACCTAAATTCAGAAAAACGTTATCTATAGTTTCGATGCGACCTTCAGGACCGACCACGCTTAATAAGTATGGACCACCAACTTGTAAACCGCGTGCAGAAAACGTACCTGAATCGTTAGTTGTTAACGTTCTAACTGTACCATTACGTTTATCAGTAACAGTAACAGTTGCATTAGAAACCGTAGTACCGGCTTCAGTAGTGACAACACCACGAACAGCTGATGAGGTTTCCTGTGCAAAAGCGATATTGCTAACGCCAAGTGCGAGCGTTACCGCTAAAGCTATATTTTTAATTTTCATATCGTATTTCACCTGGTAGTTGTAGGTATTTATCTAAATCCACTTGAAAACAAATGTTGCGTTCAATTTGGGAGATAATGGTAACGAAACCATATTACATTTTTCTTACGCCAATCCGATTTGTGGGAACTTTTTGTTCCTCTCATTGTCTTAGGCGATTGCCATACAAGTGTAACATAGCTGGTCAGAGTTGCGCACTATGTCGCTTAAAATTGACTAAAAAATGACTTTTACTGCATTTGCAGACATACGCTGGTTTTTGTCTGTTGCGGGCTTTATGCTATACACCCATATGGTTTATAAGTTCTCGATTAATGACTAAATTTTCCAATACACTTTTTCTTAGCTCTATACTCAGCCTTGGAGCCGCATCAGATATGAGTGCCACTGAAGTTACCTTTGCTACGTTTAACGTCAGTATGGAAGCACAAAACTATTTGCCTCAGGGTAAACTCGGTGATGGTACCGTGCTGCCGTCCTTGCTTCGAAATGACGAACAGCCACAAATTAAAAACATTGCGCACATTATTCAAATAGCGCAACCAGACGTGCTACTACTCAACGAGTTTGATTACATTGCAAACCCGGAGCATGGCATAAAAGCGTTTATTCGTAATTATCTGAATAAACGACAAGGTACCGCGCCAGCTATCGATTATCCCTATTTTTATTACAGTACAGTTAATACCGGCCAACCAAGCCCCTATGATCTGGACAATGACGGCCAAATAACCGGCATTGGCGCAGATGCCTGGGGCTTTGGATTTTATCCGGGGCAATATGGCATGGTACTGCTGTCTAAATACCCGATAGATAACGCTAAGGTGCGCACCTTCCAGCATTTTAAATGGAAAGATATGCCAGGCTTTATGCCGACTAAAAAAGCCGATGGCAGTGCTTGGTACAGTAGCGAGGCTTGGGCTGAATTTCCGTTATCATCGAAAAGCCATTGGGATGTGCCTTTAAATATTAACGGTAAAACGGTGCATGTATTGGTAAGCCACCCTACTCCACCGGTGTTTGACGGGCCTGAAAACCGCAATGGCATTCGCAATCACGATGAAATTCGTTTTTGGGTCGATTATCTTACCCCCGCTCACAGCGCATACATTTATGACGATAACGGCGTTAAAGGTGGCTTAGATAACACAGCACGTTTTGTGTTAATGGGGGATCAAAATTCATCTGTTGATGGAGAGGGCGATGCGATACATGCAGCGATTATAACGCTGTACAACCATCCCCGTATAAATAACAGCCAACCGCCTCAAAGCAAAGGCAGTGCCGAACACACCCCGGATAATCCCAACGCAGCACATCATACCGCCGGCTGGCGTATGCGGGCCGATTACGTGCTGCCGTCAAAAGCAGGCATCACGCTTAAAGACAGTGGTGTGTTCTGGCCGGTAAAAGCAGATCCTTTATACCCACTTGTGGGTTCGCGCGGTGCTAGCTCAGATCACCGGTTGGTGTGGGTAAAACTTGAACTCAGCGCTGATTAATCAGCACTGAGTCATCAAACTACATATCAGAATTTTAAGACTAAATTTTGCACATGTACCGTAACCTCTTCACGGTCATGGTACAAATGCTTTACCTGTAGCCGGTATTTAATGCCGGCCTCAAAGAGGCGTTGTTCAAGTTGCGCTAAAATTTCTGTTACTGTTTCATAGCGTTTTTTCATCGGCAACTTTAAATTAAACATGGCTTCCTGACACCAGCCGTTAATTAACCAATCGCCCATCCGCTCAGCAACCCGCTGTGGCTGCTCTATCATGTCGCAAACCACCCAGTACACATTTTTCTTTTGTGGTTCAAACTTAAAACCATCTACCGTTAAATGCTTAACCTGGCCGGTTTCCATTAGCGACTCTGCCATAGGGCCGTTATCAATGGCAGTAACCATCATACTGCGTTTAACCAGCTGATAAGTCCAGCCGCCGGGGCTCGAACCTAAATCTACCGCATTTAACCCGCCACCTAAGCGTTTATCCCATTCGTGTTTCGGAATAAACTGTAAAAAGGCTTCCTCCAACTTTAACGTACTGCGACTAGGGGCTTCGTTGGGGAATTTAAGCCGCATAATGCCGTTTTCCAGTGGGCTGTTATTCTCCGGATATGACAAACCGACATACCCCTGCTGGCCGGTCAGTAAAAATACATGCAGTACCGGGGCGCGCTTTTGCTCTTTTGCCAACATAACACCAGCCTGGCGCAGTGCCTGACGCAGCGGCACAGTAAGTTTGCGTGCCAGCGTCGACAGTGTTTTACCGTCATTGGTTTCCGGATACTCAACCCTTAACTCGCCGCAACCACTAAGCTCTGCAGCCAATACCGCCTCAATTACAGGCGCAATGCGGTCAGCTGGCGGCAGTTCCAGCAGTTCCGCCTGTAACAGACTCCACTGGCGGATAAAAATAAACTGCTCAAACGGAAAGTCACGATAAAACTGTGCAAGGCTGTCGGCATCATATGCTTCAAAGACCACAAAAGCGCTGTTGGCACTTAGCTTACAAAACCCGAACACATCGTACTGCCCGGCCTGGTGCTGAATTTCAGCCGCGCATTCTTTTTCAAAACCTGCACGACAGTATAATAATAATTGTTTCATGTTAACTCCGCTGCCAGGCTGTAACGGCAAATAGTAACCAGGCAGCTATAAGTAACTGACCGCCAATCGGAGCCAGTTGTGCATAATAAAACAGCAGGGAAAATACACCCGCCAGTATAGTCCAAACAAAACACCACAAACCAAGATGCCACAACAGGGCAACTAATTTAGTCAGTTTAGCGTCCCGGCGTTGTTGTCCTAGCGCCATTAACGCTAACGTATGAAATGCAAATATTGCTAAAGCACTAATAACCCGTGCCGTATTAATGTCACTCAAAGCTGCTTGCCAAAGATGCATGAGTACAGCACTAAGGCCAACAACGGCGGCACCATACAATGCAGTAATACTATTACTTAACGGCCAAAAGTATTTCATCAATCATCCTGCTACAAAATTGTGCCGTCTGCGCAATCAACTCGGCTTGTGTTAGCCCGGTTTTTACACTGGGTTTAAAATCATGATCACCATCATTTAGCCAATGCAGGGTTACGCCTGGCCATTGCTTATCTGCTAGCTCATCACTATTACCAAAAGCATCGCGCTCACCTTGCATAATAAATAACGGCCGCGGCAGTTGGTTAAAATGTTCAGTGCGCCAGCTTTGCTTCTTAGGCGGGTGAAATGGATAACCAAATGCAAATGCCGCCAAGATGTTTATATCTGCCGGTAGCATACTAGCAACGCGGCCCCCCATCGACTTTCCCGCCACAAATTTAGGCAACGATGTGTCGCAACAATCAATTGCTGCACAAAACTGCTGCAATAATTGCGGTATTTTGTCAGGTAAACTGCGTTTACCTGACAAAATAAAACGCTGCATGTAGGTAAAGTTAAAGCGCCATACCTCTATATTGTTCAACGTAAGCTGCTTGGCAAGCTGCTGCATAAATTCACTGTTTGCGCCTGCACCGGCACCATGTGAAAGTAGCAAGCAAGCTTTGGGCGCTAGCGCTTTATCAATAATAAACTCAGTCAAGGGCAACCGCATTTGTGAATTGCTGCTCGGCAAACGCTGCCTGCTCTGCCTCAACCATCGACATCATCCATTGTTTAAAGGCGGTGATCTTGCCAAGCTCTGTCTGGCTTTCCCGACAAACTAAGTAATAGGCATCTTTAGAAATCAGTACATGGTTAAACGGCACAATTAACCGCCCGGAGTTTATATCAGGCCTGGCCAGAACATTGTGGGCAAGCGCTACCCCCTGCCCATGAATAGCGGCTTGTAACACCATCGATGAGTGGCTGAAAATAGGCCCTTGATTAACATTAAAATGCTTAAAGTTTTGCGTGGTAAACCACGCTTTCCAGGCACGACGAGAACCATCGTGCAGCAAATTGTGATATTGCAAGTCTGTCGGCTCAGCCAATGGCTTACTGCTGTTTAATAATAGCGGTGAGCAAACAGGTAACAGATATTCTGTGTGCAGTTTATCCGCATGTAAATTTCGCCAGGTGCCGCGCCCGTAATAAATTGCCACATCAACATCATCGGTAAGCGAACCTTCATCCAGATCTACTGCTTTTATCCGTACATCAATGTCAGGATGCTGTTCACTAAATTGGTTTAACCTTGGGACTAACCATTGAATAGCAAAACTAGGCTGTAAACTTACAGTAAGTGATCCTTTAGCACCGCGTGCCAACAGCTTTTCTGTAGATTCATGCAGCTGTAAAAATATTTCTTTAATATCAAGGAAGTAACTCTGCCCTTCTTCCGTTAACAGTAAAGAGCGGTTTTTACGCATAAATAGTTTTAGCCCAAGATGATCTTCCAGCGCTTTTATTTGATGACTAATTGCGGCTTGAGTGACATACATCTCTTCCGCCGCCTTAGTAAAACTTAAATGCCGGGCGGCAGTTTCAAACGCTTTTAAGGCATTTAACGGGGGCAAACGACGCGCCATAACATCTCATTAGTTATTAAATTTTCTAATCCGAATTATAGCGCTGGTAAAGCTGGTTAGCTAGTAAAGTAACTATATCAGCTTACTTTTCTACTGGTTTGTAACCTTCTATCTCAACGTCTTCACCCTTAAACAGAAAGGCTTCCATCTGAGTTTCTAAAAACTGCCGGTGTTCAGAATTCATCATATTAAGTTTTTTTTCATTAATCAGCATAATCTGTTTTGCCTGCCAAAGGGCGAAAGCTTCTTTACTAATACTATTGAAAATTTTCTTACCCAAATCACCAGGGTACAGTTGAAAATCCAAACCGGGGGCGTCTTTCTTTAAGTACTCACAAAATATAGTACGGCTCATACTGAATTGTCCTTATGCATTGGGGCTGTGCGAATGAGTTGTTGAAACAGGTGTTTTGCCGGCGCCGACAAGCCAACCTCAGGAATGCGGTCTATTGTAAACCAAGTTGCTGCCGATTGCTCCTGTACTGCTAGGGGCATCGTTTTCAGTGATAGCCAAAGAGGTTGGATCCATAAATGAAAATGGCTAAACGTATGGCGAAAACCGGCAAGCTCTTCTTTTGTATTGATAGCTAACGCGTGTTGCTGAATAAGCTGATGAATATAGCTTTCTCGTTCATCTGATGTATTAAATTCAATAAAACCATACAAGCCACCCCATAAACCAACAGCGGGACGTTGCACTAATTGCACTTTATTATCATATTGCAATAACAACCAAAAACTCTGTTTTTCAGGTAAAGCCTTTTTAGCTTTTTTGCCTGGGTACAGGGTTTGATCACCTTGCAGTGCGGCCTTACATCGAAGTTTAAGCGGGCACTCCACACAGTTTGGTTTGCTGCGACTACACAAACTTGCACCCAAATCCATCATCGCCTGATTAAACTCGGCTACGGTTTTGTCAGGCGTTAATTGCTCTGCTAGTTGCCATAACTGTTGCTCTACTGCTTTTTCTCCCGGCCAACCGTCAATTGCAGCAAACCTGGCTAACACACGCTTACAATTACCATCCAGAATTGGGTAATGCTGCCCCAAAGCCAATGACAATACGGCACCGGCTGTCGAGCGCCCTATACCCGGCAATGCCAAAACCTGGTCAAAACTGCTTGGAAACTCGCCGTTGTGTTGCGCCACTATCGTTTGAGCCGCTTTGTGTAAATTTCGGGCCCTGGCGTAATAGCCAAGACCTGTCCACATATGCAACACTTCATCCAGCGGCGCTTGGGCTAATGCATTGATATTAGGAAAACGACTCATAAAGCGCTCAAAATACGGAATAACCGTTGCAACCTGCGTCTGCTGTAACATAACTTCACTAAGCCAGGTTTTATAAGCACTTTTATCCAGCTGCCATGGTAATGTTTTACGGCCATGCTGCTGATACCAGCTAACCAACTGATTTGAAAACCAAACTGCATCTTTCTGCTGCAACATAACGGCCCCAAAATTAAACAATGCGCGCAGTATAAGCAGCACAGAATTGCTTGCCAACTACAAACGCAGTTGAGCAATGCGGCTAATACAAGGATAATACGCATCATAAACGAATATCGGAGCAACTGATGACTGACGGTACCGAGCAGCAAGGCGAACAAGCTGAGAACAATAATACTTATATGCGAAAAATACGCTCCTTTGTACTGCGTGAAGGCAGGTTAACTAAAGGGCAGCAACATGCGCTTGACACTTACTGGCAAGACTATGGTTTAACATATCAAGCTAACCCTCTGGCGCTGGATAGCGTATTTGGCCGCAGTAATGAAAAAGTGTTGGAAATTGGTTTCGGCATGGGTAAATCGCTGGTCGAAATGGCCAAAGCAGCCCCCGAGAAAGATTTCATCGGTATAGAAGTACATAGGCCTGGTGTAGGCGCTTGCCTGTCTGACGCAGTTAACCAGCAGGTCAAAAACCTGAAAGTGTTTGAACACGATGCAGTTGAAATCTTAGAGCATACAATTGCAGACAATAGCCTTGATACCGTGCAGTTGTTTTTCCCTGATCCATGGCACAAAAAACGCCACCATAAAAGACGCATTGTACAAGCTGAATTTGTGCAGCTTTTGCGCCGAAAACTTAAGCCTGGCGGCGTATTTCATATGGCCACAGACTGGGAAAATTATGCAGAACATATGCTGGAAGTTATGCAAGGTGCTAGCGGTTTTGCCAATATGTCTGCTGATAATAGTTATGTCGCGCGGCCAGAGCATCGACCATTAACGAAATTCGAACAACGTGGCCAACGTTTGGGCCATGGTGTGTGGGATCTGATGTTTATAAAGGAAAGCTAAATGCTAGCAACAGCCAGTCAACTGGTATTACGTAACATCAAGGATCTGCGCAGCAAGGTATTAATCGTCGAGCCTATGGCTGATAGCCTGGCAGCTGAAATACTGCATGTTGCGCCTGAACTCACGCTAAGTTGCTACAGCACGGACGCCGCCGTAGCAGCGTGTTGGTTGCACCCTGGCGTAACATTGCATACTGAAGTAAGCCCTAACTTTACTACCGCATTTGACACAGTGGTTATTTTTTATCCTAAAAGTAAAGAGCAGCTTGCCTTTACCCTTGCGCAGCTAAAATCTGTTATTTCCAGCAGTACCGACGTATTTGTCACAGGTGATAACAAAGGCGGCATTAAGAGCCTAAGCAGCCATGCGCAAAAACTGGGCTTAAACGCCAACAAACTGGACAATGCCAAGCATTGCTTATGGTTTTCGCTGCATGGCGACTTTCAGCAATTAACTGCGACTAAAGCGTTAAGTTTTACCATTAACGCCGCAGGCGAAACGTTAACACTGTATTCTTTACCGGGCGTGTTTAATCATGGCAAGTTAGATGTTGGTACGGCATTGCTACTGGATAACTTGCCAAACATCACCGAAGGCAAAGTATTAGATTTTGCCTGTGGTTGCGGTGTTATAGGCGCCGTTCTTAAACGCAAACATCCT
Source organism: Rheinheimera baltica (assembly GCF_030731985.1). Lineage (NCBI taxonomy): Bacteria > Pseudomonadati > Pseudomonadota > Gammaproteobacteria > Chromatiales > Chromatiaceae > Rheinheimera > Rheinheimera baltica. Next base: position 16,705 of record NZ_JAPJDY010000008.1, read on the forward strand.
AAAATTGAGCTATTTAGCTCTGACATTAGCAGTCTGGCCGTTAGCGCCACGCAAATGACACTCGCTGCAAATAACCTTAGCGCACAGGTAATAGCAGCAGATGGTTTACCGGACAATCCCAAACAATTTGATTGTATTATTAGTAATCCACCATTTCACACCGGGATTAAAACTGACTACAGTATTGTAGAAACTTTTATTGCACAAAGTGCTGTTCGTTTGAGTAACAACGGTAGCCTTACCATTGTCGCCAATAGTCATTTAGCGTACATGGAGTTGTTACAGCAATCCTTTAAACAGGTTAGTATTAAAGCTAAAGCAAACGGCTTCATTATTTACCGGGCGAGCCAAAAAAACTAAGGAAACCCTATGCGCGCACTTTCAGCTCTGTTTCTGTTACTGTGGTTAACACCGGCAACAGCGGCTGAAAGTTCGCAGTGTATTCAGCACCCAAAACGCGCCAAAGCCTGCCCGCATCTTTTATATCGTTCGGCGCAATTTGCAGAAATGTCAGCGCCAGCTATTGTTTGTATCTGCGCCAGTGATTTTAATGCACTGTTAAAGCAACCAACAACGGAAGCCGAAAAAGTACGTTGGAATATGACAAAGCGTCAGATGGAGGTAATTTATGGCAACAACTTGCAAGGGATTTTAGATATATTGCAGCGGAAAAATTAATCAGGTAGCAATATCACGCGCTCGGTAAAACGTCCTAATTTCTCCTCACCAAATGAGAGCAGTACAGGCACTAAAAACAACTCACCCTGTTCTACCCAATAAATCGCATTCTGTTCAAATTGTCTCGCTAGTGCAATGGCGTTACCTTTATCACACAGCACAATCCAACTCTTTTCTTCGAAACTGCGATCAGGTGCACTGCCAATAACCGAGCGGTGAGGTAGCCGCTGCTGGTTCAGATATGCTTGTAATTCTTTATCTCGACGTAAATTAAGGTAGGGATGCTCAGTAACACCAGCGGGGTTTTGTGCGCTGATAATTGCAAAATCCATATCGCAATTTAGCGCTTGATGACAAAGAAAAATACTCGTTTTATAACTTTCCCACAGACTCATAATCCGTTCCATGTATAACAAGTGTTTCAACTATAATCGGCTTTAGTAAATTTACCAGTGCTGTTTGCTAATTTTCATGAATATGCATAACATCAATACAGGTTGCCAAATGGCATTGGCTATAAAAGTGATTGAGATAACTGAATGATCGCAATAGATAAAACCACTTCCATTAAAAGTGCACTGATCTGGGTGATTATGCTTATCTGTAGTCTGACATTGTGCCTTGCGATGTTGATATCAACCACACAGGATGTGAAGTTACAGCAAAAGAAATTAGTTGCGCAGCTTGAAGGCTATGTCAGCATTATCGCATTCAATGCAAAAGACAGTATTTTGCAAGATGATGCCGACACAGAAGATAACCGGCTAAACTCCTTTAAAGCTGTGCATATACTGCACAATATCCACATTTATAAGCAGCAACCTGACTCTGACGAGCTTCGCCTCTTCGCCATCTACAATCATGAGGGTGTTGGTCCATTCCCCGTGCAGTTCGCCAGAGTAAAGCAGTTTCTGAAACCTTATGTCAGCGATAACTATATTGAGCTAACCAAACCAATAGTTGATGGCGACAGCACCATAGGATATGTATACGTTAGAGCGAGCCAGGAGGAGTTAAATGACTATATACAGGCAAGAATTCTGTTAGACATCATTATTGCGCTCGTAGCACTGGGCAGTGCGCTGTTTGTTAGTGCGAAGCTACAACAACGTTTTACCACCCCGATTGAATCATTGCTAAACGTAATGCAAAAAGTATCTAAAGAAAAAAACTACCAAATTCGAGCCCCAATAACCCCAATCAAAGAATACAATATGCTGGGTCGGGCATTTAATACGATGCTGGATAGAATTGAGCAGCAAATCAGTAAATTACAACTTGCTGAGCAAGAAAATCGCCAGTTAACGCAAAGTTTGGAGCAAAAAATAGAACAACGTACAGATGCATTAAAAACATCTAATCAGGAATTACTCAACACCTTGGCCACCTTACACCAATACCAGAATCAGATTGTCGAAACTGAAAAAATGGCTAGTCTCGGCCAAATGGTTGCTGGCGTGGCACATGAAGTTAATACCCCTATTGGTTTAGGTGTTACCGCATCAACCTTGTTACAAGACAAGCTTACTGATATTCAAAAGGCCTTTGATGAAAAGAAACTAACTTCTTCACAATTGGCTAAATTCCTATCGGAAAGTAAAGAAAATTTAGGCATTATTTATCGCAATATGGAACGCGCAGCCAGCCTGATATCTAGCTTTAAACGCGTTGCTGTCGACCAATCTAATGACAACCGTCGTCAGTTTAATATGCTACAGCTTATAAACGAAGTTCTTTTATCACTTCGACCAAATCTTAAAAAAACCCAACATCAAGTTATTGTCAATTGTCCTGCGCAACTTGAATTGGATAGTAAACCCGGGCCAATAAACCAGATTTTAATTAATCTAATTATGAACAGCCTAATACATGCCTTCGAGTATATTGAGCAAGGCATAATCAATATTGATGTAGTAGTGGGTAACAACAATTGTGAGTTAATTTACACTGATAATGGTGCAGGTGTACCCGAGTCAATCAAAAAACGTATTTTTGATCCCTTTGTCACCACTAAACGTGGTGAAGGAGGTAGCGGTCTTGGTATGCATTTGGTCTACAACCTTGTGACACAAGCACTAAACGGGAAAATTCTATTAGATAGTACTTTAGGTCAGGGCGTTCGAATTAAAATAGACTTCCCAGTGATTACAATCGAAAACAAAACATAAAAATCATAGACTTAGCAAGAGAAAAATAACAAACCTTGTTTAATACACCCTTTGGATAGTCCAATTGTTAACAAAAAACTTGTTAACAATTGGACTGATGGTTATAATTGCGTATTATTTGACAATTGATCGTCATATATAGAAAACATATTCCAGCCATTAACTTAACAGAATTTACACAAGGTACAAATCCAATGCAAACACCTGTGATTCTTATCGTTGAAGACGAAGAAGTAACCCGCTTAAACCTCGTAAGCCTGTTTCAAGGTGAAGGGTATGATGTCATCGAAGCAATAAATGGCGAAGAGATGAATCAAAAACTTACCGACAACAAGGTAAGCCTGGTGGTAATGGATATTAACTTGCCAGGCAAAAATGGCCTAATTTTGGCAAGAGAGTTACGCCAGAAAGAAAATATTGGTTTAATTTTCCTAACCGGCCGCGACAGCGAAGTTGATCGTATTTTAGGTCTTGAAATTGGTGCGGATGACTATTTAACCAAGCCGTTTAATCCACGCGAACTTACTATCCGTGCCCGCAATTTGTTAAACCGCACTGTAGCGCAACCTGTGGTTGAAGAGCATAAGAGCGTTGTTAAATTTAACGGCTGGACGTTAGATGAAAATAGCAGAAACCTAACTTCACCAAAAAATGTTGCCCGTCGCCTGCCGAAAGGTGAATATCGCGCTTTGCGTTTAATGCTGGACACACCAGGTAAGATTTTTACCCGTGAGCAATTAATCCGTCATATGACTGGCCGTGACTTACGTCCAAACGATCGCACAGTAGATGTTACTATTCGCCGTATCCGTAAGCATTTTGAATCAGATGTTGATAGCCCAGAGTTAATCAGCACTATCCATGGTGAAGGCTACCGCTTTGTGGGTAAGTTAGAAAAATAAGTATTAAGCTTGTTCTATGAACTCAGACAGAGCAGCCATGTGCTGCTCTGTTTTTAGATGAAAGTCTACCAATTGCCGTTCCAACCCATGCCAGTTTACCGGCTCTTGTTCTAACCTCTTCGCATGTTTTTGCACCCATAAAAGCCCAACAGATGCAGCAGCACCTTTAAGTTTATGAGCGGCTTCCTGAAAGTCTTTTTCTTGACGTTGAACTGCGGTTTCTACTAACTTATTCATATAGCCAGGTAACAACTGCGCAAACAACTGGGCACTGCGTCGAACAACTTCCTTACCAAGCGATTGCAAATAGTCATTCAAAATTGCTTCATCAAGTATCTGTGATTCTGCCGATACAACCGGCTCATTTGTGTGCAATAACTTAACAGCGCTTGGTGAAAACAACCGGGCCAACATCTGGTCAAGTTTACCTGTGTTAATTGGCTTTGCTAGTGCCCCTTCGATCAGTACACCGTCTAATTGATGTTCTGCTTTACGCACATTGGCACTTAATACAACGATAGGCAGAGATGCCAAATGGGGCTCTTGCCGTATATACTTTGCAATTTGCTCACCACTCATATCAGGCAATTGCATATCAAGCAGTACTAGATCAATGTCATCTTCTGTTTCCAAAAATGCCAGCGCATCTTCTCCCGTTTCAGCGTGCAAAACTGTATGACCTCGTTGTTCAAGCAAACTTATTGCAATCTCAGCATTGAGGGGGATATCTTCAACCAACAAAATAGTCAATTCTGGGCAGGCTATTTCGTGCTGTGCCTCTTGTGCAAGCTGTTGGGCAGGTAATTTGACACTAAACTGGCTACCCTCACCAATATTACTGCTAACGTGTATATCGCCCTGCATCGCTTCAATAAGCGCACGCGAAACAGATAATCCGATTCCCGACCCCATAATACTTAGGCGACGGCCATCATTAGATTTGTAGTACATGTCAAAAATGCGCTGCTGTTCCTGCTTCGCAATACCTATGCCGGTATCTTCGATTAAGAAATGTAACTCATGCTCAGCACTATCTATTTCACAATGTAAACTTACAAGCCCATTGGCAGTAAATTTGACGGCGTTATTTAAAAGATTCCATAGTACCTGTCGCAAACGCGTTGGGTCCAACCGTAAAAAAACATCAAGATCGCCCTGACAGGTTAATTTAAACTGCAATCCTTTTTGCTGACATAGTAATTCTGCAAAATTGGCAATATCACTAATGAACTGCTTTAGTGCCACACTCTGATAAACAATATCCAGATCCTGACGGTCAATTTTGTCTAAATCAATAATATCATTAAAAATATTGCCAAGTGTTTCGGCACTGCTAAAAATGGTATTTGCCCAACCATGTTGCTGTTTAGTCAAACGGCTTTCTAATAAACGCCGACTCAAACCGACAATACCGTTAAGCGGTGTCCTCAGCTCGTGGCTTAACGTTGCAATAAACTTACCTTTATCCTGATAGGCTTTTTCCAACGCCTGCTCAGCTAGCTTACGCGACGTAATATCCCGACCAAAACCCAATAAGCCAATATAGCGGCCATGACGGTCATAAAATGGTACTTTACGCATTTCAAACCACAGAACCTGGCCGTCGTCTTTTACAAATTCAACGTCAAGTGTTAGCTCTGATGGCTGCATGCTAACTTCATATTCCGTTAGAATCGCAGCCTGCGCACTATCGTCTGTATAAATTTCTGCTGGATAATGACCAATCAACTCTACCGCCGATTTGCCCATAATCACTTCAAACATCTTATTGCAACTGGCAAACCGTCCAGTTTCGTCGCGGTAATAAAATAAATCAGGAGAACTATCAACAATGGAGCGGATCAATAAGCTTTGTTCTTCCAGTTCAATTTGCGCTTTTTTTCGCTCAGCAATTTCTTTTCGTAATTCATCAATAGCACGACGTTTAGCCTGAAACGCTTTTTTACGTTCTTCTATCTCAAAGTTAAGCTGACGAATATTGTCCTGCATACCTTCATTTAACAAACGCTCTTGGTGGGCAGAGTCTTCCAGATAAGATAAAGCTGCATCTAAATGCAGCACAAGATAAAATAGAAAAGAGATGCATACCGGTCCAAGCAACACAGAAAAAATCAGTGCTCCCTGAATTTGTTGCCAGTTAATTGTATTGTTTAAGACAAGACCAAAAACCGCCCCTACAACAAATGCAATGCCAACAAACAGTAGCTGGCACAATAGCGCCAGCTTAAACTTTCCCCATTTACGAATCCAACTGGCGAAGGTTTTAACCTGTGGATGAATAGGTCCTTGCATCAGGTTTTCACCTCACCATACGGCTATTGATTAGCAGGCTGTATATCCAACATCAGGTTACGATATGAACAATACTCAATGTCTACACCTTGCTGACGATAAACGCCTTGACGGGTATAAGATGACATATCCTTATATAAATTAACTGTATGCCCCTGACCAATGCGTACGGCCTTGGCATCAGCACGACGGCTTTGCGTTGTACATAGTAACTGAGCCAGCTGCTTGTAATTGTTTCGTTCAAACAGTTCGCTAGAGCTTAACATTGGCGATAAAGTGTTGTTTGCAGCAAATTTCCAATCGGCAAAACGCGTACGTAGAAACCCATCTTTAATTTCTAATTTATCATCACGGGTAAGGTAATGGGTACTGACATTAGTAATGCTCGTTGCAGCACCTTCACCAGAACTTTGCGATTTCTCGTTGTCCACAATATACACACCCGCAGCACCGATAACTTCCATGACAACGTCTGGCGAATTCTCTCCACGACCGGCAGCAACTAATAAAGCGGTTGCTTCATCTATACCAAAACCAAATCGAGTTTGAGTATCATTTTGTAAACGAACTAAGCGCCCCTGACGGCCGCGTTCAGAAAAATGGGTATCCAAAATGCCCCAGTTGAATAAGCCAAGCCCCCCCTGACCATTAAATGTCAGATGATTTTCAGCTAAACCATTGGTACAGCTTTGATCTCTATCACAACCCGGCTGCGGTGCTGGTAAGTCAAAAGCACCGTATTGTATGGCGTTGTAGCTATCACCATTAGTTATCATTGGGGTTCTTTTGCCCTGATAACTGCCACCAGCCATAACAGCGGTGCCGGCACTTGTGCCTGCAACAATAATCTGTCCCGCGGCTATCATCGATTCAATTTGCTTTAACTCTGGCGTGGCAGAACCATCAGGCTGGCGAAACGCTTGCACCGCTAAACTTTGATCACCACCACTGATAAAAACAGCATCCGCCCGGCGTATTTGCTCTACCGCACCGTCACTGCCTTGCTTGCAAAAGTTATTCAATTCCTGCATTAAATCCGGATACACCCGGCCTCGCTGGAAGGTGCCATGGTAGGCAGCAAGATACTGAGGGAGTTGATCACAACTTGCAGCATCATTAACCAAGCTGTGCTGTGCGGCTTGATAGGCTGCATTTAACGGCAACCAACTTACATCAGCTCCCGCTTCTTTAAATACGTTGACATACATATCTACCGCAGCAAAAGGATCACGTCCTGACGCGGTTACCACCAATATACGTGGTTTGCGTTGACTACCCGCAACTTGCTGAGCTAACTCAACTATTTTTTTATATATTTCAACGGTAAAACCATCTTTAGTTTTAGACAAATCAGCAAATTCTTTTTGCCGCTTTGGCGTACTACGGGCTGAATCAGTGCTAACAACAGCCATTACTTGCAGTTGATCAAGCACAAAATTTCGTTCACGATCACTCAAAGCGCTATAATTCGTTCTACCGGAAACCCAGATACCATCAATTTCAATCTCAGCAGAGCGCCACATTCTTAAAAGTTCGCGTTCTGAGACTCGCTCACTCTTCACTTTACTGCGCATATATTCTAGCAGTGCTAAAGTTTGCTGCTGCTCAATAACACGTTCTTCGGTCCAAAATGCGTTGTCAGCAATATTTGCCAAATGCTCTGGCGATAACATAAATGCCTCGTCAGATTTTGAGGCAGCAGTAAACGGCTCAGGCCCACTACAATATCGAACATCAACGGAGCTGCAGGTTTGCAAACCACCACCAACTAATACCATCGAATAATCCGGAAAACTCTTGGTATCGTTCACATTAGCAGCAGATGCATTGCAGGCAAGTATGGCAGCGGCTGTATAAAAGCTAAATGATTTCATTATTCTCTTTCTTATCCTAAGCGTACAAATGTTCAACTACCGGTGCGACAGATAGCAACGTCAAATATTTATATGCATAGATTATCCTGTATTGACTTCTTTGCCAATTAGCAGTAAATCTAATAGCGTTGTTTAATTCTCATCATCTCATGTTTTTGGTAGTGATATGTTAAAAAAAGCCTTCGCGCTAAGCTCATATTACTACTCGTCTTACTACCTGTCAGAGTGGTTTAACGAGTAGAAACATGTCAGACACTAAACCGTGTCTGGCAGGCTTCTATTCCTGCACCATAAAAAATTAATATAAATAATTATAAGCACATTCATGCGGACAATATCGCAGGCTGTGTCATGTCAAGACAGGTGTATCTATGCATAAATTATCTCCTTTAGCACTAGCTTTGGCTGGTAGCTTTTTTGTTAGCCCATTAGTGTTTTCTGCTGAAGACGTTACAAAAGAAGAGCAGAAAATTGAAAAAATTCAGGTAACGGGTTCACGTATCAAAGGCGTCGACCTTGAAGGCACACAGCCATTGGTGGTTATTTCTGCCGATGATATTAAAAATTCCGGCGCAAGTACCGTCTATGACTTACTAAAAGATGTTGGTCAGCTACGTGGTGGCTCAGGCACCTTCTCGACGTCAGAAAGTGGTACCGCGTCCAATGACACGCCTGCCGGTCAAGCGGCAGCATCACTGCGAGGCTTAGGGCCTTCATCTACGCTGACACTAATCAACGGCCGACGGGTTGCAGCATCTTCCTTTGCTGCAGGTACTGAAAACTTTGTCGATATAAACTCTATACCTGTATCAGCAATTGAGCGGGTTGAAATTCTCGCCACCGGCGCATCTGCAATTTACGGTGCCGACGCCGTTGCAGGTGTAATTAACTACGTATTGAAAAAAGATTTTGAGGGTGCAGAGCTAGATTTAAGTTATGGCAACTCCATGGCGAGCTCCGACGAGGGCAAAACTGGTATTAACCTAATTTGGGGTAAAAGCTTTGGCAAAAGCAATTTAACCATGTTTGCCGACTACTTTGACCGCAAAGACTTTGCCTATAGTGACCGGGAAATGACCGATGAAACTTGGTCTTTGTCAACCCGAGGCCAGTTTGCCAGTGTCCGCTATACCACATCAGATTTTCTGGATCCAGTATCTGATGAGTATGTTGGTTTTCCTGATCCTGCATGTCCAGCTGAGCTAATTGTGGTCACCGATCCGACTTTTGGCGATAAAGCCTGTGGCTACAATCCAAACCAAGATATGCTAATCCGTCCAGCGCTGGAGTCGGCTTCAGGTGGCTTTATACTTAATACTGAGTTGGATGACGTACGCTGGTCTAACGAGTTTTTTATCAGCCGCACAAAATCAACAGCACAGAGTACTCCGGCCAACTTCACCAATCTGCAGGATCAAAGTAACTGGCTGTTCGCTGCTTATGATAACCCGTTTATTCAAAATAACGACGAGCTGGCTTCCCTGATTTACCCGGGCTTTGAATCGAGTCCAAATGGCGCTGACGTCGATGTTGTTGAATTACGCGGGCGTTTTTTAGCGCCACGTCAAATTGAAAATGAGACGACTGCGTTTCGTTTTGTATCTGCTTTACAAGGTGATATTGGCGATTTTGAGTGGGAAAGTGCACTAATGTACTCTCGCAGTGAGTCTGACCAAAGCGCATTAGCTGGTATCTATAACCGCTACAAATTTAATGCCGCACTGTTTGGTGAATTATGCTCAGATGGCAGCACAAACTGCTCGCCAAATGACGGTGGCCTTTGGTTTAACCCTTTTGGCGGTCAGACTGGTAATGACGACGTTCTGTCAATAATTTCAGAGAATCCGTCTCGCAAAGGTAAATCTGAAGTGCTAAGTGCCGATTTCCGTTTGAACGGCGATCTTTGGGAGATGCCTGCTGGTGTTGTCGCATCTGCTTTCGGTGTTGAATATCGCCAGGAGAAGTTAAACGATAATCCAGATTTAATCGCTCAATCACGTTTTGATCGCGACTATCTGGTAGATGTTATTGGTTTTGGTTCAAGTAAATCCAGTGCCGAGCGTAAACAATGGGCGGCATTTGCTGAACTTTTCGTTCCCTTGACTGAAACTGTTGACTTGCAGTTGGCAGCACGCTACGACAACTATGACGACTTTGGCAGCAGCGTAAACCCAAAAGTTGGCCTGACCTGGCGGCCAACAGACAGCTTGGTATTGCGTTCCTCTTGGGCTACCTCGTTCCGCGCCCCATCTTTAACGCAAGCTGGCGTTGAGTTGCGTACTACCAGTACCACGGCCCGATGCCTGCCTGAGTTTGCTGAGTTGTTCTGTGGCGGCGAAGTAGGCGGTGAGATAACACCCAATACGCTTGAGTTTGGTAATCCTAACCTGAAGGCAGAAGAGGCCGAATCAATCAGCGCCGGTTTTGCCTGGAGCCCGACACAGGATATTACTTTCACCGCAGACTACTGGCAGTTTGATCATAAAAAGATTATCGGTACTGACTTAGAATCGATGCTGGTACGCACCCTGAACGACCCTAGTCTACGCTACTGCGGGCTGGTACCAGCGGACCAGATTGGTATCGCTTTTGATCCAGAGCTATGTGATGAGTTAGGCCTGGTGTCTGGCTTTACTGAAGATTTAAACCAAGTACTTGCAGATTGGCAGGATATTGATACCCGCGCCACCAGCCTACCCTTGTTTCGCGACCACATATTACTTTTAGAGAATACGGGTAACCAGCAAACTAAAGGCATCGACTTTACCTACAGCCAGCGTTTTGATAGTGATTGGGCGACAATCCGTTTAAGTGCAGACGTTACTAAACTGATGAGCTTTACCCGCGACCGCACTGCATTCTCTGGTACTGAGCAGCTAGCGGGTAGCTTCCGTTATCCTAAACTACTTGCCAGTATGAAATTACGCTTCAGTGGCGATAACTGGTTCGGTGGTATCAGTGTTAATTACACCAGTGATTATCAGGATGAAGTAGCCCTGTTAGAACCTGCAGATATTGATTTGTTGGCAGGACAAGGTGTTGATATTGACCGCAGAGTACCATCCTGGACAAAAGTTAACGCCAATTTTGGCTATGATTTTTCAGATAATCTGACTGTAAGCCTGAATATTGATAACCTGCTGGACCGAGATCCACCATTTGTCTATGGTCGTTATAAAGACGTCGACTTTATTAACCATGATGTAATGGGTCGCAACTACCGGGTTCTTGCTACCTATCGCTTTTAAGTCGTAGGGGGAGCATGCTCCCCCGTTTTATCTACTTTCACAGGTAACTTTTATGTCTACCGTACACAATAAACCGGTGTCGATGCCTGACGCCTTTATCATTCTATTTTTCGTAATGATACTGGCTGCTATTGCATCACACCTTATTCCGGCCGGGGTTTTTACCCTAACCGAGCCTGCCCCCGTTGCTGAAGGGGCGGCTAAATTAAAAGGCAAAATTGATCCTAATAGCTTCACACTGGTACAGGACAGCCAACAAGGCGTGCCACTGTTTGCAGAAGGCGGCGGTATTGGCTTTTTTAATTATGCCTTTGAAGGCTTGGTATCGGGCAATAAATGGGGTTCAGCTGTTGGTGTTGTGGCCTTTATTCTGCTCACTGGTGGTGCTTTTGGCATTATCATGAAAACCGGCGCCATTCATAACGGCATACTTGCTCTAATAGAAAAGACGAAACGGATGGAGTTTTTATTTATTCCATTAATGTTTGGTTTATTTTCTTTAGGCGGTGCCGTATTTGGTATGGGCGAAGAAGCAATAGCATTTTGCATTGTATTGCTGCCATTAATGCTGGCGTTGGGCTACGACGCCATCACCACAGTACTGGTGACCTATGTTGCGACACAAATTGGCTTCGCCACTTCGTGGATGAACCCCTTTAATGTCTCTATTGCCCAAGGCATTGCCGAAATACCACTGATGTCTGGTGCAGATCTTCGCATAGCCATGTGGTTGGTATTTACCACCTTTGGCATTGTTTTTACCATGCGTTATGCCGCCAAGATAAAAACCGCCCCTGAAACGTCATTAAGTTATCACACGGATCAGAAGCTCCGTGCCCAACAAACCGCCGACGCTAAACACCAATACAGTGCGTTAGACAGCACTATTTTATTGGCATTTTTCGCCGGTTTGGTTTGGATTATTTGGGGCGTTACAACGCGCAAATATTATATACCAGAAATTGCCAGCCAGTTTTTTACTATAGGTATCGTTATCGCCGTTATTGCCGTATTAGGCAAACGCTTAAGTATGAACGAAGCCGCAGATGGTTTTAAACAAGGCGCTGCAGAGCTATTACCGGCGGCACTGATCGTCGGTATGGCAAAAGGCATCGTATTGATGTTAGGTGGAGAAAACCCGGAAGACCCTTCCGTGCTTAACACTATGCTGTATTACTCCGGTCAGGCACTGGGAGACTTACCTACCTATTTATCGGCTTGGCTAATGCTCGTTATTCAGTCCATTTTTAACTTTTTCGTTGCCTCTGGCTCAGGTCAAGCGGCGTTAACTATGCCGCTTATTGCACCACTGGCCGATTTAGTCGGACTTTCCCGCCAAATTGCCGTATTAGCATTTCAGCTGGGTGATGGCTTAACCAATTGCATTATTCCAACCTCTGCCGCGTTAATTGGCTGCTTGGGTGTAGTCCGCGTTGACTGGACAGTGTGGTTCAAGTTTGTCTGGAAATTACAGTTGTGGCTGTTCTTGCTCGCCAGCTCCTTTATGTTACTCGCTGTCGCCATCGGCTATCAGTAATCGCCCAGCGACAATAATGAGGTAAAAATTTTGAACGCTATAATTCTAATAAAGAATGCTGAGCTGATAGCACCGCTGTCACTTGGCAGACAGGACGTAGTTATCGCCGGTAGTAAAATAGCTGCTATTGGCACTAATTTTAATCTGGCAAGTAGTAACCTGCCCGTTCAGGTTATAGATGCAACAGACTGCTATCTTACCCCTGGCTTTGTTGACTCGTTAGTGCATTTTATTGGCGGCGGTGGCGAAGGTGGCTTTGCTACCCGCACACCCGAAATGCAGCTTACCGATGCAACTTTAGGTGGTGTCACCACAGCAGTTGGTGTGCTGGGTACCGATGCCACTACCCGCACCCTGACAAATTTACTGGCTAAGGCCCATGCGCTGGAATCTGAAGGCATTACCACCTATTGCCATACCGGCTCGTATGAAATTCCTTGTCGCACCTTGATGGGCAATATTACGGATGATTTAATTCTCATTGATAAATTTATTGGTGTTGGCGAAATTGCCATCAGTGATCATCGTTCGTCTCAGCCCACCACTGATGAAATACGCAAAGTGGCGGCAGCTGCTCGCGTTGGTGGCATATTAGCCGGTAAAAGTGGCGTGGTGAGCGTGCATATGGGCGCTGGTGAACGTATTTTACAACCGATATACCAAGCCGTTGCCGGTACCGAGTTAAAACTAAAACAGTTTTACCCAACGCACATGAACCGCAACCGCAGGGTATTTGAAGCCGGGCTTGAGTTTGCATTAAAAGGTGGCGTAATTGACTTTACCACCAGCACAACGGAATTTGATCTCAAACACGGTGAAGTAGCCGCTGCTGCAGCATTAGCAGAAGCACTTCAGCATGGCATTAATATCATGCAGTTAACACTCAGTTCCGATGGCAATGCCAGCTTGCCTATTTACGATGACGAAGGCGAACTATTGGGCTTACAAGTAGGCAGTGTACAAAGCTTGTATCAGGCCGCCCGCGACGCGGTAATGCAGCACAAGGTATCACTGTCAGATGCTATTTGTAGTATATCTGCCTCACCCGCAGCAATATTAGGCTTAAAACACAAAGGACGTGTTGCTGAAAATTGTGACGCAGATATCGTATTACTGCACAAGGATAACTTGCAGATCCGTGATGTTATTGGCAAAGGAACCCTATTAGTTCAACAGGGCAACGCCATAGTAAAAGGTACTTTTGAGTAAAAGCAGAAGCGCATAAATATGGCGCATCTGCACATACAATAGTTATTAAAAAAGCTGCGTTTGCAGCTTTTTTTTTGTGCCAACCGTTATAAACGGCAAAAATATCGCCAATTCATGTAATTAATTTTCATTTTGAAAAGTATGCTAACTGCGATTAGTGCAAGGTATAGCACTATAAAGTCAGCTTGCTTTTTTAATCTATTAAAGGTATACATGTCAGTTCTTGAACGTTTAGATGGCTAAAAACTTCCAGAGCAAATACTCTACAGCGCATTGACCTCTGAAAGAGTAACCGTTATTTTCTTTCAGCAGCAAAAAAATCACTTAAAAGAATAATAATTCATAAATAATTAATATTTATTAAATATCAGGACAAGTTTGGAGGTGAGTCATGGCGTTGTACCAACACAGTCAGGCAAGAGAAAACTGTGGCTTCGGTCTGATAGCGCATTTGGAAGGCGCTGCCAGCCACCGGATCGTCAGAACCGCAATTAACGGCCTTGACCGGATGCAACATCGCGGCGGCATTTCCGCTGACGGTAAAACCGGCGATGGTTGTGGTTTATTGATGCAGAAGCCGGATAGTTTTTTCCGCGCCATTGCACAAGAGAACGGCTGGAATCTGGCAAAAAAATATGGCGTCGGCATGATTTTTTTCAGCCAGGATCCAGTAAAGGCGGCTTTAGCCAAAAAAATTATCGCCCGTGAAATAGCCAGCGAAACCCTAACGCTGGTGGCATGGCGAACTGTGCCAGTAGACAGCAGCGTGCTTGGCCCGCTGGCGCTTAACTCTATGCCGTCCATAGAGCAGGTTATTGTCAATGCCCCGCACGGCTGGGGCGATCACGACTTAGAACGCCGCTTATATATGGTGCGTCGGCGCATTGAGAAACAACTTAGCGACGATGCCGATTTTTATATCCCTAGCTTTTCATCACTGGTTACCGTTTTTAAAGGCCTGATGATGCCGGCAGATTTGCCGCGTTATTATCTCGATTTAGCCGACATTCGCATGGAAACGGCTATTTGCGTATTCCATCAGCGCTTTTCCACTAACACCATGCCACGTTGGCAGTTGGCACAGCCATTTCGCTTTTTAGCGCATAACGGTGAAATTAATACCATTACCGGCAACCGCCAATGGGCCCGTGCCCGGCAATATAAATTTGCCTCACCGTTGTTAAGCGATTTACAAGACGCCGCGCCGTTTGTCAGTCAAAGTGGCTCTGACTCCAGCTCACTGGATAATATGCTTGAGCTGCTGTTAGCCGGCGGCATGGATTTATTCCGCGCCATGCGTTTGTTAGTGCCACCAGCCTGGCAGGGCAACCGCGTAATGGATGACAACTTAAAAGCGTTTTACGAATTTAACTCCATGCATATGGAGCCGTGGGACGGCCCGGCCGGCATTGTTATGACCAACGGGCAACACGTAGCCTGTAATCTTGACCGCAACGGCTTGCGCCCTGCCCGCTTTGTTATAACCCGCGACAAACTGATTACACTAGCCTCAGAAGTAGGTATTTGGGACTACACGCCAGATGAAGTGGTCGAAAAAGGCCGCGTAGGCCCGGGCGAAATGTTAGCAATAGATACCACTACCGGCAAAATCTGGCGCTCAGATGAAATTGACACCGATTTAATGGCGCGTCATACCTATCGCGACTGGCTAAATGCTAACGTGCAGCGGCTAGTGCCTTATGAGCAGTACGAAACTGATTTAATTGGCAAGCGGGTATTTACCGATGATGACATGCTGGTGTATCACAAGCTGTTTAATTACAGCTACGAAGAAATTGATCAGGTAATGACCGTACTGGCCAAAGATGGCCAGGAGGCAGTTGGCTCTATGGGCGATGACACGCCAATGGCGGTGCTGTCGCGTAAGCCTCGGACCTTGTTTGATTACTTTCGCCAACAGTTTGCGCAGGTAACTAACCCGCCTATCGACCCACTGCGTGAATCTCATGTTATGTCGCTGGCCACCAGTATTGGCCGTGAGCATAACGTATTTAAAGAAACCGCCGGTTACGCCCGTCGTATTCAGTTTGAATCACCGGTGCTGATGTATTCTGACTTAAAACAGCTAAAACAAGCCGATGAAAAGTATTACAAGCATCAGATTTTCTCACTGAACTTCGACCCGGCCACACTCAACCTTGAGCAAGCCGTAAAGCAACTGTGTGACAATGTTATCAGTGCCGTACGTGACAACAATGTGGTACTGGTAATATTAACCGACCGCCGTATTGAACAAGGCAAGTTACCTATCCCGGCTGCAATGGCAGTGGGTGCGGTACAGCATGCACTGGTTAATGCTCAGCTGCGCTGTGACTCTAACATCATTGTTGAAACCGCTTCTGCCCGTGACTCACACCATTTTGCTGTATTAATTGGTTTAGGCGCTACTGGTGTTTATCCGTTTATGGCGTACGAAACGGTAGAGCAGCTGGTTGAAAAAGGCGTTATTACCTTAACAGCCCGCAATGCAGTACTTAATTACCGCAAAGGCATTAATAAAGGCCTGTATAAAATCATGTCGAAAATGGGTATATCAACGGTCGCCAGTTATCGTTGTTCAAACCTGTTTGAGGCAGTGGGTATAGATCAAGCCGTAATGCAACAATGCTTCGCTGATATTCCGTCACGCATTGGCGGTGCAGGTTTTGTCGATTTTGAACAAGATATACAGCAATTAGCCAAGGTGGCCTGGCTAAAACGCAAGCCACTAAACCACGGTGGTTTATTAAAGTACGTACACGATGGCGAGTACCATGCCTACAACCCCGACGTGGTGCAAACCCTGCAAAAAGCCGTGCGTTCGGGCAAATATGAAGATTATCAGCAGTACAGCAGTATTGTGAATCAGCGCCCTATTGCCCATTTACGCGACTTGTTTAAATTGGCAGACAGCACACCGGTGCCGCTGGAACAGGTGGAAAGCGAGCAAAACCTGTATCCGCGCTTTGACAGCGCCGCCATGTCTATCGGTGCCTTAAGCCCCGAAGCACATGAAGCCTTAGCCATTGCAATGAACCGTTTAGGCGGGCGCTCTAACTCAGGTGAAGGTGGTGAAGACCCTCGCCGTTTTGGCACCGAGAAAAACTCTAAAATTAAACAAGTGGCATCGGGCCGCTTTGGTGTTACGCCGCATTACCTGGTTAACGCTGAAGTTATCCAAATTAAAGTAGCCCAGGGCGCTAAGCCAGGCGAAGGTGGCCAGTTACCGGGTGAAAAAGTTACTGCCGAAATTGCCCGGCTGCGTTACTCGGTGCCTGGCGTAACGCTTATTTCACCGCCGCCGCATCATGATATTTATTCTATTGAAGACTTAGCCCAGCTTATTTTTGATTTAAAGCAGGTTAACCCGCAGGCACTTATTTCGGTGAAATTAGTGTCAGAACCCGGCATTGGTACTATCGCCGCTGGTGTGGCCAAAGCCTATGCCGATTTAATCACTGTTTCCGGTTATGACGGCGGCACCGGTGCCAGCCCACTGACATCAGTAAAATATGCCGGCAGCCCATGGGAATTAGGCTTGGCCGAAGTACACCAGGCCCTGGTTGAAAACGGCCTGCGTGACCGCGTGCGTTTGCAGGTAGATGGCGGTTTAAAAACCGGTTTAGATGTTATTAAAGCGGCTATTTTAGGTGCTGAAAGTTTTGGCTTCGGCACTGGCCCAATGGTGGCGTTGGGCTGTAAGTTTTTACGTATTTGCCATTTAAATAACTGCGCCACCGGTGTTGCTACACAAGATGAAACCTTGCGCCGTGACCACTTTACCGGTTTACCTGAAATGGTAATGAACTACTTTAAGTTCTTAGCTTTTGAGGTACGGGAACTAATGGCGCAGTTAGGCGTTACAGAGCTTACCCAGCTAATTGGCCGCACTGATTTACTGGCAATCAAAGACAGCGAAACACAAAAGCAGGCCCGCCTGGATCTAACGCCTATTTTGCAAGCCAGTGGTGTTACGTCAGACAAAGCGCTGTTTTGTGTACAAAACAATACGCCGTTTGACGAAGGCAAGTTAAACCAGGATTTAGTCAAACGCTGCGAGCAAATGGTGCTACATAAAACCGGTGGTCAGCTTAGCCTGAACATTCGCAATACCGACCGTTCCGTAGGCGCTGCGTTATCGGGTTTTATTGCACGCCAGCATGGCAATCAAGGTATGGCAACCGACCCCATCCGCATTCGTTTTAATGGCACCGCCGGCCAAAGCTTTGGCGTGTGGAATGCTGGCGGCTTACATATGTCGTTGCAAGGTGACGCCAACGACTATGTCGGCAAAGGCATGACCGGCGGCCAGTTGGCCATTTTCCCGGCCAAGGGCGCCAGCTTCGCCAAAAACGGTTTTACCATAGCCGGTAATACTTGTTTGTATGGTGCTACTGGCGGGCGTTTATACGCTGCCGGGCAAGTAGGCGAGCGCTTTGCGGTACGTAACTCCGGCGCGTTAGCAGTGGTAGAAGGCACTGGCGATAACTGCTGTGAATATATGACCGGCGGCGTGGTGGTGGTTCTAGGCTGCACCGGGGTTAACTTTGGTGCCGGTATGACGGGTGGTTTTGCTTATTTGCTAGACGAGCAGGACGATTTATCACTGCGATTAAACCCTGAGTTAATAGAAGCGTTGGATGTGTCCACGCCAATATTACAAGAGCATTTACGTAGCTTGCTGCACCAGCACGTTGAAGAAACTGGCAGCGACAAAGCGCAAAAAATCTTAAATGATTTTGGCAACTACTTAAGCAAATTTAAGTTGGTTAAACCAAAAACCAGCGATGTAAACACCTTGCTGGGACACCGCGCACGCTCGTCAGCAGAGCTGCGGGTTCAGGCGATGTAGGGAGACGTTATGGCACAGAATGTATACCAGTTTATTGACGTAAAACGGATTGATCCGCCAAAACGCTCACACAGCGAACGCACTATTGAGTTCGTTGAAATTTATCAGCCCATGACCCATACCCAGGTGGAAGGTCAGGCCGACCGCTGTCTTGACTGCGGCAACCCTTACTGCGAATGGAAGTGCCCTGTGCACAACTATATTCCGCAGTGGTTAAAGCTGGCTAACGAGGGCAAAATTGTCGAAGCGGCTGAGTTGGCACACAAAACCAACAGCCTGCCGGAAGTGTGCGGCCGGGTATGCCCGCAAGACCGTTTATGCGAAGGCGCCTGTACGCTAGACGAAGGCTTTGGTGCAGTTACCATCGGCAGTATTGAAAAATACATTACCGACAAAGCCTTTGAAATGGGCTGGCGGCCAGATTTATCTGCCGTAGTTAAAACCGAGCGCCGTGTAGCGGTAATAGGCGCCGGCCCTGCCGGTTTAGCCTGTGCTGATGTTTTAGTGCGAAATGGTGTTACCCCGGTGGTATTTGACCGTTATCCAGAAATTGGCGGCCTGCTTACCTTTGGTATACCGCCGTTTAAACTGGAAAAAAGCGTGCTTAGCCTGCGCCGTGAAATATTCACCGACATGGGCATAGAGTTTCGCTTAAACACCACCGTTGGCGTGGATGTTAGCTTTGATAGCCTGCTAAATGAATACGATGCGGTGTTTTTAGCCCTTGGCACCTACACCCCCATGAAAGGTGGCTTTGCCAATGAAAGCGCGCCGGGCGTATATGAAGCCTTGCCGTTTTTAATTGGCAATATCAATAATCTGATGGGTTGGCAAACCGAACATCCGTATGTCAGCTTAAAAGATAAAACCGTGGTGGTGTTAGGCGGTGGTGACACGGCAATGGACTGTGTACGCACCTCCATTCGCCAGGGCGCCACCAAGGTAAGCTGCGCCTACCGGCGCGACGAAGCCAATATGCCGGGTTCACGTAAAGAAGTGCAAAACGCGCGCGAAGAAGGCGTCGAGTTTTTGTTTAACTTACAACCGCTCGGCATTGAAGTGGATAGCGAAGGCAAGGTATGCGGCGTTAAAGTGGTCACCACCGAAATGGGCGCGCCCGATGCTAAAGGCCGACGCAGCCCACAACCGGTTGCCGGCTCTGAGCAAATACTGCCAGCCGATGCCGTGGTTATTGCCTTTGGCTTTCAACCCAGCCCGCCGCAGTGGTTGGTGGATATGGGTGTGGGGCTCGACGCTAAAGGCCGTGTTATCGCCAGCGAAAAGAGTACCTTTGCTATGCAAACCAACCAGCATAAAATCTTCGCCGGTGGCGATATGGTATTAGGCTCAGACTTAGTAGTAACCGCTATCGCCCAGGGCCGTAAAGCCGCCGAGGGGATACTGGATTACTTAGAAGTATAAGCTTGGAAGTATAAACAGCAGGTGTAACGTCCGCTTCTGCTTGATGTTTTTACCATCCGCAGCAACGGACTATTAAAGCGAGATTAGGTTTGCCCTAAGCCAACCGTTGAAGGCATGGATGCCTGAGACGAGCCTATAGGGACATATTCACGGCGTGTTGGCGTGGGCAAACCGGTTCGAGCCTACTACTCAATCGCCCGAATCTACATGCCTCACAGCCTGCACCTATACAAGGAGTTCGTTATGCCGCCATTTACCCTACCCGACTTATGCGACGCCCATGCGGCTTGTGTCCGCGTAGCAGAACCCATCTTTACCAACTACGGTGGCAAAACCGCCTTTGGCGGGCAAATTGTTACGGTGAAATGCTTTGAAGATAACTCCAAAGTAAAACAGCTGGTAGCAACACCGGGCCAGGGTAAGTTGTTGGTGGTAGACGGCGGCGGCTCTAAACGCCATGCACTGCTCGGTGATATGCTGGCAGAGCAAGCAGCAACAAACGGCTGGGAAGGTATTATTATCAACGGCTGTATTCGCGATATAGACGAAATACGCCAAACGCCACTTGGTGTACAAGCGCTGGGCATCCACCCGATGAAAACCGACAAGCGCGATTTAGGCGATATCAACCTGACGGTAACCTTCGCCGGAGTAGATTTTATCCCCGGCCAGTTTGTTTATGCCGACAATAATGGCGTGTTGGTGGCGACTAAAGCCCTGTTGTAACCAACTGCTTTATCATCAGCGCTTTTTCAAAACAGTTAGCTGGTGGGTTTGCATCCCCTAGCTAACCATTGGTACATTATTTGGCAGAGCCATCTGACCAGGATGTGATCACGGTGGGATCTAACAGTCTTGCAATCATGCTTGGCAGTGCAAAATATATTATCAATCCACCAAACGCAAACAGTACCACATCCAAATTCTTCCCTGAAAACTCATATAGCATTGCTGTTGCTATAACAGCAGCACCTAGAATTACACCGACGAATGAGGCACTGGCTGATTGAACAGGGCCTCTGGCAACAACTTGGTGTACTAGCGAGCCAGGTATCAAAGCGCTAATCCGGGCAAGCGCATGTTCTTTTGCTGCAACTGAAAGAAATTGTACCCGTATATCATGCTCTTCGTCATTATCCTGCCATTCTATGCTAATTTGATCTTTGTAATGCTTACTTTCCAGTAAGCTTACCTTGTTTAGTGGAACTAACGTTTCATCTGCTTTAACTGCAGCAACGATTTCTGAAAAAGCTGTACCTGACTGATACAACGACTGTACCTTGCTAACTTTTTTCTTATCAAACTTTGCCACTCGTAAAGTGTCGTTTTCAATTTCGGTGAGGCAATAGTCTTCAATATCTAACCAGCTGGTATCAGTATAGAAACCAATTGGCAACGCGCCTTTAGGTTCACGCACGTAAAAGAAAGCAATAAATTTAAATAAAAACAGCATTGCCGGGAACACAAATATTGCAGCACTAACAAGGCGCAAGGTAAAACTGCTGGTTTTGGCTTTCTTTTTTAATTCCTTTTCAGTTGAATTATGCTGAGGATTGCTAGGGTCGTACCATACTTCAATCTGCTCAATACCCTGAAACGATTCGTAATCAAAAGATGACAGTAGTAGTGTTTTTTCATAAGTGTTGCCATTCGCAGTGAATTGATACTGCAGGCTATAAATATTCTTGTAATCCTGCTCATCTGTTTTTGCCGCCTTAATCTGGTTATGCTGCAAGCTCAGAACTGTGGCTTGAGCAACCTGATGCGACGCAATTAATTTGGCAGCCTTTTCCGAACTAATCCCCTTTATCCAAGCCACCGCGAATAATGCCAGGATACCCAGGACTGCAATAATTAGTCGCAGCTTCACCTTTCTTTGTTGAGCAACACTTTTATAACTTTTTGTTTTTTCCATTTATTCTCTTCTTATTATTTTCAATTAACTACAGACGGTTTTATCTCGCCAAATATATTTACCTCAGAAAACCATTTAAATCCACTTTCACCTCAAAATTAAACAACGTTAAACAGTTAAATAGGTTAATTTTTTAGCGACTTAGCTGCACTTTGTCTAAAAGACAGGCTGCCATTTTAGGCGCTGGATAACACCAACCCACTGCTTATTCAGTGCTTTAGCGCTGGTACAAATTAACCTTTTTAACAATTTTTTACATAGGATCAGTCCATTATTTTCAGATTGCAACATTACCTACCTAAACTCCCAGAGGCCGGCGGCCATCAACACGGATATCGAGGCTGAGCTAAAACGATACCCCTACCATTTCGCCTTTTGCGCGTATTTTGGTGTCACAAACAACAATAATTATTTGTCTTAATGCATCGCGCATAGGGCGGTATTTCCTGCGGTTAAAATGGATTACAAACTGTGCCCTGGTGAAAATCATCTGCCAGCTTTCACCATCAAAACGATAAATTGAACTGCGCACCGAGTAAGTTGGAGAGTTGTCGTCTGCGCGCTGTATAGTGGCGCGGTAAGTCAGCTGCGCCAGCCAATCGGCGAAAACCCGGCAGTCAAAATCTTGCTGGGTAATCACAGGTGGCGTTTCAGTTGGCAGGCGCTCAAGCACATCGGCTTTACCAAAACAGCGGCCGGTAGCGCCGATTTCATAGAAATCGTCGGCTAAATAGCGGTTAAGTAGTTCGGCTGACAAGCGGGTGGCAGGCTGCACCAGTAGCTGTTCCAGCTCGATTAAATGTGGTGTAAGCAGCTTGCTGTCCATGCTATCCCCGAAAATCTAAAAATTAACCCTCACTATAGAAGAGAGTGCCGCTTTTGGTGTTCTCATACGAAAACAGGAGTTTTAATATGTATGAACTTATTCTGGCAACGATACATCTTTTCGCCGCTATTGCGAATGCAATGACCGAGTATTTTAAACTGAGGCAGCTACATAAAGATTAATTAATACTGAGCCTACGGATTTTCGCCGCGGTAGATTTTCTCCCCGGTCAGTTTGTTTATGCTGATAATAATGGGGGCGTTGGTGGCAACTAAGCAGTTGGTCTAAGTCATTACTTTAGCGCGTTAATCCGCGCTAACACCTGCGCCCTTGCATCGTTATTACTAACACCCGCACCTGCGTTTAGCTGCTCTTCGGCCATGCGTAACTCTTCCAGCAGTTCAATCTTTTCCTGCATAGCTTCATACTCGGCCACATCAAATGGCTCGCAGGCGGTGCCTTGGTGAAAAACCATCTGCCATTTTTCACCATCATAGCGATAGAGTGAGCTGCGCACCGAGTAGCTTGAGCTTTCGTTTTCTGCACGCTGTATTGTTGCGCGGTAAGTCAGCTGCGCCAGGCCATCGGCCAGAAAATTGCAGTTAAAATCTTGCTGGGTAATCACCGGTGGCGTTTCCGTTGGTAAGCGCTCAAGCACATCGGCCTTACCAAAACAGCGGCCGGTAGCGGCAATCTCATAAAAATCATCGGCCAGATGGCGGTTTAGCAGTTCAACTGACAAACGGGTCGCGGGCTGAACCAGTAGCTGTTCCAGCGCGATTAATTGCTGTTTAATGATGTCGGTATGCACTAAAAAATATACCTATTTAGTAATTTGTATTTGCACTCACCATTAGAAATCAATGACTCTGACCCTGTTGGTTCTGACCCTGTTGGTTCACAAACGCTGATAATTTAGACGACTAATTCACCCCGTCTCGAAGACGGTTGCAGTGTGGACCGCTTCACCTTCAAAAAGATCAAGCTGACGTATGTGAGCCTCCGCGCGCTCAGGGTCGACCGTGAAAAGCACTACAGCTAAGTCTTTTAGCGCCCTCGTACAACTCACATAAAAAAGACGGCGCGTTCGATCCACTGTTGTTTCTTCACCCGCATCTATATGTTTTCTGTCGTTATCTGAGGGCACTTTAAGGCCTAAGTATTTTTCGTAGGAGAATTGGAAGTGGCTACTTTCAGCATCATCTAGGACCACAAGTACCCTGTCGAACTCAGCACCTTTTATGCCTTGCTGGGTCCAAAAAGGTGAGCGTTCCGAGATGTAGGTATGGTAAGGCAAAAGCTGGCTTGCGGGACACGCTAGAAAAGCATCCATGGAAACCATTTCCTTTTCGGACTCATCCTCTTCTTGAACATCGTCGTCCTCGCCCTCGCCTACTTCGGGCTCGGCCTGAACAGGCATAGCTGCACTTGGGTCCAAATACGATACCAACCGAGGGTCGAGGATCAGTAACTCAGAGGCATGTACTTGTTTCAAAAGGTCGCCGATCGTTGCACCCGAATTCCCCGCTATGCCTGCTGCAATCGAAGCAACAAGTTCGCCGAGTACTTTAAGGCGCTCCGCCACACTCGCCTCGACAAGGGTCTCTTTATCAAGAAGAAGAGAATAGTCTCGGATCAAGCGCATTACTTCAAGCTGTCGACCATTGGTATGAGCGATAGCGATGGGGATTAAAAACTTTACACACGGCGAAATAGGCCATGCAGATCCGTCTAAAAAGCCATCTTTGAACGCTGAGGGAGCTTTGGAGTTGAGCGCAGCATAGAGGGCTCCAAATCCTAAGCGCCTTGCGGCCATCTGATGAACAATGACGAGAAGCTTTACCCACGCATGATCGTCATCACCTGGTCGCCAATGATCATCACCGGTATGTGTCGCCATCCATTCGCGTACTCGAGTCAAATTCGCGTCGCGTGTACCGTCTGCCGGCAAAATGAAAAGGTGAGCCGAACCTTCTGGAGTTTGAACGATGCCGTCAGGACCCAGCCGTTTGCCAGGGATTTGAACGAGGTCATCACCGTCACGACGAATTGCATTCGCGAGGTTCAGAACCTTAGTTGAGCACCGGAAGTTTTCAGGTTTCGGAATGTCAGCCCAAGTAGGCTCTGCTTCAACCTGTCCAGTCCCCGTAGCGTAGATTCTTTGCATCGGATCGCCAAAGAAACCAAGACAAAGTGTGACTCCGGGGTCGCGCTCGACGGTTTTCAAAGCCTCCACGACCTCGGTGGTCGTGTCTTGGCTCTCGTCCACAAATACGAACGGGAACTGGTGCGCGAGAAGGGTTCGGAAGAGCGGGCGTTCGGCAATGAGAAAAGGGACAAGTTTCAGAATGTCGTCATGACCCAGAATACCCTTTGCGTAGTTGCTACCTGTACCGTACCGGAATCTTTTGACCGCAGAGATCCGCCCAGACTGGCGATGGAGGCGTTCCAAATCTCGGCTGTCCTTATCCTTCGTGCGCTGTTGAACTCTAGGGCCATAGGTTGTCCGCTTTTCTTCAAGTGCCTCAATTTTTTCCACTATGCGCCCCGATACCCAGACGCGAATGTCATTCTGGAAAGGCTTAGCCAATAGCCACATGAAGCTGTGGATCGTTGAGACATGAACCAGGGGGTCACTGCCAACGTCCCTCCAAATTTCTCCGGCCGCAATCTCGGTGTAGGTAATGCAGGCAACGCGCTGACGAGTCTTCCTCAGCTTATCGCCGTGCATTTGGATGACCGATGACAGGCCCTTAATCAGCGACGTGGTTTTTCCGGAACCCGCACCGGCTTTCATGATGAAACTACGCGGTGGAACGTTTCCAAGGCAGTTCCGCAGGTCGATGTCGGCCTGGGTATCCGGCTTGTTCGCTCGGCTACTCATCCTCGTCTCCTATCACAGCATCTTCTTCGTCGATGAGAATGGCGTCGGGCAGCACGGTCTCGAGTTCGATTCGTATCTCGTCTTTCAGCCAGACTAGTCCATCACGGATGTAAGTCGGTACATGCCAGGCATTCTCGTCTTCAGTGAGAACGGCGAGCGCGAACTTCGTTTTATCAAAACTCTTCCGCGAAACTTTCTGATTGAGGCCTTTGGCAAGAGCAGCAGGACCAGCGGCTTTGCCCTTCACAATCAGACCTAAAGGTTTCCTCGCTATGGCCTGGGACCAGTCCGGGTTTTCGAGGCCGAAATCTTCTTCTAGCGTACGCCCGCAGAGGGTCTCGGTGGACCCATTCCAAGTGATAGCCCGTTCAGTCTGATAAGCAACGCGAACCTTCGCATCGTCTTCGAGCACGTGAGTTTTGTCCGCTTCCGATGCGTTACGCAGGTCTTCGATTGTGAGCTTCCCCGGAAGCCATTTGATGAGGGTTTGATTCGAAGTTGCAGCGCCCGGTTCACTGGGCAAACAAGCCTTTCCATATTTCTTCTTAGGCGCTGGAACCATAGGTTCAATGGCTGGCTCTTGCACATTGCCTTGAGCCTGCCCTGCGGCATCGTCTTCCGCGTCTGCTGGAACCTCGAACTCTTCAACTTCATCGTCATCGTCGTCAGCCGCCTGAGCAACAAGGGCAACACTATCAATATCGGTGATGATCAGAGTTGTCAGACCGAGAAACTTGATGAGCGACTGGAAGCGGTGCCCAAAGGCTCCGCCCACCTCCAAAATGCATAGACAAGCTGAGCGGAGAGTCTTCGCGCTCTTCCGAATCATGACAGGTAGGAGCAATCTCTCAACGTTGCCTTCAACGAGAATAGCGGCATCTGAGAAAAATAGATCACAGTGTGTGAGCTTAAGATATCGCTCTAGAAAATCACGATCATCTGGCTGAGATTGGTAGAACGCCGATAGATTTAGTACTTCCGTCAACTGTTCGTTGCCAACTTTCTTGCGTCGGAAGTAGCGGATCGGCTTGAAGCCTCGCTCATAAAGGATGTGCGGGGAGTGAGTCGTAATGACCATCTGACTGCCAAAAATGCTTCCGTTGTCGCTCTCTATATTCAGAAGCTCAAGAATATTGCGGATGAAGACCTGTTGGAGTTGGGCGTGTAGATGGGCCTCCGGTTCCTCCACAAAAAGCAGGTGCAATGGAGGGCGATTGTCCATCGTCGCCCACCTAGCTTGGGAATCGAGAATTTCCACAACCATGTAGATCAAATTCTTGAATCCAAGCCCGTTATAACTATCAGGTAGGGTGGCCGTGTCTTCGCCATCTCCGATCTGGTAGTGAACCCGCGCGTCCTGACTCATGACGTGAGCGGGGTCTAGCGCTGACATTATCTTCAGTCGCGGGTTATTGACACCCGGATAGCCAAGCTTGGCGAGCCGATCAAGCGTCGGCTTGAACACGCCATCTAGGTGAATGTTGAGCGCTTGCTCAGAGTCGAACAGCGCCCTTAGGGCTATGTGATCGTCCTGCCTCTGATTTAGGTTGCGCTTGTAGAAGCGGCTCAGACGCTTTGACAGATCTTCTGATCTGCCGCCAGCTTCCGGATTAGGATCAGCAAGGTGTCGTTGAGCACCCAGATTGTCGATATGAATAAGAGACTTTAGAATCGTCCCGCCGCCTGGCTCCCCACCTAGTTCATCTGGGACATAATCACCGACCTCGCGGAAGTTCTCATCAAATTGCGAGCGATCCAAGATGAAGTAGCGCAGCTCGTATTCGCTTTTGAGCTCACGCTGGAGATAGTCCGTCATGGAACGCGGCCAAGGAACGTATTGCGACTCAGGCGGTAGTTCCACCGTCTGCACAGCACCTTTGGCCTTAGCTTCTTGGAAATTTTGGATAAGATTGATGGGGCTTCTAGCAGTTAGGGAAACTCGTATACCAACCTTGGTTCCTTCCCACGCTGTACTAGGGAGCAAAGGAATCACTAGATAGAGATCTGGCGCTGCAACCTCGAACCAAAGATCAAGATCTATACTTGGAAGCGAGACTCCCTCGGGTAGCGGGACGGCTAAGTCAATATCTGCAGCCTCATCGAATTTTTTCCAGCATGAGGAGCTAAAATCGTAGAGGCTGAAACGCTCCTTTCCACCCGAAACGAACGCATGGATTGCCTGAGTTGCCGACGTTTTTCCACTGTTATTCGATCCTACGAATATTGAGATATCGTTAGCCAACTCAATATGAGCATCCTTTAAACGTCGAAAATTTCTTAAGCGATATGAATGAAGATGCAAGATAGACCCTCCGTGTCATTTCTGAGGATATAGTTCGCTACAGGTGAAGTCGATAAGCTGAACAGCCAAGCTCGGGGAGCTCGGGATCAGGTTCATTGATATTACTGCAGTTACTAGCTTCCCATTTAAAATCATGACTCTGACCAATTTGATTATGGATACCCCAGGGACAGGTTGCCTTTTGCCACAAAGAACCTCCATCACTTTTACCTTAAACTTAAACACCGTCAAGTATTTAAATCGGCAAAGCCTTTGAATGATTTTGATGTACTTGGCCACGAGCAACGGCAACAAAAGCCATACTGCTATTTTGGCACCGAATAAAACTAACGAACTTCTGATTTAATGCTGATATTACCGTTTCTTGGTTATTTTTTGCGCTAAACGTTTCTTCTGGCGTTGGTTAAAACCTGCTTCAATAAGTAAAAAATTTTCTGTTCAATGTAATCTCACCTTATTAAGCAACCGCAAAACCCGGCTAGAAAGCTATTTTTCTGCTTGCTCACCACAGCCAAAATAGTTACCATTTTTTAACTTTTGTTTACAAGGATGAAAAATGAAACAAGCAAGCCACCAGTTGGCAGACCGCACTTATGCCCAGTTAAGAGAACAAAGCCGCTTAAAGTCTTTAGAGAAAATGCCATTGAACATTCAGGAAGCGGTGACACTTGACGATATTACCGGCAGAACAATGGCGCAGTTATCCCGTTGGGAAGCGCATCCTGATCGCCGGGTAATGTGGTCTTGGCAGCATTGGGCCAGCCGTTATGCCGCCATTTATCCTA
The DNA here is from genome assembly GCF_030731985.1 of Rheinheimera baltica. Taxonomy (NCBI): domain Bacteria; kingdom Pseudomonadati; phylum Pseudomonadota; class Gammaproteobacteria; order Chromatiales; family Chromatiaceae; genus Rheinheimera; species Rheinheimera baltica. Next base: position 45,599 of record NZ_JAPJDY010000008.1, read on the forward strand.
AGCGGTTTGAGCTCGCCATCTGGTTTCATAGTAAGCTGTGCAGTGTGTCACTAGGTCGGCCAACCTGGGGTGCCGGCAAATTGCGTTTAGATATGATTGAATCTTCTCCGGAAAAAACACCACTAACAGGCCAGACGGTTCAATTAACGGTTTTAGTCGCTGAAACTTATGCCGACATTATTGGTGCTGAACAGATCAGAATAATGAACCCAATAAACAGCAAAGTACGTTCGCATTATGAAGCTATGGGCTTCACCTATGTTGGCGGTAAAAGTGACTACTGTGTGAAGGATTTACTATGAACAAACGAACTGACAGGCCTGAACCAGGCACTCCCGAGTTTGACGAATGGCTGAGCAAGCGAATAGCCAAACGCGTTAAAGAGCTGGAAAATGTACCCGACTTAGAAGAAGAATTCGGCATATTATCCGGTAGTTTTGAAAGCATGACTAATACTGATGCTGAGGCCTTTCCTGATGAGCCGGAAGAATATATGCCGCATGAACGGGTAAAAATTGTGGTCGATAACACCAACAAAAAGAAGCCTTAAAAGCGCTAAATGGCGATATTTAACGACAGACCAAAACCAGGCACGCCGGAATTTGAACTGTGGCTGCGCGAAAAAATTCGCGAAGACTTCGAAAAAATGGAGAGTGCACCAGAGTTAGATCAAGTAGGTATTTTATCGGGAAGTCTGGAAAATCTAACCCAAACTGATGCTGAAGCCTTTCCTGATGAACCGGAAGAATATATGCCGCATGAACGGGTCAAAATTGTGGTCGACAACACCGGTAAAAAGAAGTCTTAACAGACATTGTTAAAAAACTATAACTTTCAAAACTTTAAAAGTTAGCCTTACGCTCACAGCTAAGATGAGAAAAAGGGGTTTACCGCCCCTTTCGAGTACCTTATAGCCATAATTTAAGCCACTGATTTGGCAATATTCTGTGCCACAACATAAGCTTTGTACTGGGCGTCAATTTTAAAAAACACTTCTACCGGCGCGTTATAAACCCGCTTTATCTTGGTTGCCAGGTCAACGCTTAACTCACTTTCGCCATTGATAAAACGGGTGATGGTCGATTTAGCCACATTCAGATCACGGGCCGCATCTGCTGCTGTCAGGTTTTTACGCTGCAGATAGCGTTTAAAATGTGCGCCGGCGGCTTTTGGCGGGCCAATCAGCCCCATCTCGCGCAGGTTTTCACTGCTTAGCAATTCCGTATTGTTTGTCATTTCATCTATTACCTTAACGTTGAAACGCGCGTTGAAATTACACGGCGAACCTTATGCAGACATAACTTAGTCATAGCGAATAACCTCTATCATCAGCATGTCTTCACCCTCGCTTTCACCCAGCAAACCCGCTACCACAAACTGAAAATTTTCCTTTATCGACACACTAAAACTGTTGCCCTCTATCACCATGTCGCCTAATAAGATTTCCTTGGCTTCCTGCAGTGAGATTACATTGGCCAGAATATCAATCACGTCAGTTACCTCCTCCCTGGCAAGTGATGACAGGCTGCTAATTGCAGCAGTTGTGCTGGCTTCTTTTCCTGGCTTAATAACTACCTGCAATAAACACCTCCTTGTTGATCATTACACAGCGATGTCATCATTCTAGACGCTGGTTGCGCAACCCGCAACTTTGATTTTCTTGTGCACTGTTGATCGGTTTTGTTCGTAATAGCTGTAAAGCAACTAACGATTAAAGGATCTGCCGTGAAAGTATTATTACCCCGTGTTTGGTTACCCCTGTTTGCCGCGCTGTTCGCTACCGGTTGCTCAGTGTTTGGTAAGAACAACGTTGAAACCGCGCCTTATACCCTGCTTAAAGCCGATAGCAGCCAAAATATTGAAGTGCGTAACTATGACTCTATGGTGCTGGTGTCAGCCGATATGTCTGGCGATGGACGCAATAACGCTTTTAGAAAATTATTTAAGTATATCGGTGGCGAAAATGAAGCGGCCGTAAGCATATCCATGACAGCGCCGGTGATAATGGACAACAACAGCAAAGGCGAAAAAATTGCCATGACAGCGCCGGTGTTAATGAATAACCGCCCGGGTGATTCGATGATGTCTTTTGTCATGCCAAAAGACTTTACCCTGCAAACCACACCCAAACCGACTAACCCGGAGTTGATGGTTACTGAGCTTAACGATTACAAAGTGGCAGCGATTCAGTTTAGCGGCACGCTAAGCAGAAGTAACGTGGCTAAACATACCGAATTATTGCAAGCCTGGCTGAGTGCGAATGGCTATACCGCGAAAAGCGCGCCGATAGAAGCCGGCTACAACGGCCCGCTTACCCTGCCGATGCTGCGACGCAATGAAGTGTTAATTGAAATAAACTGACAGCTCTTTTGCCACACAGAGAGAATTATTGCCCTTTCATCACTGGAAAACAGGCTGTCAACTATGCTAAAAACAGGTTAGATACCAATCCTGTCTGACCTGCAGTGACATAACCCCGTGGTGTTATTATGTTGGCGGTGCTATGCGTAACGCGTTGATATTAATTGTTTGTATACTCTGGCCTGGTGCCGCTATCAGCCAAACCGGGCCAAGCGTTGCTCTGCGCATCTACACAGAAGAATATGCTCCGTGGAACTTCACTGATGATGATGGTGCAGTGACAGGACTTAACACTGAACTCATTCAGCTGCTATTGAATAAACGTGGCTTTAAAGGCCGGTTTGAAGTTGTACCCTGGGGCAGAGCTCAGCTTTTTACGCAAACCCAAGCCGACAGCTGCTTCTTTTCTGCCGTCAGAACGCCTGAGCGCGAAATTCTGTATCAGTGGGTTGGCCCGTTAAGCCAGGAATATGTCCAGCTATTCTCAACCAATCCGGCCCAGCCTGAATTTAAACACTTTTCAGACGCTGTAAAACTACGGATCGGCGGGCAAACTGCCGACGCCTTCACCGACTATGGCATCAGCCAGGGCCTGAAGATCCAGCGTATCGCCGAAATCCCGGTTAATCTGTCGATGTTGCAGTTAGGCCGCATTGATCTGTGGCTTGCCGGCTCGGTTGGCGGCCCCTACATTGCTGCACAAAAAGGTATGCGCGTTTATCCTGTCGCAACCAGTGCAGAAGTGTTTGAATTATGGCTGGCTTGCAGCCTGGACTTGTCAGATAAGGTAGTGGCTCAACTTAACAGCGCATTACAACTAAGCAAACAGGATGGCACCTTAGACGCCATATTGCAGCGCTATCGTTAAGCCCAGCGGTATTTTTTAGTTTTTCCACTTTATCTGGAATTCAATTTCTTCACTGTCGTCTTCACGCTCGTGCTCAATACTGAACACTGCGCGCACCGGCACATAGATACGCTCACCGGCTATTTGGATTTCAAACTTTTCGCCGTTTTCAATGGCATCTGCCAAACGCCGTAGTTTTTCGACAAACTCGTGGTTTGGGTAGGTTTTTTCGACATCTCTTTGCGATTTCATTGTTGCTCCTTATGTTGTGTTAGCCAGCAACACTGCCTGCTTTCTGTCATTTTTACAACTGCAGCCAAAAACTCAGCTGTGCGGCTAACCCGCACGACAGCGTAAGCACCGCCGCCTAAAACTTGTTATTGCACATTATGCCAGGCTGTAAATACAGCTTGATTGCCAAAAATAACCTGTAGCAACACAGAATTAAGCCAACCACAGCCTGACAACGCCAAAGCAATGTCAGGATTAAAAACAACCGTATTTAGTGCGCCGCAGCGACGCCGTCTCGTCTGGAATCGGAGCCGGCAACATAGCCTTTGTCTAATTTCATTACGGCCTGACCACCACCGAATACCAGGCCGGTGTTATTACCATGAAAAAAGCCTTGCGCGGTGGCCATAATCGGATTTTGTGCGGCATGCCCCATTTCATACAACTTATCCATCGTGCTTTGCGGGATGGCTTGCTCAAAACTGACGTTGTTGTGCTCCCAGTGCCGGAACCTTGGCGCATCAATGGCTTGCTGCACATCCATATCAAACAGCATCATATTAAGCAGCATCTGCACATGCGCTTGCGGCTGTTGCGCGCCGCCGACAATACCAAAACTTAACCAAGGTTGTTGTTTGCCCTGTGCGTCGGCTTTGGTGACAAAACCCGGAATGATGGTATGAAACGGCCGTCGGCCCGGAGCCACGGTATTAGCCCGGTTTGGCTGCACCGACAGCCCTACACCGCGGTTTTGCAGCGCAAAACCCGTACCCGGCACCACAATGCCCGAGCCAAAGGGCCCGGCTAAGCTGTTAATAAAAGACACCATATTACCGTCTTTGTCCGCCACGCTTAAATAGGTAGTATCACTGGTTGTGAGCGAAGGTTCAGGATCGGCCTGTGCCATTGCTTTACCCCCATGGATAAGGGCGCGCCGCTTGGCAATAACCTGATCTGACAATAATTGCTCTGGTTTTATCTGCATAAATTCCGGATCACCAACAAAGTGTTCCAGGTCTGCATAAGCCAGCTTTTTCGCTTCAATCAGGTGATGCAGATAATCAGCCGAATTGTGCTGCATGGCAGCTAAATCATAGGGCTCTAATATCTTAAGCATCTCAAGCGCCGCAATACCCTGGCCATTGGGTGGCAGCTCCCATAAACGATACTCTTTAAAGGCTACCGACATCGGCTCTACCCACTGCGCGCTGTAGTTGGCAAAATCGCTTTGCGTTAAAAATCCACCTAACTCTTGTACTCTGGCCGCAATTGTCTGCCCCAGTTCGCCGCCGTACAACAGCTGTGGACCATGCTGTGCAATAAGCTTTAGCGTGTTGGCATAATCCGGGTTGTAAAACCATTCTCCGGCTTGGGGTGTGCGGGTTTGGTCAATTAAAAAGGTAGCGCGTGCACCTGAGTCCCAATTGATTTTGCTTTCAAATAGCCCCCATTCCGTCGCCGTGGCTTTGGATACCGGAAACCCGTGCTCTGCCAGCGCAATAGCAGGTGCCAATGCTTGGGCTAAAGTCAGGGTCCCATGCGCATCTAGCAGCCTGGCCCAACCCGATAGTGCGCCCGGCAGGGTAATAGATTGCGGGCCGTCATCCGGCACCCGCCTGCGGTCTTTCATTTTATCGAACGTCATCAAAGCACCCGCATGCCCGCTGCCATTAATACCAACCAGCCGCTGCTCTTGCTCTAACCACAGCATGGCAAACATATCACCACCAATACCCGTCATATAGGGCTCAACCACACTCAGCACCGCTGCCGCTGTAACCGCGGCATCAACCGCATTGCCGCCATTTTTAAGTACGGTTAACCCTGCCTGACTGGCTAATGGCTGACTGCTCGCCACCACACCATTAGGCGCATACACCGCATTTTCCCGGAACTGTTCGACGGGTGAGCCAAGCCCGGCCCGAAATGAAAAACCCGCCACCACAGCTGATATCGCCACCAACAGCATGATCGCCAGCGTCCACAGCAAAAACTTTTTTATCCCGTGCATATTATTTTGTTTTCCTTTACGTTAAAGCGCAGCAAATTTTTTGTCAGCAGATATAAGTACATGCGTATTGCGCGCTATAGTAGCGCGACCAACCGGTACATTCTTGAACGATATTGCGATTGGATGCACAAAGTAAAATAACGTGGTTAAAAAACCCCGACATAGCTTGAAGCAGTTTAATACAGGAGTAGCGCAAGGATGGGCAACAAGCAGAGTTTGGTAAAGGGCCAGCTAAAAAGTTGGGTTAAGCGCGCCGCTGGTGAGACCGAACGCATTGAAGCTTGCTTTAGTGGCTTGGCTTATGCGCCACATAGCCATGACACTTACACCTTAGCGTTAACTACCCTTGGCGTACAAAGCTTTAATTATCGCGGCGAGCTGCGCCACTCACTGCCGGGCGAGGTGGTGATATTACACCCCGACGAAACCCACGACGGCCAGGCCGGCACCGACAGCCCCTTTGCTTACCGGGCGATCAGTATCAACCCTGTCGAGGTGCAAAATATTCTGCAAGGCGCCTGCCTGCCGTTTTTGCACGGCGGCGTAAGCCGCGATCCGCGCTTTGTGCACATTGCCAGCCGGCTACTATCGGAATTCAATCGCCCGCTGCAGACTCTGGAGCAGCAGGAGCTTATTTATGCTTTTGCCAGCAGTTTGCAGCAGGTTAGCGGCAACAGTGTTAAACACACTAAGGCCAACTACACGGCGATAAAACGCGTACGCGAATATATTGACGACATCATCACTACCGATTGCGCCATGTCACACGACATTACCCTGGATGAGCTGGCCGTTATTGCACAATACAGTAAGTGGCAAGTCGCCCGTGATTTCAGATCTCTTTATGGAACGACACCTTACCGCTATGTAACACTAAAGCGATTACAAAAAGCCAAAGCCTTAATCGAGCGCGGCCAACCATTGGCGCAAGTCGCTTTTAGCAGTGGCTTTGCTGATCAAAGCCATCTGACCCGGCATTTTAAACAGTGTTTTGGCACCACACCCAAAGTATGGGCGAAACTACATCTGGCTAGCACAACCTAATTCTGCTTAACCAAAACAAGCCGGCTCTGTTGCTGCAGCGCCCAATCATTCAGGTATGCGGCTAACTCGCGTGGCAGCTCAAGCAGCGGCGCCCATAACTTTTTGTTGCACATTGTGCCCGGCAGTAAATACAGCTTCATAGCCAAAAGCCCTGCGGAAGTTTAAACCAAACGCTTTAGCAATTTACTTAGCTGCTGCTGATAACCGGCCTCGTCAAAAGCTTGTGATGCCGGGTTCATAAAGCCGTGTGCGTAGTCTGTACTTACAGCCGTTACGCCCGGCTTTTGTTGTAACTGACTACAGATATCAGTTACAGCAAAATGTGGCTCGCTGTGGCCAAAGATAACCTGCGTCGGCACAGCTGGTGTTAGCGCCAGATGCTGATAAATTTGGCCCGGGTAGAACAGTATCGCCTGCTTAAGCAGACGGGTATCAGTGTTAGCCAACGCGCGCCATAACGCAGTGGCACCGGCGCTAAAACCAATAGCCAGGTCAAACGGTTGCTTGCTGTTGGCAAAGACCTGCGCGGCGATAGCAGCATAAGTCTCATGGCCGCACTCTCTGCTGTAAGCCGCATAGGCCTGTGCTTCATCAGCAAAATGCTGTATTTGCCCCTGATAAGGGTCGATAAACTGAACAGCGGCACCGGCCTGGTTTAAATCAGCCAGCAGGCGCTCAAGGCCGGCACATAAGCCAAAAATATCGCTCAGCACCAGTACATGCGTTGTCACTTTTACTCCTTAAATTAATCCAGCCAGGCTATCAGATCTCGCCCGGATAGAACCAACAAACGACTTATTTAACGCTTTTTTGCTGTTTTTGCTCTAACACCGGGTATTTAGCGGTTGCTGTAGGTTTTATTTGCCTCAAAGGCTTCCAGCTCTAGCGGCGAGTTGTCATAGCCGTAGTTAACTAAATCGGCAAAGTGTTGGGTAATAATCTGCTTCAGGCTGGCACGTTCAATTTGCAGCACATGCACCAGCTCGTGCGCCAGTTTAGGCGTATTGAGCGGATAGTCTTTTCTGACATAAATCGAGTAACCAAATACCTGAGCGTTGTTAATAATGCCATCGCCGATAAAACCTGTGGCCTCACCGACCAATTTCAGCATAGGATTGTGATACGGAAATGGCACCGCATCGACGTACACCAACCTGACCTTTTCCGGGCTTTTAATGCCGATCTCTCTGGCAAGAGCTAACTGCGCTTCGTTAAGCGGCTCACCCACTTTTACTCCAGCCGCTTCAGTTTCGCTGGCCCAGTCGATATATTGCGGCAGAATAACTGACGAAATAATGTTTTGATGAAATACGATCACTGCGCCGACAAGCGCCAGCAAAAACGCCAGTGCTATGGTTATTTTTTTCATACAACTTACCGTCCGATCTTTAAATGGTGCTTATTATGCTTACCAAACTACTCACTGTCGAAAAAATCTAATACCACAGCATATTTAGCCGTTGTACTGGTAAGCCGCAAAGCGCACGACAGGCCCTGGCTTTAGCCTCACTACTTTTCATTACCGCTGCGATGCTAGCAAAAACGCTACAATCTCGCTTTGATATTGCCTGGCGAGCCCGCCGTGGCCGCCACCAGCTATTTTTAAATGCTGATATCGATACGGATATTGATGTTGCTGCAGCCGCTGCATAATCCGGTCGGACATCTCGCTGGATGGCCACAGCTCATCCGCTGTGCCCGAGATAAGTAACACGTCGGCCTGCATTTGCTGCACCGGGATCAGCGCTTGCTGGTAAGCCTGTTGATTTTGCATAGCAACTTCATAGCCCCGACGAATATTGCTTTGCAGCAACGGCAGTGCTGATCGCAGGCTAAAAGGCACAAAAGCAATGGGTTGGCCCTGCCAGCTCCAGGACGAACTGGTGCTATACCACTCTGGGCTACCAAACACCACGTCACTGCCAACCACCGACACCACAGTGCTGATTTGCGCCGAACGACTGGCCAGTAATAAGGCTAACTCCGCCCCCTTTGACACGCCCAGCACGGACAGTTTCTCAGCGTCGATGGCAGGATTGCTGCGGGTATGTTCAATAGCGTCAAGCACCCCGCCAAGCTCTATCCGATCCAAACCAGATGGAATACCCGGCAAGCCAAAATAACCGACGACCAATAGTGCAAAACCGGCATCCAGATAGGCTTGCCGCTCTGGCGCACTGCGCGTATTGGTCATGCTCATACCACCTTCTGAGCCTCCGAAAAACACCAACAGCGGCGCCGGATTGTCTGCACTTGCCGTTGCGGGTAAATACAATTGGCTTTGCACCTTGCCCTGGTTAGACATGGGCACAAACAGGGTAATTAACTGCGGCAGCTGGCTGCATAGCAACAACAGTGCGGCCAGCAACAGCGCGATTGTTTTGAGTTTACTTAATTTTAATGCATTGGGTGTAGCGGATAATGTCGAAAACATAAACCTTTGCCTGAGTAATTAAACCTGACGCCTATTGTTTATTAACGGCAACAACAAAGGCAGCGCTTGTTGTCATCGAAGTTAGCTGACAAATGTCAGATGCTCAATACCGCTATAAGCCCGAACCACACAATAAGATAAACTTTTAACCGGAGAACGTGATCAGCGCCGGCCAGTTTTCTGCCCAGGTGTGGTTGCTACTTTCTCCGGCGGCCTCTAATGCGCTGCTGATAAACTCGATAAACACCCTGACTCTTGCCGGTAAATAATCGCGTTTGGCATAAATAGCAAACACACCATTGTCCGGCTGCGGCGGCCGGTAATAAGGGTACAACGACACTAAGGCACCGCTTTGTAAGCCCTGTTTGGCCAGAAAATGCGGCAGCTGCGCAACGCCCAAACCATTGGCACACATTGCCGCCATGGCTTCGCCATCATCGGTAATATGGCGGCGCGTTAGCTCAAAGGGCTGATAGCTGCCGTGTTGATCCGGCAAAAACACCGGCTGCAATTGTTGGGTTTGTTTAATGCGAAAGCCAATCCAGCTGTGCGGGGGCTTAAGCCTGGGTATCGCTTTTGCAGTGCTGGCACGGCTGGATAACCCCGACCGCGCCTTTGGTGCGCTGCTGTTTGTGCAGTTTAGCCTCGGCTCGCTGGTTATTTACCTGCTACCGGCGCTGGAAAGTTTGCTCGGCGCCTATGCCGTGTTTTATCTGATGGCCGCTATTGCCGCGCTGGCACTGCTGTTTTTACTCTGCCTGCCAAGGCTAACGTTAACACCGGCACCGTTGGGTCAAGCGCAGGCAGCAGCTGGCGCAGCGCGTGCCGGTTTAACGCAACACGCTGTGTTATTGCTGCTCGCCATTATGCTGTATCAAACTGCGGCCAGCGCCATTTGGGCCTATGCCGGGCTGATTGGCCAGGCTGCCGGCATGGCCACTGCCAGTGTTAATAATGCTATTGCGCTAACCGGCTTGTTGGGACTGCCCGGTGCCATGCTGCCGGTACTAACCGGCCAACGCTTTGGCCGCTTAAACCTGCTGCTGGCGGGTATAGTTTTGTCGCTAAGCGCGGCGTTAATGCTTAACGTTGCCTGGCACAACCTGCTTTATATCGGCGCCCTGGCCATGCTGTTTTTTGCCTGGCCGGCGGTGCTGGCCTACCTGTTAGCGGTAATAGCAGCAACAGACAGCAGTGGCCGGCTGGCGACAATAGCCGCTGTGGTGTCTTCAATCGGCATGGTAACAGGCCCGCTACTGGCCTCTGCTTTGCTGGATAACGGTAACTTCTCTGCCCTGCTTTACAGCTGTGCGCTGTTGTTTTTGTGCAGTTATGTACTGCTGTTTAAACCGGTGCTGGCCTTTGAAAAACCGGCGGCGGCTTTAGCGCCCTGCCAATAAAGTGTTTAACGGCCAAGCAATAACCTAAGGTGACTCAGATGCTTCGATATATGTTTAACAAGATGCTGCTGGCGATGCAACAGCGTTACGCTTACGACGTAGGCTATCAACAGGATATTCTGCACAGCGATTTAGCGGCGTTTTTAAAATTCAGCGGCTTTCAGACTATGGCATCACACTCAGGTAATTTATCCGCCGGGCTACTGTTCGCGGCCAGAATAAGAGCAATACTTTGGGAAGATTGTGGCCCCTGCAGTCAGTTAGTGGTGAATATGGCGCTGGAAGCCGGACTGTCGCAGGCGGTGGTGCGCGCCATTATTGAGCAAGACTTAAGAGCGTTGCCGACAGATATGGCCCTGGTTGTGCAGTTTACCGAACGGGTGTTAGCGCACGATCCGCAAGCTGACACGTTACGCGATAACATCCTGGCGCTGTGGGGTAGCAAAGGACTTATCACGCTTAGTTTTGCTATCAGCGCTTACCGGGTTTATCCGGCACTGAAGTACAGCCTGGGCTACGGCAGAGCCTGTAGCCGCATACAGCTGAACGAAGTATCCGTTGTGCCGCAGCGCTCAAAAACCCCAGCTAGCGGAGCAAACGATGCGGAGTAGATTAACCACTGGCATAGCCTTATTGCTATGCCCGGTTCAGCTTATTTGCGCCGGCAGATTTTATGCTTAGCGCGGCACAAAATAAACAGCTCTGACCGTTCAGCGACTTTTTAGTCACAATGGCTTTGTTAACCTCACAACGTTGCATCGGATAAATACGGCTGATAGTTGGAGGAATAATAATATGAGCAGGCACTTACGCAAGGTATCGTGGTTTAAACTGTGGTTGAGATTGTGGACGCTGCTGCTTGGCATGCCGATTTTGGGCTTGCCCATTTTTGCCGGCGCCGCTGAGGCCCCCGGGGCGCTGACGGTTATCGTTAAAAATCAGCAGACAGACCGGCCACTTGGCACTGTGCAGATCACGCTGACGGAACGGCAGAGCAATACCACACAAACGCTAACCACCGATGAACAAGGTCGTGTCGTCGTGGCACAGCTTAACCCCGGCCTCTACGCGGTAAACCTGGCTAAAAGCGGCTTTGCTGCCGTGTATGAACCCAGCGTTCGGGTGATTACGCGCAAAAATATCAAGCTTGAATTCAAACTCAGCGAAGTGGAAATTGAGAAAGTGCTGGTGCGCGGACAGCAAACTGCTGCCTTTGGTTCTGGCTCCGGCACCTATCTCGACCGGGAAACCTTGCGCAGCGCTGTAGGCGGTGGCGCAGATCCACTGCTGTCGCTGGACGGTTTACCCGGTCTGGCATCCGCCAGCGAGTTCGCCAGCTTTAGTGTACGCGGCCGTGGTCCAAGAGATAATTTGTTATTAGTTGATGACTTTCCGTTTGATAAAGCGGTGCATTTTGATGCCACTCTGGGTGAAGAGGAAGATGTTGGTGGTGGTGGCCGTTTCTCGATTTTTGCACCGAATGTTATAGGTGGTGCCGACTTCTCTCCTGGTGGCTGGAGTGCCGCTTATGGTGGCCGTGCGGCATCGCTGCTGAAACTGGATGTCGCCGACGGCAACCCGGGCCCGTCAGCCAGTTTCCGTTACGACCTTGCCGGTTATGAAGTGGGTTACGACGGCCCTGCCGGTATCACACCAGATGCAACGATGCTGATTTCGGCGCGGCGGCTGGATTTCGGCAAATTGTTTGAAACCATTGAAGAGCTGGACATTGGCGAGCCGGTGTTAAGGGACATCATCGTAAAATCGGTGATACCCATCAACCAAAACCACACTTTAGAAGTGCTGCTGATAGATACCCACGAGGACTATAGCCGCGACGTGACACACGTGTTTGAGTCGCCCGATTTCGAGGATGTTGCGCTGCAATATGCTGAACAAGACAGCGACTTATACGGTTTGACATTACGCTCATTAGTGGGTGATAAAGCAGTCTGGACCAACAGAGCTTACTACCGCTCAAGCGACAAGCTGAGTTCAGAAGGGGAAGCCTTTCCTGATCTGGTACCTGAAGGCTCACCGGCGGCTGATTTTCCACTGCGGGAGGACATTATTACCATCGCTGAAGCTGAAACAGAGGTTGGCTGGCGCAGCGATTTTGAGACAGTGAATAAATGGGGTCTGTTCAGTGCCGGTGTGCGGCTAACGCAAATTGAACTGGACTATAGCACGGTGTTAGATGGTGATTGGATACGCTTTGTCTACGACGACGATGACTTCCGACCCAGCCCACAGCAGCGTTATATTGTGCTTACGCCCGACAGCTTAAACTCGGCAATACGCCAAAAAGAAACCAGCTATGCCGGCTACGCAGAGCAGGTTTTCCAATTCGGCAATTGGGATTTTGGCACCGGCTTACGGCTTGAGCACGACGGTTTTGCCGACGAAAGCTTCGCCTCGCCCAGGTTCAGCGTCAACTGGCAGCCCGGTAAAAAAGTGCGCTATTTTGCCAGCGCCGGGCTGTTTCGTCAGTCACCACGCTATTTAGAGCTTGCTGCTAACGAGTCTAATAAGCTGAAGACGGAAAAAATTACTCATACCAGCGTCGGTGTAAAATATTTCCCCACCAGCAATTGGTCGGTGTTAACCGAGGCTTATTATCAACGCCTCGACGATTTGGTGACAGATCTGGACCGTGCCAACGGCACCTATGCCAATATCGCTGACGGCAGCTCTTATGGTGTTGATATAGTAGTAAACGGTACTATTTTTGAAGGCCTGTACGCCAGCGCAACCTATTCTTACAACGATGCCGTGGTTGATCGCAAAGACGGCCGCGGTGACGTAGCCGCTGAATTTAACCGCAAGCATGTGGCAACGCTGGGCCTGACGTGGGAAATAAGCAACCGCTGGAAGGTCGCCGGGCGCTATAAATACCTTTCCGGCCGGCCGGACGACAACTTTATTATTCACGCAGACGTTTTGGGGCCCGGGCAACCGCTACGCTACGCAAAAGAGATCACAGAGCGCAATGTCGGTCGCAAAGACAGCTCAGGCTTGTTGAACGTTCGCGTTGACTACCGGCGAGCATTCGGCCCGATAGATGTAACCGCCTTTTTGGATGTGATCAACGTAACGGCCGCGTCGTCGGGCGACGACAGCGAGTTTGACTATCGCCGCGGCGTGCTGGTAAAAGACAGTAGCGAAGCCGAGCCGCTGATTGGTTTGCGGCTGGACTATGCCTGGTAAACCTGGCGTGGTAGACCTGGCATGGTAGACCCGGTATGGTAAATCGGGCCAGATAAAAACGGGTAGGAAGGAGTCGCAGATGTTACGCAAACTTGGTGAAGTGCCGGTTAGAGTGCTGATTGTTGAAGACAACCGCGACATCTGCGACAACATTGCTGCCTATCTTGCAAAGTATAGCTATGTAATGGATTTTGCCTATGACGGCATCAGCGCGATGCAGCTGGCGTTGACCAACCCGTTCGACGTTATTGTGCTGGATCTGATGCTGCCGGGCATGGATGGCCTGAGTTTCTGCCAAAAACTGCGCACTGATGCCGAAATATCAACCCCGGTGCTGATGCTAACGGCAAGGGACACACTTGACGATAAACTAAAAGGCTTTGCCGCAGGCGCCGATGACTACCTGGTCAAGCCATTCGCCTTACAAGAGCTGCATGCGAGGTTGCAGGCGCTGTACAAACGTAGCCACGGCAGAACCGACAACCTGTTAGCTGTGGCTGATTTGACGCTGAACCGGGCCACGCAGCAGGTGCATCGCGCAGGGCAACGCATCGATCTCAGCCCTGCCGGCATGAGACTGCTGCAACGCCTGATGGAACAAGCGCCTTCTGTTGTCGCCCGCGATGAGCTTGAAACGTTGTTGTGGGCTGACGAGCCCCCCGATGGTGATGCCCTGCGCTCGCACCTTTACAAACTGCGCCAGGTCATAGACAAGCCGTTTAACAACCCGCTGATCCATACCGTGCATCGCATCGGCTACCGCCTTGCAGAGGATGCTGAAGATGTGGAGGATGCCAGGTAATGTACCGGCACAGTTTACGTCAGCGTGTCGCTATTGCCTTTGCACTCTGTGTTGCGGTACTCAGCGTAGTCTGGGGATTCGCTTTCCTCGCTGCGATAAGACTCAGCGAAGACCGGGTGCTGACGCAGCAGCTGCAGGTTGCCGCCCAAAGCTACCCTGTGATGCCGGCGAACCTGCGCGGCTACGATACGGTTGCCGGCTTACCGGAATCACTGCGGGCCTGGGCACAGACCAACCCCGCTGAGGGAATATATGAGTTCGAAACCGAAGAGTTGCATGTCGCGGTAATCAAAACCGCTAATGAACCGCAACAAGCCTTTGTGGTGTTCGACGTTGCCGGCATTGAAGCGGCGTCATCAGAGGACTGGTGGTTGCTGTTGGTTATCAGCGGTGTTGTGGGTACGCTCGGTGTGCTGGGTTTCGGCCTGGGCGTGCTGGTGATGCGCAGAGCTGTTGCTCCTGTTGCGCAACTGGCCAAAGCGGTGGCAGACATCGACACAGAGCAGCTGTCGATGGATGATTATAAACGCATAGAGTCTGGCCGGTTCGGGGATGATGAGGTTGGTGTACTTGCTGCGACCATTGAAAAGACGCTTGAGCGGATCAGCGCCTTTGTCGCCAGGGAGCGCTACTTTACCAGTTCAGCCAGCCATGAGCTGCGCACCCCCATCACGGTAATTACAGGAGCACTTGAGCTGCTGGAACAAAGCGAGTTGTCAGCAGCCGATATCAAGACGCTGGATCGGGTGCGCCGGGCCACCCTTGATATGCAAACCACCATTGAAATGTTCCTCTGTCTCGCCCGCGAAACCGACGACGGCTTGTATGATGAGCAGTTTTTCGTGCTGCCGCTGGTAAGCAAAGCCATAGAACAGCAACGCTACCTGCTAAGCCGCAAGATGGTCGATGTTGAAATAGACCATCTTGCCAATCCCCGTGTCTGCGGCCATCCACAGGCTTTTGCTACCGCGGTGAATAATCTGGTGCGAAATGCCTTCGAACATACGCTCACCGGGCAGGGACCGGTAACCATTCGTATCGCAGAGCGCGAGCTGTTAGTCACCAATCAGCTGAGCAGTGCTGCGGATGAGCAGCACTCACCAACCGGGGCATCGTCGCATGGCTATGGCCTGGGCCTGGGGATAGTGCAACGGCTGTGTGAGCGCAATGGCTGGTCGTTTTCGCTGCTGGCGGATGAAACGCGGGTCGTCGCCCGTCTCTCATGGTAACAACTACAGCAGGCAGAGCAGCTGTTGTTGTGACAGTGCTGCACGGCCTTCAATTTTACTTATCATCACCTCTGGGTATTCATCTTCATACAACTGTCGGAACTGTCCTTGCAGTACCAGTTTATTGAATGCGCACTGCCATTGCTGTATTACGTCATCATCCACCTGCCTGGAAAAAGCCAGATACATTTCAATATTTTGTAAGGGGTATACCGCTTGTAAATCCAACCCGGCGTCTTGCAGCTGCGACATACGCTTGGGCGTAACATCACCGTGCATGGCAATTAACTCGGCACGACCGATTTTAAGCATATTATAACAATCGCCGGATTTAAGACTTAAGATCAGGTTTTTATCTATTTCAAAGCCCAGGGTCAGCAGCTCGTTAACAATGCTGGTGTTACGTGTTTCACAGGCGACATGGTTTTGTAGTAAATCTGCCAGGCTGGCATTTGGGGCTACAACACCACGTTTGGCGTAAAGGTTTACCGAATAAAGTTTAATAGGCCCTACCCATTTGAATTTATGTTCTCTGTCGGGGGTTCTTATGGTGTCATACACCGCCACATTGTCACTGCTTACAGCAATAGCGTAAGCCCGCGCCCAGGGTAAAATCTCAATAGTGGTGCTATCGCCGACTTGCTTCTGTATCGCCTTTACAATTTGCGTAGACATACCATAAACACTGCCGTGCTTGTCTTTTAGCCGCCCTCGGCTGGCAGGTTCAGTAATAATGCGCAGCGGTTTTTTTGCTGTTGTTCCGGCTGTTACAGTTGGCTCAGCAGCTAACGGTAACAGCGTTAATATGAACAACCACAATAAAAAGGTTAGTGTTGTTTTCAATGAATGCTCCAGACGCAAAAAAGCAATAAGGGCCAGGTAGAACGATCAGTGTAGAAGAAAGGCACTACACTAGCCTAATTTCGTTATATTTTTGTTGCAAACTATTCCAATACTGACAAGCAACACTCTAACTATTTTATGATTGACACTTATTTGGCAGGCGTGATGTGGATCAAGCCATAAGATTCGGCCGTATAGTTACAAGTAAACCCTGCAATTTTTACAATCTTTACGCATTAGTGTGAATACATTACCGGCACAGACTAAGGTTAATGTGTTTAGGCGCCCTGTCGGCGTGGCCTTGCCAGTGTGGAACAGCTTTTGCTGTAACCAGGTTGTCATAAGTTATTTTTAGCGCTTACAAAATCCTCAATATCAACAACCGTTATCAATTAAGGAGAACCACATGGCAATTATTAATTGGGCTACTGCAAAATATGAAGGCCTGGGCAAAGACGGCAAAGGCCATGTTTCAACGCAGTCGGGTGCATTAAAAGACCAACCTTACGGTTTTAATACCCGGTTTGAAGACCAGGCAGGTACTAACCCGGAGGAGCAAATTGCAGCTGCACACGCGTCTTGCTTCACTATGGCATTGTCTTTTGGCCTCGCAAAGCTGGGTTTTAGCAAAGGTAGCTTAGCCTCTAAGGTCGAAATTACCCTGATAAAAGAGGGCGATGGTTTTAGCATTACCAAATCCGAAATTAAATTAGACGCCAAGGTGCCGGGCATGAATGGAGCGGATTTTGAAAAAGCCGCGGTAGAAGCGAAGTTAAACTGCCCAATATCCAAGCTGCTAAATTGCGATACAACCTTAGACATTACCTCGTTTGAAGGTAATTAAGTAAAGCATAGGCTTTAACCAACTGCGCCCGTTTTTACTGGCATTGAAACGGGCCGCATTAAGCAAAATTAGAGGCACCCAATGACATCTGAGCAAACGGAAGAATCACACAGTTTTATGCACTATGCGGCGTTAAAAACCGCCATCGTTAATGGTGAAGAACAGTTGCTAAAAGAGTTACTGGCCAACCAAAGCATGCAACCACTGGAGAAAGACTACCTGCTTGATCTAGCCAGGCTAGACAATACCCCCGCTATTGTAGCGTTACTGGAAGCAGTTCCTGTCACGGCATAATCCCGCCAGATTATTGCTTTTTTTTACCACTTCTTTACCACCGGTTCCTTACCCTATGCAGAACATCACATTTTGCAGCAAAACAGGAACCTAACTATGCGTAAAATAATTACCATTTTAATGTTTTCACTTATGACCGCTTTTAATTGCCTCAGCCTGCCATCACTGGCTGAAAACATTAACGATCTCGATTTACAAGTAGCCATTTCCGGACAAGGTGACACTATGGTGTTATTTGAATCTGGTTTTGGCCGTGGTCCAGAGGTGTGGAACCGCATTGTGGAGCAACTGCCCAGCGATATTATTACGGTACGCTATGCACGCGCAGGTATTGGCCAGTCTGGTGAACGCGTTAAAACGTCAGGCATAGAGCAACATTTACAAGATTTAAGTTCACTGATACAACGATTTGGCCAAGACAAAAAGCTGATCTTAGTGGGGCACTCATACGGTGGTTTAGTGGTGAGTGAATTTGCCCGTCGTCATAGTGATCAAGTGGCTGGCTTATTATTAATTGATCCAACGGTTGCACAGCAAAGAGCTTGGTTTAAAGCGGCAGATGCCAAGGCCGTTGCTGACGAAGATAAGTTATTAGCTAAGATGCTACCTCCGCGACTACAGGCGCAGTTGCAACAACTGAATGCAGAACTGGATGATGCCGGCCAGCAGGTGTTGCCTTTACCTTCTGATTTGAAAACAATTTTGCTAACATCAACCCGTATCGAACCTGAGCCGATGGTTTTTATTGAAACAGCTGCAGGCAACACAATTTGGCTTAAATTACATCAGGCTTTATTCGCTGAGGTACGAGATGGCAGCCATCTGCGATTACCAACTGTCGGGCATAACATTATGCAGGAAGCACCGCAAACAGTGCTAAATGCGTTGCAAACTTTATTGTAAGCCCTAAAACAGGCCGCGCTAAAACCAATGAACATTTTACTTATTGAAGATAACTTTGCCCTGGCAAATCAACTTGTTAGTTTTATGGAAGGATTAGGCTGGCAGGTAGATTATGCCGCGGAAGGCCACCTTGGGGTGCAACTGGCAAAGCAGCAGGCTTTTGATGTGGTATTGCTGGATTTGAACCTACCGGACCAGGATGGTTTACAAGTGTGCAAAGTACTATTGGAAACAGTTAACGCCAGGCCCCCCATTTTAATGCTAACCGCCAGAGACTCTTTTAAAGATAAAGCCAGCGGGTTTCATGCCGGAGCGGATGATTACCTAACGAAGCCGTTTGACTTGCGTGAGCTGGCGCTGCGCTGCGAAGCGCTCGCCCGGCGGCGACAGTTATTTACGCAGCACAGTATTGAAATTGGCCCGTTAAAGTTATGTCGGCGTCAGCAACAGGCCTGGTGGAGCCTGCAGCCAATAGCGTTAACGACTACCAGCTTTCAGATTTTGCAAAAGTTGATGGAAGATCACCCTTACCCCAGTTCCCGCCGGGAACTGATCAATTCAGTTTGGCCGACAAACCCACCGGAAAGCAACGCGCTAAAAGCGCATATTTATACCTTACGCAAAAGCCTGGATACGGTTGTGGGCCGCCCGCTTATCCACACAATAAGTACCATTGGCTATCAGTTAACAGGGCTAAATGATGTTTAAATGGTTTGCACTTAATAACCATACCGTGCTGGCAAGCCTTATCAGCCTGGCCTCAGTGCTTTGTTTGTGGCTGGCGATACAGTTTTCCAACACCTTGTTGCATCTCACTGCAAGCCAGTTGTTAGAGCAGGAACAAGCTTACTTGCAAGCACAACTGGCAGACAACGTGTTATTACTTAACGAGCAAACAACGGACCAAACAGCATTAATCCGCTTACAGTACGATGGCATTCATCCTTCACGCCCTTATTTCACTATGCATTCTAATAACTTAGCAAAAGATGCTATTAGCTTAGTACATAACAACGCGGTGATGGAGCTACCGTCTGACGATGATAACGCAAAATATTATGCCGTTATATTATTGCCTGCAACGCCCTCAGAAGCACCCTTGTGGTTAAAGCTTGATCTTAACGCGGCGTTCCCAATAAGCGAGTTTTTGAAGCTACTACAAGTATTCTGCGCATTTTTAGTTGCAGTACTTGGTGGAGCAAGTTTGTGGTTGGTGTTTAGACTGAGCAAAGCACGGCAACAATTAGCTGCGGCCATGCAGCATGAACAGGACTTTGTTAACGATATTAGCCATGAACTGCGTACGCCACTTTCGATTGTACAAAACGCATTGAATCTTAATGGCGACTCCTCCTTTAAAGGAGATGCCTTGTGTGTGGCTAAAGCTGCAACCTCCGCTATGGCGCAGCAGCTGCACGTTTTACTCGCGCTTGCCAGAAATCAGCAGACACCTACTGAACACTTAGCATTGCTGCCGCAACTCGAGCAAGCCATGTTTATGCTGTATCAAACTGAACCGGCATTTGTCAGCCAAATACAGATGGATGTGCCGGAAGATTTTATGGTAAATGGTCATAAACAACTCATTCAGCTGTTACTGCTTAATATAATTAGTAATGCCTGCTACCACAGTGGTGGTGCAGTATTACACATCCGATTAAACGGCTGTAGCATGCATTTTATTAATCAAATACAACGTCAACCTGATGGCACTGTGGCAAGTAATAATCGGTATCAGGGGTTTGGCCATGGCAATAGCCTTATCGGACGTATTGCTACGGCATTAGGTTGGCCAGTAGTAATTCAGCACACAGAAACACACTATCAACTAACAATTAGTGAATTAATTAACTAAGTGTTAAAGGTGTCGGAAACAATTAAACACTGGAACTAGCATATTTTCTGTCGTTATTTTCTGTAGGGAACGTGTCAATCCAAATACGGTAGTAGCGTGCTTAACTGCTGCTGATAACCAACTTCATTAAAGGCTTCTGACGCGAGGTTCATAAAACCGTGTGCGTAGCCTGTGCTCACGGCAGTCACGCCCCTCTTTTGCCGTAACTGTGTACATATATCGCTTACCAGTAAAATGCGCTGTGTCACGTTAACTCCCTGCAAAATAGCGATAAATAAAAACCCAACAGCAAATTGATACAAAGCCGCTAAAGCGGCGTAGTATTCGTGTTTTAAAGCGTAAATTAAAGGTTATTATGAAACTTCTGCTTAAGATTGCCTTACTCGTTGCCAGCGGCTTTGCTTTGCAAAGTTGTACTGGCGTGCCAGAGGGTGTTACACCGAAAACACCATTTGAGCTAAATCGTTATCTGGGTGAATGGCATGAAATTGCCCGGTTGGATCACCGCTTTGAAAGAGGTTTAACTGAAGTAACCGCTAACTACACTCTACGCGATGATGGTGGAGTGAAAGTAGTAAACCGTGGCTTTAGTACCGAAGAAAACAGCTGGCAGCAGGCTGAAGGCAAGGCTTACTTTGTCGGTGATAGCAATACCGGCGCACTAAAGGTGTCGTTTTTTGGCCCATTTTACGGAGGTTACAATATTGCCAAATTAACCGATGATTACAGTGTGGCGCTGGTGGTTGGCCCATCGCTGGATTACGCTTGGTTACTGGCGCGCAGTAAAACCCCGGAAAAAGCCGTCTGTGATGACTACATGGCATTTGCATTAAGTTTGGGCATTGCCAAACAACAATGGATATGGCTGCAGCAATGTAGCTAATACCCTAAGCTGATATTTGCGCTTTATTGATCAGGGCGTTAGAGTATTGGCAAACAGCACACAGACTTGCACTATGAGTGACGGTATAACCACGCCAATTAAGCACAGCACGCATTTAACTGAAATAGCCCCCGATACCTTTGTCGATGCTACGGGCCATCAGTTAACCCCTAAAGAAGTGCGAAACATTGTTACCCCGCATGACTTTGCCGTAAATACCTCCCTGTTCGGTTTAACACTGGCACGCCCTTGGCGTAGGGCCTTAGCCATAAGTATAGACGGGGTATTTATCGCTTTGCTGGCTGGCGGCGGCGTCACTTTTTTTACACCACTATATCTTTATCTGGTTTGGCGCTGCCATGCGCTGCAAAATATAAAAAGGCGCAACATTTTACTGCTGTTAATGCCGCTAATGCTGGTGTTTGCCTACACAGAAAATAACAACGTAGATGAAGACACTGTTATGGACATAGCATCCGCAATTGAGCTGAGCACGGCGGCTATTGCAATTGGTAATAATTGCGATGAAAAATGCGCTGACACCAAAGCCAATGAGCTGATTTCGGCACTGCAAAATGAACAACTAAGCAATAGCCAAGCCGAGGAAACACTAACAGACTTGCTTGCAAACTCAGTACTTAGCGCAGAGCAGCAACAACAAAAACTCACGCTATTGCAGCAACGTCGGGCTACACTTTCAGACGCACGCAAACTGTTGGTGCAACAGGCACCGTCAGAAACTTCAGCCGCACCTGCAAAGCTAAACTGGTGGCAAAAACTGCAACAGTCTGATCATAGCGTGATGAAATGGGCTCAGGGTATATTGGCAGATTTAGGCATCAGCTTTGGTTGGGCTGTGGCGTACTTAACGGTGTTTACCAGCTGGAATAACGGCCAAACTCCGGGTAAAAAGCTACTGGGTATCAAGGTAGTGCAACTGGACAATAAGCCGTTGTCATTGTGGGGCGCTTTTGGTCGTCAAGGTGGCTATAGTGCCGGTTTGGCTACCGGGCTTTTGGGGTTTTTCCAAATTTACTGGGACCCAAACCGTCAAGCCATTCAGGATAAACTGGCTGACACCCTGGTATTACGCATAAAAAACTAATCACGCCAGGCAACCCCCTTAGCGGGTTATTGTTAATCAGAAAGGTGGTTTTGTCATTGCAGTGTACCAAACCACTTATGTCAAACCGGCGCTTTTGCTTTTTTGATGTCGCGTTATTATACCGCTATAGTCAAGGTTTAAACCAACCGCTACGAGCGTCATTTTGTTAAAGTGTTACGTGCTAATTTGCACATTAATGACAGTACCCTGTTCGCTTGCATTTGCAACAGATGCGTCAGCAATTTTAGACGAAGCTGAAGATTACCTCACCGTTAATCCTGCACAAACACTTAGCTTGCTGGAAAGCTTTAACACCGCAGATAAATTGCCTTTAGAGCAAGTACTTCGCCGACACGTATTGGTACTAAGAGCAGCAGTACCAACAAGCAAAATGGATTTATTACTACAAACTCTGGAACTGGTTTTCCAACATGAACAGCAGCCGTATTTTCAACAGCAGCTTACCTCCATTAACAGCGCATTAGGTATTTGGTTGCGTCGCAATCAATATCTGCATGATGCCCAGCTTAGTTTTGAATGTTCGTATAAATATGCCACTACAGATAAACAACGACTAACGTTAACAAACAGCATGGCGTTAGTGGCACGACAGCTTAACGATACAGAAAAAGCCCGCGAGCTATTTAGCCACGCGCTTATGCTGGCTAAACAGTCTGAACAGACAAATGTTGTGGCGATGGTAGAAAATAATCTGGGACTACTGGCGCTGGACGCTGGAAAGTTTGCTCTGGCAGAGGCGCACTTGCGTGAAGCGCTCAAGCATTATCAATCGATTAGTCAACGTGCCGGGCAAATATCGGCAGGAACAAATCTCTTAGCGTCCTTTTTACTACAGCAACAGTTTGATAATTTTCAAGGACTTTACGGCCCAACTGCCACGCTTGCTGCAAGCTTTCCAAATGAAAGTAAGCAGGCGCTGTTGTTCTGGTTGGACACCCGTTTTCAACAACAACATGGTACGGTTGTCACTACTGAGCAGCGCTTAGCTCTGCTGGAAGCTTATGACAAACTGGAAGATGATAAAGTTAGAACGTTGATCTATCACCACGTTGCATCCTATCTCGGTGTTAATGTTGCTCTACCTCAACCACCAATAAATAAGGTATTCGAACGTCCATGGTTCCAGCTCGTCAAACAGTGTGAATGGCCACACGCTTCATAATACGCTCAATTTCTAGTGGGCTTAGCACTTAGCAAAAAAACTGACACAATTGTCAGATAAATTTACACAACACCTAGCAATGCGATAACCAAACAAAAAATATCATTATAAAACAAATGGATAAACTAGTGGCGCGAAATTTGCAGCTTACTAAACTTTTGTCGATATAGGGATATTTACATGTATAAGTTGTTGTTAGGCGCTGCACTGGCCTCTGCTTTATTCGTATCAAATGCTCATGCAGGTCTAATTTATGAGCAAGGCCTGGAAAGTGTTGCTACAGGTCACAACCCGTTTAAATACAATTTTAGTTATGATGATTTTACCTTAGACAGTAGCTATGACATTAGCCGTATTACGGTTAATGCTTTTGCGAATTTTGGTAACTTAGACAATATCGGCAATATGGATTGGGAAATTCGCTCCGTCTTAAACGGCCTTCCTGGCGGTATATTGTTTAGCGGCAATGTGGGTTCTGTTGCTAAAAATGATACTGGCTTAAATTTCAGCGGTTGGGATTTAGTTGATTACAGTATCGATGTAACAAGCTTTAATTTAATGGCTGGAAGCTACTTTATTGGTCTTAGAGCCAATAACGCACAAAATGTACACCTAACCTTAATTAATAATCGGGTAAATATTACCGAAGCCCTTGTTGCTAATGGCTCTGGCTATACTGGTTATTGGGGCGGCAGAGACTTCGCTTACCGGCTTGAAGGTGAGCCAGGTGTAGCGTCAGTACCGGAACCCCTTAGCATTGCATTGCTTGGTCTGGGTTTAGCGGGTATTGGCTTTTCACGTAAGAAGAAAAAAGTCTAAGCTTTAGTAGCATACTTAAATATTTTTATAGAACCTCAGCAAGTCTGAGGTTTTTTTATGCATACGATGCGCATTCAAGCGGATAAATTTATTCTCCAACAAACAGATGATTAAGTTTTTACATTAATCTGATATTCACTTTTCTTGCTTTTTATTTGCTATTCCCCTGCCAAGCTAAATATTCTTTGAATGCAAGGTGTGATAAAAAAATGCTAAAGCTGAATGGATTTATAGCGGCAATTCAACAAGCCATAGAAACAGCTTCTGATGCTGTAGCAAAGGAAAACGTCAAAATTCTCACCAGCTATTTTGATGAAGTGCCGATGCGTCAATCGCCTGAGGAAAACCCAAAAAATAATGTCAAAATTGAGCCATTTTTAAATTTTGATCCCAAATCAAATAAAACACAGCTCATTCCTAAAATGGTGGCCATGACGTACCCGCGTGAAACGGCTAAAGGCATCGTTGAACACCAAGTGATGGTACCGCTTATCTCCCTCGCTCCGATTACCACACTACAACCTACCGAAATGACAGTAGAAATTGATTTAGAGTTTTTAGAAAGAGATGACGACATTATTGTTGGCTTTCCTCAACTGAAAAAATCCATGTTTGGCGGTGAAAAAACTCAAGACAACAAACCTAACGCCAAACTCACGATGAAAATAACAACAACAAACCGCCCCGCGGGAATAAGTGCTGTGATTGAAGGGTATGACAAAGTTGTGCGCGCGCAAATACCAAGTTAGAGCGTTCCCGATCACATTGTGTTGATCAACATTAACCAGCAGAAGGAAAGACAATATGGCAGATACATCAAATGGTCCAGCCCTGGTCTCCATGGCGCAGCAGTTTACCGGTTTACCTATGGGCTCATTAATTGGTGGCCCGTTAATGGCCGCAGCAAAAGCAAATCAACAAATGGCGCTAACCCAAGTTGATTTTCTAATGAAGACCTGTTTTACCCAAGCATCAAGCACAAGCGGGGGTAAAACGGATGCTAAAGTTTACCAACCAACAATGATTGAAATGCAGTTAACCCGAGGGGTGATTACACCAGGAGCAAAAGCAGGTGATCCTGCTGTAATTCAAAATATAAACTCAACGATTAAATTACCACTATTAACTATCTTACCGCTGAATTCACTAGCGGTTGACAACGTCAACGTCAACTTTGTAATGCAGGTAAACAGCAGTTACAGCGAAGACCACAGTGATACCAGCTCAGAGTCTACTCATGCAGAAGGCAGTTTTGACGCCAAAATTGGCGGATTTTTATGGAGCGTAGAAGTAAAAGGCAGCGTATCGCATGATAGCTCAAGCAGCACCACCAACAGTACGCACTATCAAAAAAGTAACTCAGCGACATACACAGTAGATGTGCATGCCGGGCAACTCCCTTTACCACCTGGTGTCGGTGTCATTATACAAGCCTATACCAACAACATTACACCGATAGAAATGCCTGCTCAAGAAAAAGCAGCCTAGACACGGAGGGCATCAGCAAGCTGATGCCCGCATTATATGAGGTAATTATAATGAATACGGTAACAATACAATGCCCACATTGCCACCAGGGTTCCATTGCACTTGAACCCAGATTATTGCTTCAAGGCGCAATTTTTACTTGTTCACTCTGTGGTTCAGGCTTGTCTGTGGCAAATGAAACAAGCACACAGTTACTTGAACAAAGTCTTGATAAGCTGGAACAAATAAAACAGCATGCCCATGCTAAACCTTTGATGTAATGCCATGATCATTGCAAGCTGGAATTTAGAAAAAAATGGCCAATCTTCGTCTTTGGAGAAACAAAGTAAAGTCTCTGACTTTATTCACCAACTTTGTGCTTCAGATGGCCTTGGCGCAGACGTGCTGTTTTTGTGTGAAGTACATAGCGCACGCTCACTGGACTACATTAGTTTTCTGCAACAGGTGTATCCTGATTACACTATTCATACTGTTCATGGCGGCTACAGTAACGACTACGTTATTATGTTTCGTACAAATCAAACGATTCAGTGGATCCAGGATATTCCGCTGCGTTATTTGAATCGCAGCCTAAGCATTTTTTCCTTACAAGGAACCTATGTTGGTTTTGCACACTTTAAATCCGGGCAGACCAATTTAACGAAAAGCCAAATTGAATGGGCAGCCTTAATACTAGAGCACAATAGCACCTCTAATTGGCTCATCACCGGCGATATGAATTGGGATTACAGTAAGTACAACCAACTTGCTATGCCTGCAGGAGCACATGCTTATAGTTATTGGCAAGATTGTACACAGCGTAAAGGTGGTATTTTAGATTGGTGTATTGCGGGGAAAAATACCCAGGTTAGCGGCTTTGATTTGGCTAACCCTATGAAATGGAACCCGGCTTATTCAGATATGTCGGGGCCGGATCATAAACCAGTCGTTTATCAGGCAGACTAAGGCCTTATCGAAATGGCAACTTTAACTGATAATATTTTAACGTTTTCGAATGGACCTGTTCAACTAAACAATTATTAAGCAAAACGATTCAGCTCAACGAATCAGTAAAACATTTTACAGGCCATAGCCGCCGATATTACATAGCAACAACTACAACAAAGCCAAAATAGCAGCATTTTATGCTGCAAAACCAAATTATAGCCATGTTAATTATGGTTTTTACCGCAAAATAAACCAGCCAATTTTGCCGCATTTTCATTAGTATAGCCTCAAGGTTTTATGACCCTGATAGATAATTGCTCACTCGGCTTTGCACCTACTGTTGTGCTATGCCCCTGTTACAGGCTGACTTATGTTATTTAATGCTGATTTAACCACCCAATGCGCACTACGACAAAAAATTCGTGATTTTTACCGTATCGACGAGAATACCGTTCTTGATCACCTGTTACCTTTAGCGGAAGTCGGTGTAAAAGCCCGCAGCCGCGCCTGGGAGCGGGCACGGCAGATTGTCCATACTATTCGAAAAGATCAGGACGGCCAGGGTGGCATTGATGCACTGTTAAATGAATTTTCGTTATCTAGCGAAGAAGGCGTGGTTCTGATGTGTCTGGCCGAAGCCTTACTACGTGTGCCCGATAAAAGCACTCAGGAAGCCTTGATCCGCGATAAGTTAGCCAAAGGCGATTGGAGCTCACATTTAGGTAGCAGCGACTCCTTGTTTGTTAATGCTTCTTCCTGGGGGTTGTTAGTTACCGGTAAAATGGTGAATTACAACGATAAAACCAAGGCTAAGCAATTTGGCATACTGAAAAAAACCCTGGGCCGCTTAGGTGAACCCGTGATCAGAAAGTCAGTTAACTATGCCATGAAAATTATGGGCAAACAGTTTGTCATGGGCACAACCATTGATGATGCGATTAGCCGGGCCGCCGATACAGAGCAAAAAGGCTATGTGTACTCCTATGACATGCTGGGTGAAGGTGCCCGCACTATGCAGGACGCTGATCGCTACTACCAAAGTTACTTAACTGCTATTAATGCAATTGGCAAAGCAGCCAACGGCAAAGGACCGATAAAAAGCCCTGGCATTTCAGTAAAGCTGTCTGCTATTCATCCACGTTATGAGTTCAGCCATCGCGAGCGGGTAATGGCTGAGCTACTACCTAAGCTTAAAGCCTTGGTGTTAGTTGCTAAAAGCTACGATATTGGTTTTACCGTCGATGCAGAAGAAGCCGACCGCTTAGATATTTCGCTGGATATCATTGAAGCCATATTAAGCGACGACGAGTTGGGTGACTGGAGCGGCTTTGGCCTGGCCGTTCAAGCCTATCAAAAGCGCGCAATTTTTGTCATTGAATGGCTAACCGATTTAGCCCGCAAAGTTAACCGTAAATTGATGGTACGACTGGTAAAAGGCGCTTACTGGGACACTGAAATTAAAACCACTCAGCAAAAAGGCCTTGATCACTATCCGGTATTTACCCGCAAAGCGTCTACAGACGTGTCTTACAAAGCCTGCGCCATTAAGCTGCTGGAAGCGCGAGATGTGTTGTACCCACAATTTGCCACGCACAACGCCTACACAGCGGCCACCATTTTAGAAGTAGCTAAAGGCAACAACAGCGGTTTTGAATTTCAACGTTTACACGGTATGGGCGAATCTCTGTTTGATCAAATTGTCAGTGCTGAGAAAATTCAGTGTCGGGTTTATGCCCCGGTAGGCGAACACGAAAACCTGCTGGCCTATCTGGTACGCCGTTTACTGGAAAATGGCGCTAACTCGTCTTTCGTTAATGCCATAGTGGATACAAGCCAACCCGTTGAAGCGTTATTGCCCGACCCCGTAGAAACCCTGCAAGGCCTACGCAATAAGTACAACACGCAAATTAAAATGCCCGTTGATTTATACGGCGCTGAACGGGCTAACTCAAAAGGCTTAGATTTAACGGATATAGACACCTTATTGCCGTTTAAAGCGAACCTTGACAACTGGTTAGCTGAACATCGGTTTGCGCAAAGCGATATTCCTGCTGGTGCATCAGCTGTGAGAAACCCAGCCAATCGGCAGGAGATTATCGGCCATTTTACCTTGCATAATGCCGATGATATGCAAAAGATGCTGAGCAATGCTGATGCCGCATTTAGCAGTTGGTCACAAACACCCATTACCCAACGTGCAAACTTGCTGCGCCGCATCGCGGATATTTTAGAGCGTCATCATGACGAACTGGTGGCTATTTGTATAAAAGAAGCCGGAAAAGTGGCACAAGATGGCATTGACGAAGTACGTGAAGCAGTAGATTTTTGTCGCTATTACGCCGCCCGGGCAGAAGAGCTGGCCAAAGACGAACGTTTTGAACCGCGGGGGGTCGTGCTGTGTATCAGCCCGTGGAATTTCCCTCTGGCAATATTTTTAGGTCAGGTCGCTGCCGCTATCGTTACCGGTAATACCGTCATTGCCAAGCCAGCAGAGCAAACCTGTCTTATTGCTTTGCGGGCCATTGAGTTAATGCATGCCGTTGGCTTACCAGAACACGTAGTACAAGCTGTCATTGCCCGAGGCAGTGACGTAGGCAATACCTTGCTGCCCGATGCCCGTATTCAGGCAGTGATGTTTACCGGCTCAACCGAAACGGGTAGCCTAATCTCCCGTACGCTGGCCGCCCGTAATGATATTCAGGTACCGCTTATCGCCGAAACTGGCGGCCAAAACTGCATGATAGTGGACTCCACTGCCCTGCCAGAGCAAGTGGTAGACGATGTTATAAGCTCAGGCTTTCAAAGCGCTGGCCAGCGCTGCTCGGCATTGCGAGTGCTGTTTATTCAGCAAGATGTCGCAGATGGCATTATCGAGATGATTAAAGGTGCATTAAAAGAATTACATGTGGGCGATCCGGCGCTATTAAGCACCGATATTGGCCCGGTAATCGATGAGAGGGCGTTAAAAACCCTACAACAACATGTCGATTATTTAGCCGACAAAGCCACGTTGCATTATCAATGCGATATTCCGGATAACGCGACACAAGGCGCGTTCTTTTTTGCGCCGCGCTTGTATGAAATCAGCGATTTGTCATTACTCAAACGTGAAGTCTTTGGCCCTTGTGTGCATGTTATCCGCTATAAAGCCAGTGAACTGGATAATGTTATCGACCAGATTAACGCTACCGGTTACGGTTTAACAATGGGCATTCACTCGCGTATTGAAGACCGCTGCAACTATCTGGCGAAAATGTCACGTGCCGGTAATGTGTACATTAACCGTAATATGATAGGTGCCATAGTAGGTGCGCAGCCATTTGGGGGGAGAGGTTTGTCTGGCACGGGCCCCAAAGCCGGTGGCCCCAACTATTTACTCCGTTTGGTTAAAGAGAAAGCCTCGCCAGAAAATGTGCAGATGACGAACTTAACCCCAGACCAGTTAAACTTGCACCACAACCCGGATGCTGATGCCCAGGTGCAGTTGCTGATGGCAAACTCAATGCGGGATGAAAAAACCTGGCGTGCCACCCCGTTGAACGATCGCGTGTCGGTATTGCGGCAATTACTGGCCAAAATAGCCACTGTCGATATTATTGACGAGTTAGCCGACGACTTAGCGCTAACCTTAGCCGATGCCCGTGCACAGCTAAACCGGCTGGAAAAACATATGCGCAAGTGCACCACATTGCCCGGCCCTACCGGTGAGTCGAATACGTTGCATATAGAGCCTCGTGGCTGCGTCGTATGTTATGCCGATAAGAGTACGTCATTTAATTTCTGGGCTATTTCTATTATTACTGCACTTGGGGCCGGTAATACGGTTATCACGGTAGCGTCTGAGTTGTTTTTTGAAGAGGCCATGGCCTTTAGAGACAAATTCATTGCCACGGGTGTCGCACCCGGTGTGTTTCAGGTTGCTAAGCCGGACCAATTGCAGGCGATTTTGGCTCATTCGCATTTGGCTGGCGCCGTGGTTGCAGCACGCTCATCCCGCCTAGGCTACTTTAGCGAGCAGTTAGCGCAGCGAGAGGGGGCAATTTTGCCGGTGATCAGTGCAGAGTACTATGACACGCTAATTAAACGACTGGTTACCGAGAAAACCATCAGTATTGATACCACCGCATCTGGCGGAAATACGTCGTTAATGACGATGGTTGAGGATGATGAGTAACCGGTTAATTTAACCCTATTCATCTGCTGTTCGTCATCCTGCGGGCCATTATTTCGGCTGGCCCGCAGGCATTTAACTGCATTACAGCACTGTTTGTGATGCTGATCATTTTTCGGTAGACTCCGTTTTTTTTAATTTGTGTCGCACTCAAAACGTGTAATTAACAACGCTCGAAAGGGACCTTAAGCCATGGCAAAATTTAAAGTACCTCACACGCTTACATTGCTGTTTAGCATGATGGTGCTAGCAATGATCGCTACCTGGTTAGTACCACAAGGCTTTTTTGCTACAGAAACCTTAGCCAATGGCCGCACTGCCGTTATTCCCGGTACGTTTACCTTGGTAGAAGAACGTCAGTATTTGACACCTTGGCAACTACTAACGGCCATACCCCGTGCTTTTGCCAGCGCGCAGGATGTTATTTTCTTTGTGATGATTTTGGGTGGTGTACTGTCTATTGCCCGTGCAACCGGTACCGTAGATGCCTTAATTGGTCGCTTACTTGAGCGCCATGGCAAGAAACCACACATGTTGATCTTTATGGTGGTGTTTTGTTTCGCTATGGCATCAAGTTTTATCGGCACCGCAGGCGAATACATTCCCTTTGTACTGATCCTGGTGGCATTGTGCAGGGCTATGCGGTTGGATGCCATGACTGCTGTCGGCATGACAGTAGCAGGCTACGGCATAGGTTATGGTGTGTCTGCTTTTAACCCCTTTACAGTAATGATTGCCCAACAAATTGCCGACCTGCCCCCCATGTCAGGCAACTGGCTGCGATTTGCTATTTTTGTACCCTTTGTATTAATTGGTTTTCATCATGTCTGGAGCTATGCCAAAACCGTATTGGCTGATCCGGCCAACTCTATGGTTGCCGACCTGCCCTGCCCGCTGGGTGATAAAACAGAAGTGCACTACCCAACACTGGCATTAAACCATAAACTAATTTTGGCCAGTTTTGTTGGCACCATTGCTTTAGTCGCTTACGGTATTAAAGTGCATGGCTGGTACCTGTATGAATTAAGCGCCTGCTTTATTGCCTGGGGCATATTCGCCGCGATTATTGGCCGCATTTCAGCTGATACCGCTGCGCAAAAGTTTATTGATGGCGCAATGGAGCTAACCACCACGGCGATGCTCATTGGTGTTGCCCGTGGTATTTCTCTGGTAATGGAAGATGGCCAGATTTTACATAGCCTTGTTCACGGTATGTCACTGCCGCTATCCTATGTTGGTGCAGAAGCCGCAGCGGTGGGCATGCTAATTATTCAGACGTTGCTTAACTTCTTTGTACCCTCAGGTAGTGGACAGGCCTACGTTACCATGCCACTTATGGTGCCATTAGCAGATTTACTGCACATTCCACGACAAGTGGCGGTATTGGCATATCAGTTTGGCGATGGTTTCTCTAATATGATCATCCCCACCAACGCTGTGCTAATGGGCATTATCGGTATTGCCGGTATTCCGTATGGTCATTGGTTTCGCTTTTGTCTGCCATTAATCCTGAAATTGATGCTGGCATCATCCGTGGTATTGGTGTTGGCGGTCGTGTTTGGTTATGGCGTAGAGCTACAACCGCCAATGTAATGTAATCAGGCCGGTATTCCCGGCCCGATTTTTATTAGTCGATGGTAAGTAAAACCTTAACGTTATCAGATACCGCGTCGGAACTAACGTAGCCAATAAGGTTAGGGTTATTCGCGACCAGACTCAACACTTCGCTATCAGACGCCACTTCTTTGGGCGGTGTGCCTTTGCCGGTAAACACCAACTTTGACCAATACGCTTTCACCTGGCTCGACGAGCGTCCCAGTGCTTTTTGATCGAAGTCAGCCCTTAACGGTGCTGAATCATTTAAATTTACAGGTATAGCAGATGAGCCGTCCGGAAATGAGCTCATTTTGCCGGTATACAACCGCACCAAATCATCTTGGGTTAAGCTGGTTTGGTTTGAAGGATGCGCTACCACAGCGATGGCTGCGTGTACTGCACCTGGCAGTAATAAACTGCTAATAAGTAACATTGTTTTCATGCTGCCTCCTTAAAAAACCAGATCTACGCCAAAGGTAATAGATTTGCTGTCTCCCGCGACCATAAGACCATCGTAGCCGTCGTCCTTCACATCATCATACTGCAGTTTAAAAGCAGCTGAGCTGTGGAAGTCGTATCTAAATCCCAGGCTGGTGGTGTTATGAACCTCTCCATCGCTGTCAAAGTCAGCATAAGAAATGTAAGGCGTAATACTATTAAAACGATAGCCTAAAGACACCATATAGGTATCGAATTTGCTGCCTTCGAGATCCAGCTGGTTTAGCTCAGTTAACAACACCACGTCGTTGTAATCAATGTTGATAGAAATACCAGCAAATTTACCGCGCCGTTCCAAATCACCGTCCCAGTCAACTCGCTCAACCACGCCGTCTCTGGTAACATAACGCTCGTTAATATAGGTCATATAAGTAAGGCGTACATCCAACCAATCACGGTTGAAGCTCACCACACCACCAACAATATCTTTCCAAATCTCCTGTACAGGGTTGGACCCAAAAAACTGCGATAACAATTTATTGTCTTTGTCATCCTCTCGTCCGGTATAAATGTTACCACTCACATCCCAACTACCCAGTTGAGTATTAAACAGGGCATTAATACCAGTGTAGTTAAAGATTTGCCAGGTATAGTTATCCGCTGGTGGGCGCAGCCAAAGATAAGCAAAACCTACGTCAAAAAAGTCTGAATAGTAGTACAACGGTAAACGTTTCTTACCGGCCTGAATAGTCCAGGTGTCGTTTAGCTGGTAAGAGATATAAGCCCATTCAAAACTGGCATTAAAGTCGTCGGCACCTCTGGCTACAATTTGCCCGGTGACCTTCAAACCGTCCATTAAATCTGCCGACAGTTGCAAGCCCATTCGACTGTCTGGTTTAAACGACCACTCTTCTTCGTATACACCTACCTGCGGATAATTTGCCAAAAAAGTAGGCGGTAAACCAAACTCCTCCACCCCACTCCCGCTTAATACCCGACCTCCAGCAATAGTAGCGAAACCTGATATATTGATTTCTGCCATAGCAGTGTAAGGCAGTAACAATACAATGCTGCTAATTCCGCTTAACAGTGACTTTTTCATAAGCACTCCTAATGTTCCTGGGCTATGTTCCCAGCCAAAGGTTTTTTAACCTTTGGCTAAACATAGTTCAGCAAAAACTAAATTGCCGGAAAAGTACGAAAAATTAAGTATTTGTGCTTATTTTGGTTACAGCTGAAACCTATAAACCGGCGACTTACTATGCTCACACAGCATCATAGCTAGCGATTAGTAGATTGTGCAGGCTACTGCTAGCAATTTTATGGCATCCTGATTAGAGTGTCTGCACTACAATAAATATTGGGATGGCGTTATGAGCCAGGCGAAACAAATTGCCGAAATTATTTTAAAGGGCTTCCGCCGCCATTTCGGATTATTTCAGGCGATTACCGCTAACGCCAAACAACGTTTTGAACTGGCAGACTGGTGCGCATTTCAACAAGATAGCTCCGAGCGTATTTCATTTTATGATCAACGCGTTACCGAAGCTATTGCCCACCTAGCTACTGAACTTCCCTCACAATGTTTAAATGAAGCGTTATGGCAACAAGTTAAACAACATTACATGGTATTTCTGGCATTTCATCCTCAGGCTGAACTGGCAGAAACATTTTACAATTCAGTATTTTGTCAGCTGTTTGACCGCAAGTACTTTCATAACCAAAATATATTTGTTGAATCAACCCTGAGCAAACAGCACTTACCGGCCCCCATTGCATCAGTGTATGACAGCTACTTTCCAGCACAAGATGGATTAAAAAACACCATTCGCCATATCGTGTCCAGTTTTGGTTTCAACACCCCCTTCATCAATCTGGATCGGGATATAAGGCTGATTGTGAAAAGCTTTATGGCACAATCCAGCCATGGCAGGCACCCCATTTATCAAATTCGATTTGATATTTTAAAGTCAGTTTTCTACCGCAATAAAGCAGCATACATTGTCGGTCGTGCGGTTACGCCTGATGGCCAACAGCCATTTATTATCCCGGTATTACACCGCGAAGGCGCAGGGTTATATATTGATACACTCGTAACCGACGCCCAACAAATGACCATTATTTTTGGCTTTTCGCGGGCCTATTTTATGGTAGAAACTCAAGTACCCTCCGCACTGGTACATTTTTTACGCGAGCTTTTGCCACACAAAACCCTGGCAGAACTATACGCCTCTGTAGGACTACATAAGCAGGGCAAAACAGAGTTTTATCGCGAACTACTTCAGCATTTACACAAAAGCACAGATCAATTTGTTGCAGCACCGGGCATTCGGGGCATGGTAATGATGGTGTTTACCCTACCGTCATTTCCCTATGTGTTTAAAGTGATTAGAGACAAATTTGCACCAAGCAAAGAGTTTGGCCGCGATACCGTTAAAGCCCGCTATTTTCTGGTTAAGAAGCACGACCGCGTGGGCAGAATGGCCGATACGCTGGAATATTCTTATGTGGCGTTGCCCAAAAGTCGTTTCTCTGCCGAATTACTGCTTGAGTTACAAGACGCGATCGGGGAATCATTAAGCCTTGAAGACGATTTAATTATTATTAAACACTTATACATTGAGCGTCGTATGATTCCGCTTAATTTATATCTTGAACAGGCCAGCACCGACGAAAAAGCGCATATCATGGATGATTATGGCAAAGCGATAAAAGAAATGATCGCCGCCAATATTTTTCCGGGCGACATGCTATTAAAAAACTTTGGTGTAACGCGGCATAAGCGCGTTGTGTTTTACGACTACGACGAAGTGCAGTATATGCTGGATGTTAATTTTAGAAGCTTCCCTAAAACAGATAACTATGAAGACGCCTTGTTTATGGAAGGTACAGTATGTGCAGCACCCGGGGATGTTTTTCCGGAACAAATGGCAACCTTTGTAACACCACAAGTACAAATACGTGATTTGCTGTTCAGTAAACACTCAGAACTATTAGATGCAGCTTACTGGCGCCAAAAACAACAAAACATCCGTGACGGCGTGGTGGAAGATATTTTTCCCTACCCTGATGGCATGCGTTTTTATCATCAATATTTGGCAAAACAAGATGAGCTAATCGAGTAGCACTGAGCATTGCTTTAACGCTAATACTTGCTACATTAGAAACTTACAATACTAAAGCTATCAAGAGCTAAGCCGTTGATAAAAATCAAAATAGGAACATTATTATGGTGTAGCGCCTTCAAACAATACCTGGCGGTGAGCATAGTATTGTTATTCGCATTGAGCCCGGACCAAGCTTACTCTTCATCGCTACCAGAAACCGGCTTATTTCATCAGGTTGGCCACGCATCCAGTATACCGGACAATGTTGTGACCAGCATAGCGCAGGACCAGCAGGGTTTTGTTTGGATCGGCACGCCATCGGGTTTGTTACGATGGATACCAGTTTCTGTTGTATACCCACAATAGTAATATTCCTGACGGCCTGCCTGTTTGGTTTGGAGGTAGTGAAGGGGTATTAGTTGTTCAGCCCAATAAATTTGAAAAATGGCGTTACGAGCCCAAAGTGCAGCTTACTCAAGCTACCATTGATGATAAACCCGTATTACTATCAACTAAGAATATGATTATTCCGTCGAAAGCAAAGGGCTTTAGTGTGGAGTTTTCTGGCTTAGATTTATCATCGCCTCTTAGCGTGAAATACCGCCATAAACTTAACGGCTTTGATACCGAATGGCGTTACTCCGACGCGTCACATCGAAAAGTGAACTACACCAACCTTTGGCCAGGTAACTATCGGTTGTTAGTGCAATCCACCAACCGGGCTGGTCAGTGGAGTCCCAATACACTTGAGTTAACCATAAAGGTATTGCCGGCATTTTGGCAAACCCATTGGTTTATATTGCTAGCATTAATCGCAGTTGTCTTAGCTATTTTCAGTATAGTGAAGCTGCGCACCCATCGATTGAAACGACAAGCAAAGCAATTGGAACAAGAGGTGGCAAGCCGGACGCAAGAGCTTAAAGCTGTACAAAAATCGTTGTCAGAAAAAGAAAAAATGGCGGCATTGGGCCATATGGTTGCCGGCATAGCACACGAAATTAATACGCCTTTAGGTATTAGTGTAACAGCCAGTAGCCTGCTGCAAGAAACCACTAACCAACTTCAGCTACAATTTGAACATAAAAGCTTAACCAGTGCTCAGTTACAGCAATTTTTGCAGCAAAGTCAGGAAAACCTGGCGTTGTTAATGTCAAATTTGTACCGGTCAGCCGATTTAGTGCAATCTTTTAAAGAAGTCGCGATTGATGCGACAATGGAAGTGGTCGAAAGTGTCAATGTATACCAATGGTTGCAGCAACGCATTCAGTTGCTTGGTCCGCGTATCCAGCCTCATCAAGTTGAAATAATATGTCCGTCTAACCTGAATTTGCAGCTCCCCGCTAAAGCCTTAGAAGTGGTCCTAATGCATTTACTCAACAACTCGTTGATACACGGTTTTTCAAAGAACACCCCAGGTAAAATTGGCATTAGCTTCGAGTATGAAGCGCAGCAATGTACCCTCTTGTATCAGGATAATGGATCAGGCGTGGCGGTTGACGTAACAGAAACCTTGTTTGACCCCTTTGTTACCACCAAAAGAGGCGCTCAGTGTAAAGGTCTTGGATTGCATCTTTGTTATAATCTGGTCACACAAGTGATGGCAGGCCAGATTTCATTACTGCAAAGCAATGGTAATGGCGCACAATTCCATGTTACGTTTCCGGCGCAGTCAGGTAATAAATCATAAAGGATAAAATGAAGATTTGGGTAGATGCGGATGCATGTCCAACCGTGATCAAAGACATACTATTTCGCGCAGCAGAACGTAAACAGATCCCGTTAGTGTTGGTCGCTAACCAGTCTTTGCGGATACCGCCTTCGCGGTTTATCTCGGCCATTACGGTAAGTAGTGGCTTTGACGAAGCCGACAATGAAATAGTAAGGCGTTGCGAAGCGGGCGATTTAGTAATTACGGCAGATATACCGCTGGCAGCGGATGTGCTGGCAAAAGGCGGTTATGCATTAAACCCAAGAGGCGAATTGTATAGTAATGATACGATTAAACAAAAACTAACGATGCGCGACTTTATGGATACACTGCGAGGTAGTGGTCTACATACTGGCGGCCCACCACCGCTTAATCAAAGTGACAGACAGGCATTTGCAAATCAACTAGATACGTTGCTACAACGTCATCGCTAAACCAAGCTGCAGCCTTACATCAACAATAGATTAATAAAAGGGCACTGCAATAATCTCAATTAATGCAGTACCCCAAAATGATAAATACGGTTTAGCATATTGGTTTATCTACTACGGTCAGACTTTAAAACGACCAACCTGACTACTTACCACTTGTACCAGTTTTCGTACTTTATTGCCGTCATCCCCGGTATCCCTGGCCAAGATTGATAAATCAATTGCATTTTGGCTAATGCCATTTACGGTTTGATTAACATGTTCCGCAACCGTTGACTGCTGTTCGGTAGCAGCGGCTATCTGTATTGCCATATCATTAATGTTGGCTATCCCGGTAACAATGCGCTCAAGATATTGACTTGCAGAATCTGCATGTTGTTCAGTTTCTGACACTTGGGTTTTAGCATTACTCATGGCCTGCACAGCGCTATTTACGCCGTTTTGCAGGCGCGTAATCATGTCATGGATATCTTTGGTTGATTGTTGCGTACGCGATGCCAACGTTCTTACTTCGTCTGCAACCACAGCAAAACCACGCCCGGCATCGCCGGCTCTGGCAGCTTCTATTGCCGCGTTCAACGCTAGCAAATTGGTTTGATCTGCAATGCTGCCAATCACTTCTAGTACAGAGACAATATTACGGCTCTCAGTTTCAAGCTCTGAAATGGCCTGAACCACTTTGTCGATGTCACGCGCCAGCACACTAATTTCATTCATCGACTGACGAATAACTTTATTCGAATTGTCCGCATCAATATTTGCCTGCTCGGTAGCCGTGCTGGTCAGTGAGGAATTACCGGCAATTTCCTGCACGGCATGTTGCATCTGATGGATAGCAGTTAAAACCTGTTCAATATGCTCGGTCTGTTGCTGAGCTTTATAACTGGTGCTATCTGTTTTTTCTGCGATATTGCCTGAAGCAGCCTCCAATTCGACCAGATTGCGCTGAACATCTTGCATCATCAATTGTAATGTTGAAATAAACGCATTGGTTTTCTTTGCAACATCGCCAATTTCATTTTCACTATCCAGTGGGATCCGTTGTGTTAGGTCACCACCAACACTGGCTAATTCACTCACCATATTTTTTAGTTGTGAAAGTGGCTTAACAATAAGATTAGGGCTAAACAGTACGGTTAATACTGCAATGGCGATGGCTATAATTAACAAGGTTATAGTAAGCGATTTTTGTGCAACAACATAATCTGACAAATCTTTCTCTAGCGCAACTAAGCGGTTTTCAATGCGCTCTCCTAACCCATTATACTCTTCACGTAATTGAGAAAATGCATTCCCCTCAGCGCCGGTAATTAGTGTTCGTGCCTGCGTAATGTCATTTTGCTGTGCCAGGCTGATAACTTGCTCAGCCAGACTACGCCATTTAGTAAAAACCGCTGCGAAGTCTGATGACGTCATCACACGAACATCATGTTCTTTAACCAAGCTGACTGCTTTTTCCATACGATCAAATGCTTGCTTAACATTGTCCTCAAAATCTTTTTTAGTTGCCGTGGTTGAAATCCCACTGGCACTTAACACTACAAACTCTCTCAAAGCCAATTCAGCCTGATATAAATCACGGTCAGCGTTTAAAATAGCGGTTGTGGCAGGGCTTAATTTATCAATGGCAATATCTGTTCGCTCTATAACACTATTTATCGTGAACAGACTTTTCAAGCCAATCACCACGATCAAAAGTGCAAGACACAAAATAGGTAACGAAATTTGCATTTTAACTGACAGGTTTTTTAATGTATTGGTCATGAGGTCGATATCCTAACGCTAAGACAAGCACACCGTTTAAATGTGCAAGGTGTATGGCAATGGCCTATATCGTTGAAAGTATAGTTAAGTTTTATCAGTAACCTAGCGAAATTATAGAATTTAT
This sequence comes from Rheinheimera baltica, assembly GCF_030731985.1. Lineage (NCBI taxonomy): Bacteria > Pseudomonadati > Pseudomonadota > Gammaproteobacteria > Chromatiales > Chromatiaceae > Rheinheimera > Rheinheimera baltica. The sequence continues at coordinate 85,648 of NZ_JAPJDY010000008.1, forward strand.
TTTCTAAAGTAATTTTTTGTTCATCGGACGCAACGCATTCAAGCTGAATGTGGAGTAAAACTGTTGTTCGGCCTGGGTCAGAGGATGAATAAATCGAAGTTCAGCCGCCAATAGCTGCAGCGGGTTGTCAAACTGCAATGCCGTTTTAGCAAGTAACCGCGGATAATATTTATCATGGAGTATTGGCATGCCCAAACTTTGCATATGAAGGCGCAATTGGTGCGTTTTTCCGCTATGAGGCCTCAAGGTAAACTCGCCAATACCGTTATATTGGGCGCTGAGGGTAATATCAGATACCGCGTTTACTGCACCAGGCACTATAGCGTTAATAAAGCGGGGTTGAGCTTTTTCAATTCGATTTTCGATATGCCAATGCTGTGGGAAGGGACTATTTTGTATGTCTTGCGTTAATCGCGCTGCTGCTTTGTAGGTTTTTAACACCGTTCCGGCACTGAAAAGCTGGTAAAGTTGAGCACGACTTTCAGGGGTAACCGAAAACAGCACCAAACCCGCAGTTTCTCTATCTAAACGGTGTACCGGCACCAAATCATCTATACCTGTTTGGCGTTTTAATCTGGCTAACAAGCATTCATTGACATATTCACCGCCTGGCGTCACCGGCAAAAAATGCGGTTTGTCTGCCACTAAAATATGCTCATCCTGATACAAAATATGATGCTCAAATGGAATAACCGGCTCGGAAACCACTTCACGGTAATAACATAAGCGCCTGCTTGGCATAAACGGTGTTTGCTCTGTTATTGCCTCGCCCTCAAACCAATGCACCTTGTGTTGGACGATACGTTCGCGCCAGGTCTGCTCGGCAATAAACGGAAACTGACTGCAGAGAAACTGCAGCACGGTTTGCCAACCGTCATTGACAGCTGGCAGGGTTATTTCTGAAGCTTGGCGGGCTATCGACACGATATTTTCCGGCATAAAAATCAGCGCGCAGTGTAGCATAAAAGCCGTTACAATAGCCGCCGCTTGTCGTTAAGCCACTATTGGAACCCAGATGTCACATAAAAATTCTGTTTTGCTGCTGCGCACGCAGGAACTAGCAAAAGCTACCAGGGTGTTTAATGCCAGAGGCAGTAAAGTTAAACGCTGTGAAATGTGTCTGTTGCCTCAAGCTGAATGTATTTGTGCAGCCAAACCCAATGTAGCAAGCAGCAGCGCTTTTTGTTTTATTATGTACACTGGCGAGTGCTATAAACCCAGTAATACCGGCCGGATTATTGCTGATGTTATCACTGACAACCACGCCTATGTTTGGGATAGAACTTGCCCTGATACTGCCATGCTAGCCTTACTGGCAAATGCGGATTACGCGCCAATAGTGGTATTTCCACAACAATACGCCACGCCAGAGCGTTGTATTGACTCGCCGCTTTCGTTAGCTACGGTGCAATCTGGTAAAACGCCGTTATTTATTATGCTGGACGGCACCTGGCGCGAAGCTAAAAAAATGTTTAAAAGCCCCTATCTGGCAAACTTACCTGTGCTCGGTATTCAACCTTCGCAGGCCTCGGCTTATCAATTGCGTGAGGCGGCACATTTACACCAGCTATGTACGGCAGAAGTTGCCATTGAGGTGCTAAAACTGGCAAACGATATGGCGGCTGCCGACGCGTTGTCCACGTACTTTGATGTATTTCGTCGCGCCTATATTGTCGGAAAACCCCATTTAAACTCAAGTACATTAAACGACTAACCCCGGAGACCAAACAATGCGTGACGTAATGTTAAGTAAACCTGCAGTTGAACTGTATAAAATTTTGAAATTTGAAGGCTTAATTAGCAGCGGTGGCGAAGCAAAGGCAGCGATAGATGCCGGTTTAGTTAAAGTGAACGGCGAAATAGAAACCCGTAAACGGCGGCAAATAAATGCGGGTGACATAATTGAATTTGGCAACGAACAGTTGCAAATGCGCTTGCTGTAACGTTGTGGCTATTGCTTGCTAATAATTGGTTGCTAATTATTATTTGCCAATTATTGTTTGCCTAGTTCTGTTGACTTATAAACGCAGCTAGCTGAGCACAAAGCCAGCTGGCATCATCCAGAGGTAAATCGTGACCAGCCCAGGGATGCTGAATATGCGGCGCTTGCCAATAGCGTGCTAAATCGCTGGAGCACTGTGAGCTAACCAGAGTATCGCCACGGCTGCTAAGTAATAAAATGTCGCGTTGCGGTAGAGGCTTAACCATAAATCTGCTCGCCGCCCATAACTGACGCAGCGCATTTAACTTACTCACTGGCCTTTGTTGCTGCCACTGCTGCCAGCTAGTGACAACACTGGCGTGCTCTGCTGGCTTGGCGCTGGTTAACTGCAAAATCATCTGTTCCCGCTTCGCTGCGCCCATAAACGCGCCGCGTAATATCGATACGTAATTCTGCCAACGTAAGCGCTGATAAAATGGCGATAAAGATCTGGCACTGCTGTTAATCAGGGTTAAGGAGGCAATTTGATGCGGATATTGCAGAGCCCAATCAGCAGCTAACATCCCCCCTAGTGATATCGCAACCAAATGCACCTTGCCGTTAAATTCTGGTGCTTTTAGCAACTGCTCCTGAACTGATTGGCGCAAGCCGGCGATATTACCCGGTGAGCGCAGCTGATATAAATCGCCGGTACCCGCGTAATCAAAACTTAGCACCGGATTAGGTAGCGTAGCCGCTAATTCAGTTTTAAATGTGCCCCAATGCCGCTGTTCACGTGTAAGCCCACGGATCAGGAGTATTGGCGTAGAGTCTTTTAATACCATAACTGCCTGGCCGCTGCGTTTAGTTGCTCACGATTAGCCTTGGGTAGCCAATTGTGATAAGACATCGTACTGTTAATTAGGAAATTAATTAAAATAAGATGGCTGCGCAGCACCCTTTTAACGCGATGCGGTTTCACGGGGTGAAACATGCCTAAACTGGACAACAGTTGAAACGGGTTTTTACGTACCCAATTCCACGATCCCATCTCTAATGTCAGCGGCAGCATAGTGGTATTGTGCGCCAAGGCTAAATCATACAAATAGTCCCACAAGTCACCATGACATAAATAATGTTGGGCCTGAGGTTCAAAAATATAATTTTGATGCGGATAGGTTTGCGCCAGTAATTGCCGCAACCGGTACATTTCTGCCAAATGAGCTATTGGCTCGCGTCGGCTTTTAGCGTAAGGAAACCAAAGCCTGTCAGTAGTACCGAAACCGGAATGACAATCCAGTACCAGCGAAAATGGCCGCTTAAACAGCTCACGCTGAATAAAGTCTGTCACAGCACTACTTTCAGTTTCCATTTTGTCGCTGCGGCCACGGTGCCAGGGAATAGCGCGGCTAATGCGCTGACCACCCACCAGCCATGCAGCGCCCTCAGTGCACTCAACAGGGGCATTACGCATTAAATCTACGCTATTGCCATTAGCACGCCACCCATTTGCCATACCCGCCGGATTAACCAAAGGAATAAAATGAATTCGGCACTGTTGAAGAGTATGTTGCAGACACAGATCCCAGGAAAGACGGCTTAATAATGTTTGCAGATAGGCTAACACCACCTGAGTGCCAATGCGTTCAAGACCATGCACTCCCCCCACCAGTACAATTGCAGGTAAGGTCGGTTCGGGGTTACCCAAAGACAACAAATATAGTGGTAATTGCTGTGCCATATGCGGCACCTGCGCCAACACTTCAACATGCAATTGATCAGGAGCTTGAGCGATTAACTGCTCAAGCTGTTGTAGTTCAGGTAAGACTGTATCAGTGGAAGACAGCAACAGAATATTCCGTCAATAACGCTTAAGCGATAGCTTACCTGAGCATCACAACAGAAAAATGGCAGTTTTATGAAGGTTTACCAAACGCTGCCCCTAGAGCAACATTTGGCATAAGATTATTAATTGGCAGCCGTATCCAAAGGCGCAAAGCTTTTAACCAAATCGTCCACAGCTTTCATCTGCAACAAATAATCTTCCAGCTTGGCTAATGGTAGCGCGCAAGGGCCATCACACTTTGCCAGATTTGGCTCTGGGTGAGCTTCGATAAACAAACCGGCCAGCCCCAATGCCATGCCAGAACGCGCCAGTTGTGCAGCCTGAGCGCGGCGTCCATCTGCCGAGCTTTCACGCCCACCTGGTTTTTGCAACGCGTGGGTCGCGTCGAAAATAACCGGACCGTACTGCTTCATTTCGTCCATCCCCAGCATATCAACCACAAGATTGTTATAGCCAAAGCAGCTACCACGTTCGCACAATATAACCTGCTCGTTACCGGCTTCTTTAAACTTGGTGATGATATGACGCATTTCGTGCGGTGCCAAAAACTGCGGTTTTTTCACATTAATAACCGCACCGGTTTTAGCCATAGCAACCACTAAATCGGTTTGCCGGGCTAAAAATGCGGGTAATTGAATAACATCCACGACTTCGGCAACCGGTGCCGCCTGATGTGTTTCGTGCACATCAGTAATTAACGGCACCTTGAAGGTATGTTTTATTTCTTCAAAAATTCTTAAACCTTCTTCCATGCCAGGGCCACGATAAGAGTGCACCGACGAGCGGTTAGCCTTGTCAAATGACGCTTTAAACACATAAGGTATGCCAAGCTTAGTGGTTACCTCAACATAGTGCTCCGCAATACGCATGGCTAAATCACGCGATTCCAATACGTTCATGCCACCAAACAACACGAACGGTAAATGGTTGGCTACTTTGGTAGCTCCTACTTGAATAATTTGCCCTGTCATAATTAATCTCAATTGAGTTGCCCGTTTTCAAAGGCAAAATTTACACTGCCGAAATTTACACTGCCAAAACTTACACTGAGAAACGTCAGCTTAAAAAGCAGTTAAAAATACGGGTTGCTTTGTCATGGCCACGCGTAGTACCAATCCTAACCAACCCAACGCACCGAGAAAACACAGCCAGCGTATATAGGCGGTACGGCCTTTAAACGCCATGACACCCAATACAATATAAGCAATAACCGCAATAAGTTTTTCTGTTAGCCAAGGCTGCACAAACGGGTATTGTTGTAATGTCAGCATCAACATAACAGCGCTCAGAAGTAAAAAGGTGTCGATAACATGTGGGGCAATTTTAAAAAATTTACTTTGTAATATTGCAGCAGGTTTTAAACTCATCGCAAAACGAACCAGTAAAAAACTCACACTCAGCACAACCATTAACAGGTGAATATGTTTAAACGCCATATACATTAAGCTTATCCTCTTCAAGTAAAAAAACAGCCAGCGGATGCTGGCTGTTAGGCTATTCGTCGCTATCGGGGTATTTTTGCAGTATTGCCTCTAGTTTGTCGACCCGGTTATTAAAGATTTCTACCAATTTAGGGTCAAACTGCTTTCCTGATTCTGACTCAATCCACGTTTTTACCTGCTCTAGTTCCCACGCAGATTTATAACAACGTCGATGTCGTAGAGCGTCATACACATCTGCCAAGGCCGCAATACGGCCATAGATATGAATATCCTCGCCTTTCTTACCACTGGGATAACCTGAACCATCCCATTTTTCATGATGGTCTAACGCAATAATAGCGCCAGCTTGAATAATGCTACGTTTAGAGTCTTTTAAAATGTTGTAACCAATGCTGGAGTGAGTTTTCATTACTTCCCATTCGTGATCCTGCAATTTAGACGGCTTGTTTAAGATGCCATCAGGAATACCGACTTTACCTACATCATGCAATGGCGCGGCAAACATTAACCGCTCGGCTTCCTCTTCAGTTAATCCATAGGCTTTAGCCAGGTCATAACAAATAAAGGCAACCCGTTTTACATGGTTACCGGTTTCAATAGAACGATGTTCAACGGCTTCACTTAAGCGGTAAACAATTTCGCGTTGGGTATCTTCTACCTCATGCTGCAGTTGCACATTTTCGTATGCAATTTGCACATTTTGCGAAAACAACTCGATTAACTTTTTCTGATTTTCTGTCATAACGCCAGGCAGGCCGGAAATATACAATAAAGAGCCGTGAGTAAATTTGCTGGTGCAATATGCCACCAAATAATTGTCCCGATAAACAATGCCACGAGAATTTAACGCTACTTCAAAGGCGTCCATTAGCTCTGGTGCCAATACGTCTTGCACCGGTTTCCCTTCTTTACGCTCAAACTCGCCCTGACCGGCAAACACCACCAGTCGATGCGGATCTGATACATCTCCGCTAATATTTCCGGCAACTAAAGATGAACTGACTAACAACGCATCTTCGTTACAACCCAGTATTGACGTGAGCTGTTGCAGCACACCATCAATAAACTGCTCCATCGAGTGTGAGGTGAATAAATCAGCCGACGCATTAATGATTTTTTCCAGCCCTTGCCGGCTTTGCTCTAAAGACAAAATATCGCGGTATGAGCGCAAACTGGACATAATCACGGTAAACAGTTTTTGTGCTGTCAATTCTGTCTTCGATTTGTAGTCATTAATATCATAATTGATAATGACTTGCCGCTCTGGCGCCTGGCCCGGCTGACCGGTACGTAGGATAATTCTGACATGCTCGTTATGCAGCTCCTCCCGTACATAACTGGCTACCAGCAAACCCGCGTCGTCCGTTTCCATCACCACGTCCAGCAAAATAATTGCCGCGTCGGGGTGCTCAGCAATCAGTTTCTTAGCTTCTGCGCCCGAATAAGCACTAAGAAAAGTCAGATTTTTACCTTGAAACGTAAAGTCGCTTAATGCGAGCTTGGTAACAGCGTGTACTTCAGGCTCATCATCAACAATTAATATTTTCCAGCTGCCATTGATTATTGGCTCGACTTGATCAGTTTCTTCAGCAAATAAAAAGTCATAACTCATCCGCGGTTCCTTAGCACTCATTCGGCATAAAGATAGTGATTAAGTTATATGACGGAATGCTACAGCGGTCAAAGAAAAGTCGTTAAAAACAGCGATTAACCGCGCTTTTGACCACCACTAATACGCCAGTTGTTGCCGTAATCACGTTTCGACTCAACCGAGGTAAAACCGGCCTGCTGCAGCAAGTGTTGAACTGCTTCGGCTTGGTTATAGCCATGCTCCAGCCATAACCAACCGCCAGCATTAAGATGTGATTGCGCCTGGGTGACAATCTGGACAATATCGGCCATGCCGTTGTTAGCCGCTGTTAGTGCAGTGAGGGGTTCATGTTTCAGGGCAATTAAATGAGGGTCTTGCGGATCGATATAAGGCGGATTACTAACAATCAGATCAAACTGCTCGCCCTGCAGTGCGTCAAACCAGTTACTTTGTAACATGCGACAGTTTGTAATGGCTAACGCCACTCGATTAGTCTCAGCCAGCGCCACCGCGTCACTAATATAGTCTACAGCCGTTACTTGCCACTGCTGACGCTGCTGCGCCAGAGCCAATGCAATTGCACCAGTCCCCGTGCCCAGATCTAGCACCTTAGCTTTATTGGGCAGCGCCAACCCCAGCACGTACTCAACCAAAATTTCCGTATCTGGCCGCGGAATGAGAGTTGATGGCGACACTTTTAGGGTTAAACCGAAAAAGTGCCAGTAGCCAAATAGATAAGCCAGTGGGTGCCCTTGCAGCCGTTTAGTCAGTAAATCGTTAAGTTGTGTTAGCTCTGCAAGGGTTAATATACGTTCGGGGTAGCTGTACAGGTAGCTATTGCTAACCTGTAACACATGGCTCAGACATAACCGAGCGTCAATACCGGGCGTCGAACAAACAGCAGCAAGCTCTTGCTGGCTTTGCTTTAACCACTCACCGAGTGTTTGCACCAGCGCCATCACTTAACGATTCTCGTCCGCCAGTGCCGCTAACAAGTCAGCCTGATGTTCATGCTTCAGCGGCTCTAGTACTTGATCCAAATCGCCTTCGATAACTTCATTTAACCGGTAAATGGTAAGGTTGATACGATGATCCGTTAAACGCCCTTGCGGGAAATTGTAAGTGCGAATGCGCTCTGAGCGGTCACCACTGCCCACTAACGAGCGTCGGGTTGATTCTTCCACTAAGCGGCGCTTTTCGTCTTCTGCGGCCTGAATGCGTGATTGCAACACGCTCATGGCACGGGCACGGTTTTTATGTTGTGAACGCTCATCCTGACATTCCACCACAATGCCGGTAGGTAAGTGGGTAATACGAATGGCAGAGTCAGTCCGGTTTACGTGCTGACCACCGGCACCAGATGCGCGAAACGTATCCACTTTTAAATCGGCCGGGTTAATTTCGATGGCTTCACTTTCCGGAATTTCCGGCATTATGGCTACAGTACAAGCTGACGTATGCACCCGGCCCTGTGATTCTGTTGCTGGTACGCGTTGCACACGATGGCCGCCAGATTCAAATTTCAGCGTGCCATAAGCGCCCTCACCTTGCACACTGGCGATAATTTCTTTAAAACCACCATGCTCGCCATCACTAGCGCTGATAACTTCCAGTTTCCAGCGCCGCTTTTCAGCAAAACGGCTGTACATCCGAAATACATCGCCAGCAAAAATAGCCGCTTCGTCACCGCCTGCACCGGCACGTATTTCAATAAAACAGCTGTTGTTGTCGTTGGGATCTTTTGGCAACAGCAAAATTTGCAGATCTTGATCTAACTGCTCAATGCGCTCTTTGGCCGTTTTATATTCTTCCTGCGCCATTTCTCGCATGTCCGGGTCGCTGTCTTTTTGCATCTCTTCAGCCGAGCTTAAATCTTGCTGAGCTTGTTGATAGTCAGCAAAGGCTTTACTGATATCTTCCAGTTGGCTGTACTCTTTAGACAGTTCACGAAACCGGCTTTGATCACTAATTACACCTGCGTCACTTAATAATGCCTGCACCTCTTCATAGCGCTCAGACAAACCTTCCAGCTTTCGATATACCGATTCTTTCATGGTGTTTTATATGCTCAATTACAGATCTAACAAGGTGTTGATCATGGTTTGTTTATTCAATTCATCATCCTGCCCTAACTGGCGGATGGCTTTGGTTGGACTGTGCATCAGTCGATTACTTAGTTTAGTCGACATTTCAGCCAGGACTTTTTCTGCGTCCTGACCTGCAGATAATTGGTTAACCGCCTTCGCTAATAACTCTGCCCGGATGTCTTCACAGCGCTGGCGATAATCCCTCACCCAGTCCACACTACCTTGCAATGTCAACCACTGTGCAAACTCTGCAACACCTGCACGGATCATTAACCTGGCCTGATCAGCCGCTTGCTGACGGTTACTTAGATTTTGCTCCACGATGGTTTGCAAATCATCTACGGTATAAAGATAGGCATCTTCCAGTTCTGCCACCTGCTGTTCAATATCACGCGGCACAGCTAAATCTACTAAAAACATCGGTTTATGTTTACGCCGTTTTAATGCTTGCTCAACCATACCTTTACCAACAATAGGTAACGTACTCGCTGTCGAGCTGATAACAATATCGGCTTCAGCCAGTTTGGCGGGCACCTGCGCCAACGTAATGGCTGCCGCGTCAAATTGCTCCGCCAGCAATACAGCGCGCTCATAGGTGCGATTTGCCACAACCAAAGCGCCAGCGCCTTGCTCTTGTAAATGCTTAGCAACCAGTTCAATGGTTTCGCCTGCACCAATCAATAACACCCGTACCTTGCTTAAATTACCAAAAATTTGCTTGGCTAAGCTTACCGCAGCAAAAGCAACAGACACCGCATTGGCACCAATTTCGGTATCCGTGCGTACCTGCTTCGCCACGGCAAAAGTCTTTTGAAACAAACGCTCAAACTGCGGATTCACCGTACCGGCATTGCGCGCCTGATTATACGCTTGTTTTACCTGACCAAGAATTTGCGGCTCACCCAGCACGAGTGAATCTAAACCAGAAGCGACTTGCATAAGGTGTTCGGCAGCCGCATTATCCTGATGCAAGTATAAATGTTGTTGCAACTCACTGCCGTCAACGGCATGAAATTGTGCCAACCAGACAATTACCTGTTCCGCTTGGCTCGCACTGCCGTTAAAATACAATTCAGTTCGGTTACAGGTAGATAAAATCACTGCATCTGAAATACTGGTGGCAGTAGTCAGTTCGCGCAAGGCTTGCGACACTTGCTCAGGCGCAAACGCAACTTGTTCGCGCAGGGCAACGGGTGCCGTTTTATGGTTAATGCCGAGAGCGAAAATGGATATCACCTGTATCATTAGAATCGTCAGGGGCGGATTGTACGAAAAAGCCCTAACTAAGAAAAGCACAGCGAAGGACTTTAGTGTGGGCTATTCGATAAAGCAGCTATTTATTATCTGCATTTCACTGTATTTGTTAACCGGTTGTAGTTTATTTCAACGACCTACGGTAATAGAACCGCCCTTGGCAGGTTCTGTGCGTGAGCAACAACTTATCGCGATGCAAAACTATACGCTGCAAGCCACCATAGGTATTAAAACTCAACAAGACAATGTAACTGGCAATTTAACCTGGCAACAGCAAGATACGAAGCAGTATCAGGCGCGGCTGAGTAATTTTTTGGGTATCAGTTTATTTGCGTTACAGCAGAAACCCTATAGCAGCGAGTTGACGATAAAAGGTGAAACCTACCAAGCCGTGGATGCCGATACATTGCTATTGCAACTAACAGGCTGGTCTATGCCGCTAGCCGATATGCCTTTGTGGTTAAGGGGCTTACCCGGTAACAATAGCACCGACGTTGTTTACGATAACTTTGGCCGTGTTACCCGGTTTAACCTCATCGACAGCAGTGGTGTTCTGTGGCAACTGGAATATCAGAGCTTTTTTGCTGATGCATTGGCGCTACCTAAACGCCTGCGGCTGACCAGTAGCGATACCCAAATTAAAGTTGTGATCCGGAGCTGGCAATGACCACACTAACACTGCCCGCCGTGGCAAAACTCAATTTATTTTTACATATTACCGGTCGTCGGCCAGACGGTTACCATAATTTGCAAACGTTGTTTCAATTGCTTGATGTTGGCGATGAATTACATTTTACCCTGCGCAACGACAGCAACATTAACTTGCAATGCAATAATAACGACTTAGTTAATGAAGATAATTTAGTCTTACGCGCTGCCCGCTTATTACAGCGCCATAGCAGCTGCCATAGTGGCTGCGATATTTATCTTGATAAACGTCTGCCTATGGGCGGCGGTCTTGGCGGTGGCTCATCAGATGCAGCCACTACACTGCTGGGCTTAAATGCCCTGTGGCAATTAGGGCTTTCGATTGACACGCTGGCAGAATTAGGTCTTACCCTTGGTGCCGATGTGCCCCTGTTTGTACGAGGTTACAGCGCCTTTGCAGAAGGCGTTGGTGAAAAATTACTACCGGTTAATTTACCCGAGAAAATATACCTGATTGTGACACCAGATTGCCATATCAGCACAGCTGAAATATTCCAACATAATGATTTGATTAGAAATACACCTTTAATTAGCGTTGAGCAAGTATTAACCACGCCATGGCGTAATGACTGTCAGCCGCTGGTCGAACAGCACTACCCTATTGTTGCAATAACCTTACAGTGGTTGGTAGAATACGCGCCGTGTCAAATGACGGGTACTGGCGCCAGTGTGTTCGCGGCTTTCCCGGACCAGACCAGTGCTCAGCATGCCCTTGCGAATTTACCCGCCACCTGGCGCGGTTTTATCGCCAGAGGGGTCAACCAGTCGCCTGTATGGGCTGCGTTGGCAGATACCGAATAAGTAACTGCAGCGGTGCTTTTACCGCTGTTTATTGATAAACCGGACTCACCACTGCCCTGAGGATCCTACCGTGCCTGACATGAAGGTTTTCGCTGGTAACGCCATACCAGAACTCGCAAGTAAAATCGCCAGCCGCCTGTACATTCAACTTGGAGATGCCGAAGTCGGCCGTTTCAGTGATGGGGAAGTTAGTGTCCAAATCAATGAAAATGTGCGTGGTTCAGATGTTTTCATTATTCAATCCACTTGTGCACCCACTAACGACAACCTGATGGAACTGATCGTTATGGTTGACGCTCTGCGTCGTGCGTCTGCCGGTCGTATTACTGCGGTAATGCCGTACTTTGGTTACGCACGTCAAGACCGCCGTGTCCGTTCAGCCCGGGTGCCTATTACGGCTAAAGTTGTTGCCGACTTTTTATCCAGCGTTGGCGTTGACCGCGTACTCACGGTAGACTTACACGCTGAACAAATTCAAGGCTTCTTTGATGTGCCGGTAGACAACGTATTCGCCAGCCCAGTGCTGCTGGACGATATGCGTAAAAAAGGCTTTACTTCACCGGTTGTCGTATCACCAGATATTGGCGGTGTTGTGCGCGCCCGCGCTATTGCTAAGCTGTTAAACGATGCAGACTTAGCCATTATTGATAAACGCCGGCCTAAAGCCAACGTAGCCCAGGTAATGCATATCATCGGTGATGTACGCGACCGTGACTGTATCATCGTCGACGACATGATCGACACCGGCGGTACCTTATGTAAAGCCGCTGAAGCATTAAAAGAGCAAGGTGCTAAACGGGTATTTGCGTATGCCACACATCCGGTGTTCTCTGGCAACGCAGCGCAAAACATTGAAAACTCTGTTATCGACGAGTTGATTGTTACAGATACCATTCCATTGTCAGCCGAAATGAAGGCCGTCGCGAAAGTTCGTCAGCTCACATTAAGTGAAATGTTGGCCGAGTGTATTCGCCGCATCAGTAACGAAGAGTCTATCTCGTCAATGTTTGACTAAGCGAAACCCATTTAGATTAAGGCGCCCAATTGGCGCCTTTTTATTTGCCGCAAAACCTAAAAGCAATTGCAGCGGTGCTCGCAAACATATATTTATCATCAAATATCTTATTTTTATATCTTTTTAGTCACCCAACAGAAATATTTTACACGTTATGTTAACCCAAGCTGTAACCCCTTACCGGTGCAGTCTAAAAGCAATATTCAGGTTAATAGTTTTATTAACTCACTGCATCAGGCGCAGGCTGAATAACGTTAACTAAAACGCTGTATTACTTTCAGTATGGAGAAGTACATGATGAAACAAAATAAGATTTTACTGATGCTGGGCTGTATCGGATTGCCGTTATCAACCTACGCAGACAGTAGTGTTCCTGTTGATTCAACCTCACCCTTTTACGAAGATAGCGCACAATTTAATGACGTGGCATCAACGAGTGAAGCCGGATGGGGTTGGAGCTCGGCCGCATTTTGCGATCCCTACGATACCGGTTGTGATACAACGATAGCGCCACCGGCAGATACGCCTCCGGCAACACCCAAACGTATTACCGTCTCCAGAGTAGCAGGTTCGCCCACAATAAAGCTGAATTGGGCTGCCGCATCACCGGGTATTGGCAGTAATTTTCGCTATGAAGTTTACCAACAGCTGAAAAACGGCGGCAACAGCAGAATATATTACGGTACCAGCCGCGCCATAAATTATAATGCGGGGAATAATACCACCGCAAAATACCAGGTAAAAGCGTGTAACAGTGCTGGCTGCAGCGCGCTAAGCGAAAGTAGCTATTTTGCTATAAACACCAGTTATAACAACGGTGGTGCAAACACAATGCCACTGGAATCTTTTGGCCTTAACGCCGCTATCAGTTTAAGCAAATCATCAACCGCTGCAAACGTGCATACCTTAACAGAAACTGACACCGCGTTGTCGGTGCTGGGTAACGGCTTTGACGCCATAAAAGGTGAAGTATTTGGCAACACTTGCTGGAGTGCTTCAGGTGCAGACAAGTTAAGCTCAGTTCAAAATGTTAACGAACAAAAGTACAGTTTTCGTCAGGTCGACAGCTATGAATCGTTAGCAACCAGTTTAGATTTAAAACGCTCAGGCGGCGGCTCACTGTCATTCGGTGGTTTCTCTATTGGAGGGTCGGGCAGCTCGTCACTGTATAGCGAAACTTCAAAAGTAACAGAAAGCTCTGTCATCGTGGCTTCCTTTGTTGATCAGCGCAAAAAGTTTCAGGCAAAACAAGCTTATGAACTAGGTATGGCATCTAACTACACTAACTTACTTACTGCAGGGCAAAAGCTTGAGTTTCGTAAAGCCTGTGGCGATAAGTTTATAGATACCGTCACTACCGGCAGAAAAATGTTGTTTACCATTCGCGTAGAAAGTGTCTCAAGCAGCTATAGCGAAATTAAAAACAAAACCCTGGAACTTAAAGCTTCACTAGATCAATACAGTGCTGACGGTAATTTTTCATCAAGTGAAAAATCTACGCTTGAGCAAGAATTCCGGGGCTACACCTTCGAAATTATTGGTACACAGACAGGAGGGTCGGCGCCGTCAAACTTATTGCGTTTAAACAGTATTACTGAGCTGATGACCGTATTAAATAACTTTGCCGACAGCGCCAATGATGATTTAGTGGCTATTGCCTCAACCGAGCGCGACTACCCTATTCCCTCTTCAATGAGCGGTAGCCATTTTAGTGTGTTTACCAACTATCCAGTTTATCGGGACATTTTAACAGCCTGGGGCCGGCTAGACAGTCAGGTTGAGCAACGCTGCTGGATGTTAAACAGCGACAAAGTCGGTTTTGACGTTGTAGGAAGAATAGCCGAAGCAATGGGAATGACCTTTTTCCAAGGCAACGTAAGCCAAGAAAACCTGTGCAGCGCCACTAAAGATATGATTGATCGTGGTATCAACTACTGTGCTAACCAGGGTGAATGGAGCAACTGTAAGCTGCCCACTGCGTCCGCCTGTATTGATAGCATTAACCAAGGGCAATGTATGGAGCGCCCGGAGCTACTTTCATTTAAACAATTTGCGCTAGCGGAAGCTCGGCTAGATTTAGCTCGCGGCGGCTGCGCTATTGGCCCTTGTAAAAAGAGTGCTTCAATTCAACAGTGTTTTGCCACTAGCAACACGGTACCGGATTATTCGCGTAATAAAGTGATTAGCAGCAGCTATGTGCCGACATCAATTCCTGGACTAGTCGTTACGGTTGACCGTGCCTGGCAGGTTAATTATGTCCGTAACAGCATAAGCAATGCCTCTGGTAAATATTGCTTAGGTTCATCAGCTGAAGTTTACGGCAAAGGTGGCTGGGGCTCTGGTGGTCGATACGAAGCGAACAACCAAATGTTCGGCTTTAAGTTAATTGAAAATATCGGTTACTCGTTGTAGTTGGATCAATATTAAATAAGGGGCAGTTTAGCTGCCCCCTTTTGAAAAGGATGATTATGTTCCTTGAACGCATATGGCCAACCAATAAAGCCAAATACAAATGCATACTGCCTGAGCAGATGCACACTATCGACATCAATAATTTTGCCTCACTGCCCACACTTAACACCTGTGCACTGGATCAGCACATTAATATACAACGTTTCAGCGCACGCTATTTAGCTGGCGGTATCTGCTTAAAAGAAGGCCGCACTGTATCCCGGCGCAGACTCGCACTGTGTGCACTAAACCTCGCACCGGAAGATTACCTGGCAAACTTAGTGCACAAGCAAATACAACGCTATGTAAACGCTATTA
Source organism: Rheinheimera baltica (assembly GCF_030731985.1). Taxonomy (NCBI): domain Bacteria; kingdom Pseudomonadati; phylum Pseudomonadota; class Gammaproteobacteria; order Chromatiales; family Chromatiaceae; genus Rheinheimera; species Rheinheimera baltica. Next base: position 101,082 of record NZ_JAPJDY010000008.1, read on the forward strand.
ACCAGTTTACTAACAACAAGGCAAGCCTCGCACTGCTGTGTCAGCTGCAAGCACAACTCACCAACAGCGACAAGCAAAATGGTCATATTAGAACAGTACAAAATTGGTTAGGCGGTACGTCACCAGATAAAGCCCATTTTGTGCCACCACCTGCAGAATATTTACCGCCACTGGTAGATGACTTGCTACAGTTCATCAACACACACAAGCCGCTTGAGCGTGCGCATATTATTGCGGCAAGCAACCAGCTAATAGTGTTACACCCTTTTGTCGATGGCAATGGCCGCTTGCAGCGTGCCTTTACCGACAGCTTATTAGCGATGCAGACAGAGCACCCGGCAAGTTACATCAGCCCTTTTTTGTATCGGCTTGGCCATAATCATAGCGGCTATCACAGCACCCCGACAGCAATGCTGCAAGGCGACTGGTCACAGGTAACCTCATTTTGGCATGACGCCATCAATTGGAGTAATGAAGCCAGCATATGGCTTCTAAACACGGTACAGCATTTACAAAGAACGCTTCGAGTATCACTAGCACTTCGACCTGTAACACCCGCTATGACATCTATTTTGTCATTGATTATTAATCAACCACTTCTTACTGTTCAATATACCCTAGCGCAAACCGAGCATGCCGTTGCGGATATTCAACTCGCCCTCGATAATTTGGTCGAATTTGGTCTATTGCAGCGCTACCAACTGCGCCAGCCCATGCATACCGTGATTTATGAATGTAAATTAGTATTCGACGCTTATTTGGCCATGGACGAGCATTTATTTCGCAACAATATGTAATAAGATGAGTTATTTTTTTATTATGATTAACAAGGTTGATAATAAAAAGCGCCTTTGGACGTAATGTTGATCAGTTAAACAGAATCGGTTTGCCCTAAACTAACCGTTGAAGCCCCGGACGGGCTGAAACGAGACCCCAGGGAAGGGTTTACGGCGTGTTAGTGTGGGCAAAACGATGACAATGTAAACCTTAACTGACTAGCATTACGCCTAGAGGCGTCTTTGTTTTTTCCAATAACTAGGGCTGAATACGATTAAACTCCTTTTCCGCCTCTTCACGTGACATGCCATAACGTTCCTGCATCTTGCCGCAGAATCTATCGATACTCCCTTCTACCTGTTCTAAATCATCATCGGTTAGTTTGCCCCATTTTTCTTTTATGGCGCCGGTCATTTGCTTCCATTTACCTTCTGCAATATCGCTGTTCATACAACACCTCTCATTTAGACTGGTTGCACTTAGCAATGTAAAACTTAACATTGCCACTCATAAGGTATACAGCAATATTCACTCCAGAATTTAATTTGAAATATTATCAATAACTTAAAAGCAAACCTAACTTTAAACACCTTTACGATGACACCACAAACGGTAAATATTACCGACCAAGTTGCAATATGTTCGCATTGATATAAAAACGGGCCATTGTTTTGTTAAAAGCAGCTTAGAAAGCATTTAATCTGCCGGTGATGACTTAGTATCATCCGTTTTTAACCAATCTGCCAATGCACTAAGCTCCATACCATATAAATCGCCTTGCTGGGCCGCCCGTTGAATTTTTGCCATATGTTCAGCAAGCTCGGTTTCGGAGTATTTGGTGCTTTGCTCAGCGATGTAGTAATTAATCCCCCATGAAGTACACTTGGTAGGCTCAGTACTGATACCGGCAATTTGATCGTCAACAGCAGATTTCATGCAGCTATAAAAGTAGATATGTGGAAAAGGAGCACTGTCGATGCCGTCACAGTTTACCTTGCCAGAACAGCCTAGTTTCGCCATAGCAATTTGACTTAATTCACTTTGCTGAAAAGGTGCCAACTCAAAGTATGTTTGCGCAGCCTCAGAGGTTAATAGCTTTTTTAAACGTTCAGCAAGCAGTTGCTTAGTATCAAAATCTACCATGATATTCGAGCTTACTGCACTTATAGCCTGAACCACTGCAGCATCATGTCCTAATAGCGCGGCATTCAAATAACGTACTGATGCCACCTGCATTGGCTGCATACCAGACAACGGCTGACCACTAAACACATCTAACTTTTGCCCAATAAACTGCTCACAGCGTTGCACTTCCTGCATTAGGTTTTCCATATACCGGGCATCAGCATCACTCACCATCATGGCCAAAAATTGCGGAAAATCTCGCTCAAAGTCAGCCTTCCAAGCGTTAAGAGTATTACAGTGTGCCAGGATCTCTGCTAACTGAAACTGAGCTTTCGCGTCACCATCGTCGGCGCTGGCCAGCAACGATAGGGCTTGGCTGTAGTAATCCAATGGATCCACTTCTGGTGGGCTTTCGCTATTTTCCGCTGGAACCAGGTAATCTGTTTGCTCAGAATTTTGGTTACTTAGCACGGGTCTCTGTATGCTCGCTGCCTCTTCACTTGATACATTTTGCACACTGGCAGCATCGGGCGTTTTATAAAATGTGCTAAAAATTAAAGCACCCGATATCAATAGTACACAACAACCCAACAATGCTTTTAATTTCATATAATTTATTTAGCCAGCTCTGCATTTAATACATCAACAATTGAATCAATAGATGACTCGCCATAACCAATTTTATGCAGTGCTACCTTTCCTGTTTTTCCAATAACAAATAACGAAGGTAAACTCTCTACACCATAGGCGCCACCAATTCGGCCTCGCTCATCATGAGTAAAAACCAGATGGCTTGACGCTTCCGACAGCACCTTATGTAATTTGCGGTAACGCTTTTTATCTTCTTTAAAATTGACTGCCACCACTTGCATTGCGTCTGCACCAACTTGTTGCTGTATTACATCCAGCACCGGCATTTCTTGTAAACAAGGTGCACACCAGGATGCCCAAAACGACACGACAACCACTTTATCCTGATAGTTTTCCAGCAGCACATCATCACCCTGAATGGTCATACCCAGGTAGTTATCCGGCGCATCGCCAACGGCCGGCGCTGCAGCTTCTAGGTTAAGAGCCAGGCTAAGCGTAATGCCGGCCAATAGGTATTTAAGCATTGTATTTCCTCGTGAATTTTTAACCACTATGGCTGGTGCGTATCGTTCAGTAACGGCATTAAGGCTTCGAAACCGGCAGCAGCATAATCGCCTTTTTCCCAGGCTTGTTTAACTTTCTCTACCTCGGCTTCAACCTCAGGAATTAACTCAGGCTCGATCCAAACACCATAGCGACTGATATTTTCGGCACAATCGTATCTCGGGGTAACTGGTTCAGCCCATAGCACACTGCGTTCTAAACAAGGAATAATACCGATCTCAGCAGTACTAAATTGCAATTCGTCGCTTTCTCGGAAAAAACCAGGCTCTTGCTTTAGAGCAGCAACAACCCTGAAAGAATGAGGAGTGGATGACAAATGCGCCAAATAAGTCAAAGTTGCTAATGAAGGCCGAGCCAGCTCTTCGCGAACCATTTTAGCCGCAAGTAAACGCTCGTCATCAGATAATTTGATTACCTCAGATAAATGCAAACTTATTAGATATGCAGCTGCATCGGTAACACCATTCCTGAAGGATTTCGTAATCCAATAAAGAGACCTTTCCAACACTTGCTCATTATCGTAATTTATATCTTCAAAAAACTTGTAGTCAATATTTTGGAAGTTAGCACATTTTGCTACCTCTGACTTTAGTTGCTCTAACATATCAGCTTCAGCTTTTGATACTTCAGTGGCTAGCAATATACTTATCTCATCATCAACATCTATTAAGACCACTTGTTGACAATGTAAAAGCAGTCCAGCTAAATTTAGCTGGCTTACTCCATCACCAGCTCTAGCCCGATGCAGCAACTCTAGTGCCAGCGTATAATAATCGTCATACTGTTTTTGCAACTCACGCATTGATTGCTGCTGCTCGCCCTGCAGCAAGAATTCGATGGTGCCTGACGATGCACTGACCTGCTCTGGTTTAACGGTAACTAACGTTTGCACTGCGCCAATAGTTTGAACTGCTTCATCAGGTGACTCGGTATATATGGAAGGTTCGTCAGTGGTAAGCGTAGTAATAGCGAATACTGCTACAACGATGGTGACGACCAGGTAAAAATACCGCATTTTAAAACCTTTTCTCTTTGCCTGAAAATCATAATATCGATTGCAGCTAATTGCGGACACGAGAAGTGTCCGCTACGTATATCATACAAATTTACAATGCACGCCTTCACCTTTAATCGGCTTTTGACACATAAGCGTGCTACCGCCAGAATTTACACCAGCAATAGTGATGCTGCCAGAAACGATTGTACCTCCACCTTCAGAACCCGCACCAGAACCGCCTGATGTGCCGCCTGAGTTACTTGCCCGTGACGATATATCTTTGCCATCTTTATCTTTGGCAGAGATTAATATAATCGCCGAACCTGCAGGGTTAGGTATAAGCACCACAATCACATCCCCGTTGGTAAAAGTTATTGTGGCTAAAATTGGCATAAGTGGTGAGAAATTTAAGAGTCTCATTTCCTTGCGCACATCCGAAACATAATATTCAGGCATTCCATCGTAGCTACCTGTAAGGTTAATATTAATTAATGTGGGGGTCTTTTTAACAGCATATTTCTCATAATCAACATATTCTGAGAACTGTTGAGCATGAAGCGCTTTGGTGCTTACAACCCTAGCATTCGACATCGAGATGCCCAGTTCTGGTTCATGCAACTCAAAGGTATACACAGTTTCAACCACTTCGGTATTCATGTTGTAGACCAGATGATAACCAGCGGTATTACTTTGTGCCTGAGTTTTAGCTTTTCGCTCAAAATCAGCAACACTGTAGCAAGTGTCGCATTGAATTCAGTTTGGCACATCACGAGTATAAGCTTCAGCGGCAACAGCAATTTGTACACCCAAAGTACCGACAACCAGCGATAATGTAGCAAGATATTTATTAACGACGTTCATATTTTACTCCTTTGTTACGAACGGCGCGCAATTTCCCCCCCCAATGCATCAATGTCAAAACATTTCTGTAACACTTATCATCATAATAGACATTTATAAAATGATATCAGTAACTTAATTTTATAAAATTGACAGACGCTAACGAAAACCCCAAAAGGAGAAAGTCGTGGTTGGCTTCAAATAGAGTGGGCACGTCTTTTCATTTGCAGCTTATGCATCCCGGTGGTAATATGTCGCGCCCTTGAAAAGGGCATCCTACCTGAGACTGGTCGCGAGTCTTGGGAAACCTATTATTTTGGAGCACATCATGTCTGATGCAATTTTTACTTTAGATGCAGAAGTCCGCACTGACGCGGGGAAAGGTGCGAGCCGCCGCCTACGTCACGAAGACAAAGTACCAGCTATCATTTACGGTGGTAGCAAAGCACCAGTTTCTATCACTTTAGAACATTCTAAATTGATAAAAGCACAAAGCTTCGAAGCGTTTTACTCTCACATTCTGACCATTAAAGTTGGAAAAGAAGACGTAAAAGCAATCGTTAAAGCTATGCAGCGTCACCCGTACAAGCCAAAAATCATGCACGTTGACTTCCAACGCGTTGAAGCTGGCCACGAACTGCACACTGTTGTTCCTGTTCACTTCGTAAATGAAGAAGCGGCAGTGAAGAAAGGTGGTGTAGTTGTTCACGCGGCTAACGAAATCGAAATCTCTTGTCTGCCAAAAGACTTACCAGAGTTTATCGAAGTTAACATGAGCGACGTTGAAGTGGGTGCTCACCTGCACTTATCTGATCTTAAAGCACCAAAAGGTGTTACTTTTGTTCAGTTAGCGAAAGGTCACGACTTAGCGGTTGTTTCTGTGAACAAACCAGCTGGTAAAGCAGCTGATGCAGAAGAAACTGAAACTGCTGAGTAATGTCTGACACGACTCAGTCAACAGTCCAGTTGATTGTGGGCTTGGGTAATCCAGGCCCTGAATACAGCCAGACACGGCATAATGCCGGCGTCTGGTTTATTGAACAACTGGCGCGTCGCTTTAATGTCAGTCTGAAAAATGAACCGAAGTTCTTCGGTTATACCGGCAAATTTATTTGTGCCGGACAAGAATATAAACTTCTTATCCCCTCCACATTTATGAATCTTAGCGGTAAATCGGTGCTGGCAATGGCGCAGTTTTACAAATTAGCCCCTGAGCAAATACTGGTTGCACATGACGAAATGGCACTAGAGCCGGGTATTGCTAAGTTTAAACTGGGTGGCGGTCATGCTGGGCATAATGGCCTACGTGATATTATATCCAGACTGGGTAATAATCAGAATTTTTACCGCTTACGCTTAGGTATCGGTCATCCTGGGCATAAAGATAAAGTTACCGGTTATGTTTTGGGTAAAGCCCCGGCTGGTGAGCAACAATTGATCGAACATACTATTGATGAAGCGGCGTCTTGCTTTGATATTTTGGCCAAAGACGGTCTTATCAAAGCACAAAACCGTTTACACAGTTTCAAAGCCAGCTAGACGCGGCGCAGATATTTACAGCACGTAAAGGATACTAATTATGGGTTTCAAATGTGGCATCGTCGGCTTACCTAACGTAGGCAAATCTACCCTGTTTAATGCGTTAACCAAGGCCGGCATTGAAGCCGCTAACTTTCCGTTCTGTACTATTGAACCCAATACTGGCGTAGTGCCGGTGCCAGACCTGCGTCTGGAAAAGTTAGCTGCCATTGTTAACCCGCAACGCGTGCTGCCAACCACAATGGAATTTGTTGATATTGCCGGTTTAGTTAAAGGCGCCTCTAAGGGCGAAGGCTTAGGCAACAAATTTTTAGCCAATATCCGCGAAACAGATGCTATTGGCCACGTTGTGCGTTGTTTTAACGATGAAAACATTATTCACGTTGCCGGCAAAATTGACCCTGCTGACGATATAGACACCATAAACATGGAACTAGTGCTGTCTGATATGGACAGTGCAGAGCGTGCTATCTTCCGCGTCAGTAAAAAAGCCAAGGGCGGCGACAAAGACGCTAAAGCCGAAATGGCCGTACTGGAAAAAGTAAAAGCCCATTTAGAAACTGGCGATACATTACGCCAGCTTGAACTGGATAAAGAAGAGAAAGCGCTAATTGCTTATATGAACTTCTTAACCATAAAGCCGACGATGTACATTGCCAACGTGATGGACGACGGTTTTGAGAATAATCCCTATTTAGACATCGTCAGAGCCATTGCTGATAAAGAGGGTGCGATTGTTGTGCCTGTATGCGCTGCTATTGAATCAGAGATTGCTGAGCTTGAAGATGATGAGAAAGCAGAGTTTATGGCCGACATGGGCTTGGAAGAGCCTGGTTTAAACCGGGTGATCCGCGGTGGCTATTCATTATTGAACCTGCAAACCTATTTTACTGCAGGGGTTAAAGAAGTTCGCGCCTGGACTGTGGCTATTGGTGCTACCGCCCCACAAGCTGCGGGTGTCATCCATACCGACTTTGAAAAAGGTTTTATTCGCGCTGAAGTAGTGGGTTTTGACGACTTTGTGCAATTTAATGGTGAAGCCGGAGCAAAAGAAGCCGGCAAATGGCGTTTAGAAGGTAAAGACTACATCGTAAAAGATGGCGATGTAATGCATTTCCGTTTTAACGTTTAAGCCGTTTTGTTGTAAAAAAAGCCGTTGTTTGCCGACAACGGCTTTTTTATTGCCTGTGAAACCAGCGTTTTGCATATAAATTCAGCAAACGAACCAACAATGAATTTTAAACGCAAAAAAACGGTTGACGCTATAGGGGCAGTTCTGGATAATACGCGCCACTTGCTTAGGTCAAGTAATAGTGGCTACATAGCTCAGCTGGTTAGAGCACAGCACTCATAATGCTGGGGTCGCAGGTTCGATTCCCGCTGTAGCCACCACTTTACTTTACCTGTGCATGCGGGAATGGCGGAATTGGTAGACGCACTGGATTTAGGTTCCAGCGCCGCGAGGCGTGAGAGTTCGAGTCTCTCTTTCCGCACCACTTTTAAAGTGGTTGCACACAAGTTTTGCAGGGGCGTAGCCAAGCGGTAAGGCAGCGGGTTTTGATCCCGCCATGCGTTGGTTCGAATCCAGCCGCCCCTGCCATTAATTCAGTGGCCGTAGTTTTTTTTAAACACCTTCCAAACGACGATCACACAACACGTTTCTGTAGGGGCGTAGCCAAGCGGTAAGGCAGCGGGTTTTGATCCCGCCATGCGTTGGTTCGAATCCAGCCGCCCCTGCCATTAAACATAAAAACCCAGCCAAGGCTGGGTTTTTGCTTTTCTGGTTTAACCTCATTTTTCCGGTTACAACTTCTTTTATGCTCGCCGCAGCAACTCACAAATACTCACGTATTTGCTCAAACACTCTGCGGTTGCGCTAAAAGAGTTCTAACCTGCTTTGCAGATAAGGTTGGAACCCTGCAGCGCACAGCCACAGAGTGTCTGAGTCCTGCCGTAGGCTAAGGACGAGTTGCTGTGGCGAGCACTGTAGGTGTTGCAACCGTATTGCTTAGCTAAGCATTTTAGCCTGCCTATTCAGAACCAACAGCATAGCGCGCTACCAGCGTTTTTAACATTGTACTGCGCGCAGCTAAACTTAATGCCAACTGGCGTAGCTTACGCAGCGGCGCAATATCATTACCGAACACCTGATAAAACCCATCCATCGCGCTCATCATTAATAAATTCGCAGGCTTACGCTTACGCTGATAGCGTTGCAATAATTGTTCGCTGCCTATATCGCTGTTATGCCGTTTGGCGTCGATAATCAGCTCGGTTAGCAATTTGGCGTCTGCAAAGCCCAGGTTAACGCCCTGCCCCGCTAACGGGTTAATGGTATGTGCTGCATCGCCTGCCAGCACTACACGGCCGGCGAAGTAACGGTTAGCGTCCATTCGTGCCAAAGGAAACCAGCTGCTGGCCATCACCTCAACGTCACCTATAACGTTAGGAAAAGCTTTTACTAATTCTTGGGTCAATTGGGCGGGGCTAAGCGCAGCGAGCTGTTTAACTTTGGCCGCATCTTCATACCACACCACAGAGCCTTGCTGGCCGTTTAGCGGTAAAAAAGCTTTTGGCCCACTGGGGGTAAATTGCTGCCAGGTAACGTCTTGTTGTGGGTAAGGCGTTTTAACCAACGCCACTAAACACGCCTGCCGGTATTGCCAGCCATTGGTGCCAATACCCGCAAGTTGCCGTAACAGTGAATGCCCGCCATCAGCCGCTACAACCAGATCACTACTAAGTTTTTCACCGCTATCCAATGTCAGGATGGCGCTATCGGCTGTTTGCTCAAGTGCGGTAACAGACGATGGGCAAAATACTTGAACATTGCTACCCAACTGCTGCCATAGCGCCAGTTGCAAAAGATTGTTTTCAACAATATGGCCCAAGTGGCTGCGGTCAATATCAGCAGCATTGAAGGTAACAACACTCTGTGAATGCTCAAACGCTTGTAGACGCTGATACGGGCACAATCGCATCTGTTGCAATGCCTGCCAGGCACCCAAATCGCTAAGCCAGGCTTCACTGGCAAGATTAACTGACGATACACGTAAATCTGGCGTACTTTGCGCATCAAAAGCGACTGGTGCAAGTTTCTCGATTAACGCCACCTGCAAACCCGCCTGGCTTAACGCCAATGCTATGGCGGCTCCCACCATCCCACCGCCAACGACGGTAATATCAAATTGCGAAGCTGTACTTGTCATAACGTTTTGTCTTCTTTGTAATTAAGCACATTGTACGTCAGGCGCACGGCAAAAAGAAAATGCCTGTTTTTTACTTAAAATTGAAAGCAAAACCGGCTAAGGTCTGTCTTTGTGGGTCTCACTATGTCGACAACAGCAACAAGGATCAACAATGAAAGCTTATCTTATACTGCTTAGCGCTTTATTATTTAGTATTAAAATTCTAGCCGCTGCGGCCATTGCGCCATCCCCTGAGCAAGTCTCCCCGCTCCTTAATGGTTTGAGCATTCCCGATGTTACGCTAACAACCCCAGATAATAAGGCCGTTAGCTTAATGTCGCTGGTACAAAAAAAACCCAGCGTATTAGTATTCTACCGCGGTGGCTGGTGTCCTTACTGCAATGCTCAGTTAGCGTCGTTACGCGAAATTGAACCGCGACTTGCCCAATTAGGTTATCAATTAATTGCCATAACGCCTGACAGCGTTACTTCAATCAATAAAAGCCTAAGCGACACGGGTGGCCAAAAACTGAATTATACCCTGTTGTCAGACCATACCTTCAGTGCCAGCAGTGCATTTGGCTTGGCGTATTATCTGGATGATAAAACGGCAATGGCCTACAAAGGCAAGCTTGGTAGCTTAATTACCACTGAAGCAGGCACAGAAAAGGTAGTGCTACCGGTACCGGCGGTGTATATCGCCAATACCCAAGGTGACGCCGTATTTAACTATGTGCATATCAATTACAAAACCCGCTTAAACAGTGAATTGCTGCTAAAAGCGGCGGAGTTAGCGCTGCAATAATTTTACCGGCTTCAAGCCTTTTTTAGCCTGTTCACAGCGCCAGACACTGTAGCGGATTTTGGCGCTGTTTTTTTCTGATAAAAGCGTTGACGACAGCGCAAAAATACGGCATTTTTCGCGCCCTGTTTGGCAAGTATCGTAAGGGATGCTAGCCTGTTGTTTTTACCCTCTGCTGGAGATAACAGATGCGTAATGTAACCGTTGCTGCAACACAAATGATTGGCGGCTGGAATGTTGACGAAAACATCGAACGCGGTGAGCGTCTGGTGCGTGAAGCGGCCGCTAAGGGCGCCCAGATTATCCTGTTGCAGGAGTTGTTCGAGCGCAATTATTTCTGTCAGAAACAAAAACCTGATTACTTAGCTTTTGCCACCACGGTGGCCGAAAACAAAGCAGTTGCACATTTTACTAAAATTGCTAAAGAGCTAAACGTGGTGCTACCCATAAGCATTTACGAGCGCGCCGGCAACTGCCTGTACAACAGCGTAGTCATTATTGATGCTGACGGCGAAAACCTGGGTACGTACCGTAAAAGCCATATCCCAGATGGCCCGGGCTATAGTGAAAAGTATTACTTCACGCCGGGCGACACCGGTTTTAAAGTGTTTGCAACCAAGTATGCCAACATTGGCGTAGGTATTTGTTGGGATCAATGGTTCCCCGAGTGCGCCCGCAGCATGGCATTAATGGGCGCAGAACTGCTGTTCTACCCAACTGCTATTGGCAGCGAGCCACACGACCCAACTATTAGCTCACGCGATCACTGGCAACGCACGCAGCAAGGCCATGCCGCAGCGAATTTAATGCCGCTAATTGCCTCTAACCGTATTGGTACTGAAACTGAAGGCGACTACCATATCACCTTCTATGGCAGTTCATTTATTGCCGACGAAACCGGTGCCAAGGTACAAGAAGCGAATGAAACTGATGAAGCCGTGTTGGTACACAGCTTTGATTTAGATGCCGTAGCCGCAACGCGTCGTGCCTGGGGTATTTTCCGTGACCGTCGTATTGATATTTATGGCACAGTACTCACTAAAGATGGCGACATGAAACAACCTGCTAAACAAGGTGGTAACTAAGTGGCCTTTACAACACTAAACAGCACGCCGCGTGCAGACGGCTTTAGTATGCCGGCTGAATGGGTAGCACATAAACAAACCTGGATGGTATGGCCAGAGCGTACCGACAGCTGGCGCTTAGGCGCCAAGCCAGCCCAACAGGCTTTTGTCCGTGTTATTAAAGCCATCGCAGGTTTTGAGCCGGTAACCGTTGGCGCTTCGGCAGCGCAGTATGCCAACGCGCTGTCACAGTTAACAGACGTAGCCACTACTTTTCCTATCCGGGTGGTAGAGATTTCTAATAATGACGCCTGGTGCCGGGATACCGGCCCTACTTTTGTCACTAACGCTAATGGTGACGTTCGCGGCATTGATTGGACCTTTAATGCCTGGGGCGGCTTAAACGGCGGTTTATACTTCCCGTGGGACAAAGACGACCAGGTAGCCAGCAAAGTGTTGGGTATTGAGCAACTGCCACGTTACCGCACTGAGGGTTTTGTGCTTGAGGGCGGGGCTATTCATGTTGATGGCGAAGGTACGCTGTTAACTACTGAAGAATGTTTATTAAACAGCAACCGTAACCCGCATTTAAACCGTGAGCAAATAGAACAACAGATGCGGGATTATCTGGGTATAGACAAAGTACTTTGGCTTACTGACGGTATTTTTAACGACGAAACCGATGGCCACATTGATAATATGGCCTGTTTTGTAAAACCGGGTGAAGTGGTGCTGGCCTGGACAGACGATGAAACTGATCCGCAGTATGCCCGCAGTAAAGCGGCTTTAGATTACTTAGAAGCAGCAACGGATGCCAAAGGCAGGAAAATTAAGGTACATAAACTCCCTGTACCAGCTCCGATTATCGCCAACGCTGAAGAATACGCCACCGTAGATGCAACAATGAGCGCTATTCCACGCGAAGCCAATGCCCGTTTGGCAGGTTCTTACATCAACTTCTACCTGTGCAATGGCGGCTTAATATTGCCTACCTTTGACGACCCAAACGATAAAGTCGCGGCAGATATTTTGCAAAGCCTTTATCCGGAGCACAAAGTTGTTACTGTACCCGGCCGTGAAATACTGCTCGGTGGTGGCAATATTCACTGCATTACCCAGCAACAACCTGCACGTTAAACCTTTCAGGCTGCTCTTAAAACAAGAGAGCAGCCTTTTACCCTAACTGACGAAATTCTTAGTTAAAGCGTAAATCCCTGTAATAAAAACAGGCAGGCTACTGCGGCATAAACAATTGTTATCGGTATAAAAAATAAAAATCAAACTAATAAAACACTGTGTTTGTGAAATAGTTTTTTACAAATGGAGACAATGGTGTAACAGGTTACTTGTTACACTTAACGCTACTAATATTGATTATGGATAACGATATATGAAAAAGCTGCTCCTCATTGCAATAACCACTTTACTGGCCACCAGTCCTTTAGCCGTTTTAGCTGACGATGCACCAAATGCAGGTAAAGTAAGCAGCGTAAACAGATTGAAGTACTTTTCTGATTACGACACGATGATGAACAATGTGAAATTGGAAGCTTATGATAAAGCTTTTCCTGAGCTATTACGCTATGCACGCTATGGCGATAAACAGGCACAATTTCTAACTGGCGTGTTATTCATTTCAGGTGGCGGAGTAGAGGCTAATACCGAATTAGGGCTAGTGTGGATGAGACTTGCGCTGGAACAAGAAACAACGGATTGGAAAAACCGCTATCGTGATATCACTAAAAACCTGACCAAACAACAATTGGCATCACTTGATCCCCTGTATGAAGAATACAAAAGTAAATACGGTGCTGAGCAACAATTTATGCGCTGTGAATATGAACGCGTTAAATTTTCCAATATTGTTAAGCACATTTGTAAGAAAAGCATCTTTCAAGATGACTATTATAAAATAGTTGAATACGACACTGAGGGCTAAAAAAATACCGGGTTTCAGGCACAGCCTGAGACCCGGTAAATCTATTTAACGTAGTTGGCTTTACTGGGCCAGAATAACGAAAACTGCTACCATAGCGGTTTTTATAAAGGAGCGTTCTGATGGCCAAAGCCTGCGCCTTACACATACTGGTAAAAACCCGTGAAGAAGCTGACAGACTTAAACAACAGCTGGCAAAAGGGGCTGATTTTGGCAAATTAGCCAAGCAGCACTCACAATGCCCGTCGGGGAAAAAAGGCGGCGATTTGGGCGAGTTTCGTCAAGGACAGATGGTAAAAGCCTTTGATGACGTCGTGTTTAAAGGCCCACTGCTAGAAGTACAAGGCCCGGTAAAAACCCAGTTTGGTTTCCATCTGATCAAAACACTATATCGCAGCTAACTCAATGTGGGTTAAACACTAATTAAACACAGCTAACGATCTTGTTAATAGCGTTGATACGGCCGCTCTGCCAGATCATCTCATAGTGAGCACTTTGCACCATCTGTGTAACATATTGCGGGCTGAATAAGCCCCAGCATAGCGCAGCATTGTTACGCACCGAATAGTACTGTACCCCAGCGCCATGCTGCTCACGCAAGCTTATTCCCAAAGCACGGGCAGCACTATAGTCTTTTGAATGATAAACACCATGTTGTAACGGTAGGTAGGTTAAATCTGTCAGGCTAACCTCACTGAACTCACAGCTTAATGCCTTAAACACAAAGCGCTCATAAGCCAGCCCAGGTACCCTGCTCCAATACTGCCCCTGATGATATGCCACCTCGCTAATAGCCGTTTGTACACTGTCAGCCAAATACAGCACACCAAAACGACCGTCAGAAAAGCGGCTGCCCGCAGGATTGACATGGGTAAAGGGAGCTACGGCATAGGAGCAACCGGTAATACCAAACGGAATGTTACTGCGCGGCAACAAACTCAAATTACCCGCTTGTGCCTGTAACCTGGGGTTGGTTAATGCCTGCAATTCATACAGCACGTCAAATTCATCGGCATTGGCAACATCGTCAAACACGGATACCGGCGGATATTTGGAATTTATTAAACGATAGCTGCGCTGTTTATACAGTTTAACCTGTGGCAAATCGTCCGACGCTACAGTTGCCTTTATTACCACATGCCACCACGCAGCGCGTCGATATGTTTGAAAGTTTCATATAGCGCGGCAAATTGCCCGCTGCTGATAATATCCAGTGGGCTACTACCGTTAAAATACGGGTTATGGTTTGGCAGTCCCATAAAGCCATACAGATTTTGCGGGTTATCAAACAGCATTCTTAAGCTGCTGTGGATATTTAACAGATAGCTTATCCGCTCTATCTGATCTTGCGTTAAGCTAGCGCAGTGTGGATCGTTACGATACTTGTAGTATGCCGCTTTAGAGATTTGCAAAATGCGCTGAATTTGCTCGGGCGAACATTGCCATTTATCCAGAATGGTAAATACCGTTTTAAGCCCTGTTGCGGCAGCTTGCCGCTGGCTTTGCCTGTCGAGCTGTACTGCCTGCATAACGACCTCGTACCTGATCAAATTATTATCAATATAGACTAAAAATATAAAATCGTCCATATGAAGAATTTAATATGTCTAAAAAAGCAGACTCTGTAGTCTGCTTCGCGTTATGCTTTACCCAAAGCCTTAGCACGTAATTTGGCTTTAACATGGCCCTTTTTTTGTGGCTTTTTCTGCCCGTCACTATGCCTTGCTTGCGCTTGCTCAGGGGTAACGTGATTAGGATCATGCTCGTAGCCCGGCAGCACTTTAGCAACAATCACTTGCTTAATAAGCCGCTCTATCTCCTGTAGCGCTTTAGTTTCTTCTGGCGTAATCAGGGTTAGCGCAACGCCACTGTTGCCTGCACGTCCGGTACGGCCAATACGGTGCACATAATCCTCAGCGACTTGTGGTAAATCATAATTCACCACATAAGGTAGTTCGTTGATGTCCAAACCGCGGGCAGCAATATCGGTTGCCACCAAAATACGTACACTGCCGGCTTTAAAGTCGGCCAGCGCTTTGGTGCGGGCGCCCTGGCTTTTATCACCATGAATAGCCGCACTTTTTAAGCCATCTTTTGCCAACTGTTTTGCCAGACGATCGGCACCATGCTTAGTGCGCACAAATACCAGCACCTGTGGCCAGTTGTTTCTACCAATAACATGCGAAAGCAATTCACGCTTACGATGCCGGTCAACTAAATAGGCTTGCTGCTCTACCCGCTCAGCGGTAGCATTGGTCGCCGCAACTTCAATCAGCTGCGGGCTGTTTAACAGTTCATCAGCCAACTGCTTAATGTCATTGGAGTAGGTGGCAGAAAACAGCAGCGTTTGCCGCTTTGGCGGCAATTTGGCCATAATGCGTTTAATATCTACAATAAAGCCCATATCTAGCATGCGGTCGGCTTCATCAAGCACTAAAACGTCTAACGCAGAGAGATCCACCGTTTTCTGATGCAGGTGGTCAATCAACCGGCCCGGCGTTGCAACCAGAATATCCAGCCCCAGCTCTGCATCATCATATTGTGGCCTTATCGATACACCGCCATAAAACACCGCTGAACGCGTAGTTAGGTACTGGCTATACTTGCGCACATTGTCATACACTTGCTGCGCCAGCTCGCGGGTTGGCGTTAATACCAGTACCCGAACCTGATGAGGCGCTACGACCTTAGGCGCATTGAGCATTTGCTGCAGCAGCGGTAAAGTAAAAGCCGCTGTTTTACCCGTGCCCGTTTGTGCGCCGGCAAGTACATCTTTACCCGCTAAAATAACCGGGATACTTTGCAATTGCACCGGTGTAGGTACATCGTAACCTTGCTCAGACAGAACACGTAAAAGGGGCGCAGCCAGTGCGAGAGATTGAAATGACATTAAAATTCCTGTTTTGCCAACGCTTAACCGCAGCTGCTGACAGTGTATTACTAACTGCCAGACGCTTTAAAGCGCACAGTATAACAGAAGCACACACGGCTGAGTTAGCCTGGTGAGCAGCTGGTATTTGTATATGGTTCAAACAGCCAGTGGCATGTTATACACCGGCATCAGCACCGATCCTATAAGGCGTTTGCGCCAGCATAGCGGCGAGATAACCGGTGGTGCTAAAGCGTTGCGCGGTAAAGGTCCGCTAACACTGGTATATCAACAAAGCCTGGCTGATAAAAGTGCCGCAGCAAAAGCGGAATATCAACTAAAACAACTTTCTCGTAGTGCCAAATTGGCGCTGATCACCCAATACAACCAAAGTGAGGCTTAATGGAAAACTTTATACTGGTGCTGGCTTATTTGTGTATTGGTGTGCTATTGCGCCGCCTGCCTGCGATGCCAGAAAACAGCGGCATAGCACTTAATATGTATGTGCTTTATGTCGCGTTGCCAGCGTTAATTTTAAAAAATGTGCCTCAATTGCAATTCTCTGCTGAGTTACTTATTCCGGCTATTACGCCATGGTTTTTACTGCTAGCGGTGGTCGCTACCGTTCTACTGCTAAGTAAGCTATTGCAATGGTCGCGTGAGGTAACCGGCGCGCTGTTAATTGTGCTGCCACTGGGTAATACCTCTTTTTTAGGTTTCCCGATGACTGAAGCCCTGTTTGGCGCCACGGCTATGCCTTATGCTGTGGTGTATGATCAGGTGGGCTCTTTTATCGCACTAGCCACCTATGTCACTATTATTGCTGCACTTTACAGCCCAACCGCCGCTAAACCAACTGCCAAAGGCATTACACTAAAAATTATTACCTTTCCGTCTTTTATTGCCCTAGCGCTAGGGTTATTGCTGCGTGGAAACGATTATCCGCCTCTGGCCACACAACTGATTGATAACTTAGCCGCAACCTTAGTACCGGTAGTTATGATAGCCGTGGGTTTTGCATTAACGGTGAAATTTAGTAAAGCCGAAATATTGCCGCTGGTAAGTGCGCTTGGCATTAAGCTGGTGCTGATGCCAGCACTGGCAGCATTGTTATGGCTAGGCTTGGGTTATAGCGGCACAGCGGTAAATATCAGTATATTTCAGGCCGCAATGCCACCGATGATCTCAGCGGGTGCGATTGCGATAATGGCTGGGCTGGCACCCCGTTTGGTAAGTGGAATAATTGGTTTAGGTATACTCACCGGTCTGCTAACTCTGCCGCTGGTATCCTGGCTGCTACATTAATCTTGCTCCACCTCATCACTGGAGGCCGGTTTTAACCGGCCCGCCTTTTTCAGTGCTTCATGCAACAGATATTCTATTTGACCATTTACGCTGCGAAATTCATCATCTGCCCAGCGCTGCAAAGCGCTGAGCATTTTTTCGTCCAGGCGTAAGGCAAAGGCTTTTTTCGCCACAACAACTCCCGTTAACCGTTAATACAATGTGCCAGCATTTAGCACTGGCTGGACATGATGATCACCACATAACACAACCAGTAAATTACTTACCATAGCGGCTTTACGCTCATCATCCAACTCAACCACATTACGCTCAGACAAACGCTGCAACGCGGTTTCCACCATGCCAACGGCGCCTTCAACAATTTGCTGACGCGCAGCAACAATGGCAGCCGCTTGCTGGCGTTGTAACATCGCGCTGGCAATTTCCGGCGCATAAGCTAAATGACTAATACGCGCTTCTAACACCTCTACCCCGGCTTTATTCAACCGCGCCTGAATTTCTTTTTTGAGTAACTCTGTAACTTCATCAGTACTGCTGCGCAGGCTTATTGCTTCATCATTACCCGCGTCATAAGCATAACTGGATGCCAAATGGCGAATGGCAGACTCGCTCTGAATATTGACAAAGTTCTCATAGTTATCTACTTCAAACACCGCCTCGGCGCTATCTACCACTTTCCATACCACGACAGCCGCAATTTCTACCGGATTGCCAGCATTGTCATTAACCTTCATTTTACTGCTTTCAAAGTTACGAACCCGCAGCGACACCTTTTGCTTGCTATACAGTGGGTTTGACCAGCGCAAACCGTTATTCAAATCGGTACCCACATAACGGCCAAACAGCTGCAACACGGCCGATTGGTTCGGATGCACCATATAAAAACCAAACCAGCAGATAAACACCACTACCGCAGCGAGTAATGCCACCACTTTCAATATCGCAGGCAAAACCACCACACCGGCTAAGGCGGCAAGCTGCGCCAGCAATAAAATGCCTAGCATGCCAAATCCACCTTTGCTGTTAATCATGCGTTCCTTTAGCATCGTCCAATCCTCTCAATATGATATTATTTTGATATCACTTTAGCATGCTTTTTTAAAAGTGCAATAATTTCTCTACTGTGGCAGTGGTGGCTTTTCTGCTAAGGTATTCGTTATCAATAACATACTCTGAGAAGCTTATGTCTGAGCAAATGACAGCCTGGTGGCAAACGTTAGTAACACAAATACAGCAAGCAACCTTCTGGTATCAGTTACTGGCAATTGCACTGTGTTTAATGTTGGCGCTATTGGTAAACCGTTTGCTAGGCCAGCGACTTAGTGACAGCGGTGGCCAGGGGCTTCGCCATGTTGCACTGCGTAGTTCTCATCGCATTTTGTTGCCCTTTAGTATGGCGGCATTGCTGGCAATAGGCAGCGCTGTTTTACAGGCATTTGCTTTGCCAAAACAACTGGTTGCTGCCTTTATCCCCATTGCGCTGGCGCTTGGTATTATTCGGCTGTTAGTTTATATGCTTCGAAAAGCCTTCTTATCCAGCCCATTGGTTAAGACTGCTGAACCGGTTATTGCTGTCATTATTTGGTTGCTCGTTGTGCTTCACTTGGCTGACTTATTAACTCCCATGCTAGAAATAATGGATGCTCTGGCATTTAATCTCGGTGATAGCCGCTTGTCTTTGCTCGGTGCTATAAAACTAACGCTGGTTGTGATCCTGGCGTTTACTATCGCGTTGTGGCTGGCAGAACTATTAAACCAGCAGCTTAAACGGGCGAAACATGTCAGCCCCAGCATGCAGGTAGGCTTTAGTAAATTTAGTAAATTTTTGCTTATCACCATCGCGTTTTTAATTGCGCTAAATGCTGTAGGCATTAACTTAAGTTCACTTGCTGTATTTGGCGGTGCACTGGGCGTGGGGCTGGGCTTTGGTTTACAGCGTATTGCGTCTAACTTTATTAGCGGTTTTATATTGGTGCTCGATCGCAGTGTTAAGCCGGGTGACGTTATCTCTGTGGGCGAAAATTTTGGCTGGGTGCATGAGCTTAAAGCACGCTATGTCGTGGTTCGTAACCGTGAAGGCGTAGACACGCTGATTCCAAATGAGAACCTGATTACATCAGAAGTGATTAACTGGAGCTATGAAGATCGTAATGTACGGGTAAAAATTCTGGTGCAGGTAAGTTACGAAGATGACCCCGAACAGGCAATGGCATTGATGCTGCAATGCGCAAACAAATCATCAAGGGTATTGACTACGCCAGAACCCACCGTCATGCTAAAAAACTTTGCCGACAGTGGCATAGAGCTGGAACTGCGTGTATGGATTGCTGATCCGGAATACGGCGCAGACACCGTGAAGTCGGATATCAATGTTGCAATATGGCGTGCGTTTAAACAGGCTAATATTACTATCCCTTACCCACAACGTGATTTACATATTAAATCGAGCTTGTCATTACCCCCAGCGCCCTAAACGAGCTTTGTGAGAGAGTGTTCTGCGAGAGGATGCTTTGTTAGGCTGTACTCTGTAAGAGAGCCGGCAACAAAAGAGTATGCTGCGAGTGCCGGCGATAAAAGGCACTCGCAGTCTTCTGACTATGCCTCTCCTATCATTCGCCGCAGCACATAGTGCAAAATACCGCCATGCTGGTAATACGCCAATTCATTGCCCGTATCAATACGGCAGTTCACGTCAATCTCCTGTTTTGTCTCGTCAGCATAGGTAATAACTAACTTTAGCTTTTGCCGTGGCGTCAAGCTGTTCAGTCCGCGTAGCGTATAACTCTCTTCACCAGTTAGCTTTAGCGTTTTACGGTCGGTACCCGTTGGGAACTGCAGCGGCAATACACCCATGCCAATTAAATTTGACCGGTGAATGCGCTCGAACGACTCAGCCAGTACCGCACGAACCCCCAGCATTAGCGTACCCTTTGCCGCCCAATCTCTTGAAGAACCTGTGCCATATTCTTTACCTGCCACCACGATTAATGGTAACTCTTGTTGCTGATAACGCATTGCAGCATCAAAAATAGGCATCGTCTCACCTGACGGATAATGCCGTGTTACACCGCCTTCGCTACCGGGTACCATTTCATTGCGAATACGCACATTCGCAAAGGTGCCCCGTACCATCACTTCATGGTTACCGCGCCGTGAACCATAAGAATTAAAGTCGGCTTGCTCCACCCCATGCTGCTGCAAATACTCACCAGCCGGGCTGTCTTGTTTAATTGAACCCGCTGGGGAAATGTGGTCTGTGGTCACGGAATCCCCCAATAGGGCCAGCATCCGGGCATTAACCATATCGCGCACAGGCTTGGGTTTACGGGTTAAACCACGGAAAAAATCAGGCTGGCGAATGTAGGTTGAATCTGGCCAGGCGTACGTTTTCGCCTGAGACACCTCGATAGCCTGCCAACTGGCATCACCGTCAAATACCTGAGCATACTCTTGGTTAAACATACTGCTTTGCACCTTGGCCACTTCGGCTGCAACACTGCTGTTATCGGGCCAGATGTCTTTTAAATACACGTCGTTGCCGTTTTTATCCTGCCCTAGCGGTTCTGTCGTTAAGTCAGTATTTACCGTGCCCGCAAGCGCATATGCCACTACCAAAGGCGGTGAAGCTAACCAGTTCGATTTCACCAAGGGATGAATACGGCCTTCAAAGTTACGATTGCCCGACAACACTGCTGACACATTAAGATCAGCACGGCCTATGGCTTTTTCTATTGGTTTAGCCAACGGACCGGAATTACCAATACAGGTAGTACAACCATAACCTACCAGGTAAAAGCCCAGTTGCTCCAAAGGTTGCATCAGATTTGCTTGCTCAAGATAGCGGGTAACCACTTTAGAGCCTGGCGCCAATGAACTTTTTACCCATGGCTGACGTTTTAAGCCTTTGGCTAGGGCATTTTTTGCCAGTAAACCTGCCGCCATTAACACACTGGGGTTAGACGTATTGGTACAAGAAGTAATGGCAGCAATCACCACGGCGTGATCATCCAGCTGAATTTTTTCGCCATTAAAGTCAAAACTACGATCTGTCGGTTTTGCTTCAGTTTGGCCACCACCCTCATTTACCAGTTGAGCCTCTGGGGCTTTAGCCGCTTTTACTTCAAGCGCCTTAGCATCACTACAATGTTGTTTTAATTCGCTTAAGGTTACTTTGTCTTGCGGCCGTTTCGGCCCGGCGAGGGATGGCACAACCGTGCTAAGGTCTAAATGCAAGGTATCGGTAAATATTGGTGTTACACCTGGTTGACGCCATAAACCTTGCGCCTGACAGTAGGCTTTAACCCTCGCAATGATGCTGTCATCACGACCGGTAAGCTTTAAATAATCCAGTGTTATCTGATCAACCGGGAAAAAGCCACAGGTAGCACCGTACTCCGGCGCCATATTGGCAATGGTGGCGCGGTCGGCCAGAGCCAGCTTATCTAACCCATCACCAAAAAACTCAACAAACTTGCCCACAACTCCCTGTTTACGAAGCATTTGTGTCACGGTCAGCACTAAGTCGGTTGCCGTGATCCCTGCTTGCAAGGCGCCAGTAAACTCAAAACCTACCACCTCAGGAATAATCATTGATACCGGCTGGCCTAACATGGCCGCTTCAGCTTCTATACCACCCACGCCCCAGCCCAGAATACCCAGCGCATTAATCATCGTAGTGTGAGAGTCGGTACCGACTAATGTATCCGGATAAGCTAACAGGGCATCATCCTGCTGCTCACTCCAAACCGTCTGGCCCAAATACTCCAGGTTTACCTGATGGCAGATCCCGGTACCAGGCGGCACCACTTTAAAATTAGCAAAGGCTTTCGCTCCCCAGCGTAAAAAGGCGTAGCGCTCATGGTTACGTTGCATTTCTATGTCAACGTTTTCAGTAAATGCCTGCTCAGTGGCGTAATGGTCAACCATGACTGAATGGTCAATCACTAAATCAACCGGTGACAAGGGGTTAACTTTATCCGGGTCTTCGCCTAATGCAGCTACCGCAGCGCGCATCGCTGCTAAATCTACCACTGCTGGCACACCGGTAAAATCTTGCATCAAGACACGGGCGGGACGAAACGCGATTTCACGTTCAGAACTACCGCTTTTCTGCCAATCTACCAGTGCCTGAATATCCGCCTCAGTCACCGCATCTGAATCCAGGTTGCGTAGTAAATTTTCCAGCAGCACTTTAAGGGAAAAAGGTAACCTATTAATGTCACCAAACGTTGTTTCGGCCTTAGCCAAACTGAAAATACGATATTGCTGCTGACCCACCAACAGCTTGTCGGCAAAAGGGTTAGGCTTAGTCATACTTACCTCGCATTAATTACTGTCTGTTAAGTGTAGTTCATCAACACAGCAGTACGAGGGTTAAACGATGAGCAGGGAACCAGAAGGGATGCGCAGTAAGTTACAACTTACTGCGCTAATATTTATTAAACTAAAGCAATTTTAGCAAACTTACGCTTACCAACCTGATAAATGGCTATCGATCCTTTGCTAATCTCTAGCTTAGTGTCTTCAATCTTAGTTTCGCCATTAAGCTTTACCGCACCTTGTTTAATCATACGTATGGCTTCTGAAGTACTATCCACCAAACCAGCTTCTTTTAGCATGTTTGCAATGGGCATGGTTGCGCCATCACAACTTACGCTTACCTCTGGAATATCGTCCGGTAACGCGTTCTTACTAAAACGTTGGGTAAAATCCTGATGTGCCGCTTCAGCCGCAGCATCGTCATGAAAACGGGCAATAATTTCTTTTGCCAGGGTAATCTTTACATCACGGGGATTAGAGCCTGCAGCGACTTGGGCTTTTAAAGCATTAATATCCTCTATTGGCTTAAAGCTCAGTAAATCATAGTAGCGCCACATTAATTCATCAGATATCGACATAATTTTGCCAAACATGTCGTTGGGTGCGTCGGTAATGCCAACATAGTTACCCAGCGACTTCGACATTTTTTGCACGCCGTCTAAGCCTTCCAGCAATGGCACCATCATCACCGTTTGTGGACGTTGGCCTTCATCCTTTTGTAGCTCCCGTCCCATCAGCAGGTTAAAGCGCTGGTCGGTGCCGCCCATTTCAACATCGGCTGCAAGCGCAACAGAGTCCCAACCCTGTACCAACGGATATAAAAACTCATGAATGGCAATAGACTGATTATTCGCATAACGCTTTTTGAAGTCATCACGCTCTAGCATACGCGCCACCGTTTGTCGGGCGGCTAATTTAATCATGCCAGCTGCACCCAGTTCGTTCATCCACTCAGAATTGAACGCCACCCGGGTTTTGGCAGGGTCAAGGATCTTAAATACCTGCTCCTTGTAGGTTTCCGCATTGGCCAGCACTTCTTCCCGGGTTAGGGGTTTGCGGGTAACGTTCTTTCCGGTAGGGTCACCTATAAGACCAGTGAAATCACCAATCAGAAAAATAACCTCATGTCCCAACTGCTGAAAAGTACGCAACTTATTAATCAGCACAGTGTGGCCCAAATGCAAATCAGGTGCTGTAGGGTCAAAGCCAGCCTTTATTTTTAGGGGCTTGCCTTCTTTAAGTTTGGCAATAAGCTCTTCTTCCAGCAGAATTTCTTCGCAACCACGTTTTAATTCTGCTAAATCCTGCTCCCAACCTGCCATTTTAGTCTCCTGATTTTTAACCCAATTGCGCAAACAAACCGCATTCTATAGCATGTTCAGCCTGCTGGAAACGCACAAAAGTCTGGTGTCGGGCAAAAAAACGGTATATGCTCGGTTTTTGTGCGTTTCCTGAGCCCAGACTAGCATTATGCGTCAATTCGTAACTAAGATTCCGCCAAAACACCGCGCCTTAATCGCTGCAACTTCGGTGTTTTTATCCATTGTTTTATTATTACCGTCTGAACCGGTGTCTGCATCTAAAGGTAGCAAAAACGATAGCCTTGAAATTGGCAAGCGTTACAGCTTGGACATGCCTGAAACTATTGATGACATCACACCAGAGCATGCTCTTGCCGAGCTGGCAGCACTGCCAGAAGAGGATTTATCACTCAATTGGTCTGTGTTGCAAGTGCAAAAGGGCGATGCTTTATCTGCTTTATTTAAAAAAGCCAATGTTAGTCAGCAGGTTATGCTTGATGTGCTGGCATTGGGAAGTAGCGTAAAAACATTAACCCGCATTTTCCCTGGCGAGCAGCTGGAATTTGGCCTGAACAGCGATGGCGAATTACAAGAGCTGCGTTATGCGTTAAACCATTTAACCACATTACGTGTTAGCCGCGACCCCAATGGCCAGTTTGTTGCCGAAGAGCTAAAGAAAGATGTTGAACTTCGTAGCCAGTTTGCCAATGCTGAAATTCGCAGCAACTTTTGGAGTGCGGGTATAGAAGCCGGCCTCAGTGAATCACAAATTATGAGTCTGGCCGGCATTTTTGGCTGGGATATCGACTTTGGTTTGGATATTCGTGCTGGCGACAATTTTAGTGTGCTGTATGAAACCCAATATGTAGACGGTGAATTTATCAGCAATGGCAATATTATTGCTGCACAATTTTCTAATCAAGGCCATTTATATCAAGCAGTTCGCCATACCGATGGCAACTATTATAAACCGGATGGTGCCAGTATGCGCCAAGCCTTCTTACGTGCGCCGGTTAGCTTTCAGTACGTTAGCTCCAATTTTAACCCACGTCGTCTACACCCTGTGCTAAAGACTGTTCGACCTCATAACGGCGTAGATTATGTAGCACCGGTTGGCACGCCAATTATGGCGGCTGGTGAAGGCCGGGTTATTGCATCTGCATATAATAATTTAAATGGCCATTACGTGTTTATTCAGCATGCCAATAACATCGTGACAAAGTACCTGCATTTATCAAAACGGCTGGTCAGTAAAGGCGAGAAAGTGCGCCAGGGAGAAGCTATTGGTCGTCTGGGTTCAACCGGTCGCGTAACTGGCGCTCATTTGCACTACGAATTTTTAGTGTCTGGTGTTCACCGTAACCCCAGAACAGTAAAACTGCCTCAGGCAACGCCGTTACAAGGTAAAGATAAAGAACTGTTTACAGCACAAGCCCAGCAAATACTGGCCCAGTTACAAACTAATGAACGGGTTTTATTAGCTAAAACCATGCCTGATAACGCGACTGCTGCACCCTAAGCTACAAGCATTAAAGCACCATAAATTGAGTGCGATAAAAAAGCCCGCTGGAAATTGCGGGCTTTTTTATTTGTTTAGATATAACCGGGTAAAACGAGCTTAACTATCCGCTACGAGCTTAACTACCTGCTACGAGCTTAACTACCCGCTTTACCCTACTAATGCCAGTAATATACCAGCAGCCACCGCGGAGCCAATAACCCCAGCGACATTAGGGCCCATGGCATGCATTAACAAAAAGTTATGCGGGTTGGCTTCCAGCCCTACTTTATTCACCACGCGAGCTGCCATTGGCACTGCAGATACGCCTGCGGCGCCAATAAGTGGATTAATAGGTTGCTTAGAGAAGCGGCCCATTAACTTTGCCATCATCACCCCAGATGCAGTACCAATGGCAAAAGCGACGGCCCCCAACACCAAAATACCTAACGTTTGCAGCGTTAAAAATTTATCCGCGCTCAACCTGGACCCCACCGCCAAACCAAGAAAGATGGTCACGATGTTAATCAGTTCATTTTGCGCCGTTTTACTTAACCGGTCTACCACGCCAGACTCACGCATCAAGTTGCCTAAGCAAAACATGCCTATCAACGGTGCCGCACTGGGTAATAACAAAATGGTCAGTAACAACACCGCCAGTGGGAAGATGATTTTTTCTTTTTTGCTGACGACACGTAACTGCACCATCTGTATATTACGCTCAGCCTTGCTGGTTAACGCCCGCATGATAGGAGGCTGAATAATAGGCACCAATGCCATATAAGAATAAGCTGCAACAGCAATTGCACCAAGTAAATCAGGCGCCAGTTTTGACGCCAGAAATATTGCCGTAGGGCCATCAGCCCCGCCGATTATTGCAATAGCCGACGCTTCTTTCATGGTAAAGCTCAATCCGGGTACGGCATTAAGCGCAATAGCACCCAATAACGTGGCGAAAATACCAAACTGGGCTGCAGCGCCAAGTAATAACATCCTGGGGTTTGCGATAAGCGCGCCAAAGTCTGTCAGTGCACCCACGCCCATAAAAATCAGTAACGGAAACACACCGGTGCTGATACCCGCGTTATAAATCATATAAAGCAACCCGCCGGGGTCACCCATACCGGCCAACGGAATATTGGTCAAAACGGCACCAAACCCAATGGGCAATAACAGCAAAGGTTCAAAACCCCGGGCAATAGCCAGATAGAGGAGTAAGAAACCAACCAGCATCATAACAACCTGGCCAGCGCTAAAATTGACTAAGCCGGTTGAGGCGATTAATGTCGTTACAGCATCCATGGATGTTCCTTAATTCTGTCTAGTCAAAGCTTATCATCACATCACCGGTGCTAACGGCATCACCGGCTGCCACGTGAATATTGACGACAGTACCATCAGCAACTGCCCGCACTTCGGTTTCCATTTTCATGGCTTCCATAATAATGACCACATCACCACGTTTAACTTCTGCGCCTACCTTGGTCACAATCTTCCAAATATTGCCGGCCAGAGGCGCGTTCAGTGTCGCGCTGCCCGTTACCGATGCACTACCGGGAATATTTTCAGACACAACAGGTTTAACAGAACTTAGCTCGCCCGTGGGGGCAACTTCAACCTCATACACCTTGCCATCAACCCGCACGCTATAGCTTGCCGGGCCGGTTGCTACGGGCTTGTTTTTGGCTGGAGTCGACGGCTGAACGTTATCGAGCTCAGCGCCTGGCGCGGGTTCAAATGCGGCAGGGTTATCTCTATTTTTAAGAAACTTCAAGCCAACCTGTGGAAACAACGCATAGGTCAGCACGTCATCAATTAACGTATCGGCCAGGCGTATATGTTCGCTTTTTGCCAGGCTGCCCAGCTCTTGCTGCAACTTTTCCAGTTCAGGTTCAAGCAAATCGGCTGGCCGGCAGGTAATGGCTTCGGCACCGGCAAGCACACGTTTCTGTAATTCTGCATTCATTGGTGCTGGCGTCGCACCATACTCGCCTTTTAACACGCCCGCCGTTTCTTTGGTAATACTCTTGTAACGCTCACCGGTTAACACATTAAGCACGGCTTGGGTGCCAACAATTTGTGAGGTGGGTGTCACCAAGGGTAAAAAGCCTAAGTCTTCACGTACATGGGGAATTTCTTTTAATACCGCATCAAGCTTATCCAGAGCGCCCTGCTCTTTAAGCTGACTTTCCATGTTAGTTAACATACCACCTGGAACCTGAGCCAATAAGATACGGGCATCCACGCCTTTTAATGAGCCTTCAAATTGCGCGTATTTTTTCCGTACATCACGAAAGTACGCCGCAATATCGGCTAACAACTCCAGGTTTAACCCGGTGTCATGCTCGGTATCTTCGGTAATTGCTACCATTGTCTCCGTTGCAGTATGGCCATAAGTCATACTCATTGATGAAATAGCGGTATCCAGCATATCAATGCCAGCATCTATGGCTTTTTGATACGTTGCGGTGCTTAAGCCTGTGGTCGCATGGCATTGCATGGCTAATGGAATTTTAGTGGCTTCTTTGATACGGGTAACTAACTCTTCGCACTCATAAGGTTTAAGCAAACCCGCCATATCTTTAATGCAGATAGAATGACAGCCCATATCCTCCAGCTGGCGCGCCATATCCACCCACATATCGATGGTATGCACCGGACTGACAGTATAAGAAATCGTCCCCTGAGCATGGGCGCCCACTTTAATTGCACTTTGTACTGCGGTTTGCAAATTACGGATATCGTTCATTGCATCAAAAATACGAAATACATCAACACCGTTTTTATGTGCCCGCTCTACGAAGGCTTCGACAACATCGTCAGCATAATGACGGTAGCCCAATAAATTCTGACCTCGCAACAACATCTGCTGCTTGGTGTTAGGCATCGCTTTTTTTAGCTCTCGAATACGATGCCAGGGATCTTCACCCAGATAACGAATACAGGCATCAAAGGTTGCGCCCCCCCAAGACTCCATTGACCAGTAGCCCACTTTATCCAGCTTAGCTGCAATTGGCAGCATGTCTTCCAGTCGTAACCGGGTCGCCAGTAATGACTGATGTGCGTCACGCAGTACCAGTTCAGTAAGTAATAATGGTTTGCTCATGCCTGAGTCCTCTTATTGTTGTTTGCGATACTGATGTATTGCACTTGAAATAGCGGCAATGACCGCTGGGCTGGGGCCATTGCTACCCGCATCAATTCTTACGGCTTTATCAGCAATTTTCACCGGGAAATATCGCTGCATTATTTTGCTGATAAGTTGCACCACAAACACCAGCAACAACAGAAAAGCAAATACCGCCACCATGCCAATAAACATCAGATTTGCAGCTTCTAATAGTAGTTGTGCGACCATAGGCGTTATCTCCCTTCGTTAACAATACCGTGCAGTCATCGCTGCACTAAGTTCAGAATAGTTGAACACGGTCAACTCGGTATAGTTATATAAGACCGACTGAGCATTATGCTTAGTTAATAACATCAGGCTAAATAATATTCAGTGATAGCTGCTATTTATACTAACAATTTGCCTAACGCCATTACACTACACGTAAAGACGCTCAAGTGTCTAGCCATCCAATATAGAAATAGCCGCTTTGTTACTACTGGTTATAAATGCGGAATTTAGATTGCAGCATTTAACTGCTGAGAAATTTGTTGGCTAAGCAGCTGCAATCCCTGACCTAAAGCAACAACTAACGCTGGGTAACCATCATCTTCTAGTGGTACACGCAGAGAAAACGCCTCAGAACCCGGGTGAGTACTCAGTGTAAAACGTCCGCTAATTATCGCATAACCATCTGCCTGACCATGAAACTGATCTATTTGCACAGCAAGCCGCATTGTCGTCGGTTGCGCCTGTAAAACGGTGACGAATTCGGGTAACACAGGCTGCAATCTGTCACGTAACTGGCGCTGTAATTGCTGGCCCAGCGCCTCTGCCCACAAATGTTGCCGCGCCACAACAAGCTCTACGTCAGATACCTGCAATACCAAACCACGACCATTAAGATAACTGGCTACCTGCACCGGCTCAATATAAAGCTGTTGCGTGGCCGTACTTTGACTAGCAACTAACGCCGGCATAACGGGCAGCTGATAGTACGTTATAGCTTGCTGGCTACTACAGCCGACGAACAGCAATACACACCCCAGCAGTACTCGTCTCATTGTTTTGCCCTCTTTGGTTGCGGATCTGTGGCTGCTTCAGCTTCAAACACCAATGCGTTACTTTGTTGATTCAATGTTTGCAATAATGGCTGCACTTCTCTGAGCACTTGATCCAGAGTTTGCAGATTGCCATTTAACCGGTCATACGCCGCTGAACCTGGGCTCAACCCAGCCAACATCAGCTGTAAATCCTGCAAGCTTTGCTGCAACTGGGCCGGTAATTGTTGCATCTGAGGGTTGGCCACCAATGCGTCTAACTGCGCCACCATACTACTGGCATTTTGCATAAGAATTTGGGTACTTTGCATGGTTTGCTCGCTTTGCACTAAAAGCTGCTCTACCGGTAAATTATTAATTTTGTCCAGCGCCATCAGCACTTTTTGCTCAATGTTGCTAAGGCCTGACCGGGTGGTCGGCAACATCGGATAACCGGCACTTTGGCTTAGCGAGAATTGCTGCGCCTGTAACGCTAACAGTTCCACATCCTGCACAGGCTCCTGATTAATATCTAAATCAATATACAAAGCGCCCGTTAACAAATTGCCGGTTTTCAACGTCGCATGCATACCCCGGCCTACCGCTTTCTCCAGCTCTTGACGCAATTGTGCTAAGGTGAGGTTTTCATATAACCTGCCAGCCTCAATTCGAATGAGGACCGGTATGCCCTGCTGCAAAGAAACCTCAAATGGCTTATCAATAGAAAAAAAGAAAGGCACACTAGTAACAGTGCCAACACGTACGCCACGATACTCTACCGGCGCACCAGCTTTTAAGCCTCTAACTGACTCGTCAAAAAACACTAAATATTCAACAAACTCACTGTATAAACCGTCTTGAATACTCTGTTTGTTAGGAAATAACTGAAACTCAGTACCATCGGCTACCACACTACCTGCTGGCCAGCCTTGCATCAGGTCAAAACTGACACCTCCTGTGAGTAAAGTAGCCGCAGAACCTACATCTACTTGCAAACCTTCTGCGGTAAGATCAACCGAAAAACCACTACTTAGCCAAAAGCGCACGTTTTCAGACACCAACACATCGAAAGGCTCGCGTATATAGAGTTGATACTGAGTGCGGCGCAATGACAGATCAAATTCACTGTATTCGACCGTCCCCACTTCATAGCCACGGTACAGTACCGGGTCACCTGCTGCCAAACCGCCAGACTCTTTAGTACTTAATACAACTCTAATGCCAGGTGCATCAGCGGGGGCTACCGGCGGTGTGTCTAATAACTGATGTTGTAGTTGCAGTTGTGTCGAGTCACCGGGTTGCAGCTCAATATATACACCTGATAACAAGGTATTTAACCCGGTAATACCGCCACGCCCTACCTGCGGTTTAACCACCCAAAATTGTGAATCAGCGTTCAGTAGCGCTGTTATAGCGGGTTTCATACGAGCTTTAATAATAACCTGCTTTAAATCACGGCTAAGCTCCACCGATACCACCTGGCCAATATCAACACTGCGACTTTTTATCTGAGTTTTACCAGCAACAATACCCTCGGCATCAGCGGTTAAAAGCGTAAGCAAAGCCCCTTGTTGTTGTTGATGGTTGTATAGCATCCATAAACCAATCAGCACTGCTGCTATGGGTACCACCCAGATGGGTGACAATTGTCTGATGCGACTTATTTTAGCCATTTTTGGTTGCGTCAAAACGGACTCCCTTCTGCTCTGTTAACGGGTCCCATAATAATCTGGGGTCAAAACTCAATGCTGCCAGCATGGTTAAAATAACCACGGATGCAAATACTAATGCACCAACTCCGGGATAAACACTCATTAGTAAATCAAATCTAACCAACGCTGCCATAATGGCAACAACCAGCACATCTACCATAGACCATCGCCCAACCCAGTCTACTAAACGGTAAATTTGTGTGGAATATCGCTGACGTAGCGAAAAAGGCAGGCGGGTTAAATAGCATAACCAAAACATAATCACTATTTTTACAACGGGCACTATAACGCTGGCAATTAAAATGATGATAGCCACCGGATAAGCACCATCCTGCCACATTAATATCAAGCCACTAACAATGGTAGAGTCAGTTGTTTCGCCAAAGGAGACAGTGCGCATTATGGGTAATAAATTTGCGGGGATATACAGTAAGGTGGCCGCAATAAGTAAAGCTAAGGTATTTTGCATACTGGCACGTTGACGCAGCCTGACTTTAGTATGACAACGACTACAGTGAGTTTGTGTTACCGGTACCATAGCGGTACACACCTTACACAGCTTTAAGTTTTGTGCCAGGCCAGTTTTACCAACATTAGCAGCAACCTGAGGCACAGGAGACGGCGCGATTTTTGACCACAACTCTCGGCGGTCTATAACTTGAAATGCTCTTAAATGCAGCAGACAAAACAAACAAAACGCCCAGAAACTGTTACCGAGCGATATCTCTGAATCGGCGACTAATTTTACAAAACTAATAATTAATCCCATCAAAAAAATATCTACCATGCTCCATGGCTTTAGCATATAGAGCACTCTGGCTACCCAGGTTCGCGCTGGTAACGAATACAACATACCAAGCTTGAGGTAAATAATGGCAAACATGCACGCCGCAGGAACCGCCTGAATTAATAACCAGATCAGAATAGCCAACGATTGATGATGCTCAGCAAACAACACTGACGAGGTATCGAAGAAATTCATTTCATTACTGTTGCCCGCAGCGAACATGCTGACAAAAGGAAATAGATTAGCCAGCAGCAACATAAATAACGCTGAAGCCGCAAATAACATTGGCCGCATTACCGATTCAGGATGACAGGCATCCAGATGGTGTCCGCATCTGGCACAATCAGCTTCTTCTCCGGGTTTAAGCGCTGGCAGATGCTGTACCAAATCACAATGAGGACACATTGCAAGCTCAGTAGCGGTATCGCAAGACACCGCTACTGATTGATGATCAAAAGTCTGGAGTGTTGTCACGTGTCAGGCTTACCCGTCTTAAGACAGAAATGCAGTAGTAGCAGAGCAAAACTAATCTCTGCCTGAGTAAAACTGCTGATATGCATTAGCAATTTATAGCATAATCACAAGCGCTTAGCGATGGCGTGAAACAGGATGCATCAATTAATTAATGTTTAGGGTTGAGCAAACAGTTTGCATAGTAGGTCGTTGTTGCAGGCCAATCGGAGAACACGCCTATTACCCCAACGTCCTGTGCCAATACATCTAATAACTGTAATACTGCACTATCATCGGTTGCAGTTAAAGGCAGCGACTGATAATACCAATCGCCCCCTGTTTTCAGTGGGGCAGACCGCTCTAAACTCCAGGCAATAATCTTTAAGCCGGCGGCTTTAGCGGCTAGCGCATAGCGGGATGGCACAATTTTACCCTTTTGCTCAGTCACTAATACCCATAAAGGCGGTGCAATAATATTTAATCCGGCATCTTTTAGTTGCTGCATCGAGGGTTGCCAACTATCAGGCTGCATTGCATCAAAGCCCGGCTGTTCGTAACGCTCATCCAACCAAATAGCCTGGCGGCCAAACTCAGGCTCAAATGTTAACCAATATTCAATATCTTGCCAGTTAAAAGACTGCAGATACACCTGAGATGGCGGCACGCCAGATGCTTTATAGTCATCTACCAGCTGCTGCGCATACTGCTGTTGGCTGTAACGGCTATTAAATGGCATAGGGACCTCAGCTTGTTTTAGCTCCGGCACCATCTTCACCCCTTGTTGCTTAAACAATGCCACGGACTCTTGATGTGTCATTGGCTTGGCGCACTGTGTATATAACTCAGTACGCCATACTGGAGTACCCTTTACATAGTCTGCTACCTGTTGCGCGGCAGTGTTTACGCCATCCATTTTCGCACATAAACTGCTGAACTCCGCCACGGTAATATCACTGGTACAGCAACGCGCAGAGGCACTGGTGCCAGTTGTGGGATCGGCTGCAACAAAAGGTTGAGAGCATTTCTCTGCCAGTGTCGGACGCAAAAGGATATCGGTAGTCTGATGTAAATCGCACTGGGCATGCCGACACACTAACTGCTGATCTGCCGTAAAGGCGACATCACATTCAACCATGCCAGCCCCCATCGTTATTGCCGCATGATAAGACTCAAGGCTATGCTCCGGAAACATCAATGGCGCGCCACGATGCGCTATTGAAAAATCGCTGCGATAAAACGTATTGTGCTGGCAAGCTTGCATGCGTTGTTTCAAATCGCTCTCAGGCAGCTGTTGTAGTAAATAAATAGGCCTTACACCGGGCTGTGCCGTGGGCAACGTTCCCTGACACGCCACTAACAGCATAAGCATGATCAATAGCCAGTAAAATTTCATCATCCTTCCTACATCCCATCCCCAAAGTAGCGATAGCCTAATATCGCTGTATGACATTAGCATTACTCAATCTCACTGGCTTGTCATAAAAAAAACACATTAGCTACACAGCAACCACATTTTATCGTCATATATTTTACACACTCCCTCTGCACAATAAGCCGCCGTCGACAAGCTCGTCTGACCACAACAACAAGATCAACGCTTTTAGGGAGAATTATTGTGCCTAACCTTAGGTTAAATACCATCACGCTGGCTATTGCTGGTCTATTGTCTGCTTCACTGCAAGCACAAGACAACACCATAGCGAATAACGAGACTGACGTAGAAGTACTTTCTGTGGTAGGAAAACGTGTTAGCTATGCCAATAACAGTACAGACAACAACATGAAATACCAGCAGGCACCTATTTCCAATGTACTGGATTTGGTGAACAATCTGCCGGGTGTGAATGTAGGTCAAGGCGATGCATTTGGCAGTGATGACTACACCACAACGATAAGTTTGCGCGGCTTTGTGATTGATAGAGCGGATCAGCAGTTGGGGATCACCGTAGATGGTGTACCCAATGGTGGCTCAGGCTATGCCGGTGGCAGTAAAGCTAACCGTTATATGGACAGTGAAAACACCCGCTATGTCGAAGTAGGACAAGGTGCGTCCGACATTGCTTCTGCATCACTGGATGCGCTGGGTGGCACACTTAACTTTGTCTCCGCTAACCCAGAGATGCAGCGCGGCGCCAGAGTGGGTGTTTCAAATGGTAGCCACAACGCACGGCGTTATTTTGCCCGTTATGATAGCGGCGAGATTTTCGGTAATACCACGGCTTATTTCAGTGTGTCCGACAGCTATAACAGCCGCTGGATCGGCAGTGGCAGCAATGGTTACAGTGACAGAATTCACCTGGAAGCCAAAAGTATCACTGAATTGGATTCAGGCCGCATTACAGCCCGGGTATCCTATGACGACACGCATGAAGATAATTATCAGCCAATCTCTCTGGCCCATTTTGCCAAAACACCGCGCTGGGATGGCCTGACGAACGCCTGGACTGGAGATCCTGACATCGACCAGAATTTTGCTGAAACCTGGTCAACCTTACGAGAAAATACCTTAGTTTATGTTAAAGGTGAGTTTGATTTATCTGACAGCATCGCGCTTGAGATCACGCCCTATTTGCACTTGCAAAATGGTCGTGGCGACTGGATGCCAAACTATCAGGTGTATACAACAGATGCATCAGGTAATCGGATTACCAAAGGCACCGGTGCAAACATGCAGCGCTACCGCTACATTGACGTAAACGGCTTACCTATTCTGGATCCCAATGCCGACACCACTGATGCAACCCGTGTAGCCTCTTACCGACATACACATTATGAAAAGCAACGTTTTGGTACCACGGCTAACTTGCAGTGGGACCTTGAGATGCATCAGCTACGCATGGGTATTTGGCTGGAGCAGCAAAAACGTAATCAAACCCGCGACTGGCACAACATTATCGATCCGAAGATTTATCATTACTTTGATAAAACACCTTACTGGGTGCAGTTTGATGATGATTACACCAATAAGGTCTTTAAATACTACCTGCAAGACAACATAACGTTTGGAAATTTACAACTTACACTCGGTGTACAACAATATCTGGTTGATGTAAGCCGCACCGATGATCTTAATGGTAAAGGCAAAGATAGTGTCGATAGCGATTCTTCACTATTGCCCAGTGCCGGCGTGGTTTACTCGCTAAACGATCACATTGAGATATTTAGTGGTTACGCTAAAAACTTCAAAGCGATATCAGACGGCCCACTGGAAAATAAAAAATCAGCAGAGCTAAGCAGTTTAAAACCCGAAACAGCAACAAATCTGGACTTGGGTATCCGCTACTCTAGTGACGTCGTCAGCATGTCGACATCGCTTTACCGGGTGAAATTTAATAACCGTATTGTCCAACTACGTTACCAAACCACTGCAGACGGCACACCAAACTATCTTGCTGAGGGTGACGGCGATTTTGATAACGTTGGCGGCGTAACTGCAACAGGCTTTGAAGCGAATATCAACTGGCGCTTAAACCCAAATTTAAGCATTACCAGTGCGATAACAGTGAATAACGCCGAATATTCTGAAGATGTCGCGGCCAGCAAAGAAGGCGCTGACGGAGAGCAATTATTAGTAAAGGATTATCGCAAAGGCGACAAGCTTGCAGGTATACCGGAGAAAATGCTGACATTGTCGTTAGACTATAATGATGATGGCTATCGCGCCGGCATCAGTGGCAAATACGTGGCTGATTACTACGGTGCAGCTAAGCATAGCTTTACGGCCAATGGCGGCGAAGCATGGAATAAAGACACTATCTCAGCGCACACTATTTTTAATGCTTATTTAGGGTATGAAAAAGATCTGGGTGCTGCAAGCCCGTTTAAGTCTGTTGATTTAGCCTTAGTGATGAACAACCTGACCGATAAAAGCTATATTACCGGTGGTAGCGAAGGCGCTTATCTGATTGGTGCAGGGCGCACAGCAAGCTTTACTGTTAGTTTGGGCTTCTAACCCGCCTGCGTCAGTTTGTCCCAGGCTAAAATGAAAAAAACCCGCTAAGGCGTTAGCCGTAGCGGGTTCTTCGTATATGGTGGACGCAGGAGGATTGCTAGCGGCTATCCTGCCGCTAGCCCTTCGGGCCAGCTTACACTGTGCCAATTTGCTCCCGGCAAATTGGTCGAACCTTGCGGAGCTTCTCACCCGCCTGCGTCAGT
>NZ_JAPJDY010000008.1:138152-263252 GCF_030731985.1 Rheinheimera baltica
GGCCAGCTTACACTGTGCCAATTTGCTCCCGGCAAATTGGTCGAACCTTGCGGAGCTTCTCACCCGCCTGCGTCAGTCTGTCCCAGGCTAAAATGAAAAAAACCCGCTAAGGCGTTAGCCGTAGCGGGTTCTTCGTAAATGGTGGACGCAGGAGGATTCGAACCTCCGACCGCTCGGTTCGTAGCCGAGTACTCTATCCAGCTGAGCTATGCGTCCATCTGAAAAACTGGCGGAGAAAGAGGGATTCGAACCCTCGATAGAGTTTCCCCTATACACCCTTAGCAGGGGTGCGCCTTCAGCCACTCGGCCATTTCTCCGCTCTGTGTTGCGGCGTGTATATTAATGTCTCAGGAAAATAAGTCAAACAATTTTTGGTAATCAAAAGTGCGTTTGTCGACCTTTTAAGCAATTCACCGATAATGAGTCATAAAACGTACAAAAACGGCATAAATCATCAGCAAGGCACGAAAGCAAAACGTAATTTAGTTGTCCTCACCATAAGTTGAGCTTGAATCGCCTTTTTCAGCTTGGATACGCATATAAATCTCTTCGCGATGCACTGATACTTCTTTTGGTGCGTTAACACCAATACGTACCTGATTTCCCTTTACACCTAACACAGTCACCGTAACTTCATCACCTATCATCAGTGTCTCACCTACACGACGAGTAAGAATTAGCATTCGTTTGCTCCTTTTTCCTTTTATCCAGCGCGGATCACACCGGGACATACACTATAAGCGCCGTATCATAACTCAGCTTCTAAGCCGATTAAAAGTAAAGCGTTTAATTAATTAGCGTTCAAACCCAGCATTTCTGCTAGTTTGCTAACAATAATGTTGCAACATGTCATAGTGGAATGACAAATAGACACCCTTTGCTTCTGATCTGGGCACAACCGTTGACATAT
This sequence comes from Rheinheimera baltica, assembly GCF_030731985.1. Classification (NCBI taxonomy): domain Bacteria; kingdom Pseudomonadati; phylum Pseudomonadota; class Gammaproteobacteria; order Chromatiales; family Chromatiaceae; genus Rheinheimera; species Rheinheimera baltica. Next base: position 139,063 of record NZ_JAPJDY010000008.1, read on the forward strand.
CTCCATGCCAAAACTCAGCCTCAGGAACAGTAAAGAAGGACTTTCTTGCCCTTCTTTATCAGCGATTTAAGCAGTTTAGCCCAATTTCTCACTTATAAGATTTTTTGCATCAATAATAACTTGTGCAAGTGCACCGACGTCTGAACCACCCGCCTGCGCCATATCAGGCCGGCCGCCGCCTTTGCCACCCAACTTTTCAGCCGCCCAGCCCACCAGTTGGCCTGCATGTACTTTGCTTGTCAGGTCAGCTGTTACGCCTGCAATTAAACTAATTTTTTCGTCATTTACTGTGGCTAATAAAACCACACCAGAGTTCAGTTTATTTTTCAGCTCATCCAGCATGGTACGCAAGGCCTTAGGCTCCGTTGCCGGTAATTGTGTTACCAACACGGTTGCGCCCGCAATTTGCTCAGCCTGATCTAACAATGACGCACCCGCCTGGCTGGCCAATTTGGCTTTTAGTTGATCAATCTCTTTTTCCAGTGATTTAGTGCGGTCCAGCGCCTGATGCACGCGTTCACCAATACTAAACACATCACCTTTTAAGGCACTGGCAACCGCAAGAGCTTGCTGTTCCATTTGCTGAATATAGGCAACGGCACCAGCACCACTGACGGCTTCTATACGGCGCACACCAGAGGCAATACCGCCTTCAGACACCAGCTTAAACATACCAATATCACCGGTACGATTAACGTGCGTTCCACCACACAACTCGATGGAAAACTCGCCCATACTCAGCACCCGCACTTCATCGTCATACTTTTCGCCGAACAACGCCATTGCACCTGCCGCTTTAGCCTGGTCAATGGGCATTAAACGCGTTTGCAAAGCATTATTTTGCTGGATCTGTTCATTTACCATCTGTTCTATGGTTCGCAGCTCTTCTGGTTTAACCGCTTCAAAGTGGCTAAAGTCAAAGCGTAAACGCTCTGGCCCAACCAAAGAACCTTTTTGCGTAACATGCTCGCCTAGCACTTCACGTAAGGCAGCATGCAGTAAATGTGTTGCAGAGTGATTTTGTTTAATCGCTGCCCGGCGCGCACTATCAATCTGTGCATCAACCTTATCTCCAGTTGCGATGGCTCCCTGGATATAGCCTTTGTGGGCAAAGGCTTTACCTAGCTTAATGGTATCTTGTACTACAAACACTGCGCCGCTTGAAAGCGTCAAGCTGCCGCTATCACCCATCTGACCACCGGATTCAGCGTAAAATGGTGTGCTGTCCAGCACAATCAGAGCCTGTTGGCCATCTGTTAGCGCATTAACCTGCTGACCTTCATGTAGAATTTCCAGCACTTGCGCATTGCCAAACTCATGTTCGTAACCGGTAAATACCGTGTGCTGATTCGATGTTAGCGCGTTATTGTAATCGGCACCAAAATTAGACGCTTGCTGTGCACGTTTACGTTGCTCCGCCATAGCCGTATCAAAACCGGCCTGATCAATGGTTAAATTACGCTCTCGTGCTACGTCATTGGTTAAGTCTACCGGGAAACCATAGGTATCATACAACTTAAACACCAGCTCGCCGGGTAGCTCAGTACCGCTTAATCCCGCTAACGCGTCTTCCAGAATAACCAAACCACGTTCTAAGGTTTTGCCGAACTGCTCTTCTTCTAATTGCAGTATTTTTTCAACTACGGCCTGCTTTTCAGCCAGCTCAGGATAAGCCTCGCCCATCTGTGCCACTAACGCAGCGACCAACTTATAGAAGAAAGCCCCTTTAGCACCCAACTTGTTACCGTGGCGCACTGCGCGACGCACAATGCGGCGCAGCACATAGCCACGACCTTCGTTGGAGGGTTGCACGCCATCGACAATAAGAAAGGCACAGCTACGAATGTGGTCAGCAACCACGCGCAATGATTTATCCGTTAAATCTGTTGCACCGGTAGCCTCTGCCGCCGCTTTAATAAGTGCTACAAAAGTATCTATTTCATAGTTGCTGTGTACATGCTGCAAAATTGCCGCAATACGCTCCAGCCCCATGCCTGTGTCTACGCTGGGTTTAGGTAGCGGTTCCATCCGGCCATCACTGTGGCGGTTAAACTGCATAAACACGATGTTCCAGATCTCAATATAGCGATCGCCATCTTCTTCTGGTGAACCTGGCGGGCCGCCCCAAATATGCTCACCATGGTCGTAGAAAATCTCAGAACAAGGACCGCATGGCCCGGTGTCACCCATGGCCCAAAAGTTATCAGACGCATAGGGCGCACCTTTATTGTCGCCAATACGGATAATACGCTCAGCCGGTACACCTATGTCTTTTAGCCAAATATCGTAAGCTTCATCGTCAGTTTCATAAACGGTAACCCAAAGCTTGTCTTTGGGCAGCTTAACCACTGCGGTTAAAAACTCCCAGGCATAGGCAATAGCATCATGCTTAAAGTAATCACCAAAACTAAAGTTACCCAACATCTCAAAAAAAGTATGGTGACGCGCGGTATAACCCACGTTTTCCAGGTCGTTATGTTTACCGCCAGCCCGCACACAACGTTGTGCAGAAACAGCCCGACTGTAGTTTCGTAAATCCTGGCCAAGGAACACATCTTTAAACTGCACCATACCCGCGTTAGTAAACAGTAACGTGGCATCGTTGCCAGGAATAAGTGAGCTACTAGATACTATCTGATGCTGCTTACTGGCAAAAAAATCTAAAAAGGCACGCCTGATGTTGGCCGATGTCATTGTCATGGAAAAATCCTGTTCGCTTGGGTTTTACTCTAAATGATTAATAGCAAATTGAATCTGCTCGCTGCTAAAACCACGGCGCTGTAAATACGCCATACGTTTTAACTTGTCTTTGTATTCTGTTATTGCACTTTGGCCATATTTTTTCTGATAAAGCAGCAAAGCCTGTTGAAACCAGTCTACATCCAGCTGAGCAACAACTTCTAGTACCTGCTCACGGCTGATATTCTGCTGGCGGCATTCCTGCACAATATAGTTAAGGCCATAACCTTTGTTTATTCTGCTGCGTAACAACATACTGATAAAACGCTGCTGGTTAAGATAATCTTCGTTTTTGCACCAGCCAATAACCTGAGCAATATCAGCAGGCTCTCCCCCCTGACGCGCTAAACGTTGACTCAATTGCGCCTCGCTATAATCACGCCGGCTTAACCAATTTAGCGCCATCCGTTTAAGCTCTGCGATATCAGCCAAGGTTATATTTCCAATACGCCATCATCAGTAGCTTTTACTTGCAAAGCAAAAAATTCATTAAACGATAAAAAGAACGCGATATTCAGCACCGGTACAACCAGCAGTAAACCGATAAATAGCGTTGGCATGGTAAGCATTATCAGCAACAGACTCAAGAGGCCAAAGACGACCAACGGCACTATATTGCGCCAGCAAGCAATAAAGCTGGCCTTAATAATTGCCAATATGCGGTATTCTTTTAAAAAGTAAGCTATAGCAACGGCATAAGCAAAAACCATCCAACTGACTAAAAAACTTACCACAAAAAGCATCAACATTAATGCATCAACACTTTGCTGTGCCTCGTGCTGTTGCATCAGTGTCATCGCTAAACTACTTAACGGTATAGACGCTAATACATTTAGCGCTGCGATGCGTAAGAATACGGCTCTACAGTCACTCTCGCTTAGCGGCTTGAATAGATCAGTGAACGTAATGGGCTGCTTTTGTTGTAGCATCACCACACTTTTATAGACACCCGCCGTAAGAAACGGGTTTAACAAAATGCTTATGACGGCTGCTAAAGGGTGCAGCTGTCCCACTAATGCAATAGCGCCAATGGTAATAAACATCAGCAGCCATGTCATAGGGGCCTGCATAAAAATGACCCAGCTTTGCTTTAACCAGCTTATCGCGGCCAAAGTGGGCGCGCGCTTTACAATAAGTTTCACCCGGAACTGCTTATCCACATGCTCTCCAACGTTCAAAATCTTGGCTATCATAGTTTTGATGCAACGCCACCATGATACTGTAAATTAGCCTAAATTAAGAGCGTAGAATCAGAATAACGCTATGTTCGGAATAGGTTAACGGGTTATATATCAGAAAACAGTTCGGCCAGTACGGCACGGCCAGCATCAGTTTGTTTTAATTGCCAAATAATAAAGCGGCTGTCGACATGCACCGCACGGCTAAGCGCTTCATCATAGTGCCAATCTGCAAGCAAGTTTTCTTCTACACCACAAAAGAGCAGCCCAACGACTTCGCCTTTTGTATTAAACGTGGGGGCGCCGCCATAATCCGTACCACTGTCGATACTGCTAAGAAAATTTACCGGAGTTAATTTATCAGCGGCATGTTCTGCCAACACAGGTTGGGTGTTATTAACACTGCGGCTAAGCTTTAGCATACCTTGCAAGGTACTAAATGGCTGAAACCACACTGCGTCAACGGGTTGATAGCCACTTACCCTTCCAACGCTAAAACGCAACATACCATTTGCCTCAGCATAAGTGGCTTTGGCTTGCGCATCATTATAGGCCATCAGCACTTCCATAAATTCAGCGCGGGCATTATCTAATGCTGTTTTTAACTGTCGGCGCTCAGCATTAAGCTGTGTCACCGTGTCATACATGGCGACGGAAAAGCTAATTAACGGATCTGAACTTTGCTGGAACTGTTCAGCATTACGCTGCAACCATTGCAACCGCTGATTAGCATCGGTCAAACTCGTCCCCCGATACATAGCTGACAGTTTATGCCGCACAATTTCACGATTAAACCCATCATTGAGCGCAAAATACTGATCTAATGCCACTAGTCTTTGCCCCTGCGGCAACTTAGCGTATTGTTCCAAAAAATGCAGCGCCAGCTCTAAATCAACTCTGGCATCAAACCGCAGGTCAAACTGCTGCATTCGGCTTTTTAATAACGCAGCCTTCGTTGGATTTGGCTGCAAGGCGTGTTGATATAATTGATTAGCTAAAGCAGGTAACTGCGCATACTTCAGGTAATCCAACACCAGATCGCGCAGCGCTACGCGTTGTTGTTGCAGTAATAACCTATCCAAAGTAGCCAGTACAGGAGCATATAATTGTTGTCGAACAGCACTACTATTAATCCATTCCAGCACAGCCTGTTGCCGCTGCTGTTTGCCTGATAATAAGCCGCTACGCTGATAATGCGACAGCATATCGCTTAGTTTTTCAGCTTCGCTTGTCAAGTCAGTTAACGTATTGTTGTATTGTTCAGCTCTAACTGAACCGGCTGGAGCCAGTTGCTTTAACAGCCGAGTCGCTTGCTGCAAATATTCAATCGAACGGGGGAAAAGCTGCTCAAAGTTGAACTGAATCTCTGTCGCGGTAGCATAGCGTCGGCTATGTACAGAAAAGCTCGGTGATATTACCAACTCATCATCGGTAACGCCCTGTTGCGACAATCGTGCAAAAGCAGAACGATAAGGCGTATTGTCTTTTGCATATGCCACCCCATCGTTATTAGCACTATCATAAGCACGCAATATTACAAAGTCCGCACCATAACGTGGCCAGCGCTGATCGGCATCAGCTGTTGACAGTGGTGGTCGATATACCAAGCGCACGTCACGTAAGGTTTTATACTGCAGTAAATAGAATTCCAGGCCATGGTGCAGAGTCTTCAGCTCGCATGATAACTGCGAACGCTGTTCACAATCCGCTTGCAGCTGTTGTTTTATTTGCTCAAATTTAATACTACGTTGATACGCCGAAGACTCGCCACTGAGTTGACGGTTAATGGTCGTGGTGACATCCAAAGTTTGCTGCAGCATTCTAAACTGCAAGCCGGGCACCGGCATTTCTGGGGCTACACTTGCAACAGACAATTCCTGCAGATAAGAGGCAACACAGTTCGCGTTGGTAATTAACAACCCGGCTTTGGATATAAAGGCAGCACTGCAATTATCAATTCGACCGCTAACCTGTTGTAGCTGAGTTAACGGTAATGTTTGCCCCTTGTAGCGTTGCAGTACGGGGCTATCAGCAGTAAGTTGGCTTGGCAGCCAAAATCCTTCAGCGGCACTACCTTTTGGGGGTAACAGCAGTAAGGCAAGCATACTGCAGCAAATAATTTTCATCATAACAACATGTGGCTGACTTATAACGCGATGACGCTATCATATTCTCACGCTGTATCCTTTGTCGTTGCGGCAAGACGCTGGAATTTGCGGTAACTGTAACGCAAACAAGAAAAAGCTTTAGCAATGCTTGATCTATAACTGAGTAACCGCATAATACAGCGATTAGAAACTTCGGGTGTGGTTATGGAAAATTTTATTGAAAAACTGATGTATTCAGCACGTTGGATCATGGCGCCAATTTATCTGGGTTTAAGCTTGGCACTTTTCGCGCTGGGTATTAAGTTTTTCCAGGAAATATTCCACATTATACCCACCATTTTGACTATGAAAGAGGTAGAGTTAATCTTAGTCGTGCTGTCACTTATTGATATTGCTCTGGTAGGCGGGCTTATTGTCATGGTGATGTTTTCCGGCTACGAAAACTTCGTGTCACGGCTTGATTTAGAGGGTAATGACGACAAACTTAGCTGGTTAGGTAAACTGGACTCTTCGTCGTTGAAGAACAAAGTCGCAGCCTCTATCGTGGCTATCTCGTCGATACATTTACTTAAAGTCTTTATGAATACCGAAACCATTGCCAATGACAAAATACAATGGTATTTACTGATACATATAACGTTTGTGTTATCAGCGTTTGCTATGGGCTATCTGGACAAAGTGTTACGCAAATAAAACGCCCACCCGAATGACACGCTGACGGGTGTACAAGCAAAGATAGCTGTGCAAACAGGGAGGTTGTGCATAGTGAAGGTTTTAAAACAATTAATCTGGCTTTGCTGTGCCTTGGTGCTGATATTTAGCCAGACAGCAAATGCACAGCAATATGGCACACCACTGCTAAGCAACTTCAAGCCAAAAGATTACAATGGCGGCACGCAAAACTGGGCCATAATTCAAGATCAGCGCGGCGTGCTTTACGTTGGCAACAATGTCGGCGTGCTTGAGCATGATGGTGCTAGCTGGCGGATGATCCCCACTCACAATAAAGCAGTAGTCCGGTCATTGGCCTTAGCGGCAGATGGCAAAGTTTATGTTGGGTCAAAAGGCGAACTTGGCTATCTGGATACCCAAGCTGCAGGTGGAACGCAGTACGTATCGCTATTAGACCGTATTGCGCCAGAATACCGCAATTTTCAGGATGTGCGCCAAACCTTCACCACCCCCGACGGCGTTTATTTCGTTAGCCGTAACTATATCTTTTTTATCTCGCCACAACAGGTCAGCGTTTGGGCCTCTGAAAATGGTTTTCTCAAAGCATTTTATTTACAGCAGCGCTTACTTGTCAGAGAGGAAGGCCGTGGCTTACTGCAATTGGTGCAAGGTGAATTTAGCCCTGTGCCCGGTGCAGAACAGTTTAGTGATACCAGCATTTTTATGCTCGAATCCTTTGATGAAAATACGCTGCTTGCGGGTAGCCGCGAAGGCGAGCTGTTTTTGCTTCGCAGCACCGGTACTGAACGCTGGCACACCGACATTGACGCACAGCTTCAACAAGCGTCACTTTACAGTGGTTTACGGCTAAAAAACGGCGACTTTGCCCTTGGCACTACAAATGCCGGTTTATATATTCTGACCGCTGATGGCAAACTAAAAAGCCACCTTACTACCGAGCTTGGTCTGGTAGACCAGAATATCCGTGCGCTGTATCAAGACCATCAGCAAGGTTTATGGTTGGCGCTGGATCATGGTTTAAGCCGCATAGATTTGTCCGCAGCTATCTCCTATTACAACAGCACCAGTGGTTTGCAAGGCAATGTGCTGTCGTTGTACCAGCATCAAAACACCTTATATGCCGGCACCAGCCTGGGCTTATTTCGTAAAAATGCGCAGAACCGTTTTGAGGCAGTTGAGCAAGCACAAAAGCAAACCTGGGATTTTATTAGCTATAACGAGCAACTCCTTATCGCTAATGGTAAAGGCGTCTACGCTAAAACCGGAACTGAACTGAAGCTAATACGTGCGTCAGAACTGGCCAGCAAAGTACTGTATCAATCAAGGTTAGACCCACAACGCATCTACATTGGCCTGCAAAATGGTCTGGCTAGCATGCGCTATGAGCAAGGAGAATGGCGAGATGAAGGCCGGGTGCCGGGCGTCAGTGGTAATCTTAACAGCATACTAGAGTCCGCCGACGGCGAACTCTGGCTGGGCACTCTGGCCCATGGTGTGTATAGGCTTCAATTACCCCCAAATTGGCAAGGCGGCAATTCCGCCTCGTTCACCGTTTCACATTTTAGTAAGACCGATGGCTTACCCAGTAATAACCGCAACGCTGTGCACTGGTATAAAAACGCATTATTAATTGCAACGGTTGCCGGTTTTTACCGCTTTGACCCGCCAAGCCAGCAATTTTTTCTGGACCCACAGTTAGCTGCAGCATTTAGCGCTACCCAGCCTTGGGTTCGCTATCCGCAAGCTGACAAAAATAATAATTTGTGGTTACTTACCTGGGACAATGATACTGGCCGGCGTCAGGCAGGCGTGCTGTTTGCTGACAGTGAAGGCCTGTATCGCTGGCAAGCTTCTGCCCTACTGCCGTTGCAGGATATCCCGCTAGACACCTTATTGATTGATGCACAAAACGTGATTTGGTTTGGCGGTGCTGAGGGGCTATTCCGCTTTGCGCTGGATGAACATCGCAATATGCCACCTAAACCGCCTTTACTTCGCCAACTAAGAACACTTGATGGCAGCACATTTTACCACGGAGGGGCTTTACCTAAACAACTCAAGCTTAACGCCAACAGCAATGCACTGCGCTTTGAATATGCCAGCCCCAATTTTAGCCACTTATTTCAGCCGCAGTTTCAGCTCAAACTGCAAGGGCATGATAAAGCCTGGTCTGGTTGGAGTAACGAATTGTACCGCGATTACACCAACCTTGCGCCAGGGGACTATCATTTTATGGTGCGCAGTCGCGACCATCAGGGAAATTTGCAACTCTCTGAAGAGTTAAGTTTTCATATTGCTGCGCCCTGGTATGCCAGCACAGTCGCCTGGATTGGGTACATAACATTTGCGCTACTCATTATGTATTTTTTGCTGAAATGGCGCACCTATCATCTGTTACAGGAAAAACACCAACTCACCCGCCAGGTAGAAGAACGCACGGCCCACTTACAACAAACCATGATGCAACTGCAACAAGCCAAGCAAAGTGCCGAAACCGCAGCGCAGGCAAAAAGTGACTTTTTGGCCAACATGAGCCACGAACTGCGCACACCACTTAATGCAGTATTAGGCTTTTCTGAATTGGCACAACTCAACGAAGACCCAACGACACAGCAAAGTTACATTACCAAGATACGCGGCGCTGGAAAAATGTTACTCAGCATTATTAATGACATTTTAGATTTTTCTAAAATTGAAGCCGGCAAGCTGGAGTTAGAACAGGCTGCTTTTAGTCTGCGCGATACAGTGGCACAGGTCAGTGACATGTTTAGCGAACACATTAAGCAAAAAAGCTTACAATTCAGCCTGTATTTGGACGAGCAAATACCCGATCAGCTGCAAGGCGATGCACTTCGCCTGTCTCAAATACTAATTAACCTGATAAGTAATGCCATTAAGTTTACTGAGCAAGGTGATATTAGCCTGAGTATTAACGCGCAGCTCAACCAATCAGGCTGGCAGTTGCATTTTGCCGTGCGTGACACCGGTATCGGTATTAGCGAAAGCCAGCAAAAGCTCTTGTTTACTGCATTTAATCAAGCGGATAGTTCAATTAGTCGCAAGTATGGCGGCACGGGGCTGGGCCTGACAATTTGCCAGCGGCTGGTAACATTGATGGGAGGCCAGCTGGCTGTGAGTAGCTCACCCGCCAAAGGCAGTACGTTCAGTTTTAGTCTGGAATTTGCTGAAGCGGCAAATATAACCTTAAGCGCCGTTGAGCCAACAACACTGCAAACACTCCAGCCAAGCAACGCGGCTACAGTAGCACAACACACCATTTTGTTAGTTGAAGACAACTATTTTAATCAGGCGTTGGCGAAGATAATTTTGCATAAGCTGGGCTACAACATTATCACTGCCACCCATGGTGAACAGGCTCTGGAGTGCCTCGCAGTACACACGATTTCCCTTGTTTTGATGGATATAGAAATGCCCGGCATTGACGGCTACGAAACCACCAGACAACTTCGTCGCTTGCCAGGCTTAGACCTTCTACCGGTTATTGCTATGACAGCACACAGCGCCGATATCACCCGTCAAAACGCCGCACAAGCTGGCATGAATGATCTGTTAATGAAGCCTATCGATATCACTACAATGGCGCAATTACTCGACAAGTGGTTGCAATGAAAAACAAAGCAGGCCAGCAGATATGAGCGCGCGCTTTACCTGTGCTGTAACACAGCTAAAATAACGCGCCTTGCCGTATCAGCGTATATTGGGCGCCAGCCAGCTTTCTGCTTCTTCCTTGCTCCAACCTTTTTTCGCGGCATAGTCGATTAATTGATCATCACCTATTTTACTCACGGCAAAATATTTGCTGTCAGGATGGCCAAAGTACCAACCGCTAACCGCAGCGCCTGGCCACATGGCGTAGCTTTCGGTCAGTACAATACCGGTTTGCGCTTCAACATCCAGCAACTGCCACAAGGTGCCTTTTTCAGTGTGCTCCGGACACGCCGGATAACCGGGTGCCGGGCGAATCCCCTGATACAACTCACGAATAAGCTGCTCGTTATCAAGCGTCTCGCCTGCGGCATAGCCCCAGTATTCGCGCCGCACTTTTAAATGCAGGTATTCGGCTAAAGCCTCAGCTAAACGGTCGGCCAGTGCTTTAACCATAATGCTGTTGTAATCGTCGTGCTCAACAGCAAATTTAGCCGCAAATTCGTCAGCACCAAAACCGGTACTTACGGCAAAACCGCCAATATAATCTTTAACCCCGCTGCCCACCGGGGCGATAAAATCGGCCAGGCTGCAATTGGGCGCATTATTGCGCAGCTGCAACTGTTGGCGCAGGTTATATAAGCGAACTTTTTCGGTGCTGCGGCTTTCGTCGGTGTAAACCACAATATCTTCACCGTCACTATTAGCCGGAAATAAACCAAATACGGCCTTACCTTTTACATGCCCCTCATTAATCATGGTGTCCAGAATGGCATTAGCGTCTTTAAACACTCTACGCGCTTCCATGCCCACTTCAGCATGGTTAAGTATGGCCGGGTATTTACCGGATAACTGCCAGGTTAAAAAGAATGGTGTCCAGTCGATATAATCGCGTAACACGTTAAGATCAACGTCCTGCCATAGTTGCACACCTAACTGTTTTGGTGCCGGCGCCACCTTACTTAAATCAAGCTGAAACTTATTCGCTTTAGCTTCATTTAAACTAAGCAGCTTTTCACCGGGGCGCGAGCGGGCATGTTGTTCGCGCGCCACGACATATTCGTTTTTAATCCGGCTTAAATAATCCGCTTTGCTGTCCGGTGTTATAAGTGACTGCACCACCGACACACTGCGCGAGGCATTCGGCACATACACCACGCCATTGGCGTAATTCGGCTCTATTTTCACGGCAGTATGGGCTTTAGACGTAGTAGCACCGCCAATCAGCAGCGGTTGGGTAAAACCTAAGCGGGTCATTTCTTTGGCAACATGCACCATTTCATCCAGCGACGGTGTAATAAGGCCAGATAAACCAATGACATCAACATCGCGTTCTTTCGCCACGCGCAACAGCTCAGCACAGGGCACCATAACGCCAAGGTCGATAACCTCAAAGTTATTACATTGCAGCACCACACCAACAATATTTTTGCCGATATCGTGCACATCGCCTTTTACTGTGGCCAACAGCACCTTGCCCTGCGCCCGACCGCCCTCTTTTTCCAGCTCAATATACGGCTGCAAATAGGCCACGGCTTTTTTCATTACCCGGGCTGATTTAACCACTTGCGGCAAAAACATTTTGCCTTCGCCAAACAAGTCCCCCACTACGTTCATGCCGTCCATTAACGGCCCTTCTATGACGTGCAGCGGTTTTTCGGCTTGTTGACGCGCCTCTTCAGTATCAATATCAATAAAGTCGGTAATACCTTTTACCAGCGCATGCTCAAGCCGCTTATTTACCGGTAAACTGCGCCAGGCATCATCCACTTTTTCAGCCACGCTGCCATCGCCTTTAAACTGGGCGGCAATCTCTAGCAACCTTTCGGTAGCATCGTCACGGCGGTTTAAAATAACGTCTTCCACCCGCTCTTTCAGCAGTGATGGAATATCGTCATACACGGTAAGCTGGCCGGCGTTAACAATGCCCATATCCATACCGGCGCCGATTGCATGGTATAAAAATACTGAGTGAATGGCTTCACGCACTGCGTCATTACCGCGAAACGAGAAGGACACATTAGACACACCGCCGGATATTTTCGCATGCGGGCATAAACGCTTTATCTCGCGGGTGGCTTCAATAAAGTCGACCGCGTAGTTGTTGTGCTCTTCAATGCCGGTAGCAACAGCAAAGATGTTCGGGTCAAAAATAATATCTTCGGGCGGAAAGCCAATTTGCTCAGTAAGGATTTTATAAGCACGCTGGCAAATTTCGACCTTGCGCACCTTGGTGTCAGCCTGGCCTTTCTCGTCAAACGCCATCACCACCACAGCAGCGCCATAACGCCGTAGCAAACGCGCCTGATGTAAAAACGGCGCTTCGCCTTCTTTTAGCGAAATAGAGTTAACCACCGCCTTGCCCTGAATACATTTTAGCGCAGCTTCGATAACCTCCCACTTCGACGAGTCGACCATAATGGGTACCCGCGAAATATCGGGTTCAGACGCCAGTAACTGCAAGTAGCGCACCATGGCGGCTTTGCTGTCGAGCATCGCCTCATCCATGTTGATATCAATAATTTGCGCACCGTTTTCCACTTGCTGGCGTGCTACATCCAGCGCCGCTTCATAGTCGCCGTTTAAAATCAGCTTTTTAAATTTGGCTGAGCCGGTAACATTCGTCCGCTCGCCAACGTTAATAAATCGGGCCTGTTGTCGCATTACCACTCCAGAGAAAAGGCTTCAAGGCCGGCTAAATTAAAACTATGGCCGGGCGCTTTTGGTTGGCGGGCAGGCGCATCTTTTACCGCATCAGCGATGGCTTTTATATGCTCAGGCGTGGTGCCACAGCAGCCACCAACAATATTTAAAAAGCCCTGTTTGGCCCAATCGGCAATTTCTGCAGCCATCTCTGTAGCGCCTAAATCGTATTCGCCAAACTCGTTTGGCAAACCTGCATTGGGGTGCACGGAAACATAAGCTTCTGATACGCCCGACAGCGTTTCGACATAAGGCCGCAGCAAATCTGGTCCAAGTGCGCAGTTAAGGCCAAAACATACCGGCTCAACATGGGCCAGGCTATGATAAAACGCTTCGGTAGTCTGGCCCGACAAGGTACGGCCAGACGCATCGGTAATGGTGCCGGAGATCATCACCGGTAGTTTATAGCCAACTTCGTCAAACACTTTAAGTACGGCAAAAGCCGCAGCTTTCGCATTTAAGGTATCAAAAATGGTTTCCAACATAATAATGTCGGCGCCACCGGCAATTAACGCATGGGTAGATTCGGTGTAAGCGTCTACTAACTCATCAAAACTGACATTACGAAAGCCTGGGTCGTTTACATCAGGTGATATAGACGCGGTGCGGTTAGTTGGCCCTAACACACCGGCGACAAAGCGCGGTTTATCGGGCTCAAGCGCAGTTATCTCATCGCATACTTTACGCGCCAGCGCTGCCGACTCACGGTTAATCCGCGCCGATAAACCTTCCATCTGGTAATCAGCCATGGCAATAGTGGTGGCGTTAAAGCTATTGGTTTCAACAATATCCGCCCCGGCCAACAAATATTGCCGGTGAATATCAGCAATTAAATCCGGTTGCGTCAGCACCAGTAAATCGTTATTGCCTTTAACATCACTGGGCCAATCGGCAAATTCCGCGCCGCGATAATCGGCCTCTTCTAAGCGATGTTGCTGGATCATGGTGCCCATGGCGCCATCAAGAATAAAAATACGTTGAGCGATCAACTGACGAAATTGTTCAGGCGTTAATCTTGCTGTCATAGAATACTCTTTACCTTAAGCCGTCTGGCCTATCTGGCCCAAATCAAATGGGGTAGCCTGATAAACATAATAGTTTAACCAATTACTAAACAGTAAAAAGGCATGGCTCTGCCATAACTTTTGTGGTCCCTGTAAGGGGTCATTGTTACGGTAATAATTTTCCGGCAATTTTGCCGATACGCCTGCGGCGACATCACGTTGATATTCGTCATCAAGCGTTGTTAAGTCGTATTCCGGGTGACCAGTAACAAATACCCGGCTACCACTGCTGTTTTGCAATAAATAGGCGCCGGTCGCATCCGCTTCCGCCAGAATATGTAAATCATCGTGTTGCTGGTATTTCTGTTTTGGCACCTGCGCATAACGTGAATGGGGCACTAAAAAGGCATCATCAAAACCGCGAACTAACGGACACAGTGGCTGCACAACATCTTGCCAATACACACCGGAAAGTTTCTCGCCGCGTATTTCACGCTGTAAACCGTAGTACTGATACAGCGCGGCATGTGCAGCCCAACATAAGAACAACGTTGAGGTAACGTGTTTATCTGCCCAGCGCAGAATATCGCCAAATTGATCCCAGTAACTCACGTCTTCATAGTCCACCAGCCCCAACGGCGCGCCGGTAATAATCAGGCCGTCGTACTTTTGCTGCTGCACGTCTGAAAAATAGCGGTAAAAGCAATTTAAATGGCTCGGTGGCGTATTTTTACTCACGTGATCATCAATACGTACCAAATCGACATCTACTTGTAATGGGCTGTTAGCCAATAAACGTAGCAACTGAATTTCAGTGGCAATTTTATTTGGCATCAGGTTGAGAATGGCAATTTTCAGCGGCCGTATATCCTGCGACTGCGCCCGACTCTCGGTCATTACGAAGACATTTTCTGCCGACAGCGCTTCTACCGCCGGCAACTGATCGATCACTTTAATAGGCATAGCCAAACCCCATTAGCACACATAGCCGCTACTTTGCGCAAAACCGACGGCAAAGTCAACTTCTATACGTTTAGATGGCCAAATAAAGAGACTTTCAGATCGTTCAAGAAAGAGATAAATGGACAGTTTTGTCTTACAGCCATGCTGGCAATTCACCTGCTAGCAGCTAGGCTTAGCAGGCGCCTAACTTATATATTCTTTTTAACATGCCAGACAAAATTAGCTCCCACCCTTTGCAGAACCTGGGTTTTTACCTGCTGTTGAGCCTTAGCAGCAGCGTTATAGGTATTACCATCTTGGCATATATGTGGTTTCAGGCCGCCCCAAAGGTCGAGGCAACTGAACATCAGTTAACACACATGAACATGGATCGCGATAACTGGATAGCCAAGCTGGCACAGACAACTAAAGACGATGTACCGCACTGCGCGTATGTTGCAACCGGCGTGTTTTTGCAATCGCTGAGCTTTCATTCACTTAACGATGTGCATATCAGCGGCTATATCTGGCAAAAAGTCCCCATAGCGCCCGATTGCCCGCTGCAGGCCAAAGCCGGTTTTTACTTTCCAGATGCAATAGAGGGTAGCGCGCAGCTGAATGACGTTAATCAAAAGGTGCAGGACGATGAAACCCTGACAGCGTGGTTTTTTGAAACCACCCTGCGCCAGCAATTTGATTACAGCCAGTACCCTCTGGATCAGCAAACGGTAAAGCTGCGCATTTTATCTGATGATTTTGATGGTAAAACGATTCTGATCCCCGATTTCAACGCTTATAACGACTCCGGCATGGCAAACATCTATGGCGTCCAGCGCGATATTGTTCTGAGTGACTGGTTGATAGCTGCAACCTTTTTCGATGTTAAAACCGCCAGCTACCACAGCAATTTTGGTTACCCCACCGCCACTGCTGCACAAAGCCCGGAACTGCATTTTAACCTGGTACTAAAGCGCAATAATGCCTTTGTGGTTAACGTTCTGCCGGCATTAGCCGTCGCAGTGCTGTTATTTGCCGTGTTATTAACCATAAGCCGTAAGCCCAGCAATCTGGCGTTTAACAGCTTTTCTATTAAGTTGGTTATCGGTTTCATATCGGCACTGTGTGTTGTGGTGGTGTTATTACAGCTTAATACCCGTGCTAAGTTTCCAGCGCAGAGCATTGTCTACATCGAGTATTTTTATCTGCTACTGTATATCGCAATGATCGTAGTATTGCTGTGCAGTGTTGTCGTTAAAGCGCCGCTAAACGTGCAGCGTAAACTGGCACCGTATAACATTTTGCTACCAAAACTACTTTACTGGCCCAGCCTGCTGCTAGTAATGGTAATAATTAGCTTCCTGGCGTTGTTTTAAGAAGAAGTGTTTACAAGGTTTGGTATTATGCGAAATGCCATATTAAAGGGTAAAGCTTGCCTAAATTAAAACTAGGTTGCTTTGCATGCCAGATATCATTCTTAAGGGTAATATGAAAAAAATAGCCTATCTACTTAGCGTTTTCGCTGTACTGATTTTTACGTCGCTTCAGGTTGCAGCTACTGCGGACGATAGCCAAATTATTGAGTACCACGGGCTTGATCTGTCGCACCATAACGGCGAAGTGGATTGGCCAAAGCTCTCTTCAGTGGGGATGCGTTTTGTCTTTATCAAAGCGACTGAAGGCATGGATGACAAAGACCCTAACTTTGATTCGCACTGGCAGAATGCTGAAAAAACAGGCATTGTGCGTGGCGCCTATCATTTTTATGTCACCGAAGATCCGCCAGAGAAACAAGCGCAGTTTTTTATCGATACCGTCAAGCTAAGCAGTGGCGATTTGGTACCTGCAGTAGACATCGAGTTACTGGGCAAAAATACCGCCCCTGATGTGGCAGACAAACTTCAGGTATTTGTTAATATTTTGACCGCGCATTACGGTAAAAAGCCGATTATTTACACCGGCCGCACCTTCTGGAACAAGCATATGACTGACAAGTTTGGCCAGTATCCATTGTGGATTGCGGAGTATGGCGTGGAAAAACCCGTAAGTCCAAAAGGATGGCTGGATTGGCATTTCTGGCAATGGACAGAGCAATCAACGCTTCCCGGGGTGGAGAAAGAAGTTGATCTTAACTATTTCAATAACCGTGATAAAACATTCTCTGATGTATTGTTGCCGTAAACGGGTATAACAACGCTCAAGGCAGCATCGAAAAAGAGCCAGAAAAAAGGGCCTGTGCTAATTAACCTTAAGGCCCCTATTTAGACTTCCTAGTTAGGTCTGTTGTTAACTCCTGTTGGTATGCAGCAAGACATACCCTTTGGACGGCACGTTAACAACCTAACTCCGTTTTTAAACCACCAACCTGCCCTTCAACCGCAGGCTCTTTGTATGACGGCAGTAACGGCATAATATTTAACCCACTGCGGCGTTCTACTTCATTAACCGTAACCTCACGTGGGCAGAAACTGGCAGAGCGGTTAAGGTTTTGCTCCATGATAAATGCAGACGCCTCTACCCACCCGGCGTTATCCGTAATGACCACTTTGAAATAGCCAGACGGGATAGTATGGCCTTCATCAGCTCCCGGCAAAGCCCCAAAGTACCATTCATACAATGGCCCGGTGATTACATAAACGTCCTGGCCGGTGCGAGCCAAATTACGAACGGCAGTTTCCAACTTTACCCAAGCCCCCTGGTTCAGGTTAGCAGACTGTGGTGTGATATTAGAGAGATAATTCGTCATTGCCCAGTAAGCAGTATTACTAAACGCCGCCAAAGGCACCTGATGGCCACGGTCTGTGCTAAGCACTGCAGCCGCATCGGTATAGTCTGCGGGTTCAAGCGTATATGCTGAGTTGATGTTTGGGTCTGCTTTCCACGTCCGGGTCCGGCTGGGTCCATCAATGGTGTTTTTGGTTACTTTGTAAGCCACCCAATTGGCAAACTTAGTGCTGCTGTTGTTGTGTAGCGTGTAAATTGGCCTTTCAATAGTCTGGCCAGATTTACCGGTTGGGCAGTTATAAGCACAATTAGCCGCGTTAGCTGAAGTGCCAAACAGAATAGCTGTAAGCGTAAACGTTATAAAGGTTATCGTTTTCATGATGATGCTCGGGTTATTAAACTACAAGCATCCTGTCCGAGCAAAGTTACAAAGATATGAACAACTTTTAATCAGCTTGATAAGTGCAAGCCGGTAATCTGTATTTTTTAAATCGCTATTACTGATTAAAACCTCTAGGGCCAGGTCTTTTGACTTCGGCTGGCAAAAAGTATGGCCTTCCCCTAAGGCATACGCAGAACCAGCAGCACGTAGCGACACATCAGGTAAAGTATTGAAGCCTGCTAAAATTGAAACGGGTTGCGAACTTATGGTTCCAGCTTTCGTTGAACAAGGTGACAAGCGCCAAGTAATACGTGCAGGTTGAATTCAAAAAAGGCGCTTAGGCGTCTTTTAGTTGGATAATTAATTTGTGGATTTTGTTGGCGGAGATTTATCCTCGGTTGCGTAATTCAACATTAGTCGACTGAAAAAGCTAAAGTACAAAATACCCACAATAGTCACAAACAGTTTTTCACTGCCGTCAATATCGTTAGCCTGGTATAGCTGAAAGCCTTCGTATATAACACTGACGAGTATAGCAACAAGCAATAAATACCAGAACTTGCCAAAGCCAATCGTTTTTCGCCAAGCATAGCCATAGCTAGCTACAATGCCAAGCGAAGCAAAAACCAACAGAAACAACCAACCAAAAATATCATTGTCGTTCATTGTAATAGATTGCTGTGTCGCTTGCACAAAGCTATACAGGCCCAATAATAAGTAAATTATGTTGATGACAAAAAATAGCTTCCAGCCAGTGCGGCGCGTCATAGATATACCTTAATGCCAGTGACCAAATGGGAAAGTGTCAAATTAGCCTTGTTAGACGGTTCGACCCGTATTTTCTACCAAAGCACAGACTTGGGCTTTCGCATCTCGTTGTATTTTCTCTAAATGCCCAGTAATCTACAATACATAAAATTTACAAGTACGGGTCACCCCGTGTTTAAACACGGGCCGACCGGCCTAATAAGCGTTAAATTGCATAGGGAAGTCATGCGTATATTTCTGTCTTTTTTATTAATAATTTCAAGCTTATCGGCTTTAGCAATTGTGGTCCGTCATGATGTTGATGACAAAAAATATCTTGCTGACTCTGCAGATTTTGCACCATTGGCAACACTGTATGTTGATGGGGCTCATGGCACATTAATTAAGCCTGATTGGATTGTGACTGCCGCTCACGCAACGTTCTGTATTAATTCTGGTAGCTACATCGGTCTAAATAATGGCTACCACAAAGTGGAAAGTGTCTTTGTTCATAAAGATTATCAGCCAGGTAAAAGTCACGACATTGCGTTAATAAAATTAGTAAATCAAATAAAGGATGTAGAACCGGCGAGTTTGTATGAAAAAACAGATGAAGTTGGCAAGATAATATGGTTTATCGGTGTTGGCGGCACTGGAAATGGGCTAACCGGACAAACGGTTGATAATTATGAAAATGGCGGAGTTTTACGAAAAGCCGAAAATCGAATCGAACAAGCAGAGGGGCCGCTATTAAAATTCAAATTTGACAGAGATGATGCAGCTTTACCACACGAAGGTGTTTCTGGTGGGGGCGATAGTGGCGGCCCAGCCTATCTGACTATTGACGGTACGAGCCACTTACTCGGTATTAGCTCCAGAGTTGAAGGCGGCGATATCGGGAAGTACGGTGTAGTGGAAGTGTATTCCAGAGTGTCTTTCTTTAAGCCTTGGATTGAAACAATCACGACTGGCGAAGATGCTGATCAGCGGCAACTAGCACTTCCAAAATTGGAGCGCCTTCCTGCAGGCCTCACAGAACAGATTTTACCCGAAGTGTGTTCTGACATCGGGTTGAAACCAAATGCAATTTAACAAATTGCTTAATTTCGTTCCGGCCACAAAAAGCGTGGCCTCCACTGGACTGCCTACGCTGCGCTGCGGCAGCCAATTAGCAAAGCGTTAGGCGAGAATGGAGTCAACATTGAGTACTGCCAAAGACATCCTCAGCACATACTTGCACTTCCGAGACTGCGGACTAGCCGATACGGTTCCCGTGTCTCAGTCATTCTGGAGTGAGCTGGCTGCTGGGAAACATCCGCAGCTGGATCAGGGCAGGCTCATGTCAGCTTTCACTTTTTCTGAGCCGTGGTCCATGTGGGAGCGCCACCCTGCCGGAGAGGAGCTGGTCATGCTAATCTCTGGCTCAGCCGCCGTCGTTCTTGAGGAGTCTGGCAACGAACGCTCTGTGCAGTTGAGTGAACCCGGCTCCTATGTTCTAGTGCCGCAGAATGTCTGGCACACAGTTAAAACTTCAGTGGCAACCACTATGCTGTTCCTTACGCCTGGCGCTGGCACTGAGCACCGTGCGGTCGGGGCCTAACAATCAAATCTTGCGGAGCGCCTTACGCTGCGCTTCAGTCGCCCGCAAATTTGGGCGTTAGGGCTCTGCAGTAAGGAGAAATCATGAGATATTCCATCGAAGAAATGCAGGATGCGTATGA
Source organism: Rheinheimera baltica (assembly GCF_030731985.1). Classification (NCBI taxonomy): domain Bacteria; kingdom Pseudomonadati; phylum Pseudomonadota; class Gammaproteobacteria; order Chromatiales; family Chromatiaceae; genus Rheinheimera; species Rheinheimera baltica. The sequence continues at coordinate 159,667 of NZ_JAPJDY010000008.1, forward strand.
TGAAATCAATCGAAAAGAACGTCCACTTGTAGCTTTTGGTGGTGCATTGGGTGGGGCACTGCCTGCCGCGGCACTGTACTTTTTATTTGCTCAAATAGGTGGCATTTTTCTGCCTATGTTACTAATGCCTGCTGCGGTTATTGGAATATTTGCGAGGTATACCGGTTTTCCCTACCGATTGAAGCCGCGTATTCCCATAGGCATACTTGCTATGGTGTTTCATTTCGCTGGTTGTTGGCTGCTACAACTAAACCCTTTTGTATACTTGCTAGGCCCTGTTTGTGCAGGGGTCGCCATTTCTGTTTCAAAAGTTAAATTGAGTAGAGTACAAGAGTTTGCAATTGGCCGGGCTGAGATTGGCAAGTTGGGCCCTAACAAGTCAATACAGCCGACCGCTAAGGCGTCGGCTGATTGAAGCGTTAGGTATTCATCGGAGTTTTCGTGAGATCACTAAAAATAAAAGAAAGAAATTTAAACACCCTTTTGCTTGCACGATCTAAGCAAAGCGAACTAATTGGTTTCTTATTAGCTGCATTTTTAATCGCTTCAATCTTTTATAGTGTATTTGGTCAGGACTTCTCAAATGTGGATTTCATGAATTCGATTGTGGCTAAAGTCAAAGAGCAACCACTCTTGCTAATTGTGCTTCTGCTTCTGCTTCCGCTTATAGTGGTAAAAAAGTTTCGCGATGTTATAACAGTTTTTGCAAAAGGTGATTGTTATGCTTTCAACCTCGACTCAAAATCAATAACGCATAACGGTAATGAATTAGTTCGTTTCGACGATATTAAAGAAGTCCAAATCAGAGTATTCAAAAGTGATGATTTTGACTCTTACAATCTTTCTCTGATAAAAAATAACGATAAGTCTATTTTACTAGAAGAGCATAATGATCTTTCAGTAACAAAAGAGTTGGCAGGTAACATTGCAGATTTTATAGGCGTATCCGTTCGTATAGAGAATTAAATACCTAACAATCCGCGTCATTCGGGGCCTGCGGCCCCTGCGACGCTCACACGTTCGCGCGCATGCGCGGGGCGTTATGTTCCTAGGAGAGAATTGATTTGACTTGGATCGATGTGATCGACTCAGCTGTGAAAATTGGTCTCGGAGCATTAATTGCTGCGGTTGCAAGCTATATTACTCTGAAGAAAACACATCGCTTTGAGGCTGACAGCCGAAAAGAAGCATTTTTTTATAAAAGCCAAGAAGAACGTAAGTCTGTTTATATTGATTTCTCAGCGCAATCGCATGCGCTTATTCAGAAATATACTTACGATTGGTGTGACTCAACAAAAGATGATTATAAGGTCTACTTGACCGTATTCAGTAGTTTGCAGATTTTATGTTCAGACTCCGTAAGAGCTGCGGCATCCGAAGCATTCAATGCAGTAACTATTTTCATCATCTCCAACAAACAGAATTTAAGCTCCGGTGACAGCAGTGATTCCAAACGCCATGATGATTTAATGAGTAATGCAAGGTTGAAGCTTGCGGTGTTTCAGAAAGTTGCGCAATTGGATGTGACAAGGACTTTCGATGCCAACGGAACATAACAATCGCCACCAAAAACGCGCCCTGTGGGCGCTCGACTCGCAACAAGTTGCTCGCGTTTGTGGCGAGCGTTAAGCCTCTGAGAGCACATTATGCTATCTAAACTATTCGGCAAGAAGAAGCGCGAAAAAGTTATCTACACGCTTTTTGATAAGCCTATACATCGTGCTATTCTCGGTGTATGGGAAAAGCATATGTGGCAATACACCGAGGTAATTGGGTATTCGGCAACGGGTGCAATATTTTTATTCTCTCCAGAGACTTGTGAATATTTAGTTTTTTACCCAAGTATGCCTGGGAGCAACAGCAAGGGTTATGGTGTATTCGATAGCCTGCAAGAATTTAAAGAAACCATCCTAGATGAAGAGGGATTCCCTGAGTATTGTTTGTATCCAATTAACCCTGAAGACTTAGAAAGTTTGGAGAATAAATTAGGGTCTTTAGATCTAGAAGGTTTTGATAAAGGGAATATTTGGGTTCGTACTGAAATATTGGGTCAAAATCGTGGTATCGAGTAAAGGCTTAACAAAACTAACCACTCGGAACGGTTTAAAGCCGCTTCCGTTTCACTTCAGCAACTTTAAACCGTCCGGTGTTAGCGGCGTTAAGTTACCAAGGAAGATTATGAAGTATCCCATAGCATTTATTTTTATTGCTGCTCTTTCGGGCTGCGCAAGTACAGAAATTAGACAAGCACCAACTTTAGAAAACAATGCTGCGCCAATTTCGTGTGCTTCAGCGCCAAGATTCCCTATTGCTGCTATAAAGAAAAACCTAGAAGGTTGGGTTGTTGTCGATTTCTCATTAAATCAATCTGGTTATCCGATAGATATGAAGGTTGTAGATTCTAGTCCAGAGGGATATTTTGAAAATTCAGCAATTGAATCTATATCCTCATGTCGTTTTAAAGCGGCAGCTGATGTAGTTCCTGACGAGAGATTAAATATTGTATTGGATTTCAGGTATTAGTAACTTAACAAGCAAAGGCAGCCGACGCCTACAGCGCGGCTGCTTTGAGCGTTATACATAAATATGAAGTCATCATACAGAACCATACTAATTATCTTATTCTCATATGTCGTTTCGGCATCCATTGATTTCTATTTCAATGTTAAAAGCGGAGAACAGGACGCCACTTTTATAATCCACACTTTTTTTATTGCTGTGTATGTTTATACATGGTGTAAACAACATGCCAAGGAGAATGGAATTGAAAATCCAAAGTACTATCCATTACTTGCTTTTCTTTTTGCTCCAATTGGTGTCAGTGCATATGCATTTAAATTTTTTGGTCTAAAAAAAGGTTCGTTACTGCTATTCAAAGCTTTTGTTGCCTTCGTTGCGTTAACAGCTTTAATGCTGTTAACGCATAACTTTTGGGCGTACATTTATGTATAACAATGCGCATCACTCGCGGCCTGCGGCCACTGGGACGTCAGATCAAAATTAATCTGACTGTCACCTGAGTTATAAACCACCACATAAATATTGACTTAACTCGCCCACATTAAATAGTAAAAATGGAATTCCATCGGCTTAGTAGCGCTACCTTTTCGCAAACACCTGAAACAGCGCCATAGGTTAATACCCTAGCGCGCTGGCTGTCACCGGGTATCAATGCTGATACCTTCATGCGCAATTTCAATACTCTCTATCGCCACCTCATTGCCATCTGGGCCCAGATTGGTTGCGGTGATCTTGGTGGGCCAGGCATAGGTTAGTGTCCATACCATAGTGATGCCGCCAGCCTCATCCAGCAAACTAATGGTAATGGGCAGGCGCTTTGTGGTGTTCATCTTGATCTGACTAAACCAATCCCAGAAAGTGCTATCTGATTTAAACAGCCCTTTTTTCATGATCACGTTGCTATATTTTTTCAGGCCAGGCATTTGTATAACAGAAAAATCAGGGCTATTACCGGCGCGGTATTCTATTGCTTGGGTTTCAATATCCAGGCCGGATACCTCCTGAAATAACATGACTTTTGAATCCCATTGCACCTGAAAGTAAAACTTAGCAATGGGCCATACCGAAGTTGCCTGGGTTGAAGCGTCATCTGCCATTTTTGCTCCTTTGTAAGCTTATTTTTGATCGGCTAATCAGGATTTTTGCATCTGCTGCAACGTTATTGCCATAAATTCGGCCGGCCGGACAAGCGCTACCAACACCCTAACGCGTAAAATTCCGTCGTGAATATCGTCTGAGGTCATGGTTTCACCCAGGCCTACGCTAACACTAAAAGCATCTTCCGGAGTGGTGCCCGCTAAGCCACCGCGCTTCCAGATGCCGGTAAGAAAATGGCTCATCATACTTTTAAGAGTCACCCAGGTGCTGGCGGTGTTGCTTTCAAACACATAGGCTTTGGTAGCAAGCCGGATAGACTCTTCCAGCATGATCATGGTGCGCCGGACATTGATATAGCGCCAGTCCAGACTGTTGCCGTCCAGCGTGCGGGCTCCCCACACCAGCGTGCCCTCGCCTACAAAGCTACGGATGGCATTAACTGATTTACCTTGTGGACTAACGTTTAAGTCTTCCTGCTCGTCGTGGCTAATAGTTACCGCCGGTGATACCACTGCGCTTAATCTGACATTCGCCGGCGCCTTCCATACGCCGTGAGTGTTATCTACCAGAGTATAAATACCCGCCATCGCCGCTGCCGGGGGCAGTAAATTTGACATGGTGCGCATTTGACTAAGCAGTTGGCTATACATCGGGCTGATGGCTTGTAAGCTTTCATGCAACAACCTGTGCTTTGCGATACGCTCTGCGCTGTCTAGCTGGCTCCAGTCAGCACTAATTTGGTTAATCACATCCCATTGCTGTTGCCGTTTTAAATGAGCCGCTTTATTAGCAGCGCTGGCATTCTCGGTGGAGCTGTCGATGTTTATGTCAGCCAGCTTGGGGAGTTCATCTGGCAGGTTGTGCTCTTGCTTTAACAGCTGCTGCAAGCGCTTTGCCGGCACTATATTCTGATAGCTTAGCTCGCGCTCTTGCACAATACTGGTGTTAAGCCACGGATAATAAGCGCTAGCAAAATCCAGATAATCAGTGCCCAACTTGTCTCGGAAATTGGCAATGCAATCGCCATCTGGGTGCTGCCGTGGTTTATCGCCCTGCCAGACATCTAAAATAGCCACCCTATTGCGCATCTTGCCACCGCAGTGCGCCAGCGCAGCCTGTTGCACGGCGATACAATCCTCTTCGCCCAGCAATACCGCGTCGGGAATAACCAACATGGTTGGTTCTTGTTCTTTCGTTAGCGTGTCAATACCGGTTATTAACCGGCTAGCGTCAAGCGGATCATGGTAGCTGCCTACAGAAACGATATAACTGGTAGCGCCACCATTTTGATAAAACAACAACATGGCGTAGTACAATAGGTATCTGCCAGCAGACTGACTAAGCGGATAACAGTTATCGCCCACATTAACGCTATTGCTTTGCACTGCCAAGGTTTCAGCCAGTTGAAATACCGGCATCGGGGCTAAGCCAAACCACTGCTGAAATTCTGCCATTGAATTAATACGTATAGGCTTATTCGTTAGCGAGTTCTGTTTATTAAGGCAGTCACTAAAACTGCCATCAGGGTTGGCATTGCAGGCTTGCTCGGTATAGCCAACAAATGCCGGCACTGCCGTTGCTACTTCGACAATAGTATTGGGGAAAGCACTTTTTTCCACGATATACACACCAGGCGTTTTCATACTTAAGTCTCTTTTTGTCCAGCCTGAATTAGCCGCAGACATTGAGTTAGTTAATCAGCTCTGTAACAATAGCGTTAATGTTGGAAAACTTTCGGATATTTTAATGCGCTTGCTATTGGCTTGGTTTTACAGAGTGCTTTTTGCCGCGACGGCCAGCGTAGTTATCTTCACTCCTGCTCAGGCACAGTGGCAGCGTGAAGCGTTTAATACGCTGGGTACGCAGGCTTACATTGAGTTTTGGCTTGCAGATACTGAAAAAGCTAAGCAACTTATTGTAGACGTACAGGCTGAGTTTGAGCGTATTAACCAATTAATGAGCCCCTACATAGCAAACAGCGAGCTAAGCAAACTTAATCGACAGGCGGCTAGTGCACCGGTAACGGTATCTGCAGAGTTATATCAGCTGCTGCAGCAGGCTAAACACATTTCAACATTAAGCAATGGCGCCTTTGATATCACCTTTGCTTCGGTTGGGTTTTATTATGACTACCGCGCCCATAAAAAGCCCAGTACGGCGCAGCTTCAATTGGCAAGACAATATGTGAACTACCAAAGCATTCAGCTGCTGCCAAACAATCAAGTTAGTTTTGCTCAACCTGGCGTAAAAATTGACCTGGGTGGAATCGCCAAAGGCTATGCCGTCGAGCTCGGAATTCGCCTATTGGCAGAGCGTGGCATTGAGCACGCACAACTTACCGCTGGCGGTGACAGCCGTTTACTTGGCGATAAACGCGGCCGTCCCTGGCTGGTTGGTATAAAACACCCGCGTCAGGAAGATAAGTACGCCGCTCAACTACCTTTGGAAAACAGCGCTATTAGTACCTCAGGTGACTATGAGCGCTACTTTATTGAAGAGGGTGTGCGTTATCACCATATTATCGACCCTAATACCGGGCAGAGTGCCAACGGATTATTCAGTGTAACCGTTACAGGCGCTGATACTACCCAGACAGATGCCTTGTCTACTACGTTGTTTGTATTGGGTTTACAGGCGGGTATGGCGCTTATTGAACAAATACCCGGCTATGAAGCCATTTTTATTGATACCGAGCGCAAAATGCATGTTTCAAGCGGACTAAGCCAGTAACCGCTAGCATTCTGTTATGCATAAACAAACTGATGCTGTTTATAAATACACTGTGCAGAAACAAGAAACTGTTGTAAATTCATTACTGTTCCTTTTTTAAGCGAAGCCCCTATGCTGACAAGTAGACTACTATCTTTGTTGCTATTTAGCGGTTTAAGTTTTGCGAGCTTGGCCGACAATGGCCAAGCGTGTGCAATTCGCATGTCAGTAGAGAGTGATTTCCCGCCACATCTTATTCAACAAAATAGCCAATGGACTGGGCTTAGTGTTGAGTTAATGCAACGTTTGGCGCAAGAGGTAGATTGCCAGTTAGAGTTTGTTCACAGCCCCTGGCTACGTTCGCTGCAACTTAGCGAGGATGGCAAATTAGACGTATTAACCCATTTGTCCTATACCGAGCAACGCAAAGCCCAGTTTGCCTTTATTGGCCCACACCATTTAGAAAGCATCTACCTTGTGGGCGACCCCACCAAGATACCAGCCACGTTAAATTTGGTACAACTGACCAAAGACACGGATCTGGGTGCCATCGCGGTGCTTCATGGTGCTTACTATGGCGAAGAGTTCGCCCGCTTAAGCCAACAGCCTGGGTTAAGCCGGCAGCTGGTCACGATTAGCAGCATTCAGGATAAATTAGCCCTGCTACGCGCGGGACGAATCACCGCTATTCTGGAAGATATCAGCGTATTGCACTATTGGCAGCAACATCAATATCCTGATGCAGACAAATACCAACCGTTATTTAAAGTATATGAAAGTAAAGTGTATTTTGGCTTTAGCAAAGCATCACTATCTGCAGAGCAAATTTCGGCTCTGGCACAAGCCTGGCAACGACTGTATCAACAAGGCAAGCTGGCTCGGGTATATGAAAAATACCAGATAACTAATTACGGCGATTTAACGCCTGAACCCATTTTATAACGCAGGTAGTATTGGTGCGGGCATAGGGATGGTGAGTTGATAGTTTGCCATTGGGTAGCGGTCAATAATCGCCTGAAGGCTGCCATCCACATAAAGCTGCTGCCATGCTGCGGTAAGTTGTTTAAGCTGGGCTTCACCCAATGTCAACCGGTTAAAGCCAAAAAACACCGGGCTTTGGTGAACGCGAAAAAGCGGTTTGAACTGCTCACGCGCTAAGGTATTATTGCTTTTCCAGTAGTGGTAAGCCGCAATATCTTCCAGTACACCATGCACTCTGCCGTTTAGCAATAACGCCTGTTTATCGGCATTACCGCGAATAAACACGAATCGGGTGAGATTTTTAGCGTCATTAAGAATACTTTCTAATTCTTCGCCATAATAAGCACCATTTAACAGTGCAATAATACCTGAGGTGCCGTGCTGTTTAAGCTCTGACATTGCCGTTAAACCGACAAAGGCTGACGGCAGCCCAACCAGATAAATATTTTCCTGATGATGTGGGCCGATAAAGGCAAACTGGGCACTGCGCTGCGGGTTGTAACTTAGATGGCTTAAAACATCTAACTCGCCTTGCTCAACAAGCCGCAATGAACGTAACCAGGGGCTGTGCACAAACTCAACCTCGCACCCAACCTCTTGCCCCAAGCGCTGCAGCAATTCCACATTCAGGCCACGCCAGCTGTCGCCATTGGCTATGATAAAGGGCGCAAAGCCACTTTCAATACCCATGCGCAATACGCAGCCAGCGGCCTGGGCTTTAAAGATAAAGCAAACGATAATGAGAGAAACATACTTCATCGCACACTCACTCTTCACGCAATGCAGCACTACATTAGTAATGCCATGGCCAAAATTCAGGAAAACTAAGATAACACTATCTTAGTTGCATATTAAATAATAGGGGCAAATGCCGTTAACCGGTCCAGGCTAGCCGCATTGCCTAAACCATGAAATGGTGCTACTTCAGCCAAGCGCCCTTGTTCTCCGTGCAGGGCTAAATAGTTTAACAACACCGTTTGCACTAATAAGTTCACATTGTTAGCCGCTATTGATGAACCGGTTTCAACCGAGGCATCTGAGCGCATAAAACCAATTTGCTGGTGACGCGCTTGTTCCGTGGGCGTGCCGCCCAGCAGCGACGGCCGGCCAGATGGACTATAGACCAACATATAAGAGGCTGCAGTAGAGGAATTGTCGCCGGTCCACTCACCTTTGCCCCGACCTGCTGCAGAGTCATCTATGCGGCCATTACTGGCAACCGAGCCATCACTGTACACATAGATCATCAATGGTTGGTTCATCCTTGCGGCATATTCCAAACAAGCGCCAATACAGCGTCCCGCACGCAAGTCACGCAGCTCACCCGTGCCACGCTCGCCCGTATGATAATCAAAACCACCCATGGTAATAGAACCGGCACCAGCAAAGCCGTTTACCACCAGTTTCATTACCGACGCCGTTTTTCGAAACTCGGCATCACCATTAAACTCTTCTGCAGTAAATATTCCCGCTGCACCGACGATATCCGGATCGGCTGCCGGGTCTAGGGTTGCCGGGTTACCAAAACGGTCAGCTAAATCTGCACTTTTAACATAGCCACAGCGCACCAGTTCTTTTATTAACGCGTCACGACTAATCGTGGTGTTAACCCGGCCTAATTTGCTGTCGCTGATGCGCTGTACTGATTCCATCACTGCTACAGCATCGTTTTGATCTAATAAACCAAATAAATCGCCCACATCCACCAAGCCGGTAACATCACTGGGGCGATCAATTTTTGTTGGCCTAAGCTCAGCATTGTAAAATTCCATTGGCGTCATCGAATTGGCGCCAGAATCTGAGTTTCTGGAACCAATTAGCGGCATTAAAGAACCACTGGCACCCGCTTTAGCAATAGCGTACATCGGGTTGTGCGGGTTATTGCCGGTATCATTTTCTGAGCGCGATGGCAGTACTGCGCCATTGGTCATGGCCTGGGTTGCCATGCTGGTGCGCTCCAAAATGCCAGCGAGCATTTGTGAGTCACTATGAAACGCCAGCCCAAGCTGGTCGTTAATAAAGCCACCAGCCGGATTAGCCGCATTAACCGCTGTAGGGACCTGGTCGGCAGGCAAGCCTAACTTGCTATACCCTTGCACCGATAAAAAGTCTCGCTGACCATCTGCACCGCCCACCAGTACGTTTGAACCGGCAATATTGGCGCCACCGGCTAAATCAAAACAAATAAACGGAATTTTGCCCGCGCCTTGTACGTTAATGCCACATAACTGCTTTAATGCTTCTAAATCGGGTGACAATTCAGCCTGGGCTTTATTCGGGTTGGCAAACATGCCAAAAACCGAACCGGTAGTTAGCACAGCAGCACCGTAACTTAGGCCGCACGCGATAAAATCACGCCGGCTTACCGGTTTACTGTGGCAAGCGTGCAGTAAGGGGCTATCAGGATGCAACGGTTGTTTTGTTTTCATCATACGTCTCCTATTGCACCAGTAATTCGGCGCTTGCCAACACGGCTGTACAAGCAGCTTTTGCGATTGTTCGGCTTCTATCACTACTGCAACTGCCACCGCAGCTACTTAGCCGGTTAATAAGTGCATCCAATTCGGCTTGCACCTCTGTTCTAACTGCTGAGCTTTGCGGAGATAACGGTATTAACCTGTCCAGCAAGGGGGTTAAAAACTGAGCGCGGTTTGCTTGGCTATAGGTTACTGCCGGGCTAGCGGCAAAATTTACCCCGGCAAACCAGCTTTGCCGGATGCTGCTGTCTTCTATCGCGGCATTGCAGTAAGCAATACCCAGCTGTGTTACTGCCATTTGCTGTGCCGATACAAAGGTATCAATCGCTTCAGCGGCAGGCAGCTGACGTTGCACCGTTTGATACACTTGAGCCACTGCAGCCTGTTGCTGCGACACCCCGGTTAATGCACTCATACTGGCATGAATTTCAGCAAAGGTTCTAAGGCCAATGTCGCTACTTTGGCCAGCTGCAGGCAAAATTTGTTGAACCGGCACACTGATGCCTGTGCGCACATTTTGGCGATCACCAATGCGACCAAAAGACAAAAAGAACTCGTCACTATTAGCACCAAGCTCTGTCGCTATAATCGTACCTTGTGTGGAGAGCACGGCACCTTCTGCTAAATCCGCACTTGCTGGCACGTCAAACTGGCGCTTCAACCAAGCCTGGCCGGTAACCACTTCTTTACCATTAAGGCCAATGGCCATGTCACTGATTGTCAGGTCGTCCGGCAAACTGCTACCGGCAAGATTAATCAGATAAGGTGCATTAAACAGATAAGAATAATTATCAAACTGGGCCACTTCAAACACAATATAGCTTTGCGCCAGGTTAATCAGCTCGCCAATACCAAATAGCAGATAAAACTTTTGCCCAACACCCACATCATAGTTTTGCTGAATCTGCGCCGCAGACAAGGCTTTATTGTGTATTGCTAACAAGCGCACCGCCCCTTGCCATTGCCGGTTGCCATTGGCTTCGTTACCAACAATCAGTGCATAGGTGTTATCCCAGTTACGAATAGCATCGGCAGGCTCTGCCAACCCGGTGTCCTGGCCATTGACATAGATACGCCTGCCGTTCACCGGGTCTTGCGTTATCACCACATGCTGTAATGTCGCCTGCAATACTTCATCGGCATCCGGCGTACTCAGCGCTGGCATACCGGCGAAATCGCTCAAACCAGACCGCAATAAAAAGTCATAATTGTACTGACTTTGCCCCAGCGTAAAATTGCGCTCCGTATTACTACCCGCGTAGCTAACAATGGCCGCCGGTCCTTCTTGTACCACATTCGCCGGTACCACCCAGGCTTCTACGCTAAACTCACCGGTAGCCGAAATTAACTGAGACAACTTGGCACTGTTGCCAGTACTGGCCTGTGCTCTGCCACTGTTAATCTGAATGCCCCAGCCGGTTACCCAGCTTATGTCACCCTGCAAACTTAAGTTTGCTGCAGGCTCCACCCCAGAGGTGTCGTAGGCAATGGCTCCATTGCCGGTTTTAAACTGATAAAATGCAATTTGGTTGGCTTCGAACCTGCCACCGCTTGAGGCTACGACACCATCATCCAAACGCAGGGCGTTAGAGGGTACTAAACTCGCGTCTAGTTCGGTTAATTCTACGTTGTCAGCAATCTGTCGAATGGCGTTAAGCATTTGCAGCGCATCTGATTCGCAATTAGACCAACAGTTGTGAAACTCACCACCAAGACGGGCAACAAAACGCGACAACTCCGGCTGATCTAAGTTAATCAACTTACGGCTGGCTTCATAGGCTGCAGCCAGATCGCTGTCAGCAAAAAATGGCGCTTGGGGTTGTGCTGCACCTGGCGCATGACAATTCACACAAAACTGTCGCAGCAACGGATACACGCCCGCGCTAAATAATGCCGGTGACTCTGGTAACACTTTGCTGGCACCGGGCTGGCGCACCGGCGGCGCAACCAATGTTACCGTAGCGCTTTCGGTTTCAGCACTGTTGGCCCAGTTACGGATCCATTGCGTTAGGGTATCAGCACAGGCTGTATCACTGGCCAGCCAACAGTTGTGGCCACCCGCCACCTTTGTAACCAGTAGCGACTGCGCTGGATCAGGTAAATTAACTAAGGGTATCGCGGCAGCATAAGCCAAATTAATATCGTCATTACGGGCAAACGACGGCGCGGTATTATTTTGCACATGGCAGGCACCGCAGCGATTATTACTGGCAACGTTGTCCCACAAGGTTAATTTAAATAACTGAATATCATCAGTTTGCGGCGCTGGCCCCTGATAATTAATATTATCTGACTGATTTGGCGGTGGTGGGTTTTGCTCAACATCTGCACCTCCACACCCAACAAGCACCAGGCTCAGCATCAACAACGGGAGTAAAGAATATTTCATCGCTTAATCTCCCATACAATAGGTTGCGGTGTCAGCAAACACCTGTTTTAGCACATAGCCGCCAGTGGTAAAGCGCTCAGTAATGCTTTGTAACGCGGTAACATCATTTAAGCTTTCAGCATCACGTAAGCAAACGGTGCGAAACACTTTTTTCACCTGACATTGCGCAAAAGCAGCGCTATTAGCCAGTTCTTCACCCAGACTTTTAGCGCCAGCGCCTTCACCGGGCAAGCTATTATCCCAGCCAAGTGATTGATTTTGTCCTTCGCGCCAGTAGTTCTGCCAACTGTCGTCTTCTGTGCGGTATCCATAAGGAAAGCTGCCCGCATTGATGTGATATTTGGCTTGTACCCGACTTTGTGTTGTGGCGTTTAATGTGCCGCTTTGCTGGTAAAAAATACGGCCATTGCTGCCATCTTCATCACTAAACTGGTAGTCGTAATACGCGAAGGCTTGCGCCATCGGGTCCATCCCCGCATGACAACCAACACAGCGGTTATTAAAAATGCGGCTATCTCCACCCGGGCTGCGGCTAACATCCTGCCGGATACGCCCGCTTGGCGTAGTAATGTCTTGTAAAGGCTCAAGATCGGTGCATAGCTGGTTCATCAGGGTGTAGCGAAACATGGCGCGATTAGTGCCTAAATAAAAGAACGCTTTGGCCGCTGCTCTGCTGGTCATCACGCCGGCTGCAGCCTCTGACGGAATGCCATTTAACGTGCTTTGCGAGCGTGGTTCAAGGTAACGGGCTAAATCGACTGCTTGGCGTTCTAACGCCAGATAATGTTCATTGCTGTTACTTTGGTATGGTGGTAATCCTAAGGTATCGGCGCCAACATATAGCACATCAGTTTGCAGCAATTGGCGAAAATCTACCTCGTCCCGCACTAAACCAATAACTGTCGCACTGTAGTCATTGAGTGGTTCAAACACATCCTCATCACGATTCGTCGCTGCTGACGAAAACAACTTTAACGTTGTGCGATAAAAATCCGGATGTTGCATCGCCAACTCAGCAGCTGCAGTGGCATTGCCACTGTCAATCAGCGTCTGCATTTGTGCCAGGGTTGCGGCATCCGCCGGTACACCGGCAATACGATCATGTAATCGTTTCGCTTGCTCTAATGAGCCTGCTTGTACCGTGCTACTAAGTAACAGGCAACTTATTACCAGCCCTTTAACGTAGGTCAAATTGCGCATATCTATCACCTCTGGCTGCCTATCAGCCTGGTAAAAACTCTACCGTCCACTCCGAACGGGTTAAGGCTACTGCCTCAGCACCAAAATCAACCGAACGTAACCGCAAGGTCAGTTGTCGCTCCAACTTAGCGTCGTTCAATTCACTACGTACGATATTCACTTCTGCCAGACTACCGTCTGCGCGGATCACTAACTCAAAAACCACTTTACCTTTAAGCAGCGGGTTACTGCGAAGTGCCCGGCTATAAAGGGTGTACAAACTGCTTTTATTGGCCTCCAGCACCCGGCGAATTTCAGCCTCCGACCGCCCTTGTGGCCCGGTTTTAGCCGTGTCAGTGCGCGCAATTGGTTCTGCCAGCCCGGTTAAAGACAACCCCTGTAGCTCCGCTTCTGCTAAGGCAGTGGTACCGGTGTCAGCTAATGTTGACCGCGCGACATCACCGGATACCGCAGCCGCTTCGGCACTGGCAAAGGTTTTCGCGGCGTCATTTCTTAACAGCTTACGCTCAACTTGTGTGGCTTGCTGCTCACCGCGACTTTTTACTTTGGGCTGGCTGTTATTTAGCTGAAAACTCTGGCGCAAATCCGCTAAGTCGTCACGCATTGCCATTAATCCCGCTTGCTGGGCTTGCTCACGTGCTTGCTTTGGATCTGGCTTTACCGGCTCGGCAACCGCGGCTACAGGCTCCGGTTCAGGCATAGGTTCTGGCTTAGCGGGCTCAATAATTTGTTCCGGCACGGGCTCAGGTTCAGGTGGCGGTGGTGCTTTGCGCTCTTCCAACATAACACGAGCCAATTGTTCTGGGATCCGCTCCTGCACTTGCCGGCTAAGCTCTGGCACCTCAAACATGGGCACTACCACAGCAAAAATAAGCCACAGCGCAAAACCTACCCACAATAAGCGATAAAATCGTTTATCTTCAAACTGGCCGTTATGCTGAGCGACCATGGCTAATGTCGTCATGGCGCCTCCGAAACAGCGGCAGGCGACGCGGCCTCTACCGCCAGCGATAAATCGCGATATTCGGTAGCAGCACAAATAGCCATTAGCTGGCGTAACAAAGCATAAGGGGTAGCGGCATCACCTAAAATAGTCATGGCACGGCCAACCTGCTGCTGCGGTTCAGGTAAAGGCCCGGCTCTTTGAGCAAGGTAATTAAGTTCATCAGTCAGCGCCTGTGTTAACTCTGGCAACCAAAGGCTGCTGTCCTGCTGCCAGTCTCCTTGCCAGATAGGTTTACCCTGCACCAAGACGCCATTTGCAGTAATGGTAAGCATGACCTTTTCTGTTGGTAACTGCTGTGACAGCGAGCGCGGCAAGCTAATGTCTTTATTGCTTTGTAGCACTTTAACTTCCGATTGATTCACCATCAGAAAAAATACCAGGATGGTAAAAATATCCATCAGTGCCACTAAATTTAGCTTACTGGCTTGGGCCAGACGATGGTTTTGCCGCTCCAGGCGCTTAGCGCGAAATGACATCTTCATTCTGCGCCCTCCTCTTGCGGTAATTCACCTAGCGAAATTAATGGAAACAATTCAGCATCGATAACATCGGCCGCCACCACGGCTTTAAACGAGCGTACGGTGTCCATTGCAGTCACCAGCGTCTGATAGTCCAGTTCGTCCGGCGCCAGTATGGTAATGTCTTGTTTTTCTATATTTTTTTGCTGGAAAGTTAGCTTTAAATCCTGCAGATACAGGCTAAGTGCAGCAAAATCTAATTTGCCCTGTTCGGTCAGCTCAAATACCCGCAGCGGTTCACCCGCCGGATAATTTAACCTGAGCCGGTCGGGGTAAATTGCCAGCTCTAACTGCTGTGGCTGCTCCATCTCTTGCTGTAGCAATTGCTCGGTTAGCGCTGGCAGCTGAATATTCAGTACGCGGATCTGCGCAAATACCAGGCTAAGTAGCAGCACAGGCACCAGCACTATCATCAGGTTCATAAATGATGTGATGTCCAGCTCCGCGTCAGCAAGCGGTGCTTTACGCCTTTTGATCATCCGCGCCACCATCTGCTTGTTTGGCAATACTGTTCATCAGCTTAATACCGACCATTTCCATCGTATCGATAATGCTGGCCGTTTTGCCTTGTAACAGTGCATGAATAAATACCAATGGTATGGCCGTTATCAGACCAAAAGCGGTGGTATTCATCGCCACTGAAATACTGGACGACAGTAAACTGGCCTTTTCCGACGGATCAGCATTGGCTACGGCGGAGAATGCGGCAATTAAGCCCATAATGGTGCCCAGTAAGCCTAGCAAGGTGGCAACGTTTGCCAACGTCGCTAAAAACGGCGTGCGCTTTTGCAGGCGTAAACTGTACTCCAAAACCACTTCTTCCATGGCGTACTCCATATCTTCGCGGCGCGATGATGAGCGCAGACGATTTACACCGCTGGCCAGCATAGCCAACAAGGGGGCAGCGCTGTTTGATGCGAGTTCAAGAATACGACGAGTATCAGCCTGAGCCACGGCCGATTGCACCTGCCCAACCGCACGTTGATTTACACCATATACTGAGCGTAAAAACCACCAGCGCTCAACGGCAATCACGATGCCTAACACCAGGATAAACGCGATGGGGTAAATAAATACGCCACCTTCCTGTAAAAATCGCACTATGCCGCTAAAAAACTCCATGAAATACCTCTTATTGATTTTTTGGGTTAACTGATTGCAATGCGGGCAATGGCTTAATGCCTTGCTGTATTGCGATAAAACGTAGAAATTGTTGTCGATCTAATGGAGACAGCACGGCTTCTTCAGTAGCCAATGACTGCCCGGGTACACGAATAACACTAACCGGGCTTTGCCAGGGCAGTACATAAATTGTTTTTGGCTGCTCCTGATTACCGCTAATGGTTGACTCTAATTTAACGGTTGAAGGTTGCTGTTGTGCCAATACGCTCAGGCTAAGCAGCAATGTTGTTATAACAACGCTTAATTTAATCACGTGCTTGCTCCTGCGCCAGTTGTTGCTCCAACAAGGCAATCCAACCAACTGCTTGCTGATCGTTAGTCAACGCATAATATTGCTGATAGTGATCTTTCGCCTTTACCAGTTGCCCTAAATACAACTCGTACAAAAATGCCAAATTTTTATGCGCGACCGCATAACGATTGTCTGGCACCAATGCCTGCTGAAAATGCTGTTCAGCCAGTCGAAAATGCCCCTGCTGTCTGGCAAGTACACCCAGTAAATTATGGGCATCACTATACTGTGCCGCCACACTGACCACTTGGCGTAATGTTTGCTGCGCGGCGTCGATATCGCCACTACGCCACTGCGCTATTGCCAGGTTGTAACCGATGCCTGGCAAGGAAGGCAATGCTGATGCCAACTGCTGTAACTTAGGGATAGCGGCAACAAACTCACCTTGGTTCAATTGCTGCTTCGCTAAATCAAATTGTTGTTGCTGCACAGCACTAAGCGGTAATAGACCGGTTGCCGGTGCCGGTTCAACCGGGCGCGAGGAGGCGACTTCAGGCGAGGTTGCTGGTGCGACAGGCAGTAGCTGACTGCATGCGGTTAAATAACTTAATATTAGCAGAGCAAATGGCAACTTAAGCGTTGACAGCTTGGGCTGGCGCGCCAAATTAAAATACCTCATTGGCTACCTCAGTATAGGTTTCAGTTTTATCGAATTTGGCCGGCAATAACTGCGCCAGACGGCTAAAACTGTGTTGCACCCATTGGTCCCACAATTGCTGCTGGGTAAGCTGGGTATTCTGCTGGTAAATCGCAATAGCCTGCTCTTCAAACGGGTAGGCTTGCTCTTCCAGCAACAGCTCATATTCTTCTAACGCTAATTCGTCCAGCCCTTTAGGCCGATCGGATGCCAGCAATGCCTTAGCCATTTGCTGATAAAGTTCCGCCACGCGAAATTGTGCCTCTGTCAGTAATGCCGCCACGCCATACTGCATACTTTGCTCAAAATGGCTGATCGCGGCCGTCATATGTTGGCGCTTCTTTTGCAAACTTTGCTTTAACGGGTGCGCTAATCTGATGCCATTGAACAGCTCGCTTTCGTGTCGACCCAGTTCAAGCAGTGCCTGCGCAGCCAATTGCTGAGTGCGTTCATTGCCTTCGCTGGAGAACTGTTGCTCGAAGCTGGCGATTTTGCTGCGCCAAAAGTTTTGCCGGTACACATCTTGCTCTGCCTGATACAGCTGTATCAGCTGTAAGCGCGCTTCTTGTGCCAGCAAATGTGGCTGCTGATAACGATTTGCATAACTGCGCCAGGCATCAAGCGCGTTATTATTTTCACCCGCTTTTTGAAAATACTGCGCTGCCAAATACAGTGCCTCACGCTGTTGCTCGGTGTCAGTACTGGTTGCTGCTAATGTTGTTAACTCTCTGGCGGCATTGCTCCACTGCCCGGCTTGCTCGTAGCTGTCTAGCAATTGTGCCTTGGCTGCACGGGTTCGTTCACTGTCGGGATAACGTTGGATAAATGCCGTAAGCAACGGTATTGCACTAGTGTAATCCAATGCCTGGCGGATTATTTCAATCTGCTGAAATGCCGCCGCTTCATGATAGGCTGAAGTGCTTAAGGTACTAAGCAAACGCTGCAAATGGCCTTGCACAACCTCCGATGAAACGTCCGCTTGCTGCGCCTGCTGATAAATACTGGAGGCCAACTGCTCAGTAAGTAAATTACGTCGTGCCGGGCTTAAGGCATCGTTTAACAGGGTTTGAATACTCTGCTCAGCCGCAGCATAGTGTGTTAATGCCAACTCACTTTGGCTGTGTAAAAACCTGGCTTCTTGTACCAGCGCTGGCTGACTTTTGTCTGCCAGAGGCCAGGCTATAACCTCATCGCTGTGCTGCAATACAGCAAAATAATCTTGTTCATTGTAACGTTGCTGCAACTGCTGTAATGCAACCTGTTGCGCCGCAGGATGGCTGCGATGGTGCTGCACAAAGTCAGTTTGTTGCTGCCAGTGCTGGCGGGCTGAGGTTTCGTCATGTTCAGCCAGCTCGGCGCTTATTAATAACGCTTTATAAGCAGCACTTTCTGTTGTGAACAAGCTGGCATTTTCAGGTTCAGCGCCATATCCCAGTTGCGTGTACAGTTTAAGCGCTGCGGCACTATCCAAAGCACCCGCATAGGATTCAGCCAGTAAGTAGCGGATATCGGCTGCAGAGTATGTCGCCTGCTGCGGGCTATGTTGCAGTAATGGCTCACCCAGTACACTGAGCATTTGTTGCCACAACGGTATCACGGCAGCAAAAGCAGCTTGACGTGGTTCACTCGCTAACGTCAGCGCCTTAGCGTATTGAGCCCGGGCAAAATAGTCATAATATTGCAGTAAGTTAGGCTCTACTTCTGTCAATTCAGCTACCTTAGCTTGTTGCCAAAAAGCAGACTCCGGACCAAATAGCTGCAAATACTGTTGCTGTTCAGCCAATGCTTGCTGTGCATTGGCGTCGGATAAATAATGCTGAATTACCGTAAGCTGAAAACGCGCCGCCAAAATACTTTCAGGGTAGTCAGTTATAAATAGCCGGTAGGTTTGCAAACGAGCGTTGTGCAAGGCTTTTTCGGCCAGGAAATTGGCCAAGGCCTGATACACCTCGGCAACCAAGGCAACCGGACGTTCGCCGCTTCGATAACTTACGCGCTGCAGCAAGCTCTGTAAGCTCTGCGCTTGCTCCTGATAACTGAGTGAAACACTTAAAGTGCGAAGTACTTCTGCACGTAATCCTTGTACACCGGGATCCTGCTCGTCAGTATGTATTTCACTGTAACTTGTATCTAGTACCGCTAAAAACTGCTCATCCGCCAGTTCAAATTGCTGTTGCTTAAAGTAACTCCAACCGGCCATATAGCGGGCATGTTGTTTGAGGGTGAGTTCCTGACCATTTATCACCGCAAGATAAGCGGCTAATGCGGCCGGATATTCACTGCGACTGTAGTGAATATCGCCCTTGCGAAACCAGGCCTCACTTGCGAAACCGGAATCAGGGTAATGCTGCAACAACTGGTCTAACTGTTCCAGACAGGCCTGCTGCTGCCCTAATAGATCGTAGCTACGCGCCAACTGGTATCTAATGAGCTCATTATTCGGGTCTTGCGGGTAATCGTTAAGCAATTGTTGATAACGTTGAACCAGTTGCTGTAATGCCGCCTGTTCTTGCTCTGGCGCTAAGTCTTGCCGTTCAAACTGGCTGGTATGCATTTGCGACAAACGATACAAAATTTTCTGCCGGGTTTGCGCCGCAGGTTGTAACTGCAGGATTTGCTGATACAAAGCGTCTAGTTGCTGCTCATTAACATCAGGCAATACTGCCACAATACTGCGGTCAAACGCCGGTAAGTCTGCTAGTTTCGGTCTGCTATCAGACACCGAAGATGCAGAGCATCCGATAAGTGTGGCGCAGCACAATGCTAATATGGTGATACGGTGTTGACAGGATAAACCAACAGGTTCAAGGCGCCATATCATAATGTGGCTCCGCTGTTAGTTGTATCCGCTGTAAGTAATACTTTTTCCATTACACGTGCCATAGATTCTTTATTATGGCGTTTTAATTCAGTTAATCCGGCAAGCTGCTGCTGCAGTTTCTGTTGCAGTTGCTGATTTAACTCGGCAAGCAATTGCTGTTGCCAGCTAAGCAACGCCAAATTTAACTGCTGTTGACTGGCACTCAGTTGAGCCAGCTGGTGTTGTACCTGTTGCAACCGCGCCGTTTGGTCACCCTGCAACGTTAACGCTGTTAGCTGCTGCTGTGTATTGCTAAGCAGCTCACTTAGTATCTGAAGCTGCTTGGTGCGTTGCCAGTTTCGCTCTGTCGCGGTATTACTGTATTGCCACTGTAACAGTGAACGAAGCCGCTGCAAGCGCTGAGCATACCCTTGCACATCGCGCCCGCTTTGTTTTAGTAGTGGTAAACGCTGTTCAGCTTGTTCTAACCGGCTAAGCTGCTCGTAAGGTTGGCCTTGCCATAACGCCAGGTCCATGGGGTGCTGTTGGGCCAGCTCAATGTGCTGTTGCAGCTGAGAAAACTGCTGTTGCAACTGCTGCAGTTTCGTTGTCAGCTGCGGTAATTGTGTACGTAATAATTGCTGCTGTTGCACCAGCTTAAACTCGGTTACCTGCTGCAAATGCGCCAGGCGTTGCTGGCGTATCGGCGCATCCGCTAATTGCTGCTGCAATGCCAACACATCTTGCTGCAGTCGATGCAAGTTATTGTCGTTGCTTAACTGCAGCTGTTGCCACTGTGAACCGCCTTGTTGCAACTGACTCACTTGCAAAGGTCGGGCTTGTTGCTGAATAAGCTGCACTTGCTGTTCATAGTATTGCTCAGCCCAGTGATAAGCACCCAATGCATCACGCGGTTGCAAAGCGCGCTCTAATTGTTCACCTATCCGTGTAGCCGCCTGCCAGGCCGACTGGCTAAAAGGTTGCTGTTTTATTTGTTGCTGTAGCACAGCAAGTAGTGCCGGAATGTGCCGCTGTTCAGTAAGAATATGGCTATACAAGGAAAGTGCTGTACCACTTAGTGCGCTGTCAGCAGCGAAATTCGCCAGAATAACATCGGCCGCGGCAAACTCCTGCCGTTCAATATGCAGCTGCGCCTGTGTCAAACCGATATAGTCAGCTAATGCCTGACGTTCCTGCGCCGGATAAACAAAGCCCTCCGGTTGTGACAAAAAGCGCCATTGACCACTAAACAAAGCCGACCAAAAGCTTTGTTGGGCAGTATCGTTTAACCGCGGTTTTAACTGCGCTAACCACTGCAGGGCAATATCACTTTTTTGCGCCCGCGCCAATGCCAGCGCCTGATTGCTAACGATATAAGGCATTTCTGGCTGCATGGCTAACAAGGTGAAATCGGGTTTGTTTGGGATGCTAATATCCGGCCAGTTAACTAACTGATTTAACAACTGCTGCTGGCCAAGCCATTCGCCCTTATCACTTTCGCTAACGGCAGATAAGTAACGTTTTGCACTGGGCTTGTCGCCTAGTTCCAGTTGATAACGCGCTAATTGCAATAAGGCAATATTGCGTAATGACTGAGGTAATGCCTCTTGGTCTTTTTCAGCCTTAAGCAACAGGTCTTCGAGCAACGTGGTTGCGTGCTGCGGCATATTTAACTGCAAATATAACCCAGCCTCTAACAACTGCGCCCGTTTGTCTTGCTCAGGGGCCAGTTGCAAGGTTTCCAGGGCTTGCGCCGGCTGTTGCAAATAAAATGACCAGGCCGCCTGGCGATAGTGTTTTTCTCCGTTTTCAAACTGCGCTGATACACTCTGCCAAGGCAGAGATATACTAAGAGCCAGTAAAAACGCAGGCGCTAGTCGTTGGACCATGGCTGCACAATAAAATCAGGTTGGTAATCACTGCTACGATCTTTAATCTGTAGCTCTAACAGCACAGCTTCCTCGGCCTTAGTAAACGGATAACTCACCGCACGCCGGTAGTCTCTGTTATCAGGCCCTTTGCCAATAAATACCGCAGTAAGGTTGTGTTCACCGGCTTTAACATTACCTTTAAACAAAGGCTGAATCGCCCCGCGTTTTAAAGCATCCCATTGCTGTGTGGTATACAAATGCGCTTCAACCGGCTTGTCATTTAAAATAAGTTCGACACTGTCTAGCTGAAAAAACTGCCCCATATCTGCTGATAGATAGACTGCCAGCTGCGTTTCAGGTGGAAACAACAGCTCCTCCTCCAGCAGGAATAATTCCCGATTCAGCTGTATCACCTGTTGCTTGAGTTGTTCAAGCTGCGTATTTACCGGCTCGGTTTCCGCACTGGCTAACATACTAAGCCACAATAATCCGGTTAAAAATAGCGTTCTCATTCGTTTGTCCTGCTAAAAGTAAAGGCTGAAAAACGCCCGAATCACATTGGCTTCCAGCCGGTACAGCGGCTCAAGGCCTGCACTGGCGTCAACCACGGTGACGTTGCGAAAGTTTTTATAGTTAAAGCGAATATGGTCCCATTGCAGCGTTAGTTCGGGTTTAGCTTCTGGCCAAGCGCCCCATACTGG
Organism: Rheinheimera baltica; assembly: GCF_030731985.1. Classification (NCBI taxonomy): domain Bacteria; kingdom Pseudomonadati; phylum Pseudomonadota; class Gammaproteobacteria; order Chromatiales; family Chromatiaceae; genus Rheinheimera; species Rheinheimera baltica. Next base: position 182,048 of record NZ_JAPJDY010000008.1, read on the forward strand.
CAACATATAACTGGCGCCAAGGCCCAGCGTAATGTTATTAAACTCACTAAGCTCTTTATCCCGCGCCATAAAATTTTGCTGATTGGCGTAATCAAATAAGTCACGATAGAAGTTGGCCTGACCTTGGCTATACCAGCGCATTTTGGCTTCCAGCACCCATTGCTGGCTAAGCGGATGCACATACTCAACTTCAGCGTCAAAAGCACGAATATCCCAACTGTCCTGATAATGTCGCAGGTTTACACTCACCGCGGCCCGATACGGCAAATAAAATTTATTCACCAGCGCTATGGCAACAGTATTTCGGGTATTGGGATACACTTCCGCTTGGTAGCTATAGCCACGAGACTCATTAGTATTGAGATAGCGAACACTGCGGTAGGGGTTATTTAAGAAGCCTTCATCCAAATCGACCTGCACGTTAAGGGCGGCAATCCAGCGATCCGTTAATACCTGCGTCCAACCCAATTTGTAGTTATATCGTTTAAGCGATTCGCTAAAGCTCTCATCGCCGTTACGGCCAACTTCATCGTCACCCAACCCAGCTTCCAAGCTTAGCGTTGTCATGCCACCAAAGGTATCGTGTGCTATGGCGAAACTAACCGATTTTGCGTTGTAGTCGTTTTCGTCACTTTGTGCATAGTTCAAACTAACAATGCTGTTGCCGGCAAGATAGTCAATACCGACGCGCTTTTCCTCACGCTCCTCAGTGTAGGCCGATGCTGTGGCCTGCACATCAACCGACGCACCAGAGACGGTATCGACATAGTAATACGCTGACAATGATACGGATTGTCCCGCCTTCTTGCGAAGCATTACCGCCGGGCCATCAATAGACACACCGCCGCCCTGATAGGCGTGATACATTAAGTCGGCTCTATCTTGGGGTAGCACCGCAGCCTGCGCCACGGAGCAGAACAAGATAAATAGCGTGAGTAGCCTAGTTACAACCACAACCACCGCCCCCGCTGCCATTGGCGCCTTTGGCGGCTTCACGCGAGTCGCGCACGTGGGCGACATGCTGTAAGGCCACCGGATGCCGTCCAAATGCCATGATAGGGTCTGCCAACTTATCACGCTCATAAGGTTTAACCCATGGCTCAACGCTGGCACAACCACTAAGCATGAGTAACACGCTGGCCAATACCGCAGGCTTACTCACGCAGTAAGGTCTTAATATCATCTTCATATTTTTTCTCATAGCCTGGTTTATAACCGCGGTGAACGGTGCGCAATTGACCGTCTTTATCAATAATTACCGTTGTGGGCATCGCTTCTACCTGATAGGCCTTTGACGCACTGTTGTCGGTGTCAAATAACACAGGAAACTGCACCTGAACTTTATTTAAATAGGCTTTTGCTGCAGCGCTATCGTTTTCAACATTAACGCCCCATACCTGCACACCCAGCATTTGGTATTTCTGAGCCAACTTGTCAAGCTGAGGCATTTCCTGAATACACGGGCCGCACCAGCTGGCCCAGAAGTTAATTAAGACGATATCGCCACGCTGTTCAGCTAAACGTAAATTGGCGCCATCCAGGGCTTTTAACGTAAAGTCCGGCGCGGGTGCCGCGTGCAACAGAGAACAATACAAACTGAATACTACTGCTAAGATACTGCTTTTCATTTTTGCTCCTGCTATTGGCATTAAAAATATACCGCTATACCTAAACCCAACGCTAAATTATGCGTGGTTTTACTGCGTGCCAGTATGGTGGTTTCAAAAATATAATCACTAAAGGTAAGCTCCATTGCCAACCAATCGGTGGCATATAACCTAAACTGGCTACCTACCTGTACAGCGAATACAGTGTCACCGGCAAAGTCGACATTGCCGCCACCGATAAACAGCGATAAGCCGCTATTAAAAGCGTAGTCACGGGTTAAAAAGGTCTCACCAGGCAAAAGCATGTAGCCCAGATGTCCACCGTAGTAACGCCATTCACGCTCGCTATCCGTTAACAGTGGTGCCGCGCCACTTAGCTCTTCAAAAGATGTTTTACCGGCTTTAGCCATAGCGTACTCAGCTGACAGGTAGAAATCTTCATTGATGTGGTACGTCAGTTGAAGCGCCGACACTGCACTACTACCAAAATCTTCAATACTAATAACGCCAACCCGGGCGCCTAATAACCAATTCTCACTGTCCAACAGGTCTTCACTCACCACCTGACGTTCGATGTCTGGTTCAACCTGTTGCGCCATAGCCGCAACAGAAGTGAAACTGAGAACTAAAAAAATACGCTGAAGCCAAGTTTCCATGTATCAATCTCTTCGTTGTCGTTGCGATCGGTAATAATTACGCTACGCCGGTATCCCATGCGGGCGATAAAATTTCGGGTCATATAATAACGTAGCCCAAGCTCAACGCTGGCAAGGCTGTTGTTTCGATCGGGCGTTTGCACCAGTATGGTTCGTGGGGTTGTTTGCAGTACCCCGCCACCGATACCAAAATAAGGTGACAGCCGCCAATGTGGCATTGGACTTAGATACGCACTTAACTCTGCAGACAGGTTATCAGCTTGACGACCATTTGCTTGGCCAATAGCTAATTCCGTATGAAAATAAGGACTAAACAAGTATGAAAACGACAACTGATAATAGCTACTACCGTTAAAATCGCCAAATAATAGTCCGGCTTCAAATGCGCGTTGTTCGAACTCATTTAATCGCTGGTCCGACACGTCAAACTGCTCACCGGTAAGCGTAACCAGCTGTGTTAAATCCGCTCTCGCCAGCCAGAATGTCTGCTGACGAAACAACACTTGAACCCAATCGTTTCGACGGGTCACCAGGGTTAATGACTCACCTTTTATTGCAACCTGTACCATCGGATAACCCCGACCCGCACCAGAATGCAAATTAACAAAGTCACCCTGCACTTTCACCGGTATCGGTGCGGCCAACGCTGCACTGCATAGTAAGCTCAAACATAGCAGTAAAGGTTTAATCATTTACTACTCCGGGATCACAAAAGGCGAGTTATAGTATTGCGCACCAATATCCAGCCAGTCCGCTACCAGTTTTAATTCAGCAGCAGACAAATAGCCTTGATGTGAACCGGCATTACTAAACAGGCTAAAAAATGCCGAACTGTTTAACGCATTGCCGGCACGCATAGCAGGGTTAACCCGCACAGTTACCATTACCGGGATTGGATTGCCCTCATCATCCAGTATCAGATTACCGTCTTCATCGGTGACAAAGCGTAAATTCCCATCGGCATCGGTCGCCTGTACCAAACGATCGACCAGTACCCCACCAACCAGTTCTAATTCGTTATCGTTGCTTAATAGCTCCCGATAACTGCGAACATGATTGGCATCGATATCGGAGGCGGCATCGTCTAGCTCCAACTGGGCGGCTGGCAGCTGCGTATTGCTATCAACATCAGTGCGGCTATGGCAACTAACACAGGTATGATCAGCGATAAGTTCATTGGTTTCAGGGTCAAACTGGCGTCGGTCTAACAACCACAACGGCTGGATGTGGCTGGGGTAATCAATACGTATACGACAACTTGCCAGCCACTGCGCAAAGCATTCCACGCCAGCTGGTGGCGCTGAGGTCAGATCCGCAGCACTAACTAAAAGCTCAGCATCTGGCTCTCGTTGAGCAGGGTTAGTCCAGATATCAAGGTAGTGTAATGCGGCACTAAGCTCAGGCGTGCCATTTAACCGAGCGGCCGTTTGTGCCATGGTTTCGCCGGCCAATGCCACTAGCTGCGGGTTAGTATTGGCAAAGTTGCCGTTAGTGTCTAATCCTGGATTGGCACTGGCAGCCTCACCGGTCAAACGACCATGCGGTGCCGTGCTTTGTGCACGATGACAACCATTGCAGCTTCGGGTTTCCCCTGGCCGCAAGGTAATCCATTGTTGATGCAACGGCGAAATAGCCTGTCCCTCAGCGTTTAACAACGCCAAATTAAATGGCACATTTGCCGGTACTTTTACTTGCACTGAACCGTCAGGCTCAATTGCCACTGTACCCAGAATTTCACGCATCAACTGACGCCGGCTAACGCCAAAAGCAAAATTAGGCACATCAAGTACATCGTCAGGTGGCTGAGGTACGCCGCGAACTAGTCGTAAAAAGCGTGCAGGTCGCATGTCAGCAGTGGTTTGCATTGGATCGGCTAATCTAGCGATATTTACGCTGGCAGTACCGGCGAAGTCATAGACGCTGCGAATATGCAAAATAGCAGCGTTTTCAGCGGCAAGGTCAGCATCTAATGATGGGTTTTCTGGTAAAAAAACCGCATCAGGTGAAGACTGCAACACAACCGGTTCGCTCACTAACAAACCTTCCTGTCCCGGCCGCACCGGCACCTGCGTTTGTTTTTGCGTATCAAACAACCACAAGCCATACAAAGGCGCCGCCAGTACTAACTCAGCATCAGCCTCAACTTGCGTGCAGCTTAAGGTGACATCATCCTGGATTACACGACAAGGAGACCAGCTAACCAGATAACGTCCGGTACCATCTTTTAACGGCGCATAGCTGTTTATCGCACCCGAGGTTTCTGGCCGTGCCGTATTATCAAACGCCCATGGAAACAAGGGGGTTTGTGCCGGTATGTTTAACGTCTCACCAGCCAGTGCCTGGTCGTTATCACTAGCCAGCTCTAACGCTATCTGTTGCGGCCAACTATTGTAGTTCGGGGCGTTAACGCTAGCTAACGCAATTGATACGCCGCCGCCATCCAATTCTATTGCCTTGGTAAATTCAACGGCAGTTTCTGCAGCGCCCGTGTTATGTGAATGCCAACCATAAACCAGTTGATTCTCAGATCCATCTGGCTGCATTTTATACCAGTTGAACATGGAACGGTCGCTCTGGTTATCCCAGCGGCTATACAACACATAACCGTCGCTTAACACCACAGGGTAAATATCATGGCTTAAATTAAAACTTAGCTGCTCAATACCACTGCCATCAGCATTCATTACATGCAGATTGAACGTTGAAATGTTTAAGTTTTCATCTAACGCCGTGTACTGAGGCTTAAATTCATCCAGCAATATTTGCCGTGAGGTACTTTGGCGGGTCGAACTAAAAATAATACGGCCATCTGGCAAAAAAGCGGGTGTTATGTCATGGCCGCGCTGGGCCAGTTGAGGGTCTGCAATTAAAGGAGTAACACTTTTATCACTGACATTGTAACGCCACAAATCCCACTTAGGCTGTAATTCATCCGGCACATCTTCCAACTCAGGCGCGCGCAATGCGAACAGTAAGGTCATGCCATCTGCCGATGCGACTAAATCTTTTACATCATACAATTGCCCTTCAGCAAATAACGCGGCAGTAAGATCTGTTTCAGCTGATTGCGCAAACGCATTTTGTTTTAATAACAAGCGAGCGCCGGGATTAAAGCGTGTTGGGTCTGTCAGACTGGTGCGGTATTCCACCTCATCTGTTATCAAAAGCGGGCGTTCAACAAAAGCGAGAGCAATTTCTTGTACAACCGGATCTGTCGGTTCATTCTGTACACTTATATCAGCGTCGCATGCGACAAGGGCCATGCTAACTGCGATAAGATAAAGTCTTTTCCTAAGTATCATTATTTAGATCCGGCTACCGTTTACTGCATGCTTGCATATGGGAGCTACTATTTAGGCTCAGTGATCAGCTTAACGCTGCGGTAACAGCAGAGCAAGATAAAATTAATAACAAAAAAAGCCAGCATAAGCTGGCTGTATTAACACTAGATGAACAGTTTTACAAATCAGCTTCAAACGCTTCTGGTATGCTCTCTTCTACCGGCTTTTCACCCGGCTTTAATAATAGGCGAGCACGTAATTCTTTCTCAATTTCGTTCGCGATAGGCTGGTTGTCCGCTAAAAATTTCATTGCATTCGCCTTGCCCTGGCCAATTTTATTACCTTGATAAGCATACCAGGCGCCGGCTTTATCGACCAAGCCTTGGGCGACACCTAAATCAATTAACTCGCCAAGCTTATTAATGCCAGCACCGTACTGAATAATAAACTCAGCTTGTTTAAACGGTGGTGCTACTTTATTTTTCACCACTTTAACGCGGGTTTCGTTACCGGTAATTTCATCGCCATCTTTTACCGAACCAATACGACGAATATCTAAACGTACTGAAGCATAAAACTTCAATGCATTACCACCTGTTGTTGTTTCCGGGTTACCAAACATCACGCCAATTTTCATCCGGATTTGGTTGATGAAAATACACAGTGTATTAGAACGTTTAATATTACCGGTTAACTTACGCAGTGCCTGTGACATCAAGCGGGCTTGCAAACCCATATGACTGTCGCCCATGTCACCTTCAATTTCTGCCTTAGGCGTCAGTGCAGCCACCGAGTCGACAATCACTACGTCTACTGCAGCTGAACGCACTAACATGTCACAAATTTCCAAGGCTTGTTCACCGGTATCCGGCTGAGATACCAATAACGCGTCAACGTTTACGCCTAATTTTTTTGCATATACCGGGTCTAATGCATGCTCAGCATCGATAAAAGCACAGGTTTTACCGTCACGCTGCGCTTCGGCAATAACCTGCAATGTTAACGTAGTTTTACCTGATGACTCTGGACCATAAATTTCAACAATACGGCCATAAGGCAAGCCACCTATACCAAGCGCAATATCGAGCCCCAATGAACCGGTAGACACCGCAGCAATATCTAGCGCGGTACTGTCGCCCAAACGCATAATTGAGCCTTTACCAAACTGACGTTCAATCTGACCTAATGCAGCGGCGAGCGCTTTTTGTTTGTTATCGTCCATTTTTATATCCATGGTTGAGCCGGGCTTGCCGGACAATTAACACTGTATGCTCGTACAGTAGTCTAGTTTACTATTGCTGTCAACAGCTCGATGCTTTGTTTCATAGCATAGTTAATCGCCTGTTGACGCACTTGTTGACGGTCGCCAGCAAACACCATTCGGCAGCTGGCAACATTACCGTTAAGATAAAAACCAAAACAGACAGTGCCGACCGGTTTATACTCCGAGCCACCGTCCGGCCCGGCAATACCCGTTACTGCAATTGCGATATCAGCACCGGCAGCTTTTGCCGCCCCCTGCGCCATTTCCCGCGCCGTTTCTTCACTTACCGCACCATACTGCAGCAAGGTAGCACTTCGCACAGCTAACAACTGTTGCTTCGCTTTGTTACTGTAGGTAATAAAACCGCGATCAACATAAGCAGAACTACCCGGCACAGCGGTTAGCCAGTAACCAATGCCGCCACCGGTGCAGGATTCAGCAGTGGTTATACTGCATTTTTTCCGTAATAATAGCTGGCCTAACTCTGTCGCCAGCTGCAGGCTGTCTGCTGCGACCGTCATATTTTATCCAATAGGGAATTCATAACACCATTATGCCGTCAGACCAGAAAGTGGAGCAAGCCTTAAGCACACATACCCCTATGATGCAGCAGTATCTGGGATTAAAGAGTGAGCATCCCGACATCCTGCTATTTTATCGTATGGGCGATTTTTACGAGCTATTTTACGACGATGCAAAACGTGCGTCGGCTTTATTAGATATCTCGCTGACAAAGCGCGGTCAAAGCGGCGGCAACCCCATCCCCATGGCTGGCGTGCCTTATCATGCGGTGGAAGGCTATTTAGCCCGCTTGGTGCAACTCGGTGAATCTGTTGCAATTTGTGAGCAAATAGGCGACCCGGCGACCAGTAAAGGGCCGGTTGATCGCAAAGTCGTGCGGATTGTAACGCCAGGTACGGTTACTGATGAAGCCTTACTTAACGAGCGGCAAGACAATTTACTCTGTGCCCTAAGCCAAATGCGTGGGCAATATGGTCTGGCACAATTGGATTTGAGTAGTGGCAGATTTTTACTGAATCAAGTTGATAATATTGATGATTTAGCCGCCTTGCTGCAGCGATTAAACCCGGCGGAGTTACTCTATCCAGAAGATTTCACCGAACATTTTTTAATTGAAAAACGCAAAGGTGCCCGCCGCCGTCCGGTATGGGAGTTTGAACTGGCCACGGCAAAACGTTTGCTTTGCCAACAATTTGGCACCAAAGATTTGCTTAGCTTTGGTGTTGAAGATGCGCCGGTAGCCCTGATGGCTGCAGGATGTCTTATGCAATATGTTAAAGACACACAGCGCGCAGCTTTGCCGCATATCCGCGCGGTTGCACTGGAAAGAGCGCAAGACAATATCGTGTTGGATGCCGCGACACGGCGAAATTTGGAACTGACACAGAATTTAGCTGGCCATTATGAACATACGTTAGCAGCCGTGTTAGATCGCAGCCAGACAGCCATGGGATCCCGGCTGTTAAAACGCTGGATCCATGCGCCACTTCGACAGCAGCCACAGGTAAATGCAAGGCTTGATGCTGTTAGCGAACTGCACACTGAATATGAGCAACTGCAACCGTTATTGCGCCAGATAGGCGACATTGAACGTGTTATTGCCCGCCTTGCACTGAGAAGCGCCCGACCACGCGACTTTGCTCGCCTACGTCAGGCGCTGCAACAACTTCCGCTATTAGCGCCAGAACTCGCGCATCTCAAAAGCGTATTGTTGTGCCAAATAAGTCAATCCGCTTTACCTGTACCGGCGCTATGTCAGTTGCTTGAGCAGGCTATTGTAGAAGCCCCTCCGGTGCTTATCCGCGATGGTGGCGTAATAGCGCCGGGTTACCACGCTGAGCTGGATCAGTGGCGTGCACTGGCGGAAGGTGCTACTGATTATCTTGAGCAACTTGAACTGCGTGAACGTGAGCGCACCGGCATTGCGTCCTTAAAAGTGGGCTTTAACCGGGTACATGGCTATTACATTGAAACTGGCCGTAGCGCAGATACCAAAGTGCCTGCGGAATATGTTCGCCGCCAAACCCTGAAAAATAACGAGCGCTATATTATTCCTGAGTTAAAGGAATATGAAGACAAAGTGCTTGGTAGCCAAAGCAAGGCACTGGCATTGGAGAAACAATTATATGAGCAGTTGTTTGAGTTAACCGCGCCCTTTTTGGCCCAGCTACAACAGCTGGCACAAACGCTGGCAGAACTAGACGTGCTATGCACGTTTGCCGAGCGTGCCGATAGTTTGCAGTACTGCCGGCCTGAACTTAGCAGCACACCGGGTGTTAGTTTGACGCAAGCGCGCCATCCCGTGGTAGAGCAGGTGCTGACAGAACCCTTTATTGCCAACCCATTACACCTGCATGCTGACAGACGTATGTTAATGATCACCGGTCCCAATATGGGAGGAAAGTCTACATACATGCGACAAACTGCGCTTATTGTACTCATGGCTTACATTGGCTGTTTCGTGCCGGCAGAAACAGCCCAAATTGGCCCTATAGATCGCATCTTCACTCGTATTGGCGCATCGGACGATCTGGCTTCTGGTCGCTCAACCTTTATGGTAGAAATGACTGAAACTGCGACTATCCTGCATCATGCCACTGAACAAAGCTTAGTGTTAATGGACGAAATTGGTCGCGGCACCAGTACTTATGACGGTTTAAGCCTGGCATGGGCCTGCGCCGACTACCTTGCAACAAAAATTAAAGCACTAACGTTATTTGCAACGCATTATTTCGAGCTAACGGATTTAGCTGAACAACTGCCGGGTTTAGCCAACGTGCATCTGGATGCGGTAGAACACGGTGACGACATTGTATTTATGCACCATGTACAAGATGGTGCAGCCAGCAAAAGCTTTGGTTTACAGGTCGCACAACTGGCAGGTGTACCTAAGGCCGTTATTCTGCGCGCCAAGCACAAATTAATGGAGTTAGAACAGCAAAGCTATAACGCAGCCCCGCCAACGCCAACAACACAACCCCAATTGAGTTTGCTGACAGAAGAACACCCGATACTGGCACAGCTGCGTGATGTAAGCCCGGATGATTTAACCGCCCGCCAAGCCCTAGAGTTGTTATATCAATTAAAACAACAGCTATAGCACCCATAAACAAGCCGGTATCTAACAGTAGATAAACCGGCTTTCTACGACGGTTTCTACTTGACAAAAAATGTATACATTTTAAATTAGGTATACATTTCCAATTTGAGTGAATCTATGCTGATTAAAGATCTCAGCCTGTCAGCCGTAGTGGCTGGCTTTGTTGCCGTACTGGTTGGCTTTGCCAGCTCGGTGGCTATTGTTTTACAAGCCGCGGCGGCGGCCGGGGCGACGCAGGATATGATGGCCTCCTGGTTGCTCGCATTGGGCATTGGTATGGCAGCAACCTGCATTGGTTTGTCCTGGTATTATAAAGCCCCCATTATTACTGCCTGGTCAACACCCGGTGCGGCTTTACTTGCCAGCAGCTTGCAAGGTTTAACCATAAATGAAGCAATTGGTGTGTTTATTTTCACGGCTTTACTGGGGTTTATTATTGGTCTGTCCGGCTGGTTCGACAAGCTGACGCGCCTTATTCCATTGCCGTTGGCCAGCGCTATGCTGGCAGGGATTTTAGTGCAATTTGGGCTGAGTATTTTCACCTCATTACATTCTCAGTTACTACTGGTTGGCCTGATGTGTTTAAGCTACTTGTTGGCAAAACGTTTTTCACCACGCTACGCTATTTTGTGGGTATTACTATCAGGGTTACTCTGTGTCCTAGTGCAAGGTCAGTTTAATTACAGCGCCGTAACCTTTAGTTTGACGCAGCCGGTTTGGGTAACACCGCACTGGTCATTAAGCGCCTTGATGGGGGTTGGTTTGCCCTTGTTATTGGTTACAATGGCGTCGCAAAATATTCCCGGCGTTGCGGTTATTCGCACCAGCGGATATCAAACACCAGTATCACCGCTTATTAGCTCAACGGCATTAGCTACATTGCTACTTGCACCCTGGGGAGCATTTTCTATTAACCTGGCAGCGATTACTGCTGCCATTTGTACCGGCACAGAAGCCCATCCCAATAAAGACAAACGTTACATAGCAGGTATCGCGGCCGGCATATTTTACCTACTAGCCGGTTTGGCCGGCGCGACAGTGGTTGCGCTATTTGCCGCCTTTCCCAAAGAAATGATTGCCGCCCTGGCGGGTCTGGCCTTACTGGGCACCATTGGCGCTAATTTAGCTGTTGCCACAGCAGAAGGCGAGCATCGCGAAGCTGCCGTTATCACCTTATTAGTCACCGCCAGTGGGGTGAGCTTTTTCGGCGTAGCAGCTGCATTTTGGGGCATTATCGCTGGCGGTTTAACACTGCTTATTATTAATCAGTGGCCAAAGCGCAACTAATGCTAAAAAAACAGCAATTGTATCATCAGTTAAAAAACGATATTCAGCAGCTACACTGGCAGCCGGGTATTGTATTAACCCAGCAACAACTGTCGGCACACTACGGCGTCAGCCGGATTGTCGTCCGTGATGTGCAACAGCAATTGTTTAATGAAGGTTGGCTTACCACGCACGGTAAGGCCGGTATGCAAGTACCGCCGTTTAACGCTAATGAGGCTGACGAATTAGCGATGTTACGGTTGCAACTAGAACCGCTGGCGTTAAAACTGGCTGCTCCGACGCTGAGTTTCGCCCAGCTGGGCCAAGCTGAAGACGTACTGTTAACCTTAAGCAGCACGCCCGCATTGTCACCGTATCAGCGTGGCGAACTCAACTGGCAATTTCACCACTTGTTATACCAAAGCTGCAATAAACCGCACTTACTGGGGTTACTTGAAAAGCTGCATCAGCAGGTATCTCGCTATCTTGGTTATCAGGATCAGACACAATCCTATGCACAAACCAGCGCGGCTGAGCATCAGCAACTGCTAACGCTATTACGCCTTGGGGATATAGAGGGAGCTTGCGCGGTGCTCACTGAGCATATTGCCTCAGCAAACAAGAAACTGGTCAGCTACTTACAAAATCAATAAGGCGCCTACTGGCGCCTTATTATTCGGCAAATCGTTTTAGCAAATACTCTTTCTCATTTAAGGGGCCCCCCCTAAACGCCATTACACTTGAAACAAGGTCTCTATATTAAGTCCTTGGTGCGTTACTATTTCCCGTAACCGACGCAGCGCTTCAACCTGAATTTGTCTAACACGCTCTCTTGTTAAACCTATTTCATGGCCAACATCTTCTAATGTAGACGGTTCGTAGCCTAACAAGCCAAAGCGGCGGGCCAGCACTTCACGTTGTTTCGGATTAAGTTCGTTCAACCATACAACTAAGTGCTGGCGAATGTCTTCATCTTGCAACTCTGTTTCAGGACCTAACTCTTTCTCATCGGCAATAACATCCAACAATTGCTTTTCTGACGCGCCAGCTACCGGGGTATCAACTGACGTTATTTTCTCATTCAGTTTAAGCATTTTGCGGACTTCTTCTACCGGACGATCAAGCGATGCAGCAATTTCCTCTGGTGTCGGTTCGTGGTCTAATTTTTGTGATAGCTCACGGGCTGCACGCAAATAAATATTGAGCTCTTTAACCACGTGAATAGGTAAGCGAATAGTACGAGTCTGATTCATGATAGCGCGTTCTATGGTCTGGCGGATCCACCAGGTTGCATAGGTAGAAAATCGAAAACCGCGTTCTGGATCGAATTTTTCTACGGCCCGGATCAGGCCAAGATTGCCTTCTTCAATAAGATCAAGCAGCGCCAAGCCTCTATTAATATAACGGCGGGCAATTTTAACCACCAAACGTAAATTACTTTCAATCATACGCCGGCGTGCAGCTTGGTCTCCTTTTAATGCCAAGCGGGAAAAATATACTTCTTCTTCTGCTGAAAGCAGTGGCGAAAATCCAATCTCCCCCAGATAAATTTGCGTTGCATCCATACTTTTTTGACTATCGTCACGTGCAAAGATGTCCTCTGTGCTCGTCTCTTCAGATGCCAGCGCCGCCGCATCGGGCTCCGCGTCATCGTCTAAAAGTACATCGTCCGCAATATCGTCTTCTTTAAATTCTAATACTTCATCTTCACTTTTTTGTCCCATATCCTCTCTCCCACGTCTATAGGGTGCTGGGGCTGGTCAAGCTTTATCGCATCCATTCCTGATAATACTTGTATCTTGTTATTATTATTTTGGTAAATATTTTAATGGGTCTACTGAGGTTCCGCGAAAACGGATCTCAAAATGTAGACGGGCATCTGTCGCATCAGTGCTGCCCATTTCAGAAATTTGCTGACCTGCGGTCACCATTTGCTTTTCCGACACCAACAGCTTGCGATTATGTGCATACGCACTTAAGTAATCGTCATTATGTTTTATTATAATTAAATTACCGTAGCCACGAAGCGCATTACCTGCGTACACCACCTGACCACTGGCAGCCGCATTTACTCTTGTTCCTTCACGCCCACTAATATCGATACCTTTGTTACCTTGCTGTTGATGAGAAAAGCCAGAAATTATTTTACCTTTAACCGGCCAACTCCATTGCACCAAGTCCCCATTTAGGGTAGGATTCACGATTTTTTCATTTTTGTTGGGCGTTGATTGACCATAACCCTTTTGATTTTTTGGTGCAACTGGTTTAACCGGTTTTACCGAACTATTTGATTTTGCTTGGCTTGAACTATTCTTATTTGTATTTTGACTAGCACTGGTTGTGGCCTGACGGTGTCGTGCTACAGGCTTTTTACCGGCACTTACAACAGCAGCATTAAGACGTAATTTTTGCTTTGGATAAATGGTGTAGGGACTAACAATACCATTAATAGTGGCCAGCTCGCGCACGTCCTTACCGGCCCGAAAGGCTATTGAATATAAAGTGTCGCCAGCTTGAACGGTGTAAATTTTCGCGCTTAATGTGCCGCGATTACGCTGTTGATAAAAATTTTCCCGCAGTTCAAGCGTCGTCACCGGTGCTGGGACAGAACGCGATGAACAGCCAGCCAACAATGTCATTAATAGCAATAACAAAGCGTGGCTACAATAATGATTAAGCCACTTCTGCATTAATTGTTGGTAGTTAGAACAACGAATACTTAGCTCCTTGTCAATCAGCTGACGTTCCTGTGGCTTGAGCCACCGGTTTTAGCCAGCGTTCCATATTTAACAGTAACATCATCAATGCTGCGCCAAACACCGCACATACCAACGCTAGCAGCATATCAGCCTGTCCTACCTGCTCAGCATACTGCCAGGGCCAATACAGCTGTTGCTGCTGCTGCCAGGGCCAAATTCGATACAAAGCCCCAATGACCACACCAATTAATAACGCCAGACTGGCATCATGGTAATGTTGCAGCATCCAGTTTAACACTCTGGAAAAGCTTAGCAGCCCGACAATGCAACCGAGCACAAACAGCGCCAAGACACCCAGCTGAAGCTCATTCACCGCCAGTAATACCGGCGCATACATTCCCGACATTAGCAAAATAAAGGCACCAGAAATGCCAGGTAAAATCATGGCACAAATGGCAATAGCGCCCGCGACAAAAAACATCCAACTTTGTGGTTCAAACTCCCGAGGAGTCAACATGCCGACCAACACTGAAAATACAATACCTAACGCGGCTAAAATCAGTCTCCAAGGCGTCCAGTTCAAACTTCGGCATAGATGCGGCAACGCCGCGAGGATCAGCGCACAAAATAGCGCCCAAAGTGGAATAGGTCGGCTTGACAGCACATGGCTTATGACGCCCGCCAATGAAAATATACTAACGATGATGCCGCTGAACAGACAAAGCAAAAACGTGCCGTCAACATGCTGCCAAAGTGCCTTGATTTGCCCACGCAGTAACAACTGCAATGCCGTTAAGTTGCATTGGCTAATTGCACCGAGTAAGCGCTGATAAATACCTAAAATAAAAGCAAGAGTCCCACCAGACACTCCGGGCACTACATCGGCAGCACCCATTGCCAAACCTTTAATTATCCATTGCAAGTACTGCATTTGCTTTCCTTGTGTATCGCCTATAACACATACTTTCGCAGCTTATGCCAGTTCACCCGGCACCAGTGGAACAAATCTTACCGCTTCAATATCCTTACTGGTAAAGGCATCTCCGTTGCGCTGATAGACACGCAGTACCTGTTCATGTAGCCCTACGGGTATCACCAGGCGACCACCATCCGTTAGTTGTTGTAACAACGCCGCAGGAACTTCAGCCGGTGCGGCAGTCACAATAATACTGTCAAACGGAGCTTTACTTGGCCAGCCTTGCCAACCATCACCATGTTTCATCGACACGTTATGCAAGTCAAGTTGTTGTAAGCGACGCTTCGCCTGAAACTGCAGCGCTTTTATCCGCTCGACACTGCAGACATGAGAAAATAGCCGTGCCAGAATCGCCGTCTGATACCCCGAACCGGTGCCAATCTCCAATAATTTACCGGGCGCCCTGTCCTGTAGCAGTAACTCTGTCATACGTGCAACAATATAGGGCTGAGAAATTGTCTGGCCCTGCCCTATTGGCAGGGCGGTATTTTCGTAGGCTTTATGCGCCAATACAGGTTCAACAAAGATATGCCGTGGCGTATTGGCTATTGCAGCTAATACATGCGCTTGCACTATACCTTCCGCTTGAAGTTTTTGCGCCAGTAACGCGGCGCTACGTGAAGTTGCGACTGCCATGTTACAAAAAAATCCCCGCTAGCCATTGTTGCAATCGGTCCATACTTTTGTAAGCTGACATATCAATTTGCAACGGCGTTATTGATGCATAACCATTGGCTACTGCATGAAAATCTGTACCTTCGCCGGCATCCAACTCTGGCCCTAACGAACCATACCAGTATATTTTTCGTCCCCACGGGTCCGTCGTACTGGTCATGGTCTCTGCTTTATGTCTGCGCCCCAGACGCGTAACCTGAATGCCTTTAAGCTGGTCGATTGCGACGGCAGGCACATTGATATTAAGAATTTGATCAGCCGGTAGGGGGTGCGATTTTAACTTTTTAATGACCTGCACTGTCACATAGGCTGCGGTAGCAAAATAATCATCGTCATGACCCGCCAGCGATACTGCTATGGCTGGCAAGCCTAAATGTCTTCCCTCTGTTGCGGCAGCAACAGTACCAGAATACAGCACATCATCACCCAGGTTTGCACCATGATTAATACCTGCCACGACTAAATCAGGCGTACAATCCAGTAATTGGCTGATAGCTAAATGTACACAATCCGTTGGCGTACCATTTACCGCCAAAAAGCCATTGTCCATCTGCTGCACACGTAACGGATTAATCAGCGTTAATGAATTGCTCGCGCCACTACAATTTCGATCCGGGCCCACAGTGGTAACTTCAGCGATTTGGCTTAGCGCTTGTTGTAATACTTGCATGCCTTTAGCATGCACGCCGTCATCGTTGCTTAGTAAAATTCGCATTCGCTACTCCATGTTAGCCGCTTTACGGCCACAATCATGATAATTAACCAATTCGCGCAGCACGCTGGTGGCAAAACAGCCAGCAGGCAAAGCAAAATTTAGCACGATATCACTACCGTCTTGTTGCAAAGTCAGTTGCTGCGGAACAACACGAATGGCGCGCCGTTCTGACTTTAACCTGAAATCTTCCAACCCTTGTACTAAGTCATTGTGCTGAATTAAAACTTGCTGTTCAAAGTCGGCGGCGGCATCGGTTACCATCGGCACTCCCATTCCAGCAAGGACGGCCGTCAGGTGTACATCCATCTCATTTAGACGTTGTTGCAACTCTGCATCCGCTTGCGGCATACGAAACACTGAACCGGTACCGTTAAGTTGTAATACATCACCATTAAGCAGCTGGTTAAACAGCCCGGCACTGATCCGTGCCGATACTTGTTGATTAAACACAAAAGATCGTGCAGCCGAAAGTGCTAAACCACGCAGTTTACGGTCGCTAATGCCCTGCCCGCTAAATAGCTGCCTGGCAAGCACCAGATTGCCGCCATTAATACCAAAACGCTGTTCACCATAATAATTCGGCACACCGCGCATAACCTGTTCAGCTCGGGCAATAACAGCATCACAATCTGATACTTGCCGCAGGCGGATCTGAAATACATTCGCTTTTAATGCCCCGAGGCGTAGCTTGCGATAATGTCGCTGCACATTCAAAATCTTGCAGCCTTCAAGCTGCCAGCTTTGCCAATCTAGCGCTTGTTTAATTGGCCACTTAAAACAAAACCATTGTCGGGTCACCGCGTGACGGTCTTTTAAGCCGGCATAGCTAATATCCCGTGCACGCAAACCGGTTAGTTCAGCCAACTGCTTCGCGACATACTGGGTGTTCTGACCGCACTTTTCGATATGCAGTAAGATGTGCTCGCCGGCACCACTGGGCTGAAAGTTAAGCAGCTCGTCGACAATAAAATCATCATCTTGCTGGCGCAACAATGCCGTTGCCGTCGGACTGCCATAAAGATAATGTATTGGACTAGCAACACTCATGCGCTAACCAACAGCACCACGGCTTCAACCGCAATACCCTCTTTGCGACCAACAAAGCCGAGCTTTTCTGTTGTGGTGGCTTTGACATTAACCTGGGTCAGTTCGCAAGCTAAATCGTCAGCAATGCACCTGCGCATCGCGCTAATATGGGGTGCCATTTTGGGTGCTTGCGCCATAATAGTAATATCCAGGTTACCCACTTTAAACCCGGCAGCACTCACGTCAGCAAACACTTTGCGCAACAATATACGGCTATCTATGCCTTTGAAACTGGCATCGGTATCGGGGAAATGATGGCCAATATCACCCGCAGCTATAGCGCCTAATAACGCATCTGCCAACGCATGCAGAACCACATCACCGTCCGAATGTGCCAGCAACCCTTGCTCGTATGCTATTTTCACCCCGCCCAATATCAGCGGATCATCGCCACCAAAGGCATGTACATCAAAACCATGACCAATACGCATGTTCATTACGTTAACTGCTCCAGATAAAATGCCGCCAGCGCCAGGTCAGCCGGCTGCGTAATTTTAATATTGTCGCTGTGCCCCTCTACCAGTAGCACTTTATGCCCCGCCCACTCCATTGCTGAAGCTTCATCGGTAACATGCACCTCTGCTTGTACGGCATCTCGCAGTGCTGCTTTTAATAACGCAGTGGGAAAGAGCTGGGGGGTAAGAGCATGCCACAAATGTTCACGACTAACGGTTTCTGCCACAAAGCTTTCACCGCGCTTCATGGTGTCGCGAACCCGGCATGCAAGAATGCCACCCTCTCCCTCTGTTATACAACGCGTTATCAAATGTTCAATATCGCTTTTACGTACCAGAGGTCTGGCAGCATCGTGCACTAATACCCAGGGGAAATGATGTTCATCAATAAAATGCAGCGCATTTAGCACCGAATGCATGCGTTCAGCACCGCCTTTGACGCGAGTGATATCGCTATGCGCCAGTGGGGTGGTATCGTAATAGGGATCATCAGAAGCCAGAGCTAACCACAATGGCCCTATGGCTGGTACAGACTTTAATTTGGCCACACTGTGTTCCAAAATAGTCTTACCATGTAACTGCAAATATTGCTTAGGTAACGACGCTTGCATACGACTGCCAATGCCGGCGGCAGGCATTATTGCTGCAATAGCAGGAACTAAGGTTTGCCGTTTAACTGCATCAGTCATTGCGGCTGCCATCGGCATTATTTTGGCTAAAAATGCGGAAAAAAACTTCGTCCTCGCGAATAAGGCCCAGCTCATTGCGCGCGCGCTCTTCGATAGCCTCTAACCCTTGTTGTAAATCTTTAACATCGGCGCGCAGCATTCGGTTGCGTTTTTCCAGTTCCATAATACTGGCTTGCTGGCTATGCAGGTCATCCTGCAGGCGAAAGTAATCGGCAATACTGTGCTGCCCGAACCACAGTCGATATTGCAGTAGGCCAAACACAGCAATTAGCAGTAAGGTGAGTATTCGCATATTACAACTTCGTTAACCAAACTTTGACTATTATGAAGCCTTGCCCGTTGAATGCAAAGCATGAAAATGCGCATCACACCGTCAAAGCAGGTAACGGTTTAGCAAAGTTTTGCCAATTCAACCGGCTAGCTAGCAATAATTCACGTAAGCTCAGTAATCTTGGCGGCTTTTTATCGCCATTTAACCACTGGTGGCCACAACAGGCGGCGGCCATAATGGTCTTAATCGGTTTTAGCAAAAATTTATCGCTGTTGTGTTGCTCCAGTGGAGTACCGGAAAAACTAAACCAGCCATGTTCATTACAGTGTAAACGCAACCCTGTGAAGTCAACTTCGTCAATGCTATCCAGCACTATCTGTTCCCGGGTCAACTGAGTAATATACAGTGGTACTATTAAGCCTGGTTTCGCATATTTATGGTAAAAAGCATCAATTGGATCGGCCTGTTGCAGACGCGCAGGGCAACTTGCTGCTTGTTTGTAATACCAGGATGCATTCAGGCTATCCAGCGCTAACGCGCTCTGCTGCTGCAAAATATTACTGGCCGCACGGCGAATATAAAATGGCAAACTGGCCAGCCTGTTGGGCAGCCTAAGTAACTGTTCAGTCGTTAATTGTGACAGGCGTAACAACTCTCTCTCATACAAAGCATTGCAAAGCTCGGTATAAGTTTGGTTGTCTCTGGATACTTGCCAGAAGTGGGGTTGGTTACTGCTTGTATCAATCATGGCAAGATGTTAGCCAATTGGCTGACGTTTGCAAAGCGAAAACCCCTTTGTCAGTGCAGTTTTATTGCTCAGTAACAACAAATTACCCCCTCCTAGTGCGGGTGAGGTATCGCATTTAATGCCAGTATCCTGCTAGAGTATCAGCCACTACATGAGGTCAATGAACACCTTAAACTATGAACCGACGTAAATTCTTAATCTGGACTTTGGCAGCCCCCTTAACCCTAACCTTTGGTGTAAAAACCGTTGCCATGGCACGGCATTATCCGTTAGATGAGTTACTGATGCAGTTAAAACGTCTGCCCGCGGATAAGCTCACCAGCCACGGGGCTTGGAATGTTAGCAGCATTTTGCAGCATTTAGCACAGAGTATCCGTTACTCGCGCCTGGGCTATCCACAGGCAAAGTCGGCACTGTTTCAGCACACGGCAGGTAGTGTCGCGCTGAATCTATTCTCTGCTGCAGGCAGCATGACACACCCACTGGATGAACCTATTCCGGGCGCACCGCTGTTAGTAAATCACTTACCAGCCGATGTCGCCATGGCAGAGCTTGTCAGCGAAATTGAACAATTTATTGCCTGGCAAGGCGATTTAGCACCGCACTTCGCCTATGGCAATCTGACAAAAGCGCAATATTACAGTGCGCATTACTTGCATATTCAAAACCATTTAACCGATATTAAGCTGAAGTGATCGCCCTTCTGCCAGAGTTTCAGGTACCCGCCTTTTATTGATAAACACACTGTTACCGGTCTGTTTCTTGGCTTGCTGCTTTGCCGCAGATGCCAAATCAGAAACGTCATGATGGCTGCGACATAATGCGGTATCAGGCATGGCTAAACCAATAGACAGCGTAATTAGGGGATAAAACGACGCGGCGCCCAACCTATCCATGGCGCTGAAACCGCCCTGAGCCGAATGTTCAGGCAAATAATAATATTTAATTCGCTGTTCAAAATGCTGACTAATGCGTTCAGCTACGGCTTCAGCATTGTCGCCGCTAAACAGGACAATAAAATCATCACCGCCAATATGACCAACAAAATCACCGCTGCTATTGGTCTCCGCTTGTATAATTTGCGCCAGCAGCTCTATCACCAAATCACCTTTACTGTAACCATACTGGTCGTTGTAAGGTTTAAAGTTATCGATATCAATATAAGCAATGGTAAATGGCTCATTTTGTGCCAACAGTTTATCAATCTGAGTATTTATGGGTACGTTGCCGGGTAATAAGGTTAGCGGGTTAGCATAGCGCGCCAGCTGAATTTTATGCTCACTGATCTGGCGCAGTACTTTACGAACTGAACCCAAGCCATAATACTTGCCGTTATCCGTCACAATAAAGTACAGGCTAGCGTCTTGATTTTCGCCGGTGGTTAAAATCGTACTAACGCTGTCCATCGATAACTTGCGTTCAACCACAACCGGTGATTGCTCCATACAATGCTTAATGGCTTTCTTTTCGTATAGCGCCCGGCCAAATTGATGAGAAAAGCGCTCGTTTATCATGCCTTTGCTAACAAGACCAACCGGCCGCTGCTGTTCATCTACCACAGCGACACAGGCTAAGTTTTTATCTTTGTTAAACATTGCTGCAACCTGCAACGCTGGGGTATGTGCAATAACCGCCGCGACAAGGCTAATAACAGGTTCAAGTGATTCGTTTAACGACAGACCTTTTTCAATTCGGAGCAATTGCGCCGCGTTTGCTGACACATCACGACACTCCACTTCCGGCCGCCCCAGCAAATATCCCTGGCCGGAATCGGCGCCTAATTCTTTACAGGTTATCAGCTCCTCACTGGTTTCAATGCCTTCGGCAACGATGCTTGAACCAGTATTTTTAGCAATTTCGATAATATTTTTTACGAAGGCTTTTTTGATAGGATCACGATGCAGCTGGTCAATAAAGTAGCGGTCTATTTTAACAATATCTGGTTGCAATTCAGACCAGAGTTTAAGGCCGGAGAAGCCGCTGCCCAAATCGTCTATCGCAATTTTAAATCCAAACTCCCGGTAATGCTTAACCGCACTGATAAACAGGTCAGTATCCTCTACCTGAAACTGCTCAGATAACTCAATGACAATACGTTCCGGCTGTAAACCCGCTTGTTGAATAAAACGTTTCGTTAGCCCAGACGGATGGTCAGATGTAAGTAACAGTAAGGGGTTAACATTCAAAAAAAGCAACCCATCTACTGCAGCTGCGGCAAACGCATTAATACTAAGTTGTCGGCACAGTAACTCTAGCGGCTCAAGCAGGCCATAGACCTGAGCCGTTTTAAATAGCAATATAGGTGAGTGCAATGCGCTGTCCGACGGTCCTCGTATCAGGGCTTCATAGCCCCAAATTTTGCCATCTGATAGCGTCACCAACGGCTGAAACAGCGGGGTCAGTAGCTTATGCTGGATAATGCGCAGCAATTCATTACGGTGAAAATCACTTAGTCCCAAAAGATTAGCCTGATAAATACCATGGATGCCAGCACCGTCCGTGGCATTTGTGTTGTCATCCTAACAACTGGCAATGATAAGGCGTTACCATGACTAAATTATGACAGGATGCAGTAGTAATTCGCCTTAGCGCCGGCTATTAGCTACCCGGGCCTGAGCTTGCTCTAAATTGACCACATTAAAACTACGCGTCGCTGCGTTTACATCTTCCTCCGCCAAATCAATGGCTCCATTTAATGCCGTTAAGCGCTGTTTTACTTGCGCGACTTTATCCGCCTCTGCTGCTGGCGCTAACGCACCTGCCAGACGCTGACGTATAGCTGATATTTTATCCTGGCCCGCGCTCTGGCCTAAACCCAACTTATCTAATGTTAAGCCTTGTTCCGCCATGCGTTGCAATAGCTGTTCAGAAGGTAAGCGCAGCGAACTGCTGGCAAACTCAAGCTGATCTCGAACAGTAACCCGTTGTGTCAGGCTAAGCCCCTGTAAAGCGGTCTCAAGCTTCTGCTGGGACAAAAACAGTGTGCGTAAATGACTACGCAACACTGTCTCAGAGCAATCCAGTGGTGCTGAGCCAATAGTAGCTGGCACGGTATCAAACTCTGTAATATCCAGGCCCTCAGCACGCATCTGCCGCAGGAGTTCCGCACCAGGAATACGCAGAGTTGCCGTTACAGCGCGAATATTATGCTGTACTTTAAGCGCTTCCGCAGCACTGTAATTTGCAAACACCAGCTGTAAGTTGGTTACATCGTTCAGAATACGAAACATAGCATTTCTCTCTTAACGTTTAAGGTTAAATTACCCAGACTTCAACCCGCCGATTACGCTCGCGACCGCTATCGGTGTCATTGTTGGCAACCGGTAGCATCTCGCCGTAGGATTCTACCGCCATCACCGGAATACCTCTGGCGGTTAACTCACGTTCTACTGCCTTGGCTCGCTTTAACGCCAGCTCAGCATTTTTAGCTACTGCCCCCACGGCGTCAGAGAAGCCCATCAGCACCAAGCGCCGACCAGCATTACTTTCCATAAAATGCACTAAACGCTGTAAGTCACGCTTGCCTTTGTTATCCAGCTCATTGTCGCCATAACTAAAGCGAAAATTCAGCGATAAGCGCTGGCCTTTTTGGGCGTATTGGTTGTAGCTAGCAGGGGCGTCGTTAATAGGATAAACCTGTTCTACCCGAATATTTTGTGAAATTAGCCCGGCTTGATCTACCAACTGCTGGCCTTCATCAGAGATGGCAAAACGGGCAAAATCTTTAACCGTTTGTGATGCTGCCGTTGGCGTATACAGATATAACCGCCGCGACAGCGCATAGTCTTCAGTGCTAATAGTAAAGCGGGTTGGATATATCGGTGTGCTATCAGCACCTGCCGATATCGCCAGCGCTTTATTAAACGAAATGTAATTTAAGCCAATAAAGCCGATACCATTTTCATCCTCTGATACTCTTGCAGACAACGCCGAACTGGATTCAAACCGCTGAGCTTGGGGGCTTAGCGTTTTGCCATGCTTTGCCAATACCAATGCCTTAAAGGTGTCAAACGTACCGGATTGATCATCCCGGGCATATAACGTAATAGGCTGCTCTGCGCCGCCTAACTGCGACCAACGGCTTACTTCGCCAGAGAAGATTTTGGCAAGCATTTCAGTAGATATCGCTTTTAAGGTATTGTTCTGATTAACAATCACTGCAAGCCCATCCAGCGCGACAATGTGTTCATTGCCAATTTTGCTTAAATCACCATGCTGTGGTTTTAACTTTTCCACCTCTGCAGGGGTAATGCGTCTGGATGACATACCTATGTCAGCCTTACCTACCGCTAAATCTTTAAATGCCGTACTGGAACCATGAGCATGTAATTGCACAGCCCCCAGACGATTAGCTAAGGTGAAATCTAAGCGACGCTCTACCGCAGCCTGCCCCTGTTGCCAATTAAGTGCCTGTGCATCTTGCTGTTGCAAAAATGCCTGCAACAGCGCTGGTGCCAGTTTTTCCCCTACGGTATTCGAGCCATGAAGTCGAAACAGCGGTTCCGCTTCAGTTTGCTTCTGTTCATCTGCCTCGACACTCGCTGTGGCAGGCATCGCCGTATTTTGCACAGCCGCTTGTGGCATAGGTGCAGCAGAGGGTTGGGTGCTGTTAAACCACCAAACGCCGCCCATTATCGTCAGTATTGCCAGAGCAACAACACCCGCCAGCAGCGGCTGACGCCAGTTAGCCTGTCGGCTGATAGGTTCATCTATTGGTGTCGAACGTTGAAATTCTTGCTGTAACTGCTGTAGTACAGCATCCAGATCAGGTTGCTGCAGTTGTGATAATTCTTGCAACACCAAGTTGCGATAAGCAACATCTGCCTGCATCTTGCTGGCAGAAATAGTGATATCAAACTGCGTTTTACACAATTGGGCTAATTGCTGTAGCAGCGCCTTGGTTGGATCCTGCAAATCGTTAGTCACGGTTACTATCTGCTAAAAGTTCAGTTAGGTAGAGTGTAAAAACGAAAGATTTCAGCAGCATGACAAATTGGCTAAAAGATGAGGCTTTGTATAACGCAAAGTAAGCACAAAAGTATCGCAAAAACCGGTAGCGATATGACGGCTTCGATGTGCTTAAAACAACAACGCCACCTGAAGGTGGCGTTGTTTGAGCAAACGTCAGTGATTACTGACCTTTAATCTCGCTACGGCCATTGTATGGCACCTTACCGGCCAATTCCTGCTCGATGCGTAGCAACTGGTTGTACTTAGATACACGGTCAGAGCGGCACAGAGAACCAGTTTTAATCTGGCCAGCTGCAGTACCTACTGCCAAATCGGCAATAAAGGCATCTTCGGTTTCACCACTGCGGTGTGAAATAACCGCAGTAAAGCCAGCGTCTTTTGCCATTTTAATCGCCGCCAGCGTTTCGGTCAGAGAACCAATTTGGTTAAACTTGATCAGGATAGAGTTACCAATGCCCTGTTCAATGCCGCGGGTTAAAATCTTGGTGTTAGTCACAAATAAATCATCACCAACCAGCTGCACTTTGTCGCCAATTTTATTGGTTAAGTCTTTCCAACCGTCCCAATCACTTTCGTCCAGGCCATCTTCAATCGACACAATAGGGTAACGCTGGGTTAAACCGGCTAAATAGTCATTAAAGCCGAAAGAATCAAAGCTCTTGTTTTCACCGCTTAATACGTATTTACCGTCTTTGTAAAATTCAGACGCCGCACAGTCAAGGGCTAAGGTAATGTCTTTGTTCATCTCGTAACCAGCAGCTTTTACTGCTTCAACAATCACCGACAGTGCTTCTTCGTTTGATTTTAAGTCTGGTGCAAAACCGCCCTCATCGCCAACAGCCGTATTTAAGCCACGCTTTTGCAGCTCTTTTTTCAAGCTATGGAAAATTTCAGCGCCCATACGCAGCGCTTCAGCAAAGTTTTTTGCGCCGACTGGCTGCACCATAAACTCTTGAATATCAACGTTGTTGTCAGCGTGCTCGCCACCGTTAATGATATTCATCATCGGCACTGGCATGCTATACACACCTGGCGTGCCGTTTAAATCGGCAATATGTTGATACAATGGAATTTTTTTATCTACAGCTGCCGCGCGAGCAACAGCAAGTGACACGGCCAGTATGGCATTGGCACCCAGTTTACTTTTCGTTTCAGTGCCATCTAAGTCGATCATCACCTGATCAACGTTCGCTTGGTTATATGCGTTTTTGCCCAACAACGCGGCCTGAATAGGGCCTGCGATGTTTGCAACAGCATTTAATACGCCCTTTCCTAAATAACGGCTTTTGTCGCCGTCGCGCAGCTCTAACGCTTCGCGAGAACCGGTTGACGCACCAGATGGCGCACAACCACGACCCATAGCACCACTGGCTAAGTACACATCAGCTTCTACTGTTGGATTGCCACGGGAATCCATGATTTCACGGGCGATAATTTTTACAATTTCAGACATGCTTAAATTTCCCTGTTAAAACGAAAAAAGCCGTGCAAAGTAGCACGGCTTAGCAAAGTTAAACGCGTTGCTGTTTCTGCGCTTTGTACGCTGCAGCGACAAAGCCCTGAAACAGCGGGTGACCATCACGTGGGGTAGAGTTAAATTCCGGATGAAATTGCCCTGCGACATAAAACGGGTGAGACGGTATTTCTATCATCTCAACCAATTGATTGTCGGCCGACAAACCGGATACCACGAGTCCAGCCTCTTCTAATTGTGGCCGCAAGTTGTTATTCACTTCATAGCGATGACGATGCCGCTCCTGAATAACTGCTTTGCCATAAATTTCGCGGGCTTTAGTATTATCAACAAGGTTACAGTTTTGGCTACCTAAGCGCATCGTCCCGCCAAGGTCTGATTTATCAGTACGGGTTTCTACTGAACCATCAGCATCACGCCATTCGGTAATTAAACCCACTACCGGGTAAGGTGTATCTTTATTAAACTCTGTTGAGTGCGCATGTGTCATACCCACTACGTTGCGGGCAAACTCGATTAATGCGACTTGCATGCCTAAGCAAATGCCTAAATAAGGCACGTTATTCTCACGAGCATACTGGGCCGCTAAAATCTTACCTTCAACACCACGCTCGCCAAAGCCACCGGGCACTAAAATACCATCTACCCCAGCCAACACTCCCACGCCTTTGCTTTCAACGTCTTGTGAGTCAATGTATTTAATGTTTACCGTTACGCGGTTTTTAAGGCCAGCATGACCTAATGCTTCGTTTACTGATTTATAGGCATCAGGTAACTCGACGTATTTGCCTACCATGCCAATGGTAATTTCACCGGTGGGGTTCGACTCTTGGTACAGTACCTGTTCCCATTCAACTAAATCGGCTTCTGGCGCCTCAATATAAAACCGGCGACAGACTAAATCATCCAGCCCCTGAGATTTAAGCAGGGCAGGAATTTGGTATATGCTGGAGACATCTTTTAACGAGATCACCGCTTTTTCTTCAACATTAGTAAACAGTGCAATTTTCGCGCGCTCATTCGATGGAATAGCACGGTCTGACCGGCACACTAAAATATCTGGCTGAATGCCAATAGAGCGCAATTCTTTTACCGAGTGCTGTGTTGGTTTGGTTTTAATTTCACCCGCAGTGCCCAGGTATGGCACTAACGTTAAGTGCATGTACAAGGTACGCTCACGACCAACTTCGGTGCCCAGTTGGCGTATCGCTTCTAAAAATGGCAATGACTCGATATCGCCCACCGTGCCGCCAATTTCAACAATGGCAATATCGTAGCCTTCAGCGCCAGCAACAACACGGGTTTTAATTTCATTAGTAATGTGCGGAATAACCTGAATGGTCGCGCCTAAATAATCACCGCGACGTTCACGGCGCAGCACATCAGCGTATATACGGCCTTGCGTAAAGTTATTCAGCTTGCTCATCTTGGTACGAATAAAACGCTCATAGTGGCCAAGATCAAGGTCGGTTTCCGCGCCGTCTTCGGTAACGAATACTTCACCATGCTGAATAGGGCTCATGGTGCCCGGATCAACGTTAATGTAGGGGTCAAGTTTGAGGATGGTTACTTTCAGGCCCCGCGCTTCTAAAATAGCAGCCAGTGAAGCAGCAGCAATGCCTTTACCGAGCGATGAAACCACGCCACCCGTCACAAAGATATATCTTGTAGTCATGAGACCCCTGAGACAATGTTAATCAATAGATGAATACCAAACACTAAAAACAGCAATCACCCAGTGCAGTACACAGGGAAGAAAAGACTGTTGTAGAATTGGTATCAGGACGGGAGAAAATTATAGCAAAGCCTGCGCAGCCACTCAATGTAAAGCTGAGCAGCAATGAAATTTAATCCAAGAAAGCTGTTTTACCGCGTTCTATAACTACCCGATCATCGACTAACAGATATATGTCAGCCAATGTTCAAAGATAGGTAAGAGATTGTTAGCAGCCAGGTTGCTTCAGTTCTTACGCCGTTTAACCTGCTGCCACAGTGCTTCCATTTCATCCAGGTTGCTTTGCTCTGGGCTTTTCCCTTGCGCTGCCAGCGCTTGCTCTACACCACGAAAACGCATTTCAAACTTGGTATTTGCCGCGCGCAGTACGGCTTCTGGATCAAGTTTGTGCTTTCGTACCACGTTAACCAAAGCAAACATTAAATCCCCCAACTCCTCGGTCAGCTCAGGACTGCCTGGTTGGGTTTGTTCTACTTCGATGATTTCCTCTTTTACTTTGTCCCAGCAGCCTTCCACATTGGGCCAATCAAAGCCTACGTTGGCGCAGCGCTTTTGTAACTTATACGCCCGACTTAATGCGGGCATAGCCTGGGGAATATTGTCCAGCACACTGTGTAAACCACTATGTTTGCGCTCGGCGCTTTTTAGCGCTTCCCAGTTTCTAAGCACGGTGTCTGCATCTTCTGCGGTGACATCGCTAAAAATGTGCGGATGGCGCCGCTCTAATTTATCGCAAATCGCCGCAGCGCAATCATCAAACTCAAACCGCCCTTCTTCTTTTGCAATTTGCGCATAAAACACCACCTGAAACAGCAAGTCACCCAACTCGTCTTTTAACTCGTCAAAGTTCTCACGTGCAATAGCGTCCGCAACTTCATACGCTTCTTCCAGCGTGTACGGTACTATGCTGGCGTAGCTTTGTTTTAAATCCCACGGACAGCCGGTTTGCGGGTCGCGCAGGCGGCTCATAATGCCTAACAGTCGGGTAATATTATCTGGCACCTTAATCTCTTTTATGCTTAATGATGAAAGCGTTTCGCTTCAGCAACATCATCTATCTGGCTAATTTTACTCAGTAATTTATTTAATGAGTCCAGGTTATATAGCTCCAAGGTCATATTAATGACTGCGGTTTGCGCTTTGATATCTGAACTACTGCTCATTTTCGTTACATTGGCCTTTTCATTGGCCAAAATGCTGGTGATGTCTCGCAGTAAGCCGTTTCGGTCGTGCGCAACAATACGAATATCTACCTCGTAACCCGACGCATACTTATCACCCCAGGTGGCATCAACCACACGTTCCGGATGGCTATCCTGCAGCGTTTTAAATTGATCACAATCATCGCGATGAATAGCAATACCACGGCCTTGCGTAATATAACCAATAATGGCATCGCCCGGCAGCGGGTGGCAACAACCGGCCATATGCGTTAATAAGTTACCAACGCCCTGTACCACAACATCGCTTTTAGCCCGCGTTGGCGCCAGCGGTTTGGTGATTAAACGTGGGTCGATCTCCGGCTCTTCGGTTTTAACAAACTGGCTTTGAATAAAATGCACGACCTGAGTCACTTTAATCTCGCCACCACCAATGCCGACCAACAGTTCATCCATACTGTTGACATTAAAGCGGGCCAACACCTTGGCAGGAAACTCCATTAGCAAGTTAAGCCGGCTTAATTCGGTATCCAGTAACTCTTTGCCTGCCGCCAGGTTTTTATCACGGTCTTGTAAGCGAAACCAATACTGTACCTTGGAACGCGCGCGACTGGATTTTAAATACCCCAGATGGGGGTTTAACCAATCACGGCTGGGGTTGGGTTCGCGTCCGGTCAGAATTTCAACCTGATCACCGGTTTTCATTTGGTAGGTAAATGGCACAATTCGGCCTGACACTTTGGCACCAATACAGCGATGCCCTACATTACTATGCACATAGTACGCAAAATCCAACGGCGTTGAGCCCATAGGTAAATCAACAATATCGCCTTTGGGCGTAAACACATACACCCGATCTTCAATTACCTGATTGCGCAGCTCTTCAGCCAGATCCGCACTGTCAACTACGTCTTCCTGCCACTGCAGTAACTTGCGCAGCCAACCAATTTTTTCATCATTAGCACCATCTTTACTGGCGACAGCACCTTCTTTGTAGCGCCAGTGCGCCGCAACCCCAAGCTCAGAGTCTTCGTGCATCTGCCGGGTTCTAATTTGTATTTCTACGGCCCTGCCTAGTGGCCCAAGCACCACGGTATGAATGGACTGATAGCCGTTTTGTTTAGGCGTGGCAATATAGTCATCAAACTCTTTAGGCAAATGTCGCCAACTGGTGTGCACTAAACCCAGGGCGGCATAACAGTCTTGTACCCGGTCGGTAACAATGCGCACGGCACGCAAATCAAACAACTGATCAAACGCCAGTTGTTTCTTCTGCATTTTTTTCCAGATACTAAAAATATGTTTGGGTCGGCCATACACGTCAGCAATCACGTTGGCTTCCGCCATTTTTTGCCGCACCGAGGCGACAAAATCTTGCATGTACTGCTCACGGTCTAAGCGTTTCTCTTCCAGCAGACTGGCAATTTGTTTATACAGTTGCGGATGCAGATAACGAAAGGCTAAATCTTCCAGCTCCCATTTTAGTTGCCCTATGCCTAACCGGTTTGCCAGCGGGGCAAAAATGGCATTGGTTTCTTTGGCAGCCAGTACACGGGTTTCTTCATCTGCATTTTTCACTTCACGCAGATAACAAATTTGGGCGGCGAGTTTTATCACTACAGCGCGCACATCTTCTACCATCGCCAGCAACATGCGCCGCAAATTATCGGCCTGCTGCGGATTAACACTTTGATTAGGCCCGGTAGGAATAGTACGAATAGCTTCCATCTGCTGCACCGCACGCAGCATGCCGATAACATTGGCAGGAAATTCAGGCTCCAATTGCTCTATATTAACCTGCTGAGCTTCCAGCAAAGGAAACAGCAACGCTGCAAGCAATGAGTCACTGTCCATCCGCAGTTCTGCCAGTATTTCGACCATCTCCCAACCGGTTCGTACAGCAGGATCAGGCTCTACTAACTGATGCTGCTTCAACCACTCGGCGGCACTCATCAGACTGCTGATTTTCTTTTCATTCAATCCCAGCGAGCACAACCATTCCAGTGTTTCACCACTGTTGTAATCTGTGCTGTGTGACTGACGCACCCTTACCATGTGCTGTTCCCTCTATATTACGACCGGCTGAACAACGCCATTAATTCCAGATGACTGGTGTGCGTAAACATATCTACGCCACAGACTTTCGCTAACGTATAGCCATTTTGTAGCAACATTTTCGCATCGCGGGCAAATGTCGCGGCGTTGCACGACACGTACAATATCTGTGCCGGTTTTAACCGAACAATTTGTTCGATGGCACCCGCGGCACCTGCGCGCGCCGGATCAAGTAACACCTTGTTATAATCAGGCTTGTTCCAACTGGTTTTTGGCCATGCCAAATGCAAATCAGCTTGATATGCTTCTACATTGCTAAGACCGTTTACCTTAGCATTGGTTTCCAGTTGTTGCACCATTTCAGCAACACCTTCCAAAGCACGCACCGTTTTAGCGCGTTGTGCCAGTGCCAATGTAAAGTTACCTATACCCGCATACAAGTCCAGAATAACATCGTTGCTGTTAACGTCCAGCCAACTAAGCGCTTGACTTACCATCTGTTGGTTAAGAACAGCATTAACCTGAATAAAGTCATTTGGTGAAAACTGTAGTGTCAACGCCTGCTCGCTTAACTGGTACTGCGGCGTCACCGTGTTATGCCAGTAACAAAACTTTCCAGGTTCGGCTTCACCTAACCAAACCGCTTCTGGCCACGCATCTACAAATAACGTCTGATCGTGCGCACTTATCGGTTTAATATGACGCAAAATAACATAAGCGGTATCGCCTGCCTGCAATACTTCGGCATGGGTTACTGCCATTGGATCCTGTAGCTGTGGCAACACCGCATTTAACACGTTAAACACCGGCGCTAACTGGGGTGACAACACCATACAATGGTTGACGGCAACGATGTGTTTATCCGCGTGTTGACGGAAGCCAACGCTAAATTGGCGCTGTTTTTTGTCGTACCAAATACTTATACGTGCACGCCGCCGGTAACCGCTGTCGTCAGCTATCAACATGGGTTGCCACGGCAAAACCGTTAAGCCCGTTTGATGGCAAATTAACTTATCTATGCCTTGCTGTTTTAGCTCTCGTTGCGACGTCACACCAAGGTGTTGCAACTGACAACCACCACAGGCCCGGGCATACTCGCAGGGCGGCGTAATACGCAATGGCGACGCTTGTAGCACTTTCACCGTTGACGCTTTTATGAAAGCAGCTTTGTCTTCTGTTACCTTTGCCTGTACACGCTCACCCGGTAGCGCAGCACTGACAAAGACAATTTTTTTTTCGTGCTGACTTATGCCATGTACTTCGTAATCGTTACTGTCAATACTAAAGGTTATTGTCTTGCCCAACAGGCTGGCTTTAGGTTTGGCTTTGTATATGTTTAACATGGCTTCTCTATCGGGTTATAGGCAAGTGCAGTGTCTTATGTCATTATCAATACACTAGTTATTTTTTAATAGCCTGCAACAATGACTAAAATAGGATTGCGTTCGTGGTTACTGCTTTGCACTGTGCTACCAGCTTTGCTGGTTAGTGTATTCTGTGCCAGCTATTTTAGCTATGTTCGCTATCAGGAGATAACACTTTCTTTTACCCAGCAAGCTCGTCAGATTGCCTTACCATTAGCAATCAGTAGCCAGGATTTACTCAGCAGGCAGAATCTAGTTACCTTGCAACAATTGTTTGATAGCACGCACCGTTTAAATTCACCACTGTTAAGCAACATTAGCCTTTTTGATGCTAATCGTCAGCCGTTACTGCACACTAATCCGCAACAGGCCGATGCTGAGCTGCAGCTTAGTCAGATACAGCAGTTACCGGCTAACGGTTTTACTCTGGAGACAGATAAATATCTGGCTGTTTACCAACCGCTGCCGGCGAAAACGGTCGATGACAACAGTAACAACGGCTATATCTTATTACAGTTACCCAAAGCGCAACTGCAGTTAGCATTACAAAATATGCTGCTACACATTAGCATGCTGACATTAAGCTTTTTGCTCGCAGTAACCATACCGACACTGTTTTTACTCCGGCGGTTATATCAGCCGGTAAGACGACTACAGCAACAACTACAGCAGCTAATTAACGGCCAAACACCAAACGTCGTCGCCGATGGCATGGTCCGTGAGTTATCTGCACTGCAAAATAGTCTGATCCAGCTTAGTGGCCGTTTAAGTGCACAAGAGCAAGAAACGCAGCAGCAAATAGAGCAAGTTACCAGCGATTTGCAGCAGAGTATGGAACAGTTGGAAGTACAAAACATTGAGCTAGATTTCTCCCGGCGCAAAGCGCAGGAAGAAAACCGGCAAAAATCAGATTTTCTGGCAAAAATGAGTCACGAACTGCGTACACCGCTAAACGGGGTTATTGGCTTTACCCGTCAATTGCTCAAAACGCAATTGTCCAGCAATCAGTATGATTACCTAACCACCATCCAAAAGTCCGCTAACAGTTTGCTGCGTTTGGTTAATGACGTGCTTGATTTTTCTAAATTGGAGGAAGGCCGTTTATCCATTAACCCTGAGCCATTTTCACTGCGCGATTTGCTAAATGATGCTACCGAGCTGCTTGCCGCAAATGCCTTTGAAAAACATCTGGAACTGGTGTTAATGGTTGAGCCTTCCTGCCCGGATGATCTGGTCGCCGACCCTACCCGCTTTGTGCAAGTTTTGATGAATATCGCTGGCAATGCGATTAAATTTACAGATCATGGCAGCATTGTTATTCGGGTATCAGCAACTTTACTAAATGAAGACCAACTGTTTCTTCATTGCTCCGTACAAGACACCGGCCGAGGCATTAATGAAGTGCAACAAGCACAACTATTTCAAGGCTTTACACAAAGTGAATCGCGCAGTCATCAATCAGGTTCTGGCCTTGGTCTAATGATTTCACAGCGACTGACAAAGGCCATGGGCGGCAATATTGGTTTTGAAAGTAAACCGGCTGAGGGGTCTACTTTTTGGTTTACTCTTAAATGCCTGAGACACCAATTATCTGTTGCAGACAGCCTGCCGCTGGACGTGTTAGAAAATAAATCGCTATTGTATTTTGAACCCCAGCAACATTCACGCGAAGCGACGCTTAGTGTGTTGCACAGTTGGGGATTGCAGGTAACAGCATGTGCGACGAAAGGCCAGCTACAACAAGCATTGGCTCAGCGTAAGCGATACGATATTAGTCTAATTGGCCGAACCATTGCACTGAATCAAGTTAATCAGGTACTTGCCCTTATTCAGCAAGTAAAACCTCAAAGCGGTCATACCTGTTTGTTAGTCAATACCCTGTCACCGCATTTAAGAGAATCCATCCTTAGCGCGGGAGCCGATGCTTGTTTATCTAAACCGCCTCACTTACGTAAGTTGGCAGCGGCGTTAGCGCAACCGTACCTAAGTGAAAAAACCATCATTGATGAGCAGTCTGACCAAAGCCTAAGTAACTTAAAAGTGCTTACTGTGGATGACAACGATGCCAATTTAAAACTTATCAATACGCTTTTGGCAGAGCAAGTAGAACATATTGATTCAGCTCAAGACGGCGCAGAAGCGTGGCATAAGGCTACGCAGCATGTCTACGATATTATATTTATGGATATCAATATGCCGGTAATGGATGGCATTACCGCGTGTCAGCGCATTCGTCAAAGCTCCTTAAACGAACACACTCCCATCGTTGCGGTCACGGCTCACGCTGTTGATGGTGAACGTGCGCGCTTGCTTACGCTAGGTTTTAATGAGTTTTTAAGCAAGCCGCTGGATGAAAATATGTTGCACTGTACGCTGCGCGAGTTTTGTCCTGTAGGCCGTACTCAGCCCCCTGCACCAAACTGGCCCGTTAGCAAATTAATTGACTGGCCGTTGGCGCTGGAACGCGCTAGTGGCAAGTGCAGCTTAGTAAAAGAAATGCTACAAATGCTCGTAAGCAGTATTCCAGCAAGCCGCGCTGCCATGCAACATGCTCAGGCTACACATAATACTGCTGAATTACTCCAACAAGTACATAAACTGCATGGTGCCTGTTGTTACACCGGCGTACCCCGGTTGAAGCAACTGGCAGAATTGCTTGAGACTCAGCTAAAGCAAGATGAAAAACTTGCACAGCTGGAGCCTGAACTGCTTGAACTGGATGATATTATGCAAGCGTTGTGGCAAGAGAGCCAGCAATGGAGCGACTGGTAAAGCTTGTTTATTGTCGCTCCAGAATGACCGTTGCAGCTGCATAAGCTTGCTCATCGGTGATCGATAACCAGATATGGCTAACCGCCATGGTCGCAGCAAGTTCAGCCGCATAGTCACTTAAGCTTAACAACGGTGCACCGTCAGCATTATTACTAATATGGATATGCTGAAATGAAACACCGCGGCCAATACCTGTGCCCAGCGCTTTTGCTGCCGCCTCTTTTGCCGCAAAGCGTTTGGCGAAATAGCGTGCCGCATTAGCAGGATGCTTATCAGCCATCGTAGCGAAGATAACTTGCTCACTTTCTGTTAATACTCGCTTCAGTAAAGCTGGGCTGCGCGTTAAGCTTTGCTCAATGCGTGCTATCTCGACAATATCGGTTCCCAACCCCACTATCGCCATGTTATCGACGCGCCTCAACCATCAGTCGCTTCATCTCACGTACAGCCGCGTCTAAACCGCTAAACACGGCGCGTGCTATAATGGCATGCCCAATGTTTAACTCGTACATTTGCGGAATAGCAGCGATAGGCTGCACATTATGATAATGCAAACCGTGGCCAGCATTGACAATAAGCCCCAGACTGGATGCAAACTCTGCCGCCTTGGCTATACGCGCTAACTCAGCTGCCTGCGCGACGGCATCGGTGCATTCTGCGTATTTACCAGTATGAATTTCAATGTAAGGTGCACCCGCTTTCGCCGCAGCCTCGATTTGTGCATGGTCGGCATCGATAAATAACGACACCAGAATATTCTGCTCACGCATCTGAGTTACCGCATCGGTGATGCGGTCTAACTGACCGGCCACCTCTAAACCGCCTTCTGTCGTCAACTCCTGACGTTTCTCGGGCACAAAGCAAGCAAAATGAGGGGCAAGTTTGCCAGCAATCGCAAGCATTTCGTCCGTTACCGCCATTTCAAAATTAAGTCGGGTTGCAATGGTTTGACGCAGTACAAACACATCACGGTCAATAATATGCCGCCTGTCTTCACGCAAATGTACGGTGATCCCATCTGCACCTGCTTGTTCAGCCATCAACGCAGCGTGAACCGGCTCTGGGTAATAAGTACCACGTGCTTGGCGCAACGTGGCAACGTGATCGATGTTTACACCAAGAAAAATAGGATTCAGCATGTCTTACTCCGGACATTGTCGAAAAAAATATTATTGCCCCGCAAATAACGCCCGGCTGGCAAGGGGTTTAGCTCCAAGCAGTGGGGTGAGTATTTGCCGGCTAAGCTGTTTAGCACAGCGACGTGTTTCTGCATCTTGCCACTGACCCGTGCCAATATTTAGCAAGTGCTCACCCCGAAATCCGCTGACAGCAGCAACAAACCCTAACTCGCTGTGCCATTGATAACTGGCGCTGGCTTGCAATGCTTCACCACAATTATCGTACTGCCAGTCAATAGGCAACCCTAGCTCTGCTAACAGCGCAAACTCAAACTCTCGCAGGCAAGGCTCCAACTCCACCCCCTGCTGCTGTACCATCCATAGCTGGTGTAAGCTTTGCTGGTAAACATTAAACAGCTGCTCTGCTGCTAAATTATCCGGCCATAACCGACACACCAGTTCATTGAGATAGATTGCGCTATAAAGTACCTTACCGCTGAACAAAAATGCAGGTTGAGCTTCGTCTATCGTTTTTACCGTTTTTAGCTCACTGCGCCCGATTAACTGCAACATAAACAATTGATAAGGTTGCAAGGCTAATCGTTGCTTACCTTGTTTCTTTCGCACCACTGCCGATAATCTGCCTTGTTCTGGCAGCAACAATTGCAAAATCAGCTTATCTTCGCCAAACGGGCGGCTATGTAAGATGTAAGCAGGCCAAAGTTCAGCGTGCATGCAATGCTAGTCTTCGCCGTAGCCCAAGCTGCGAAGTGCCCTTTCATCGTCTGCCCAGCCCGACTTCACCTTAACCCATACTTGAAGGAACACCGGTTGTTCCAGCATGGCGGCCATATCAATACGTGCTTCAGTGGCAATGGTTTTAATACGCTCACCTTTATTACCAATAACCATACGTTTTTGGCTTTCACGCTCAACTAATACCAGAGCGGCGATATGGTAGTGTTTCTCTTCCCACTTAAAACGTTCAATCTCTACGGTCACCGAATACGGTAGTTCGTCGCCTAAAAAGCGCATTAACTTTTCCCGTACGATTTCTGCAGCCATAAAGCGCATTGACCGGTCTGTTACATAGTCATCCGGAAAGAAAAACTCGCATGGCGGCAAGTGTTTTTGCACTACCGCCCGCAGGGCATTGATATTGTCGCCTGTTTCAGCAGACAACGGCACTACATCGACAAAACTTAGCTGACTACCCAACCATTGCAAATGCGGTAGCAGGGTGTCTTTATCGCGATAAAGATCAACTTTGTTTACCACCAACACCACCGGTTTTTTCGACGCGATTAGTCGGTTTAGCACCATTTGGTCATCATCAGTCCAGCGCGTACCCTCAACCACAAACAGCACAAATTCAACATCCAAAATAGAGCTGGCAGCGGCTTTATTCATTAAGCGGTTAATGGCGCGTTTTTCTTCAATGTGTAAGCCCGGCGTATCAACATAAACGGTTTGATAATTTTCCCGAGTATCTATACCAACAATACGGTGACGCGTGGTTTGCGGTTTTTTTGACGTAATACTCACCTTCTGCCCAACCAACTGGTTTAGCAGTGTCGACTTACCCACGTTAGGCCGGCCAACTATAGCCACTAGCGCAGCATAAGTTGGAGTTGCAGTGCTATCTGTCATGCTTAATTTTTTCCAGCGCCATATGAGCGGCGTCCTGCTCTGCCTTGCGGCGTGAACTGCCGGTAGCGATAAAAGGATCCATACCTGCAACCGAGCAGCGTACAGTAAAGGTTTGCTGATGCGCCTCACCAACAGTGGCAATAACATCATACAACGGCAATGCTAAGCGTAGCCCTTGCAGGTATTCCTGCAACAGGGTTTTCGAGTCTTTCTGCTCACCGGGAGTAATGGTTTCCAGCCTGGAACCGAACCAAAACAGGATGCGCTCTTTACAAGCTTCCATTCCGGTATCAAGGTAAATAGCGCCTAAAATGGCTTCAACGGCATCAGCTAAAATAGACTCACGACGAAAGCCACCACTTTTAAGCTCGCCTGGGCCTAAACGTAAATATTCAGATAGTCGCAGCTCTTGAGCTATTTCCGCTAACGTGACCCCTTTTACCAAGGTTGCACGCATACGGGTTAAATCACCCTCGCGGGCTTTAGGGAAATTAGCGTAAAGGGTTTCAGCAATCACCAGGCTTAATACCGCATCACCAAGATACTCCAGTCGCTCATTATGCTGACCTTTGCAACTGCGGTGTGTCAGGGCCTGCTCCAGTAATGCAGGTTGTTGAAACTGATAGCCCAGCCGGGCTATCAGGGGATTTAACGATTTTTGCATGTTTGTCTCTTAACGGCGTGGTACCAAACCTCAGCCAATAGGGCCAAGACGCTCAAAACGCACACCTGTTGGTACCCAACCCGGTATCCAGCTGTTCGGGTCAGTATTAAATTCAAAACTCATCCAAATAAACACCGCTTTGCCAACCATGTTATCTTCTGGCACAAAACCCCAGAACCGGCCATCCCGGCTATTGTCCCGGTTGTCACCCAATACAAAATAATGGCCATCGGGCACAATAAATTCATCAATGGCTGTGCCGCGCTGTTTAAAGAAAAACTCGGTATGCTCTCGCCGTGCCGGGGTTTGTAATATATCGTGTGACACGTCGCCAAGCTGCTCGGTATAACGGCGTTGTGGGTACTGCTCTTGATAAAACTCGCCTTCGTTTTGTAATGCCAACTCAACCATTTCCAGCTTTTTGCACGCTGCGCTTAGTTCTGAAGCACAGGCCTTTTCAATAAACAACTGTTTATTACGGTAGATCACCCTGTCGCCAGGTAAGCCGATAACACGTTTAATATAATCTACCGTCGGCTGCTCAGGGTACTTAAATACAGCAACGTCACCGCGCTGTGGTTTGGCATTGCTGTAAAGCGTACTGCGCCAGACCGGATCTTTTACATCGTAGGAGAATTTTTCCACTAAAATAAAATCACCGACTAACAGCGTTGGCATCATAGAACCAGATGGAATTTGAAACGGCTCATAAATAAAAGAGCGGAATATGGTAATCAGCGCAATGACAGGGAAAATCGACTTTGCCGTTTCAACAATCTGCGGCTCTTTTACCAGTTCTGTACCGGCAGCTTCTGGCAAACTACCACCAGCAGCCGCTTGCGCTGTGGCAAGTTTTTGCTGGCGTTTTGGCGCCAGCACGAATGCATCAAGTAACCAGATAAGTCCGCTGGCGAGCGTTAGCAACACCAGAAAAATTGCAAAGTAACCTGCCATGTAAAACCCTTAATTATTTACCAACTTTTAAAATGGCTAAGAAGGCTTCTTGTGGAACTTCCACATTACCCACCTGCTTCATACGTTTTTTACCGTCTTTTTGCTTTTGTAATAATTTTTTCTTCCGACTGATGTCGCCACCGTAACATTTAGCCAATACGTTTTTACGCATTTGCTTAACGGTGGTACGTGCAATTACGTGATTACCAATCGCCGCCTGTATGGCGATATCAAACATCTGCCGTGGGATCAGCTCTTTTAATTTTTCAGCTAATTCACGGCCACGACTTTGGGCAAAATCGACATGGCTGATAATGGCCAGCGCATCAACCCGCTCACCGTTGATCAAAATATCTACCCGCTGCATATTTGACGTTTGGAAGCGTTTAAACGCGTAATCTAATGAGGCATATCCACGACTGGTTGATTTTAACCGGTCAAAGAAATCCATCACCACTTCAGCCATTGGCAGCTCATACGTTACGGCAACCTGGCGGCCGTGATACAACATATTGGTTTGCACGCCACGTTTTTCGATACATAGCGTAATAACATTGCCTAAATATTCTTGCGGCACCAGTATATGGGCTTCAACGATAGGCTCACGAATTTCGTCAATGTCGTTTACCGCGGGCAAACTACTGGGGTTATCTACCAGTAAAACTGTACCGTCTTTCTTGACCACTTCATAAACTACCGTAGGAGCGGTTGTAATCAGGTCCAGATCGTATTCACGCTCCAAACGTTCCTGAATGATTTCCATATGCAGCATGCCAAGGAAACCAATACGGAAACCAAAACCCAGTGATGCAGAGTTTTCTGGTTCATAAAACAGCGATGAATCGTTCAGGCTTAACTTAGCCAATGCATCACGGAAGTCTTCATAATCGTCTGACGATACAGGAAACACACCAGCATAAACCTGAGGTTTTATGCGTTTAAACCCTGGCAGTGGCTTCTCGGCACTGTTCTTTGACAATGTGAGCGTATCACCAACGGGTGCACCTTTAATTTCTTTAATACCGGCAATAATAAAACCGACTTCACCGGTATTCAGCGCACCAGTATTGGTGGCTTTAGGGCTAAAAATACCTACCTTATCAACTTCGTACACTTGACCGGTTGACATGATTTTAATCTTATCTTTAGCTTTAATACTGCCGTGTTTAATTCTTACCAGCGACACAACGCCCTGATAGGCATCAAACCAGGAGTCAATGATCAGTGCTTGCGTTGGCTGCTCTGGCTCGCCTTCCGGTGGCGGGATTTTTTTAACGATTGTTTCGAGAACATCTTTAATACCAAGGCCGGTTTTTGCTGAACATTGCACCGCACCCATCGCTTCAATACCGATAATATCTTCAACTTCCTGCGCCACCCGCTCCGGTTCAGCTTGTGGTAAGTCAATTTTATTCAGTACCGGAATAACTTCTAAATTCATGTCCAGCGCAGTATAACAATTGGCTACGGTCTGCGCTTCAACACCTTGTCCGGCATCAACAACCAACAATGCGCCTTCACAAGCAGCCAACGAGCGGCTTACTTCATAGGTAAAGTCGACATGGCCCGGTGTATCGATAAAATTCAGTTGGTAGGTTTCACCATCGTCTGCTTTATAATACAGCGTAACGCTTTGTGCCTTAATGGTAATACCGCGCTCTCGCTCCAGATCCATTGAATCCAACACTTGCTGTTGCATTTCGCGATCAGATAATCCGCCACAGAACTGTATTAACCGATCTGACAATGTCGATTTACCGTGGTCGATATGGGCGATAATAGAAAAGTTTCTGAT
Source organism: Rheinheimera baltica (assembly GCF_030731985.1). NCBI lineage: Bacteria > Pseudomonadati > Pseudomonadota > Gammaproteobacteria > Chromatiales > Chromatiaceae > Rheinheimera > Rheinheimera baltica. The sequence goes on from NZ_JAPJDY010000008.1 coordinate 223,269, forward strand.
GTGATTTAGTTTAGGCATGTTGTCCGCAAAACAGTGAGCGTTGCACCTGGTTGCAAAGATGGCCAAGCCATAAAGCACCGTCAGCGTCAACGCGGGTTATTCCGATAAATTAGCGCGAATTGTACTCTATCCCGCGTCTGCTTGCTATGTGTTATTAACTGCAGCGTGTCATTGCGTGGTGCTGATGGTTTTAGCGTATCTGCTGTTGAATACCCAGCGAAGGCAGGACGTCAATAATATGGATGTGTGTATGTTTTTCCTGATACTGTCCATAGCGACGTGCAATGATAAAGCCTGCAAATCCGCCACTGAATCCAAACAGCACCACACCGCCTTCATTTAAGCCCAGAGCATTAGCAAGCAACGCCAATGTCAACAATAGCAGTAGTGGCAGCATATAAACCATGAGAGCAGCCATTAGCAGGCTTTGCTCAGCCAAGCCAATTTTAACTTGCTCACCAGGCAACAATTTAAGTGTGCATGGCACGAAAAAGTGGTGTTTACGTGCCGTCAGCGTCTTTGCCACTATGCCAGTACCGCAATCATCATTAACCTGGCAGGTATTGCAAGTGGCAACGGGTGTTGTGGTAAGCCAAACCCCTTCATCGCTGCAAGAGACGACGGTTGCAATTTCCTCAACCATTACTGTACCGATGCCGCTAACTGGCGGGCAGTATCAATGCTAACAGGACCGATAACGGTAACCTCCATTTTGTTACCAGCCTGAACAAAGATGGTTGTTGCGCCATCACGATACGCCTGAGTGGGCAACCGCTGCGAATTCTGCACAAACACTGATACCTGATGCAAACCATCGGTTAATAACCAATAGCTCAGTAAACTTTTTTCCAATTGTGGAATAGTGGCAGGCTCAGTCACTTGCTGATACCCATCTGGCAACCACGTAAGTTGATGGCTGGTTTGAGGTAAAGCCTTATCAATACTGTCGGCAGGGGCAGGCAGATCCGCATCCATCAAGGCGCGCAAATTTTCCGGCAACTCAGGACTAATTTGCATATGCGTCACTAACCAGCGTTCCAACGGAGTTTGCTGTTCAGATAAGGTATCGATACGCAGAGGAAAGCCGGTTTCAGCATCCAGCCAAAGCCAATAATTATATCTGCTACTCTGCTTTGCAGTTAAGCGCAATAACTGTGCATTACGCCCAGACATCACCGCACTACTTCCTGCAATCGCATTGTAAAGCTCACTCACCTTGCTTTTCGGTTCAAACAGCAGTGATGGTAGTTCAGGAATACTGCTACTGCGGGTAACAAATGCTGGCCGGTCTGTAAGCAAATAATAAACCACACTATCACGACGCAATATATCAACGCCGCTGGTATCCAGAGGAATAAGGTGTTCTATTTCTTGCGTATCTGTGCGGCCATGTAACCATCGATAGGTGTCAACCTTAGTGCCTTTAAGCACGACAAATGAGGTATCGAAATTATATTGTTGAACGGCGTGCTGCACTTTGTCGAACAATGCCCAGGCTTCTTGTTCAGCATGGGCAAATCCCGACAATACGACTAACACTATGGCACTACATACGCCAGAGAATCGCATCATTATTGCTCGTTCTGTCCAGTTCCAGTATCTGGTGTGTTATGGCTAGCCTGTTGGGCCTGCTCCATAACCCTAACCTGCTGGCGATGAGCATTTAACAACGCCTGCAAGCGTTTTTGCTGCTCTAGCATAGCCTGCTGTTCTTGCTCGGCAAAACGATCAGACACGGTGGTTTGGCTTAAGCTGACCGGCGTTGCAAATCCAGCAATAGGCTGCGTTTGCAATAACGGCTGCGGGCTTAAAGCTGCTTCAGGTGACTGTTGATATTGCTGCACACCAAACACCGCCATTAAAGCAACACCTGCGGCAATCGCTCCTTGTGCTACTGGCTGTAACCAAGTGCCATTAGCCGCTACGGCTACCGCAGATTTGATACGCTGTAACATGCTGCGATTCGACTGCAAATTATATACAGGCTCATCCGCTAATTGCAGCATAACATCATCGCTAAAATTAGCTTGCAGCGGGCTGTGCGTCTCACGGCGCAAAGTAGCGCCAATCAGATTGTAACGCGCAAGCGTGTTTTGCAGTTCGGCGTCGCTTAGCAAGCGGTCAAGCTGTGCTTTGGTCAGTGCGTTGTTATCACTGGCAGCAGAGAGCCAATCCTGATGTTCTGATGACATAATGTTTCCTGTCTTAGTTACTGATTTTGCCCTGATGGCTAGCTTATCAACGGTTTAAGCTGTATATCAATGGCTTCTCTCGCCCGAAAAATACGGCTTCTGACGGTGCCGATAGGGCACCCCATAACATCCGCAATTTCTTCATAACTTAACCCTTCCAGCTCACGTAATGTAATTGCAGTACGCAGCTCGTCCGGCAGTTTTTCAATGGTGCTAAACACCACATGTCGGATCTCATCAGACAACAATAGCTGCTCTGGTGAGTCCTGTTCTTTTAACGCATCACTGCCCTCAAAATATTCAGCATCTTCAGCGTCAACATCTGTTGCCGGAGGCTTACGCCCATTGGCAACCAGATAATTTTTAGCACTGTTAACCGCAATACGATACAGCCAGGTATAAAACGCACTTTCACCGCGAAAGCCTGGAATAGCCCGATACGCTTTAATAAAAGCTTCCTGGGCTACATCTGCTACGTCTCCGTGGTTAGAGACATAACGCGAAATTAAGTTCGCAATACGATGCTGATATTTTTTCACTAGTACATTAAACGCGGCTTTATCGCCTTGCTGTACACGCTGGACAATCTGCCAGTCCAATTCTTGCTCGCTCATGTTCGAGCTAATCCCCTGTAATACTAATTATTAAGCTAACTGGCGCTGGTCTAGCATGAAGATAAGACCGTATACCGCAGAAATAGTTCTGTTAAATATGGCAAAAAAGCTACAATAGGCTCAATTCCACTGATGACAAGTGTATCGCATGACGCAAGCAAAAGAATATCTCTGTGACGTTTTAATTATTGGTAGTGGCGCAGCAGGCTTGTCACTCGCGCTGCAACTGGCTGATAACGCCAATGTACTGGTGTTAAGTAAAGGCCCATTACGCGAAGGATCTACGCTGTATGCGCAAGGTGGCATTGCTGCAGTATTTGATGAAAACGACAGTATTGCGTCACACGTAAACGACACCCTTGTCGCCGGCGCTGGCTTGTGTAATGAAGCAGCAGTACAATTTACCGCAGGCAATGCCAAAAGTGCGATGGAATGGCTTATAGCCCAAGGCGTTCCGTTTGATCAATATCAAGGTGAAGATGGCAGCCTGAAGTACCACCTAACGCGGGAAGGCGGCCATAGTCATCGCCGCATTTTACATGCAGCCGATGCTACCGGTCAGGCCGTACAAATTACCTTAGTTGATAAAGTAAAAGCGCATCCGAATATTCACCTGCTGGAAAACTACAACGCAATAGATTTAATTAATGGCCGCAAAATTAACCAGGATCCTAAACGCTGTTACGGTGCTTACGTTTGGAATAAAACGGCCGCCAAAGTTGAGCTGGTAAAAGCCCGATTTATTGCATTAGCTACCGGCGGTGCCAGTAAAGTGTATTTGTACACCAGCAACCCAGACGTCGCCAGTGGCGACGGTATTGCCATGGCGTGGCGTGCTGGTTGCCAGGTAGCGAATATGGAGTTTAACCAGTTTCACCCAACCAGCTTGTATCACCCGGACGCGCCTAACTTTTTAATTACAGAAGCAATGCGAGGAGAAGGCGCTTACTTAAAGCGGCCGGATGGCAGCCGCTTTATGCCAGATTTCGATGAACGCGCTGAGCTGGCACCACGTGATATTGTTGCGCGGGCAATTGATTTTGAAATGAAACGACTGGGCACGCATTGCGTGTATTTAGATATCAGCCATAAGCCGAAAAATTTTATTATTGAGCATTTCCCTACTATTTACGCTAAATGCTTAAGTGTGGGTATTGATATAACACGGCAACCTATTCCCGTTGTACCTGCCGCCCATTACACCTGTGGGGGCGTTATGACTAATCTTAATGGCCAAACCGACATTACTAATCTGTATGCTATCGGTGAAGTTGCGTACACCGGACTTCACGGTGCCAATCGTATGGCGAGTAATTCATTGCTCGAATGTGTAGTATTTGCTCAAGCGGCTGCCAAGCATATTTTGGCGCAGTTAGATGTTACCAGCGCATTGCCATTATTACCGCAGTGGGACGACAGCAGGGTAAGCGACTCAGATGAAGAAGTGGTTATTACACACAATTGGCATGAACTGCGCTTATTTATGTGGGACTACGTTGGCATCGTACGTACCAATAAACGACTAGAGCGTGCACTGCATAGGGTAGAGCTATTACAACGTGAAATACATGAGTACTACAACCACTTTCGCATAAGTCACAACTTGTTAGAACTACGTAACCTGGTGCAGGTAGCCGAACTCATTATTCGTTGTGCAATGCAACGCCAAGAAAGCCGTGGACTGCACTATAATCTTGACTACCCAGATTTACTGACAAATAGCGAGCCGACGATACTAACGCCGTTGACAAACTAATCTCCAAAATACGTTAAACTTGATACACCAATATTGGGGCAAGCCATCGCATCAGACGTTGGCCTGCCTCGGTTGCCAATGAGTTTGATTCACCAAGCGAGCTAAAGCCCTATATTCCGTATCTGTGCACTGATCGGCAAATATCCAGCGTTGATGCACCACATCACCGTCATCACACCGCCAGCACAGCTTTAGAACATATTGGCTAACAAGCCCCCCGGCGATTAACTGTCCTGAGGGCAGGTTTGCATTAGCGCTTTGTAATCGTCCTTGTGCCGTAAGGGTAAATATTGTGCTCTGCTCAAGCTGGCTAAACTGGCTATAGCATTGCCAGTAATACCCAAATGACAACATTAGCAGGGCATAGCGCCACCCCCCTTCAAGCGGATGGGTTGCTAACACCAAAACAGGCAACAACGCCAGCAGCAGTAACCCAAGACGGGCATAGCGTGATGGCGTTAGTACAACGTTAAACGCGGACACGATCCAGAATCAACTTGATTAAAGCTTGTATTGCCGGATCGGGTGACGTTGCATGGCCCATAAACCAGGAAAATAAGTCTGGATCATCGCAAGAGAGTAATCGTTCAAAATCTCTTTTTTGATCTAACGTTAACGCGTCATATCCAGCTTCAACAAAGGGGGCTAATAACACATCAAGTTCCAACATACCGCGCCGGCAGGCCCAACGTAGTCGAGGCTTAATCATTAACTCTGGCATAAATTTCCTTGATAAAAGTTGTCTGATCGAGTGGATCAACAATGATTGTGGTCAATTCTAACAAAATTCATTAAACGGGGTTGAGCTTTTCCTGCTTTCCCCCAATCATAGCCTTATATGTTGTCCGGCTGAAATTGAGTACCCAATTTATATGCATACTTCCTGGCTAACCGCAGATCAATACGCATCTTTATCCACTCAGGTTCAGGGCGCTTTTATTGCCCCACTCCCCGCCTTTGAGAGTTTACTCGTTGGCGGCATTGATAATCGTAAATATTTACAAGGTCAAATCACCTGTGATGTGGATCAGTTAACCGATAGCAATTTTTTACATGGTGCGCACTGCGATGCCAAAGGTAAAATGTGGTCACAATTTTATCTTGCTACCTATGGCGATCAGCTAATTACAGTAGCGTTTCGCGACGAACTGACCGCATCGACCGCACAATGGAAAAAGTTTGGTGTATTTTCCAAAGTGAGTTTTGACGCCGGTCAGTCACAATTCGCCTGTTTTGGTTTAGGTGGTGATAATGTGGCCAGTTTGATACAACAACTTGGCTTCGACGTGCCTAAACATGGTGGCCTTAGTCGCAGTAACGGTGCGTTGCTTCTGGCATTAACCGACGACCACTTTTTACTATTAATGCCATTGGATGATGCCCGCACGCTGATGCAACAACCATTACCCTTCGCCGCACCTACAGTTTGGCTGGTACAGCATATTAAGCACGGCTTTAGCTATCTTGAGCAGGGATTAATTGGCGAGTTTGTGCCGCAAATGCTTAACTTACAAGCACTTGATGCTATTAGCTTTAGTAAGGGCTGCTATATTGGGCAGGAAACGGTTGCCAGGCTTAAATACCGTGGTGGCAATAAAAGAGCCGCGTTTATATTACAAGCCGACAGTGCAGAGCTACCTGCAGCAGGCACCGACATCGACATACAATTAGGCGAAAACTGGCGCCGGAGCGGCCAGGTTGTTAATGCGGCAAATATTCATAATCAATTATGGATAATTGCGGTTTTGCCCAACGACATAACACCGGCAGACTCATTACGGCTAAGCAGTGACAGTGCCCCGGCACTGCACATTACGCCGTTACCTTACTCGTTAAATTAAAGAGGTTTTCATGACCATTTCTCAGGACAAAGTTGTCGCCATGCATTACACCGTTACCGACCCTCAAGGTAACGAATTAGATACGTCTGTCGGCGGCGAACCTTTAGTCTTCTTATTTGGCCACGGCTCACTGATCCCAGGGCTAGAGCAAGCGCTGGCCGGAAAAGCTGCCGGTGCTAAGTTCAAAGCTGATATTAAAGCCGCAGAAGCCTATGGTGAGCGCCACGATGCGTTAACACAGGCTGTGCCTAAATCTATGTTTGATGGCATGGATGTGTCTGTTGGCATGCGTTTTCGTGCAGCAGGGCCAGATGGCCGCGAGCAGTCAGTTATTGTGCTGGAAGTTACCGAGGACGAAGTCGTCGTCGATGGGAATCACCCACTTTCAGGCATTGATTTAAGCTTTGATGTTGAAGTAATGCTGGTACGTGATGCCACTGAAGAAGAGTTAGACCATGGCCATGTGCATGGTTTAGATGGTCACGCCGATCATTAAGTACGCAGGTAAGCCGGTTGGGATAAACGTCTCAGCCGGCTAATCTCATCAAATTTTTTGTCCCTTTAGCCCATGTTTACTTGCTAACAATGTATTAGCATTAGAACTAAATTCTTGACACCGACAGCAAAGGCCCCTATTTTTACCCCCCTGAGCAACCTCTAGCCATTGAGCGAAATCTGACCCAAATGAAAGATCGTATTATCATTTCTGTTTCGACCATCAATGGTACCCGCCATTTTAATATCAGCAAGCTATTCAAACGCAACGCAATTATTGCAACCTGGCTGTTATTGTTTGGCCTAATTATTACTGCAGCGGTAATAGAGTATCTACTACGTACGGTTGACAAAAGTCAGGCACAGCATCAGCAGTTAGCGGTTCAAGCCAGCACCTTACGCAATGAAATTGCCACATTACAAGGCAGCAAACAGCAACTTGAACAAGAATTAGCATTAAAGCAAGACGAAATGCTGCAGGTGGTAAATCGCGTAGGTGAAATAGAGCTGGCATTGGGTTTAGAACAACATTATCCGCAAAACTTAGAAGACAGGCTGGATACCGCCAGCATTAACTCCGTCGCCAGACACGCCATGCTGCAACTGGTTCCTAATGGTTCCCCACTAGAATTTAGACGGCGCTCATCACGTTTTGGCCTGCGCGACCATCCCATTATTGGTAAGCAAACGCATCACAAAGGTGTCGATTTATCTGCCAGTAAAGGTACGCCTATCTATGCCCCTGCGGATGGCGTAGTTGAAGTTGTGCGTAACAGTAAAGAAGGTTTTGGTAATCTACTAAAAATTCGCCATGCCTATGGTTTTTCAACGCTATATGCACATCTTAATGATTTCAAAGTAAAAAGTGGGCATTTTGTGCACAAGGGCGAACTTATTGCTACTTCCGGCAATACGGGGCTGTCTACGGCACCACATTTGCATTATGAAGTACATTTCCTTGATCGGGCACTGAATCCACAGAGCTTTATGGACTGGGACTCTGCCAATTTTGATCTGGTTTTTGAAAAGGAAAGGAGCATTAAATGGGACTCTTTGGTAAGCATGCTGGAAACAAAGGCAAGCACTCAGTTACAACTGTCATCGCACAAGGATGCTCAGCTAACGGGAGTATCCGATTAAACGGTGATATTCAGGTAGATGGTTACGTTGAAGGGAAAATAGTCAGCGACCATACCCTGGTTATTAGCGTATCCGGCCGCATTAAAGGCGAGGTTACGGCAGACAAAGTCATCATTAATGGCCTGTTCGATGGTGAGTGTTATGCCAATAGCGTTGAAATTTTGCCACAGGGTAAAGCACATGGCGTAATTCACTGTGACGACTTAAGTATAGAGCGCGGTGGCAGCTTCTTGGGTAAAACTCTGCCAACGTCTGCAGATCAAGTTGTTAGTTTACCAAAAGGTGAAACAGAACCAAGCTCGAAGCAACCTTTGGAAAACAAAGCCAATAAAGGATAGTAACGCAACAGGATAGCAACGCAACCTAGTTGTCGTTGGTCGCAAAGGCTAGCGTTTTTGTTAATTCAGCGTTAGGTTACATGCAGTTCTTACTCCTGCAGGCATGATAACAATGAAAAAAACGCTTCTGGCCACTTTACTCTGCTTTGGCAGCCTTAGCGCTGCAACGGCAAGCACCTTATCTGAACATATTCAACAAGACTACCAAACCCATTTAGGTGCGCTGTTTAAGCACTTTCATCAACACCCAGAACTGTCGCACATGGAAACTCAAACCGCTAAGCGACTAGCCCAAGAGCTGCGCGCAGCGGGTTTTGAGGTAACCGAAGGGGTGGGTAAAACCGGCATAGTTGCCATGATGAAAAATGGCCCGGGCCCACTGGTAATGATGCGCGCAGATATGGATGGTCTGCCGGTAGAGGAAAAGTCTGGCCTGCCCTATGCATCCAAAGCCACACAAACAGATTGGGACGGTAACAAGGTCAATGTGATGCACGCCTGCGGGCACGATGTGCATATTACCAGCCTGGTAGGCACCGCAAGACGCATGGCCGCAATGAAAAACGCCTGGTCTGGCACTTTAATGCTGGTAGGGCAGCCCGCTGAAGAGCGTGTTGGCGGCGCTAAAGGCATGATGCAAGACAATATTTGGGGCCGCTTTGGCCAACCTGATTACGCCCTGGCGTTTCATGTTTCTTCTGAAATTGAGACGGGTAAAATTGTCGCTGTAGAAGGATCGCCATACTCAGGTGTCGACAGTGTCGATATTATTGTTCACGGCGTGGGCGCGCATGGTGCCAGCCCGCACAGAGGCAAAGACCCTATCGTACTGGGGGCACAAATTGTACTCGCCCTACAAACTATTGTTAGCCGCGAGATTGCCCCTAAAGAGCCTGCACTTATTACCGTGGGCGCCTTTCACAGTGGCACCAAGCACAATATCATCTCCGACAAAGCGCATTTACAACTCACCGTACGTAACGATAGCTGGGAAACGCGAGAGTATTTAATGGCTGCCATTAAACGCGTTGCTGAAAATCTGGGCCGAGCTGCTGGTTTACCAGAAGATAAACTGCCAGAAGTGATTATCGATGATGAACCCACACCACCCACCGTAAATGATATTCCACTGACACAGCGGCTGAAAAAAGCCTGGGCCGCCAACATGGGCGAACCGGTGTTTGACGAAAATTACCGCCGGCTGGGCATGGGTGCAGAAGACTTTCCGTTTTTTACCACCAAGCCCTATATTCCTAGCACGTATTTTGCTGTAGGCGGCACACCACCAGAGGCGTTTGCCGCCGAGAAAGCCGGTGGCCCGGCCGTGCCCAGCCACCACAGCCCGTTGTTTAAAATTAGCCCAGAACCGGCAGTGACTAAAGGCGTTGAAGCCACGGTAATTGCGCTACTGGATTTAATGCCAAAGCAATGATGTTATTAAAAAGCGTGTCGTAGCATACGTCGAAGCAACACAGAATCGGTTTGTTCTAAGCTAACCGTTGAAGCCCCGGATGGGCGGAAACGAGCCCCCAGGGATGGGTTTACGGCGTGTTAGCGTGAGCAAACCGATGACACTGGTTATCCAAATCATGCTCTGCTGCTTTTTTCAGCAGCAGACAGATGCAAAGCCTGCGCATTCTGCTACAATGCCGCCCCTTTTGCTGGCCCAGGCCCGCAGTGTTACTTTTGGCGGAGCGCCTACATGACCGATACTTCCTTTTCCAGCCTAGCCTTACCCGTTGCTTTAGTTAGTAATTTGAATGATTTAGGCTACACCAGCATGACCGCTATACAGGCGCAGGCACTGCCCGCCATACTAGCGGGGCAAGATGTCATTGCTCAGGCTAAAACCGGCTCAGGCAAAACAGCGGCCTTTGGTTTGGGCTTGCTGGCCAAGCTGGATGTAAAATATTTTCGTGTACAAACATTAGTACTGTGCCCCACCCGCGAGCTGGCCGATCAAGTGGCGGCAGAACTGCGCAAACTGGCACGTAGCATTCACAATATTAAAATTCTTACCCTTTGTGGTGGTGTGCCATTGGGCCCGCAAATTGGCTCACTTGAGCACGGCGCGCATATTATTGTCGGCACACCGGGCCGGGTTATTGATCACTTAGAGCAAAATCGCTTAAAGCTGGATGATTTAACCACACTGGTGCTGGATGAAGCAGACCGCATGCTGGAAATGGGCTTTCAGGCTGATTTAGACGCCGTTATTGCCAAAGCCCCTGCTGCACGCCAAACACTGCTGTTTAGCGCAACTTACCCCAATGCTATTGCCAAGCTTAGTGAGCGTTTACTCAATAACCCCTTGCGTGTCACGGTTGAAGAACAGCATAACACCAGTAGTATTGAGCAGTTGTTTTTTCAGGTTAGCGACAACCACCACCGTTTAACGGCTTTACGCAGCTTATTGCTAACGTATCAGGGCCAAAGCAGTATGGTGTTTTGTAATACCAAACGCGAAACGCAAGATGTTGCCGATGCACTGCACGACTATGGCTTTAGTGTGCTGGCCCTGCATGGTGATATGGAGCAAAAAGACCGCGATCAAACACTAGTACAGTTTGCCAACGGCAGTGCCTGCATTTTAGTAGCTACCGACGTAGCCGCCCGCGGTTTAGATATTAGCAGTGTAGATGCGGTATTTAACTACCAATTAGCACACGACGCCGACACTCACACCCACCGTATTGGTCGCACCGGCCGCGCGGGTCAAAGTGGCATGGCAATTAGCCTGTTTACCGCCAGCGATGCCGGCAAGCTTATCCCATTGGAAGATGGCTTAGGCATTAAAATTGAAGGTGCTGAACTGCCTGCAATAGCTATGTCAACGCAGGCACCAGCCAAACCGCTAATGGCTACCTTGCAATTGGATGGTGGCAAAAAACATAAAATCCGTGCCGGTGATATTGTTGGTGCCCTCACCGCCAGTAAGCAACTGACGAATGATGATTTAGGCAAAATTCAATTGCACGACATCTGGAGTTTTGTCGCGGTTAAGCGTTCTGCTGTCAGGCTGGCGCTTCAACTTATTGCCGAAGGCAAGATTAAAGGTAAATCGATTCGCGCCCGGGCGTTGTAAAAATAACGAGAACCTGATTACCCTAAGCTAACCGTTGAAGCCCTGGACGGGCGGAAACGAGCCGCCATGGACGGGTTCAGGGCGTGTTAGCGTGGGTAAACAGGTTCGTAGCTTACCCGCTAAACTCCCTACAGCTAGCTAAACCTGCGGCTTGCCCTGGCGCAGTGCTTTCGTCGCGCCACGTTGTTTTTTGTGTTCCAGCCGCCGCTGCTGGCTGCCGTAAGTCGCTTTGGTGGCAATACGTTTTTTTGCCACCCGTGCGGCGGATTGCACCAACTCTATAAACTGCGCCAACGCTTGCTCGCGGTTCATTTCCTGACTGCGGCTTTGCTGGCATTTAATAATGATTTTGCCACTTTGAGTAATACGATGGTCTGACTTGCCCAACAATTTATCTTTATAAAATTGCGGCAAGCTGGACGCGCTAATATCAAAAATCAGCTGGGCGGCCGTGGAAACCTTGTTCACGTGTTGGCCACCTGCGCCGCTGGAACGAATAAACTGCCATTCCAACTCATTGTCGGCCAGCTGTACGCTGTTTGATATCTGAATTGCCATAAATTATGCCTGTTTACATCAACTTTGCTGTGATCAGACCATATACGCCTCAACCATACAAGGTTTAGTACTTACTGCGCTTCGCCTAAAGTCTATTCTCCTAAAGTCTATGCACCTTAAGTCTAAGTTCTTAAAGTGCAATTATTCGCTACAGTAGAGGTATTATCGTTGCCACTTTATGCACGCTCCGAGGGCGCTATTATGGTTATCAATTCCCAAAGCCAATATTATCAACAACATAAACAATCTATTAGCGCACCAGAGCTATTCTGGCGTCATCAGGCTGAAAAGCTTAGCTGGTACAAAACACCAAACAGCATTGTGCAACAGCAGGATGCGAACCATTATCAATGGTTTACTGATGGCGTACTCAATACCGCTTACCTCGCGCTTGATTACCATATAGAACAAGGCCGCGGTGAACAAACCGCACTTATTTACGACTCGCCGGTGACCAACACCAAACAGCAATTTAGCTATTTGCAGCTGCGGGACGATGTCGCGCGTTTTGCCGGTGTGTTAAAAGCGCTAGGCGTTAGTAAAGGCGATCGGGTTGTTATCTATATGCCCATGATCCCACAAGCAGCCATAGCCATGTTGGCAGTGGCCCGCTTAGGCGCGGTGCACTCGGTAGTGTTTGGTGGTTTCTCCGCCCATGAACTGGCGCTGCGTATTGATGATGCCAAACCTAAAGTGGTGGTAAGTGCCTCTTGTGGTATCGAAATAAGCAAACTAATTGCCTATAAACCGCTACTGGATGACGCCATTGTTAAAGCAGAGCACAAACCCGAACGCTGCGTCATTTTTCAGCGCCCGCAGTTGCCCGCGCCAATGCAAAACGGCCGCGACTTAGATTGGCAATTAGCCATGGCCAAAGCCGAGCCTGCTGCCTGCGAGCCGGTAAAAGCCACCGATCCGCTATACGTGTTGTACACCTCTGGCACCACAGGCAAACCCAAAGGGGTTGTACGCGACAATGGCGGCCATGCCGTAGCACTGAATTACAGTATGCAAGCGGTGTATAACGCCAAAGCGGGCGATGTGTTTTGGGCCGCATCAGATGTTGGCTGGGTGGTAGGTCACTCTTATATTGTATATGGCCCACTCATAGCGGGCTGCACCACTATTTTATATGAAGGTAAGCCCGTATTTACCCCAGACGCGGGGGCATTCTGGCGGGTGTGTGCTGAGTATAAAGTTAATATTTTATTTGCGGCACCCACCGCCTTTAGAGCCATTCGAAAAGAAGACCCGGACGCCGCATTGCAGCAATATGACTTATCGGCCCTGCGCAGCATTTTTATGGCCGGAGAGCGGCTAGACCCGGCCACTTATCATTGGGTTAGCGACAAACTAGCCAAGCCAGTAATAGATCACTGGTGGCAAACCGAAACCGGCTGGCCAATCGCGGCTAATCCGGCAGGCATTGAATTAATGCCAGCCAAACCGGGGTCATCGACAGTACCGGTACCCGGTTTTAACATACACATTCTTAATGACAACGGCCAGGCAGTAAAAGCCAATGAGCAAGGCTATATTGCGCTGCAACTACCACTCCCCCCGGGCTGCCTAACCACCATTTGGGGGAATGACGAACGCTATGTAGACGGCTATTTATCTACCTTCCCTGGCTACTATGCCAGTGGCGACGGCGGTTATATCGACGAGGACGGTTATTTGTTTGTTATGGGCCGTACCGACGATGTTATTAACGTTGCAGGCCATCGCTTATCTACCGGTGAGATGGAGCAAATCGTGTCTAGCCATCCGGCCATAGCCGAGTGTTGTGTTATTGGTATTAACGAGCCGATCAAAGGTCAGCAACCTTTAGCCCTGGTGCTGATTAAAAATGGTATCGACGTTGACGAAACCATTCTGGAAGCCGAGCTGGTTGCTATGGTACGGCAGGAAATTGGTGCCCTAGCCTGTTTTAAAAAAGCGGTTATTGTTAAACGCTTACCTAAAACCCGCTCCGGTAAAATTTTGCGTAAGCTACTGCGGCAAATAGCCGATGGCAGCCAATATACCGTGCCGTCAACTATCGACGACCCAGCCAGCTTGCCAGAAATTGCACAGTTAATGACAGATAGAGGCGTAATTTCACAAACTTAATCATTCTCACGAGGTGAGACAGCCACGGTTAAGCTATACTCCGCTATCTTCTGTTGCTTATAACAGAGCAACACAAGGCGGAGTTTCCCCCTAAAGATGTACTGGCCCAAAAATCTGCTGCTGCAAATACATACGCCCTTACAGCGCTACCCGGGTTTAATGGCCGTATTGGCATTCGCCTCTGGCATCGCCAGCTATATATTGGTAGACCGCAAAGAGTCGCTGGCACAACTTATTGCACTGTGTTTACTACTCAGCTGGCTATGGTTGTTATTGGATAACTGGCTGCGTGAACGCGTAGAAAAGCGCTTTGGCATTGCGCTGTCTCCTAATATCGTGCGCTTTGTGTTGCAAATGGTGCATCAGGAAAGCTTATTTTTTGCCCTGCCCTTTTTCCTGGCCGTGACCCACTGGGATCATGCTCAAGCCATCTTTACCGTGCTTATTATGTTGTGTGCGCTGGTATCATTAATTGACCCAATTTATTACAAAAAACTGGCGCCGCATCGCACCTTATTTGTGGTATTTCATGCCTTTGCCTTGTTTGTAGTGTTGTTAGTGGTACTGCCCTTATTGTTGCAACTTACCACCAGCCAAAGCCTGGCCGCCACACTAGCCATCGCCGGTGTGCTCAGCCTCCCAAGCTTGGGGGCGCTAATGCCTAACGGCCACTGGTGGCGTTTTCCACTTACCGTACTGTTACTGGCAGCCTTAAGCGCGGGGTTGTGGCAACTACGCAGTTTTGTGCCACCGGCTGCGCTGCGTTTAAGTACCATTACCTTGTCACACAACGTCGACCAGCAACAGCGAAAACCCGGCCGCAGTATTCAACACCTCGACGCTACCCGCTTACACCAACAGGGGTTGTACAGTTTTACCGCGGTTACAGTGCCTCGTGGTTTACGTGAAAAGGTGTTTCATGTTTGGCTGCACAATGGCAAAGAGGTCGATCGAATTATGCTGGATATTAGCGGAGGCCGAGAGCAGGGCTACCGCGCCTGGAGCCATAAACAGAACTTTCCGGCCAACGCCCAAGGCCAGTGGCAGGTAAAAGTTATTACCGAGTCAGAACAACTTATTGGCTTAACCCGCTTTACGGTAACCGCGGCAACTCATTAGCTGGCGGCGCCTTTACCGGCTTTTTACAGTGATGTTTAAGCAACTGCAGTAGTTTTTTTTGTCGCGCCTGCAACTGCTCGCCCTGTTCAGCGGTATAAGGCTGGCGCAGCTGCTTACGAATATCCAGCCGCTCAGTGTTTAACGCCTGGCATTCCGCTTGGCTAAATTGCACGGCACCCAAGGCGGGAACAGACAGCAATAATAATAGGCTTAGCCCTAAACGCATAGCAGCTCTCAGTTAAACACCGGGCGTAACTGCTCGCGCATTGCGCGGTAGTTAGCCGGGCCCATATTCCAACGTTTGGGGTTATCAAACTCAAAGTCGATATGAATTTTACCGGCCGAGTTCATTTGAATAAGCAGTTGCACAAATTTATGGCCGCAGGCTTCAAATATGGCATTTTGAAACTCACGGATTTTATTGCTCAAAGCCATTTTGTCATCGGTTATTCTTGCTGATGCCGGAATGATCTCTTCGCCAATATAGATAAATCCAGAGTTAGCCATATGCCCCTCGCTAACATCAAATACAAAAACCAATGCGTCCCAGCTTTCTGTTTCAACAACGCGCTTACATCGCAACACCAGTTCTGCTAATTCCTGGATATATTTTGGATCGATATTCATCGTTAACCTCTGTAATCCTGCATATTTTTGCGGGCGACCCGCTCAAACGCTTCACCATGTTGATTATTAAATTCATGATCACGTTCAAACACCATCTGGCCCGACACTTTATCAAAAACTTGATACTCGGCAATGATGTTATCTGGCCGCGCATTTCCTGGCGGGTCCAATTCTACCGTTAACCTAACTTCGTAGCCTTCTTTGGTCCAGTCTTCCCATTCATTTTCCATGGATTTATAAGCGCCACGGTTTAAGTTAGCATCCTGCGGGAACAGGTTTTTTAAGCCTTGGTCACTCATAAAACGGTGGCCGATTATATGCCCGCCATCGTCGGTATCTAACCGGACATCGCCCCCTACCGTTCGCTGATGTTTCTTTTCCTGCGACGAACGCGCATCACTATAAGTGCTACCCAAGCTGGCGGTAACCGATACCGGCCTACCTTGTTCATCAATTACCCAAACCGCTTCATTGTCACCATACCGCTCGGTAACGCTCCGATTTGTTGATGCCGTATTGGTTGGCTTAACTTCACTACTATGAGTGGCCGTTGTCGACGAAACAGCGTTAGTGTCTGCTAAACCACCACCGGGTTTGTTGGTTTTTTTCGTTATCGGTAAGGGGGTTGTGCTACTGCTGCCTGCGACTAAACCGCCATCGCCAATGCCGTTACCTTTAGGTGGCTGGCCCCAACCTTCGGTTAACTGCCATAACCATATTTCCTGCTGGGCAAACATCTGTATTAGTGTATCGCGTAGCTGAAAATCAGAGTAGCCCGACAAGTCATATTCCCACGGCCGGGCATGACGGTAAACGTCTGTCCAGATTTGCCGCAGGTCCCAATAGGGTTCTAAATCGTGCAGAAAATAACTACAGAAAATGGCGTCTTTTACTTCCCAAATCTGGCTCTCGCCAAGCGAAGCAAAGGCTAACAGGCAGTTGCTGCAGAGGTAAGTTTTACCCCACTTATCTTCCAAGATAACACCATCGAACTGCTGATTGTGCATGCTGCAACTACCCCAGTAAAAACAAGACCATGAATCAAAAACCTAACTCATAAGGTCGCGCATTCTCACAACAGGGGTTATTTTTGTCAAATTAATATTAAATTAAAGGTTAAAAATTGGTTTTTACTGTAATTAATTTGCGCATAAAGCGCAGCATTAAATGTTTCGTAAATACTAAGCACCTCATCTCCTTGAAGTTTGGCTTAGCACTTACATTAGCGTAACAGGTACAAAGAAAAAAGTATTTTATCTGGTTGACGGCTGAAGCAGCATTCCATTACTGTGGTTGCCTGTTCTGCGGGTGTAGTTCAATGGTAGAACGAAAGCTTCCCAAGCTTTAGACACGGGTTCGATTCCCGCCACCCGCTCCAGTTTTAAGGTAAGTTTTCTCGATACACCGTCAAAATTTCAATTTGCTCTACCGTCACGCGATAAACAAAACTGTATTTTTTTATAGCAGATTTTTCTTATATCAGCGCCAAATTGCGGCATAGGCACACCTGAATCCGGAAACTCCAGCAGTACTTTATTCAGCCACAACTCAAATTGATTCAGATAATCGATAACAAATGCATTTGATAAACTTTGCTCAGACAAGTGTGCTGCTATTTGCCCTAAGCGCTCGCTAGCTCTGGGTGAAAAAGCGAGTGTGAGTTTACTCATACCTGGCGCGAATGCTGTTAAATACGTCGGCAGAGTTAAGTGCTTGCCCTTGCTCTAACTGACTTAGTGACACCTTAATGTCATCGCCAATACGTTTTGCCTGCACAAACTCAGCAAAAGCGTGCGCGACCGATTGCGGATTGTCGCCAAAAGCTTGTTTTAAATCCGCTTCCAATGCTGGGTTGTCTATTTGGATATTTATCACCGATATACTCCACTTACTGTTGCTTGGTCAGCATACTGTGTAACTGAGTGTAGCTCAACTACCCCGCAAAGCTTGCCAAGCTTTAGACACGGGTTCGATTCCCGCCACCCGCTCCAGTTTTGTTACCGTTAAAATATTTTTCAGTTTTTTTGTCACAGCCCGTTTTGCTGGCGGTACTTGGTAATGTTACTCATAACTTATTAAGGACCTAAAATGAAACCTTCTAACGAGAACAACCATAAAAAGCACCCCGGCTTTTGGACCCACTTCGCCATTAGCCTAACCATCGTTGGCGGTATGCTGGCGGCCAATTTTAGTAGTAAAGCGGCTGAAAGCTTTAGTGTTGAGGTTATTGGCAAAGGCAAACCGGTGATTATGATACCAGGGCTAATGTCGGACGCCAGCGTATGGCGGCCAACAGCCGAAGCGCTCTCAGGTCAATATCAGCTGCATTTAATCAGTATTGCCGGTTTTGCTGGTAAACCAGCCATTGATGGTGAGTTGCTACCCACCGTTACACAAGAACTGCTGCAATATATTAATCAACACCACCTAAAACAGCCTGCAATTGTTGGCCACAGTTTAGGGGCTTTTATGGCATTTAACCTCGCCAGCCGCGCGCCGGAAATGATTGGCACTGTGATTGCTGTAGACGGCCTGCCCTATCTGGCACCGGTGTTTAGTCGCACTAACGATACCACGGTTGCGATGATGCAGGGACAGGCCGATTACCTGCGCCAGCAGTATCAACAAATGAGCCCACAGCAGTTGTCCGCCATGACGGCACAAGGGCTGTTTATTCAGGCCACATCACAACAGCATCAGCAGCAGGTGCTGGATATGGCGACACGCTCTGATCCTAAAGCTGCTGGTCAGGCGGTATATGAGCTACTGACAACGGATTTGCGCCCGGTAGTACATCAAATTAAAAGCAAAGTGCTGTTACTTGGTGCCGGTGGGGCTTTAACATCAAACGCTGACAGGGAACGAGCCAAAGCCTTGTATCAAGAACAAATTGCCAGCATTGCCCATGCCACGCTTGAGTTTAATGAGCAATCGCGGCATTTTATTATGCTGGATCAGCCAGCGTGGTTAGCAAACCAGATTATCAGCGCACTGCAGGAGTAAGCATTATGGCTATCACATTTACAGAGCAGCAGCTTATTCCTGACGTTACTGCCGCGCAGCAAGGTAATATTAACGCCTTTGAACGTTTAGTGGCGCGCTGTCAGCGCAGTGTCAACAGCATTGCACTGGCTATTGTTAAAGATTTAGACGCCAGTGAAGATATTACCCAGCAGGTGTTTATTCATATCTGGCAGCAACTGAATACCTTACAAAACCCGGCTAGCTTTTTGCCCTGGGTACGCCAGATAACGCGCTACCGTGCCTTTAACTACCTGCGCGATAACAAAGTTGGCAGTACTCTCACCGGTGATGATGCTGATGCAGCACTGGCAGAGTTTGCCAGCGAACTTGAGCTGGATGACGACTTAGCCAAAGCACAGCAAAACCATATAATGGCGGATTTTATCAGCCAGTTACCTGAAGACAGCCGTGAAATCGTGCTGCTGTTTTACCGCGAAGAGCAAAACAGCCAACAGGTAGCTGAACTACTTGGTTTAAGCGAGAGCAATGTACGTAAAAAACTACAGCGGGTGCGCGAACTGTTAAAAGTCCAGTTACTGGCCAAATACGGCAAGCTGATATTAACCACCGCACCCGGCCTTGGGCTAACCACAGCCATTTGCAGCGCCTTAACACTGGCCAGCCCGCCGATAGCAGCGGCCACGGCAAGTACGGCAGCCGCCAGCCAAAGCTCATGGCTGGGAAAAGCTGCCTTACTGCTGGGCGGTGCCATGCTGGGTGCACTGGCTGGCGTGGTTGCCGTTATTGCCGGTATGCGCCAGCCGATAAAACGCGCCAACAGCACTAAGCAAAAACAGCAGCTAATTACACTACGTAACCTTACTATTGCTTGGGTGCTAGGCTGTGGTGTGCTGTTAACCGTCAGCTACGAGTTTACTGCCGGTGCCTGGGGGCCAATTAGCGCCTTTACGCTGTTTGTTAGCGGCCTGTTGTGGGCCAACTATCGCGGCTGGCAGTTAATGCTGCCACAGTTAAAACAACAAGGCGCGGCGGCATACCGTAAAAAGCAGCTGTGGTGTACGTTTGGTTTAGTGTTGGGTTATGGTGCAGGCTTTGCCGGTTTAATTATTGGCCTAATCAACAGCGGCCGCCTGTAACAGGCAGCCGACTGGTGACAAAAAACTATTTAAATTTACGCAGCCGCACGCTATCACGCAGCGCTTCCCAGGCGGGAAACAGCGCAATAATTACCAAGGTTATCATAGCGCTGCGCTCCAGTTGCTGCAGGTTAAACACGCCGTACCAACGCTCTGTATTAAGTTGCAGCAGTGGCGAAGTGCTGGCCAGATACAGTGCAATGGCAGCAATAACCACATTTAACACTACATGACTGGCCAACATGTTGCGGCTCCACAGTCGCTGCTGCAATTGCCATAAAGAATGCATAATTCCCAACACAATCACCGGTGTACTGTATTGCAGTATCAACCTGACATTACTGCTTAACAGCAAACTGCTCTGCGCCAATTGTTCAGCTGACATCGACAGCGGGTACCAAATGACCACCAGCAAGAAAATATAACTGGCTAAATCAGTAAAAATGTCCTGCAATTTTATGTGTTGCCAGCCTGGCCCGGCTGGAGGCAGTGTCTCCGGTTGCCAACTTTTGCCACAGCCGGTATTAGCGACAGGCTGCTGGCGTGACATAAACCAATACGCCACAGTAATAGAGGTAAAACCAAAGCATGCTTCGTCGATAAAGCCGCCAAACAGGGCAAAACCATAGCGGATCAGGCCCATATCGGCGCTACTTAGCCAAAGTGTCGTCACATCAACCAGATGCAGCACAAATAAAATACCTAACACCATAAATAAGGTATTTTTATACAGTGCCATATAGCTTGCATTGATGAATGGCTGTGGCGGCACAAACTGCTGTGCTACAGTGCGCGGATGGCCCATTTGCTTTAGTAGTGCTGCCACTTCAGCATCGCTTATTTCACCCTGTTGCTCTGTCAGTGCGTCGAGCTGATCCATAATATTGGCATTAAGTTCGCGGCCTATTTCATCACGTTTTGTTTCAGGTAATTCGCGCTGCACAGCAGCAATATAACGTTGGACTAATTCCATTATGCCTTCTCCTCATCACTTGCCAATAAGTTACCCAGCGCACCATTTAACAAACGCCATTCAGTAGTAAGCTGTTGCAGCATTTCCTGGCCCATTGTAGATAACTGGTAATAACGCCTTTCACGGCCTTCAGCGTGTTTCCACTCACTGTCCAGCAACCCTTGCTCTGCTAAACGACGAATTAGCGGGTATAGCGTGCCTTCGTCGATATCAATACCACTATCTTGCAACTGTTTGCGTAATGAGTAGCCATAATGCGGCTGCTTTAACAACGCCAGGGCAGCTAACACCAGTACCCCACGGCGTAACTCCAGTCGCATTTTATCCAACTGTGCTGTTGTCATGCGTTTCTCCTTTTACTGTGCAACACATACTGCGCAACACATACTGTGCAACACATACTGTGCATCAAACACCATGCAACACATACTATGTGCCACACAGCAATTTAGCAAGTGCCTTGCTGAAAAAATATTCAAAAATAAATTTTATAGAGAAGGCTAAACAGGATTTAGTCAAAGGGAATGGTAATACAAGGACTGGCACTATGTTGAACCCGAGCTAGCGCAACACTGCAGCATGCGCCAGGGCTATGGGCTATGGGCTATGGGCTTAAGCATAAAGGTTTTTTGCTATTTTGCTGCGTTCGGCGTACCGGGTTATAAAATAAACCACTTAGTAAGCCGGCGTAGGCCAACAACACGATGCAGGGTTTTCACGGCATTGTTGTGCCGTAACTGAAATAAACAGCCTACGCTAAAACTGAGCAGTAAGCCCGGTGCAGATACGATAAATGCGCTGACGCGCTGTTTTAACAGCCATTGCTGTGCTTGCAAGGTTTGCTGAAGTTGTGCGCCTTGCTCGGCGAAATGTTGTACACGCTGTCTGCGGCGGCGCAAAAGTTTATCTATCAGCATGAGTGTCCTCCTTTATCAGCATGCGCATCTTACTTTTCAGTTGCCTTGGCCATAAACACGTTACATAGCTGCTGCCAGGTATGACGAAACCCTACTTGCGATAAAACGTAACGTAAACTACGCCAACACCATAGCAGCATGATGCATTGCATCAGTAATAAGGTAGCGGCCATGATTAATAGCGAACCGGTTAACTGAAATGTCAGGTAGCCAATGGCAACTAGCATACTGCCCCAGAGTAAAATAAGCCCGGCAGCAAAACACACCACAAGGCCTGCAGCCACGGTAAGGCTGCGCGCAGACAGCGATAACTCTGCTTTAGCTGTCTTAGCGGTGAGCTTTACTTGCTCAGTATAATTGGCCGTTACCGACCAACTTATTGCCGCTAGCTCTGTTAGCTGATCCAGCGCTTGCTCGCCTATATTCGCTGTCTTGCTAGTCACCGGCTTCTGTGGCGGCGCCTGGGCAAATTCACGACTTTGCATAGCCATATCCTACCGGCGACGTAACAATGTGGTAAGCAGCATGCCTGCAGCAAAAGCAATACCTGCTGTAGCTAACGGGTTTTCAGCTGCCAGCTCCCGGGTTTTACTGTAAGAGCTTTGTAGTTGCTGTTTAATTTCTTCTTGCTTGTGCGCAATAGTGTCGCGCGACGATGCCGCGGTTTTGCGTAAACTGTCTTCGGCAACTGAGGCTTTTTCTGCCATGGCATCCACGGCATGGTGCGCCGCCGCAGTGGCTTTGTCAGTAACGGGCGTATTTGCTGCATTATTTGCTGAGTTATTTGCTGAGCTACTAGACGAACTATTTGTTTGAGTTGATGAGCTGGCCATATATGCCTCCTTAGTTAACAGGATGAAAAGCAGTGAAGTACTGCTGTTGTACAACGTTAACTACGCAATGGTTATGCCAGTTTAAATATAATGATACAAAACAATAGGATAAGGTTAATAAAAAAAATAAATGACACGACTATCCACTGCCAAAGCTGTAGAAGTTACCTGCGGCTAGTAATCTTTACAGGGTACCAAAAGAAAAAAACCAGACGAGAGTCTGGCTTTTTGCTTAGCGCGGTAACTTAGCACGTTAGTTGGGTGCTATTGCTTAGTGCTATTGCTTAGTGCTATTGCTTAGCGCCCTGTGTTAGAGCCATGCCTTAGCGACGTTGGCGTCGGCAGCACAGCAACGCTAATAACAGCAAGGCAAAAGGAGAACCACTGCCGCCACCGGTGCTTTCGTTAGTATTGGCATTGTTCTGCGGCACAGCCACAACAGTAACGGTAACGTCATCACTACTGCTGGCTCCGCGGTTGTCTGTCGCGGTTACCTGTAACACCAGCGTGGCACTGTTTGACGGTGCAACAAACGACAGCGTTTCACTAGCCGCATTTTGCAAGCTAACCGTGCTGCCACTGAGTTGCTGCCACTGATAACTTATGCTGTCGTTCTCTGCATCCTGCCCTGTGGCAGTTAAGCTAACCATTTGACCGGCATTTACCTGAATATTGTCTCCGGCGTTAACTTGCGGTGGTGTATTCAGATCGTTGTCCAGGATGGTTATTTGCAAAACACTTCTTGCCCCCAGCACACTGCCGTTAACGCTAACTAGCTGCACGGTAAAGGATTCGTCACCTTCATCCAAGGTGTCATCAATAAGCTCCAGGGTAAACGTTTTATCGCTAATGTCGCCATCGGCCCAATTTAACTGGCCATTTTGTGCAACAACATCCTCGCCTACTGTTGCACTAGCAGTTTGCAGCACATAATCAACAGCAACGTCGCCGTCTTGGCCACCCAGGCGTTGCACGCTAAGCTGCACCGTTTTGTTTTCTAATACCCGCTTATTTTGTTGCACAAAACTAAGGCTACCCGGGCGGGGTGGCTCAATGCCAAACGCCACCGTTGTCATGGCCGGTGCTTGCAGCGTGGCACCACCTTGTGGGTCGAACAGCCTGACAAAAACAGTGCGCCGGCCGGCTTCACCGCTATCAAGGGTATTAAGTGTAATGGTTTTATCACTGTTATCATCGGCCGCCCAGCTTAATCGCCCGCTTAGCGCTTCAAAGTCGGTATCTTGCACTGCACTGCCGGCAAAACTTTGATACGCCACGCTAACAGCGCCCGTTCCCGCTGGCCGTTGTACACTAAGCTGCGCAGCAGCACCTGGCACCACCTCGATACTGGCCTGATTAAACGACAGCGAACCGGCAGCAGAGGTAAGGCTATTGTCTTGCAAGATATACAAGCCAGAATTAATATCACTGCCTAAAATTAGGCCAGAAGGTAAGTAGGGATAAGTGCCCCACATTCCGTTAAACGCCGCACCGTCAGAGGGTAAAAAGGTATCAAAGAAAGCCACTTCGGTAGGCGCAGCAGGATCTGTGATGTCCAGAATGGTTAAACCGCGCTGATAATTAGACATGTAGTAGCGGTTGCCACGAACAAAACCATTATGATCAATAGCGGCACTGGGGCCTTTCCAGGTATGTTGCAGCACCGGGTTACGTAAGTCATCCAGTTGGTACACCCTTAGCGTAGTGTTTATACCAAAACTGGTTTCATCCAATTCATCATGCACAAACAGAAAGCGGTTGTCCTCACTGCTCCAGCCTGAATGAATATAGCTGGCCCGGTCATACGTAAACTGCGACAACTTAACCGGTGAAGAAGCAACAGACGCATCCCACAACTGCACCTCCTGCTCATTAAAATCAAACAACACCTGACAAGGGCTAAACCGACAGTCGCTTGTCGCGCGGCTGTCTTCTATTTGCATCATGGCCACATCATGGCTGTAATCTTCAGCCAGTGCGGTACCTCGTTGCCATAAAAACGACAATTGGGTGGGATTAGCCAATGACAACGTTGACACGGCGCCACGCTGCGTGTTCTGCCCGGCTAAATACAGCGCCGGTGCTGCTGGGCTATTTTGGCTATTGGTGCTGTAATCTACACCACCGATAAACACATTATGACTGGATACCACAGTGCGGTAACTTGCCGCCAGCGATACCGCATCAGGTAGCCGGTTTAAATCAATAATTTGAATACCATCACTGCCCTCAGACGAGACATAGGCATACGCCTGCCAGCGCCGTAAGGTGTTATCGAAATATTGGTACACTTTAATGTCACGCCAGGAGGTTAAAGTACCTGAAATAGTGCCTACTTCCAATGGTGCATCCGGTGTTGCCAGGCTTACCACCGCAGTACCGTTGGTCAGGCCAATTAAGGCATACTCGGTACCGGTATTTAAATCAACATGACCCCAAATATCATTCGCGGCATTGGGGCGCGAGCTAAAATCGGCTAAGCCTACATGGCCAACCAAATCGATATTACGGCAGCTAAAATTACCAGCTTTACCGTCCACACATTGCTGCGCTGGCTGCGAATGACTCAGGCTTTGATGCTGCGCCAAGCGCGCTTGCAAACCGGCAGACAGGCTGGCCTTGCCGTCACGCAATGTATGTAAACCACGACGTAAAAGCCTATCTTGCCACTCGGCCGGCACGCCGCTTAGTGTGGTGCGGTTAATTTGCGGTGCCTGCAACTGATAATGATCTATCCGGCTGTATCCACCCAATACCGGCACTAACTCGCTGCTTAAGTAAAACAGCTGCTCTTCATCATTAAGTTGATAATGGCCTGCTGCAACCAACACCTTATCACCCTTGTTGGCCTGCTTAACGGCATAACCAATAGTCTGACAGGGACGTAACGGTTTATCACAGCGACCAATATCCTTACCATCGGTTGCAACAAAGCGCGCCTTATCATGTTCAGCATGCGCCAGCACTTGGAGCGGCAGCATTGCCAATACCAGCAAGCTCAATACCAGGCTAATACGGTTGAAACCTAAACTCGTTTGCACAGGCCACTCCTTCAGTATTATTGCTATATCGACCAACTTTGTTATTTCAGGTATTGTTAGCCTCATACATATGTTATGCAAGTGTTTATTAATGTTGAGACTGAGTATTTCTTTGCTAGCCGTTTTGCTGCCAGCGTTGCTAACCGGCTGTGAGCCTGGCACTACTACTTCGGGGTCAACATCGGAGTCAGGCTCAGCGGGACTATCACTACAATTGCAGTATAACGGTGCAGCCCTTACCTGTGATAGCACGCTAAACATTGCCGGCAAACCCTGGGCGCTGCAGCAATTTCAGCTGTATTTAAGTGAGTTTAGCGTAAACAATACGCCTTTATTGCTCGACCCAACGCTGCCCTATCAGCAAGCCAACATTGCATTATTGGGTGCCGTGTGTGACGGTAACGCATTAAATAGCCGTGGCAACTGGCAGTTAAAATTTGCCAGCGCCCTGCCCAGTGGCAGCTTAAGTTTTACTGTAGGCGTGCCACAACTGCGTAACCACCAAGACCCACTGTTAGCTAAGACGCCATTGAATCAAAGTGATATGTTTTGGAGCTGGCAGCAAGGCTATAAATACCTGCGTTTAGAACTGGCAGGCAAGGCTAGCGACAAGGTTAACTCACCACAGGCAAACGCATGGGCATTGCATTTGGGTGCTACGGGCTGCCAGTCTGCCAGCGTACTACGTGCACCAAGCAAAGCCTGTGCACAGCCTAATTTAGCCCGCATTAACCTGCCCTTTCAGCGTGGCCAAACGCTGCAATTAGACCTGGCGCCACTGCTACATGGCATTAATATGTCGGCCGATAATCACTGCATGTCAGACATCAACCGGCTAAGCTGCCAAACCTTATTGCCAAGGTTAGGCATTAATGGCAAGGCACTAGGCTGGAGCATGCAATGAGATATGCCCTGGCATTGCTGCTTACCGTGTTGCTAAGTAGCTGTAGCAAGCCTGAACCCGCTTATCAATGGGCACTGCCCGAAGGCTTTCCTCAGCCGGTAGTACCGGCAGATAACCCCATGTCGGCGGCAAAGGCAGAGCTTGGCCGCTATTTATTTTACGACACGGCGTTGTCAGCCAATCAGCAGCAAAGCTGTGCCAGTTGTCACCAGCAAGCACATGCTTTTGCTGAACCTCGTACGGTGTCTGTTGGCAGTACCGGACAACTGCACCGGCGCAATGCGCTAGCACTGGTTAATGTGGCTTATAACAACAGCCTTACCTGGGCACACGATGGCTTGCAGCATATTGAAGCACAACTGCTGATCCCGCTATTTGGCGACACACCAACAGAACTGGGCGCGGCTGGCCACGAACAACAGATTTTAGCGCGGCTAACACGCCAGCCTTACCCTGGCTTATTTAATGCCGCCTTTGGCGACAGCAAGCCAGAGTTTCGTCAGGTCGTTGATGCGCTTAGCAGCTTTACCCGGCAGTTACTGTCGTTTAATTCGCGCTTTGACCGCTACGCCTATCAACAGGATGACAATGCGCTAAATGAGCAAGAGTTACTGGGGTTAAACCTGTTTTTCTCTGAGCGGTTAGAATGCCACCACTGCCACGGCGGCTTTAACTTTACTCAAGCCACCAGTCACGAACGCCAGCCACTGGATCGCCGACCATTTCACAATACCGGCCTGTACTATACCAGCCGGCCAGATTTGGCAGATAGCGGCTATTTACAGCACGACAGAGGATTAGCAGAAGTAACTCTTAACCCGGCAGACGATGGCCGCTTTCGGGCACCAACACTAAGAAACATCGCCCTAACGGCGCCTTACATGCATGACGGCAGTCTGGCGACATTAGCGCAGGTAGTCGATTTTTATGCCGCAGGCGGTCTGGTAACCGAGATCAATGGCGAGCTTAGCGATGGCAGATTACACCCGGCTAAAAGCGGTTTTGTGCGCGGTTTTGAGTTAACCCCAGAAGAAAAACAAGCGCTGCTGGCGTTTTTACACAGCCTGAGCGACGAGCAATTTGTCAGCAACCCGGCTTACAGCAACCCGTGGCCACAAGCGGACGCACGCTAATACCGGGTTATTCGCCGCTTACGCCTGGTGTGTTCGGTTACCGGCCAGGATGCTGACCAGAGCGGTGGGCGCGACCAGAATATGGAAACCCAGCAGGCTGAGTGCCAGCGTAGCGCCACAGCTGATAACAAATTTTACCCATAGTGCCATCTGCACATCAATCAACAGAAACTGCACAAAAAGCAGTAGCGGCAAATGCACGATATACAGCCAAAAGCTAACCTTTGACAAATACGCCAGAGCGCGGCTATCCCAGTCTAGCCAGCGCCTGGCATACAGCAGGGCACATAGTGTCCATAACACCGCACTGCAACTTTCCAGCACAGTGATCGCCAGTTTCAGCCAACCTTCTGGCTGGCTCTGTGGTGTCAGGGTTATCGGCAATAACGCGTAGTACAGCGCATAGCTGGCAGCGCCCAGTAGCAAATAATAATGCCGAAACGGACTAAAGCCGGCTAACAAGGCCGGCATGCTGAAACAGGCATACCCCAAGCCAAAAAACACACCATAAAACCACAGTGCCCATAAGGCTGGGAAAATCCATTCCGGTGCCGGAAATGGCACTGACACACTATACAAGGCAGGCACACAGGCCATTATTGACAACAGCACTAGTGCATTTGGCTTAAGTTCGCTAAACCAGCGCAACATCTTGCGGTTAAGCAAAATGCGGCCGCACCAGGTCAGCAGATACAAAAACAGTAAATGGTATAAAAACCACAGATGCATGGTGCTAAGCGGCATGGCGGCTGGCTCGGCCTGGCTTAGCATCGACTGGACAAAGGCTAAAAACGGTGGCTTGTGCTGCACATGGAACAAGCCAAACTGTATTACCGCCCCCATAGCCAGCGTTAGCAACGGCAAAAATAACAACAAGGGCAAGCCGATGCGGCGCAGCCGGTTGCGCCAAAACACAGCCTCACCATATTTATGTAGCAGCATAGCGGCGAAAAAGCCGGCCAGCAGAAAAAACACCGGCATACGAAACAGATGGCTGGCCCAGGCGAAGACATCAAACAGCGGATGGTTCAGTACATCGGCGCTGGGCCAAAATGGCTGCGCCATAGGGCTGTAAGCCAGGGCGGCATGAAAAAGCACGCCGGCCAGCATCGCAAGCGCACGCAGATTATCCAGGTAAAACAGGCGTGTATAACCGCTACCCTGCGACATAATGCTGGCTCCTTCTGGCAACCGTTACCAGGCTGGCTGTATAAAAAGCTGGGGTTATAAAAAGCTGGTTTTACGCTTTTGTAAGTAGGCGGTCAGCATCAGTACAACCACCACTAACACGCTACCTGCCGCAAGTAGACCAAGCGTTGTGCTATTCCAACTGGCCGTGGGCGCTTCCAGAGTTAGATGCACAGCCGGCATGCGGATGATCCAGAAAATAAAGCCGTTCAGTAACAAGTTAGTGATTATCATCACCGTCACGGTGTAGCCTTCTGAATAAGTCAGTAGTGCGGTGGCCAGATAACAGCAGTACGACAACAAAATAAACACGCTTACCAGCACCACCAGCGGGATCACGCCGTTGGTCACCGGTGTGCTAACTATTACCAGCAGCATCCCCAATACCAGCAGCAACCAGGGCACCAAATACAGCGCCAGATTCGCGCCAAGCTTGGCCAGGGCATAATCCTGCGCCGTAACCGGCAAACTCATCATAAAGGCTAAGGTTTGATCTTTCTTTTCGTTCACCACCAGCTCAATGGCCGAGCGGGCACCAATGACAATCATCAGCGTGATCATCATGATGGCACCGCTATTAAACATCAACGGTGTGGCCATCCCCATCATGCCAATGACCACTACGCCACCGAGCATATAAGCGGCCAGGGACTTTTTCACCAGTTGCCAGTCTTTTACTATCAAACGTTTTATCATTACGGTGTTATCCAGCGCATTTAGCATCTTGTCTGCTCCTATCTGTTACGCTTGACGTTGGCGACAAAAATTTCTTCAAGCGACATCCGATGCTGCTCGATCACTTTAAAACCGGCCTGCTGCAGCACAACGGCAAAGTCGCTGCTGCATTGATCGGTAATCACCTCGGCTAACTGGCCACTGCGGCGAATGCTCACCGCGCCGAGCACACTGTCCTGCGCCTGCGGCAGCAGCTGACAACGAAAACGCGCCCAACTTTGCACAAAGCTTTCTTTATCCTGCAGCGCCAGTAATTTGCCTTTGTCTAAAAAGGCAATCTGGTCCGACAGTTTTTCGATGTCATGGGTGTTGTGCGACGAGAACAACACACTGCGTTCGTCATCGCGCAATATATCGGCCAGCTCGGTAATCACTTCGTCACGGGCCACTGGATCCAACCCAGTGGTGGGTTCATCTAACACCAGCAATTTGGGTCGTCTGGCCAGCACCAGTAACAAACAGGCTTTTACCCGTTGACCATGCGACAAGCCTTTCATTTTCTGGTCTGCAATCAGCTCAAAACGCTGCAATAAATCTTTGGCATAGCCGTGGTCAAAGTTCGGAAAAATACTGTGAATAAAATCCATATGCCACTGTAATGTCTGGTTTTTATATAGCCGCATATCATCTGAGGCAAAACCTATATCGTATTTCGCCTGAACCTGCTGCGCCGGCAATTGATAGCCCAGTACGTCCACCTGACCAGCATCCGCTTTTACCAGCCCCATTAAAATACGGATAGTGGTAGATTTTCCTGCGCCATTTACGCCAACCAGCCCCAATACCTGACCTTTGGCCAGGGAAAGATTCAGATTTTCCATGGCAAAATGCGGGTAGCGGATACTGATATTGCGCATGTCAAAAGCATATTGCTGCATTGCGTTTGTCCTCGTTGTCGCAGCAGGTTAACGCTGCGATTCCAGTTTTTGTTGCAACTGTGCTAACAGTTGTTGGTCCGTCAACTGCAGTTGCCGGGCTAATTCCACCAGCTGCTGCAGTTGCTGTGTCAGTTGCTGCTTTTTTAGCTGTTGCTGTAAATCCGGCTGCGCCGACACAAAAGAGCCACGACCAGGCTGCGTGACAATCACACCCGACAGCTCCAGCTCGGCGTAAGCACGTTTAACTGTGATCACACTGACCTGAGTTTGTGCCGCCAGCTCACGAATAGATGGCAAAGGCATATTGGCCGGCCAATCTCCCAGTGATACTTTGCTGGTGATTTGCTCGACAATTTGTTCATACATTGGCTTTTTGTCTGTTGCCGACAGAAATAGGCCGTCACTCATAAAGCATCCCGCATGCACACCAACCGTGTATATTCGATATGCACAGTATATACACAGATATGCACAGTGCAAGTTAAAAATTAGAAAGATCGCACAGCGGCGTTATCTAAGCGCAAATAAGCCGCATGCCTATTGCAGGCAATTGGCCTGGCGGCCACTATAAAAGCTGTTATGTTCGCCAACCGGAGCTTACTGTGCGTTTTACTTTTCCTCTATTAATGCTGCTGTTGGCGCTGCCGTTATCAGCTCAAACCTACTACCCACCACGTGGTAGCTGGGCCGAAGCAAGCCCGCAGGCGCTAAAGGTGGATGCCCAAAAGCTGGCTGCTGCCGTTAACTACGCCATAGCCAGCGAGAACCCGGCAGCAAAAGATCAGGCTATTGTGCAGGCGACCACCTTTGGTGCCAGAGAGCCGTATGACCAAATTATTGGCCCTATGGGTGTTCGCGCCGCAGCCAATGGGCTGATTGTGTACAAAGGTAAACTGATGGCGCGCTGGGGTGATGTCGACAGTGTTGATATGACCCACAGTATTGCCAAAACCTTTTTAACCACGGTTACCGGGCTGGCTTTTCAGCAAGGCTTAATTGCTAACCTACAAGACAAGGTTGGCCCTTATATGCCGCATGGCACAGCGCTTTATGACGGCGAGCACAACAGCCAGATTCGCTGGGATCACCTGCTACGCCAAACCAGTGACTGGCAAGGCACGCTCTGGGGTAAACCCGACTGGGCCGACAGGCCTGAAAGCAAAACGCCAGCCGAGTGGCCACAACGGCCGCTTCGCACACCGGGTACATATTATAAATACAATGATGTACGCATAAACCTACTGGCGCTGTCTACGCTGTATGTTTGGCGCAAGCCGCTACCAGAGGTGTTAAACGAACACATTATGCAACCTATTGGCGCATCGTCTACCTGGCGCTGGTATGGCTATGACAATAGCTGGATAGAGCTCGATGGCACGCGGGTGCAATCTGTGTCGGGCGGAGGTCACTGGGGCGGCGGTATCTTTATAAACGCCTGGGATTTAGCCCGCTTTGGTTATTTGTTTTTACGTGATGGCCAATGGCAAGGTAAGCAACTGGTTAGTCAAGACTGGATTACCCAAGCCCGCGCTGGCGGTAGTGCGAACCCGGAATACGGCTTTGCAAATTGGTTTTTAAACCCGGGCCGCAAAGCTCTACCCAATGCGCCACAAACCGCTGTCACGTTTCAGGGTGCGGGCCGTAATGTTATATATATTGACCAGGAAAATGACTTATTAATCGTCACGCGTTGGATTGCCAATGGCGACGAGCTAAACCAACTGGTGGGCAAAGTACTGGCAGCACTGCCAGATTAGGGCGATAAGCGGATACTCATTAAAAAGCCAAAAACCGCAAACGCGATGCGTTAATCCGTTTTCGCAACGCTGTTGGCGTCTAGCTCATTTTCTATCCTTTTAAAGCCGAAGACAACGTAATGCATAACGCTCGCAATCTGCTGCGCGGGATACGAAAATCTGCTGCATGGCATTGTTATAGCAAAACAGGTTCATCACGCATTCTTTCCCATGTTTGTACCATAAGCTTCTTGGCGGGGCCCCACCGATACCCCCCCAGCGCGCCACTTTGCTGTATAACCCGGTGACAGGGGATCAGCAAAGCCACTGGATTTGCTCCAATAGCGTTACCAACAGCCCTTGCAGATCGGGGTGCGCCTAGTGATCTGGCTATTTCGGCATAGCTGGCCACAGCGCCCGGTGGTATTTTCAACAAAGCACGCCACACTGCGATCTGAAAATTTGTCCCTGTCACATGGAGCGACAACGGACCTTGTCGGGAAGCTGTGCCACTGCTAAAAAAGGCATCAATAACATGACGCGTAGATGCCAGGCTTTCTCTGCTCGAACTGAGAGGCCAATCGTTATGCAAGTCATCCAGTAACTCTTCCATGCTATTGAAGTCCATAAACGCTGCCCGGCAAACACCACGCAGGGTTACGGCCACAAACATAGGCCCCATTGGGGTAGGATGTACTCCATACTCGATCTGTACCTCCTTCCCCCGATTTTTATACTCGCCAGGTGTGACTGCTTCCAACTGCACAAAGTGATCATGCAACCTTGAACTGCCACTTAAGCCAAGCTCATGTGAGACATCAAGCAAGGTGCGGGATTTATCCAACAATTCCTTGCTTCGTTCCAATGTCAGGACCTGTAAAAAGCGCTTCGGCGTAGTACCTGCCCAACGACAAAACAACCTCTGAAAATGATACGGGCTCAGATGCACATGGGCGGCTATCTCTTCAAGGCAGGGCTGATCAATTGCCCGATCAACCAAATAAGCCATAGCGCTTGCGATTCGGTCATAGTCTGACATGGGCCGGCCTCTCAGACACGATTTATAGATACACCGCCATCTACCAACATCGCAGAACCCGTTGTGAAACTGGATGCATCGGATGCTAAGTACAATGCGGATTGAGCAATTTCATCTGGTGTCGCCATACGTTTGAGCGCATGCAGGTTATGCACAAACGCCAATGCTTCTGGCGTATTGGCAAACTCACGCCCCGCTGGCGTATCAGTACCACCAGGCAGAAGGGCATTGACCCGGATATTCTGAGGCCCATGCTCTGACGCCAGCACTTGAGTCAAACCAATAAGGCCAGCCTTACTTGCTGCGTAGGCAGCCATGCCTGGCATACCTGCGGTGTAACCAACAAAGGTAGAGGTGAAAATTAACGAACCTCCTTTTCGAGCGGCCATGGCGGGCAGCTGGTACTTTGCACCAAGAAATGCGCTGGTTAAGTTGGTCGCAATAACCTGATTCCAGTCCGTGAGCGACATATCCGGGACAGGGCCCATAGCGCCCAAGATAGCCGCATTGTTGAAAGCGATATCCAATCCACCAAAGTGAATCACCGCCTTATCTACCAAAGCTTTGGCAAAAGACTCATCACCAACGTCACCCGCTAGTGCCAGCGCCCGCCCGCCTTCCGTGTTGATTAAGTCCACAAGGTCATCAAGCTCCTTTTGTCGCCTTGCAGCCACCACAACGGCAGCACCTTCTTTCGCAAAAAGCTTCGCGGTTGCATAGCCAATACCGGTACTGGCACCAGTAACAATAGCAACTTTGTTGGCCAGTATGTTCATCGATTATTTCTCCTGGATCTGCTGACAATTAAAGGGCGCGTGCCCAAACAGATGTCATATTAGAAGGTGAAATGATTACTGCCGACCCGAATCTTGCTGAATTTCAATTGTGCTATAACGCTTAACGTTTCGGCTTAGCTTTGCGGCTTACCGAAGCGCAGCGTAGGTGCCCCCGCCAACAGCCTCTGGTTATGTGGTGGTAATTCAATCTGGCAGCCCCTCGAACTCTGGCACTTTTCCTAACTTATCATCCCAAGCAGCTTTGCTTGATAAAAAGATGTGTGCTGTTGGCGGCATAGAGATTTCAGTGTCCAAGCACCCAGCGGGAACGACGAGCAAACCTGGGATCTGAGTGTTTGGCAATGCTGAGCCACACAACTTACAAAAGCTTTTGCTATGGCGAGTACCTGGAAGCGTAAAGGAAGTCACAGCATCTGCACCCGACCGCCAGACCAAGTTAGCTGACTGTGAGAATAGATTTGCCGCATGAGCCGAACCCGTATCTTTTTGGCAATGCTGACAATGACAAAGGTAAAAACTATCGAAGTCACCTTTTATCTCAAAGCTCACGGTGCCACACAGACAAGAACCTAAATGATTAGTCATCAAAATCCCTCCCATTGTCTGTGGATGAAATACACATCACACTATGCTAATTGGCTGCCGCAGCGTAGCGTAGGCAAAATTACAGCCCATGGTGGCGTCTTATATGTTTTATCTTGCCAATGTCGTTGAATTCTAGAGACATTATATTAATGGTCGTGTACTCAAAAGGTTTATCCATATGGCTAGGTTGCCCTTTGGCGTGCTCTTTGAATTTTACAAAGGTAACGTTGCGGCCGGTCATCATTTCCAGAATATCTATATTGCTGAAAAACATCTTGTCTTCTAATTTCGCCAACATGCTCTTTCGCAACTCCTCTTTGCTGGAAAATATCACATTAAACTTTACGTGTTCATCCAGAAACTCGTCAGCCAAAAACGAGAGGAAATGCTCAACGTCTGCTGCCGTAGAATCTGGTTGCTGGCGAGCATTTTTTGCAGCGATAAATTGTTGCGTTATGTCCTTTAGCTGTTCTTCAGAGAGTACAGTGTTCGCGTTTGAAAAAACTGAAAAGAGAGAAAGCAAAAGAAATGAAATTACCTTTTTCACAATAGTGTCCTTGATCGTCTAACTAACCTGTAGAAAAACTGCTCAGAACACAGCATTTCCGCCCCGGTCATTTTGTATATTATTTGTTACGAAATTTGCATGCTTTTGGTGGGAATTTCAAGACAAGATTTACATGGTGCTATTTCCCCGAATAGACGTATGCAGTCATTCACCGCCAAGTTTGATCCCTTTGTGCTTGCAATAGAGGGGGGAGTCCACTTTCACCTCTCTAGTTACGTGTCATGCCCGACACACACGCTTCAAGAACCGGTGCGGCTTGCCGCATCCGTGTTGCTTGACTTGTTGAACGAAGCCGCTACGCGGCAGAGTGGATCATCAGCTGTACTTCTTATGCCCTTCAATCGTGAAGGCTCTGTAAGGAGTATTATCATTAATACCAACGAGCAACACCGCTTTAATAATTTGTATCAAGAATATCTTAATGCGTTAACCTTGCAAGGAAAAAGTCCTAAAACGGTTGATATGTATAGCCGCTATCTGCGCCAGGTTTCACTGTTTTTTATTCGCTACCATCCTTGGCGCTCCCCCCCGGGCCAGCTAAAACTGTTCAAATCCTTCCCGAGGATTTGTGATACCTGCCCGGATGCCCTCACCGCTGCTGAGCTTAAAGGCTATTTCCTGAAACTGGTGGAAACCAAATCCTGGAGTGCGGTTAAAATTGCCCGCAACGCGATTCAGTTTTTTTTCCGCCATGTGCTGAATAAACCCTGGGATTGGATCCCCATTGTTAAACCGCCCGTGGTGCAAACACTGCAAGACGTGCTATCCCCCGCTGAAGTGGCGGCCATTATCAATGCGACCCGTGAACTGCGCTATCAAACCTATTATTGGGTGACCTACAGCTTAGGTTTACGTTTAAGCGAAGCGCTGAACTTAACCATCGCTGATATCGACAGCCACCTGATGCGGGTGCATCTGCGCTTTACTAAAAGCAAAAAAGACCGCTTTGTACCCTTGCCACAAACCACCTTAACGGCACTGCGCCGCTATTGGGCAACGCATCGTCATCCCACATTATTGTTTCCCGGTGGAAAAGCGCCGCATGTGCGTGAGGGTAAGTAAGCCAATGGTGATGGATAAAGGTGGCGTGCAGAAGACCATTAAGCTCGTCGCGAAACCGGCTACCTTGCAGCCTTTCTTTACCCGCGATAAAAAGCTGCAAGGCCATGCCGGCTTAACCGCCGTGCTGCACACCCATGCCCGTAATCTGGATTATCATCCGCATCTGCATCTTATTGTGCCGGCAGGCAGCCTGAATAAACGCCGTAAACTCTGGCGGCAGAAAACCGGCCAATACCTGTTCAAAGCCGATAACTTAGCCCGGGTGTTTCGCGCTAAGTTTATACATGCCCTGACACAGGCCGGGTATCACTTGCCGTATCAGTGCCCTAAAAAGTGGAATGCCGATTGTGAGTGCGTCGGTAGCGGTAACAGCGCCTTAACGTACCTCGCTCGGTATTTGTACCGTGGGGTAATTAGCGAAGATAACATCTTGTCTTATCAACACGGCAGGGTCACCTTCAGGTACAAAAACAGTACCACTAAGCAATACCAGCGCATTACCGAGCCTGCCGTCGATTTTTTATGGCGGGTGCTGCAGCATGTGTTACCCAAAGGCTTTCGTCGCACCCGGGACTATGGTTTTTTACACGGCAACGCCAGGCGCACCTTGTTGCGTATTCAATTGCTGCTTAAAGTCAGGTCATCGCCGCCACCCAGCCGGCAACAGAGTAAAAAGTGCTGCCCGCATTGCCAGGGCCAGTTACACATAATCTGGGTCAAACATCGCTGGGAGGCCACAACGGCAAAACAGTCAGCACATTTAAAACGAACCAACTAAGCAAGGGATTGCGCCAAGGCACAGGATGCGCCCCACCCGTGATAAAAATACTGAACCTGGAGGTGAGTAACGGCTAAACGAAAACATAAAAGAACAACGGATTGCTGCTGACAAAAGCGGCGATTATGGCTAAACTCGCCCCTAATTTACTGCCGCTAACCAGCGCAACCCAAGCCACTCAGGCTGTCATCGATATATCTACTATATAAGCAGAAAAACCAAACACCGGGCTTGTCCAACAACAGGATTAAGTCGCGGCTGCGCGCGACCTATCCTTGTTTATTAGGTAATTCTGCGCCTTCGCCAAGCAATATGGGCAGTATATGATTTCTGCTAAGCTGGTGGTGCGTAGCATTTTTATATTTATTGCCATGTGCATTTAGCAACAGAACGATTAAGAGATTTCGGAACGGAACAAATTGAATCAGAGCGGTGTAACCATAGTCAGTGCTTCCACCCATCTGAACGATAGATTCACCACTGATTTCGACCTGCGCTAAACTACCCAGCAACCATCGTTCGTTTGCTTTAGAAAAAGCTAAGTTTGACGCCCCTGCGGGGAAGATCGCTCCGTTTTTAAGTGCATCAGACCAAATGGCTAAATCATCAATTGACGTAACCATACCACCGGCCCCAATGAGCGCCCAGCTTAAGCCTTTTTCAAAAGTGGTACGGCCTTGGTCATCTCCCCCGTAGCCAAGAGCGAGGTGGCTTGAAGATACTCGTTGATCTTGATAGAAGCCGGTGTTACTTAAATTTAACGGAGTCAATAAGTTGTCGTGGACATAATCCTGAAATGATTTATCACTCACTTTCTCGACGATAGCCGCCAACAACGTGTAGGCCGCGTTGGAATATGCGATTTTCTCACCCGGCTTTGCAATTAGCGGCATAGCTAAGATTCTGTTCTCAGCCGTAGATTTATCCATTAACTCAAAGTCAGACTCATTGTGAAAGTTATCCAGGCCACTCGTGTGCCCCAAGAGCTGCATAATTGTAATCGACTTCAATTCGTCAGGCGCTATTGGATAAAAAGCCCCAATAGTGTCGGAAAGTTGCAACTTTTTATTCTGGACAAGTTGTAGTACTGCGGCTGCTGTAAATGTTTTTGCAATTGATCCCATATCAAAAATAGCTGCAGCACTATTTTTCACAGAACCTTCCCTGTCAGCAAAGCCATAAGCACTCTTAAATAAAACAACGTCCCTTTGAGCAACCAGAACAAGCCCATCAAAAGTACCAGCCATATGTTCTCGTTGAAGTTCATTAGACAAACTAGCGATTACCGCTTTATCTGACTGAACAATTGAAGATACTTCGCGATGGCCTGGTCCCGCGCTACAACTTGAAAGTACTAAGGCGAATATAAAAATGGCTAGACGGTTCATAGTTTTTATAAGTTACCTAACGCCCCACATAAGCTGCCGGAACGTAGTTGTTTGTTTTGTGGTAAGCGAAGCGTTAAACTACAAAACAAACGACGCAGTGTAGGTCTGCTTTATGTGATTGTTATGTGTAGATTAATCGAGTGGTACTAGTTCAAAATCAACAAAATCTTCCCACTTTTTAAACCACTCATAGAATAGCTCAATATTGTTTGATTCCATCAATTGATAGCACACATTAAGATCCCTATTCACCCAAGAATTCAAATAATGAAGTCCGCTTGGAAACATGCGACCTTGTCTATTATATCTTTCATAATTTTCCTCTATACAGCCTGGCTTAAATTTTTCCACAACCATATATTTTTTCAAATTTAAACGTCCTTTACTATTATGGAGATTTGGCTCCAACAGTTTTACACATAACGCCCGCCACAAACGCGAGCAACTTGTTGCGAGTCGAGCGGCCAAAGGCCGCGTTTTTGATGGCTTTTGTTAGAGCTCATTTTGCTTAAACTCTGTAACTTCATAAGAACACTCATCATC
The DNA here is from genome assembly GCF_030731985.1 of Rheinheimera baltica. NCBI lineage: Bacteria > Pseudomonadati > Pseudomonadota > Gammaproteobacteria > Chromatiales > Chromatiaceae > Rheinheimera > Rheinheimera baltica. The sequence goes on from NZ_JAPJDY010000008.1 coordinate 262,365, forward strand.
AATAATATCTTTGGACCAATCTACACGCATAGCCTCTGGAAATCCGTATTGGTTATTAAACCTCAAGTCTAATTGATGGGCTTCCTTGATAGCTTTTTCTGCCTCATTAAAAAGATCTTCGATTGTTGCGTTACCACCGAATGACTGATTTTCAAACGTGATGAAATTATGCTTACCACTACTGACATTAGCTGATGTCGTTGAGCCGAACATACATCCATCCTCAACGACATAACTGTAGTTCTGAAGATTCTGCGACCGCCAGTAAGCTCGGTACTGCTCAAACTGATCCAGTTGGCGGCTCCGCTCTAAGACTGCGGATATCCCCCAAGAGGAATAAATCAGGATGATCAAGCTCCCCAAAACAATCAGAGCCACAAATGGATTACGCAGATCGAAAAGATTCATTAAGAGCTCTAACGCAAAGCACACGGGCGGAAAAACGCTTTAGCGTTTGACGTCCCAGTGGCCGCAGGCCACGAGTGATGCGCCTTGTTAGAGGTGTGACGGATCATATGCACCGGTTAAATACACCTCATAATCAATGTTCTCAACGACGGTTCCATCATTGAACTCGTAGATATCATGCTGAGCTTTATCAAGAAAACTAAGATCCGGCGGTATCATTTCAAATTGCTCTTCAGAGCCACCTTCAACTTCAACTAAAAGTCCGCCCTCATCTACTTGAACAATCGTGCCCCAATAACCCGAATACTGTTCTTCTTCGTCAGGAACGACAATTTTTAAGGATACGATTACCCTTTTACCAATTTCTTTTGACGCTAATTCGACTGAATACAATTTAAACCTCTAGACATAATGACTCCCCACGAGGTGCTGACCTCCGAGTTCGTGGGTTAGTTTCGCAACCAGAGCCATACTGTATTT
>NZ_JAPJDY010000009.1:0-195197 GCF_030731985.1 Rheinheimera baltica
AAATACAGTATGGCTCTGGTTGCGAAACTAACCCACGAACTCGGAGGTCAGCACCTCGTGGGGAGTCATTATGTCTATGTTCAAGTCAGAAAATGAGTAATCGATGAAGAAAACGACACGGCTACAGAAATACGTAGAATTATTTAGGCGAAATATCGAAGGATACCTCGCTAGTAATGTATGCATTAAAACTACGATATATCCAGTAGACTCTGAAGGGGCTGTGTTTGAATTTATATTCAACACTAATAATGATAAAACTGAGAAAATTGAATCTCTAAGCCCTACGGTCGGTTCTGTTCTAAGCAAAGTTCCTCAGAGAATGGTGGCAGGTAATCTAGAAGGAGTTTCCTTTGGTGGTACCAATATTTACATGGAAGGAAATAGGTTACTTCTTATAAAAGGTGAGGACGAGCCCAAGCAGTGGTCAGGTACAGCGGTACAAAATGATGTTCTTCGAGTTGTATCTACATCCCAAGGGGGTGCTCGTAATGCCTCTTGAAAAATTGTCATTAGATCAAATCTCCAAAGTAGCTGAAGATGTAAGAACAATAGAAAGGTTCCAAGATGAAGCGCTAAATAACGGATTCAATTCAAATCTATTTAGCGTTTCAATTGTGCCAGGAAACAGTCCAAAATTATTTGACTGGCCTTTAATCGCATTTTTGCTTTCTCTTTTTTCATTATTTGGGCTGGTTGTTTTACAGCAGATATTCGCCATGCAAGGCACTGCGTACAATTTGATGCTGTTGGGTAGTCTTTTAATTTCAACTTTATGCGTAATGTCGGCACATCTTAAATTCAGGCAATTAACAGTGTCTATTATAGTTGCAGTCGGTTTAATTGTTGTGTTGGCAATTGGTTTTGGTATTTTGACTCCCAAAGAAGCGATTGACGGCGCTAAAGAAATCGTAAAATGAACATAACAAACGCAAGCAATCGGACTTGGGCGAGCTGTCGTCATTTTTGCAAAAGCCGCAAAAATATCGCCATCTCACCCAACCCGCTGTTGCGGGCGTTACATGCTATGAAATACATCCTGCTAATTTTTATGTTCGCTACTCAAGCAGCTTTTGCAGAAGTAGATCTGGTTAAAGTCGACAAATCCGAAAGGAAAATGTACTTATTGTCGGCCGGTGAAATAGTAAAGGTTTATGACGTTGCCCTTGGCGCCAATCCTAAAGGGCATAAAGAACAAGAAGGTGATGAAAAGACCCCTGAAGGTGAATACACGCTTGATTACAAGAAAGAAGACTCTTCATTCTATAGGGCTATGCATGTCAGTTATCCAAACGCAGTTGATATAGCTAAAGCTGAGAAAAATGGTGTTTCGCCTGGTGGTTTTATTATGGTTCATGGGCAGCGTAATTGGTTAGGTTGGCTTGCTCCAATTGCGCAGCGATTTAATTGGACCAACGGCTGTATTGCCATTACAAACTCCGAAATGGATGAATTTATGGAATTGGTAAATGTCGGTACAAAAATTCAAATTGAGTGGTAGGCATGTAACAAGTGCAGTCAGCAACGCCCCTTTGGGGCTGGACCTCGCTACGCTCGGCCGCTGCTGCAAGCGTTAGAGAGCACTCGGAGTTATGAGATTAATTCTAATTATTTTTACTTTATTTAGTGTGTCAGCTAATGCTTGTAGACCCGCTTTTAGAACAATCGCAGAGCACATTAATGAGTCTACTTCTGTTCATGTAGGTTATGTGACAGGTGTAACCAACAAATCATTCGAATCTCATGTTACTTTAAAAAAGAGTGACGATATTATTATGGTTCCTGAATCTTTTAGTATGCGTGTTGCGGTTAGTGAGACTTTGAAAGGGAAAAATTTCGAAATCATCGAAGAGGCTTATACCCATTGCAGCAGGAAATTTAAGCTTAAAGAAAAAGTGGTCATATTTATTAAACCAGATTATGACTCAGCTTTTATTTTGGGTGACTCATATTTGGATGAGTTGTATAAAGAGTTCAATTAAAGTTCTCTAAAAAACTGTTAAATAAGGACAAAATACAGTTGGCTTTTGCTCCTTCGTCGCTTAATTTTAGCCAACTATATTTTGCCCATTAACAGGGCGTTAGGCAAAACAAGGAGTAAGTAGATGGATCAAATCAAAAATCGAGTAATTGCCGTCATTTTAGGTGTTGCACTAGCTTATGCGTCGATTGCTATTGCTGGCATTGTTGCTGCAGTAGCAATACCGGCTGACATTTTAAAACCGGTTGCACAAGTATCAGGCTTGCTTGCTTTCACTCTGGTCGACTTGTTCACCATCGCGGTGCCGCTGGCAGCAGCATTTTTAGTGGTAGCTTTCGTTAGTAAGCTGGTAATCAGCAAACCAGATTTCACTTTTTATGCATTGTTGCTTGCGCCTCTGGTGCTATTGCAACTGTATTTTGTTGCTCAATCACAGCCTCAGATGCTCAATAACATCATTACAACGCTGCCACGTTATTTGTTATTGGCTGTATGCTTCTACTTTTTAGTTCGTAGTACTAAGCAGGCAAGTGCCTAACAAGGCCAGTCAGCAACGCTCCAACAAGTTGGGGCTGGACCTCGTTTCACTCGGCTGCTGCTGGCGGCGTTATGCCGGTTGAACGATTACCGTTAGTCTAAGGAACAACAACAGTGAAACAGGGAAAGCAAATGTCAATATTTCTTAAATTTCGGCTAGTGATTTTAGCTTGCCTAAGCCTTGGTCTTTCTGCATGTATTACGTGGCCCGGATATCGTCATACAATAGATCAAGAAAACTTCTATTTACATATCACGGCCTCTTCACGTGCTATAAACGAAGAAATTCGTTTTAACGCTGAAGAAACCGAACTATTATTTTTACCCGAAAGTGCTCAGATCGAGTTAGTTGTTACAGATAATATCGGAAAACATCAACTCACGATAAAAGAACATCAAGGTTCGATTGTTTATCACTACAGGTTAAATGGGCGTAAAACGACATTTGGAGCCAAAGAAAGAGAGTGGTTCGCATCACAAGTCCCTTTAATCATTGAAAAATCTAAATATCGAGATGGTCCGAGTCAGGCATAACAAACGCCAGCAAAAAGCGCTGGCTGCGACGCCGACTCGCAACAAGTTGCTCGCGAGTGCTGCGAGCGTTATAAACCACAAGGAAAATTCAGTTGAATATTAATGCTACGTTACTCGGCCAGTTCATTTTCATATTCGCGCTCATCATGGGTGCGGTTTGTTATTACCTGGGCCGTCGTAAAACTCAAACTCCAGTTCTTGCCGGTTTGCTAGGTGTCGTTTTATCTTTAATTCCAATATTAGGGCTGGTGTATTTGGTCGTGTTGGTGCTTAAAAAAGATGTAGGTTCAACATCGGCTGCAGTAAGTGAGTAAGGTGCTTTATAGCATGGCGAGCCACGGCGACACACCTTGTTGAACAGATGTGGCCTGCGCCAGCTGTAATCCATCAGATAAAAACTAATATCCCGCTGTGCTTTTGCTGTGCCCGAATAATCTGTTACCGGCATCTATTCAAATTTAAGTTTCTGAACAATCTTCCAATTGGGGTATTACCACCGCACCAATAAAGGGTTAAAACGGTTTAGTTTAAGGGGGAAAACCAAGGTGCAAGGCCAATGGCAGTTCTATTGTATGGTGCATAGACTAGAGAAGGTAAGCCGATACGTTAAGTTAGCAGAGTAATGGGGCATATATCGCAAAGACATGACTGATTAACCTTAGGTTTTAAAGAAATAGCATTAACTAAATATTGTCTTGAAATTCCCACCAAAAGCATGCAAAGTTCGTAACAAATAATAAACAGAATGGCTTGGGTAGTAATGCTGTGTGCTCAAGAGAGTTTTCTAAAGATTCGTTGTTTGCTTACATGAAAATTTATAAGTAAGAGGTATTTATGGACATACTTTTTTTGTTTCTTTTGTTTTTCTTTATTCTCAATGTACTTCCTTGGGTTACAGCGTTAATGTCAAAGAAGGCCTCTGGTGAAAATAAAATAATCTGGTTCTTAATTTCCTTTTTCCTGTCATGGCTTGGGTTTATTGTCTATTACTACCTCGTAGTTAAACCTGAGTGGAAAGCACGAATGGATGAAAATAAACCCACGAGGATTTTGAGAAATGATAACGGTATGCCTATAAAAATGTATTTAAAATGATGTACTTAATACGGCAAAACAAAAAATACCAGCGCGCACATAGCAAGTAACGAAAATATTGCGGACAGCGGCTAGCAACAGGTGCTTGCCGCTTTATGGATGAATAGGAACAACACATGTCAGGGCCAGCGCAAAACGGTGTTCTTATCTATTCTGGCGATTTGAACAACCTATCAGAGTTTTATGAGAAACTTTTTGGTATGCGAGTTGTTCGCAAAACCAATGATTTTATTAGCTTAGAAACGAATGGCTTCAACTTAATCATTCATGTACCACCATTCGATATTTCGACTAAAGCCTTCAGCCCCATTAAGCTTTTCCTCACAGTAGATGATATGACTATGTCGCGTGAGAAGGCTGTTAAATTAGGTGGTCAATCATTCGAGGGCGAGTGGAGCAATCCAATATTTAAAGTATCAAACATCGCAGATCGTGATGGTAACCACATTCAACTTCGTCAGTTCAACAAATGAAAAAAATAACCGTAAATTTAATACTTGTGATGATGTGTTTTTTTCACTTTAGCGTTTTTGCTGCTGAAAAATTTGGCAAAATTGAACAAACGACTATTGAGAGCGAAATTTTAACTGAAACGCGCGAGTTGGTTGTGTACCTGCCAGCGGACTATGAAGAGTCAACGCAATCGTTTCCGGTTTTATATATTACAGACGGTGACATACAAGGACCTCATACCGCTGCAACGCTAGATTATTTATCAAAGTTTGATGTAGCACCCAGCATGATAGTGGTTGGAATCGTCAATCCACGGCATAAGCGGGCAGAGGATTTAACGTTAACGAAAGACAGCAGCGAACAGCCTGAACATTTGGCCGGGGCCGATCGTTTTCTTAGTTATATTGAACAAGAGGTTATTCCATTCATTAAAAGCCGCTATCGCACCTCAGCTTACCAGGCATTATCTGGTACATCGCATGGCGGCCAATTTGCAGTAAATGCCTTAATTAAACGCCCAAATTTGTTCAATGGTGTTATTGCGATAAGCCCCTCATTGTATTGGAATGATAAACAACTACTGAATTTAGCTGAAGAGGCGCTTAAAAATCAGGCGCTAAAAGGGCGTTTATTCATGTCTATTGCGAATGAAGAACCTACTATGACTGAACCGTTTCAACAGCTGGTTGAATTAACTAATAAATACCCAAGTAAAAACCTAAATGTGTTAGTAAAAACCTTTAGTGATGAAAGCCATAATTCAACAACATTGCTGGGGCAATATTATGGTTTAAAACATTTATTTCCAAATTGGGCAATACCTGAAACACCGCAAACGCTGGCTGATCTTCAAGCTGTTTTTAAGGCCCGTTCGGCGCTACTCAACCAAACATTGGTGATCCCAGAAGATAGAGCCGCTGGATATGGCCAGTGGTTACAATACCTAAACCGGCAAGAAGATGCGTTGGCGCTGCTTAAGTGGAATATTAAAACGTATCCGCAATCGTTAAATGCGCATAGTGCGTTAATAAAAGCCTACTTACATTTTAATTTGCCGGATGCGGCTAAAGCAGCACTTGAAGCTGCATTAAAGTCGGTAAGTGGACTTAGCACTGAACAAAAAGAGCAGCTTGAAGGCTTATTTACCTAACATTAAGCTTAAGCAATGTGGCCAGAGATATTGATTTCATGTGTGTTGTTTAACGCTAGCCTTGAGTGATTAAAAACTGTCGTGCAACATTATTAATGGCCGATAAAACCGCTGCAGGGCAGCGGTTTTTATTTAAGTGACAGCTCAAAGAGCGCGGCGCTGATTATTCTTCAACTGCTGCCACTTGCTGCAGCAGCTTAATATCTGTTCCCAGTAATAACGCATCAACCAGTTGCTGTTGTTTCGCATCGATTAAGCTTTTCAGTGTCCGCACAAAGTCCATCGACGTGGCAGGAGTGTTTGGATACGCATGTTGTTGCCACAACAATCGAAGTGCATGGCTTAACACATCATCACCTAATTGCTGACGTAGCATGGCAAAGACTAAGGTCGCGCGTGAATACATATCATGCTGCTCTGTCGCATCCACTAACGCTTGCGTTTTAACGCTGGAGCCTATCATCGCACGTTGAAAGCGCTGCCGTTCATAATCAACAAGTGCTTGCATGGCCTGGGTACCATAGCGCTGCTCAATTAACACCAGTTCGATGTATTTCGCCAAAGATTCCACCAGAAAGGCGCGGTCTTCCAGTACTCCATTGCCTAAATCATGGCCAAACCATTGATGCGCGGTTTCGTGTACCGCCCGTCGATAGCGTTGATCGAATCCTGCATCTTTTGCAGGTGTTGCGAGAAAACCCAGCTGATAGTCAATCATTATCATCTGGGGCAATGCATAGCCACTGGGGCCCACGCTGGGCGTTGCCAACAAGTTCAGCCTCGATCCCCGATATGGCGTAATGTGTTGTGCCATCCAGCTCAATGTATCTTGCATCGCCAGCATATTAAGCCTTGCCGCCGCGTTTATTTCCGGGCTGTAAACCGACAGCGTGACATTATCGTGCTGCTCAGTGAGCACCGTATTGCCAGTGGAATACCAGGCTGCGGCATGTCTAATGGGCGCCATAGTGTGATACTCGGCATAACTGCGGTCCTGTTGTTGCCATTGCTTAACCAGCTCCCCTTGCGCTAGTGGTGTTTGCGAGGCATCGGTAGATACCACTGAATGCAACGTTACCCAGTCGTAACTGGCGTGGTTTGCGTCTGGCTTAGCGAACAAGGTTGATGGCTTGGCCAGATTAAGCGGCGCTAAACCATAACGTTGGCGCAGCTGTTTATCGCGAAGGGTGTACTGCGGTTGAAACCCAACTGTGGGTAACAATGGAAAGCCACGTATATAACTAAACGACGGTTTGACAAATTGTGGTGTTACCGCTGGCCAATGCTGTGGTTGAGTGAATGTTAAGCGCGAGCGCAAATGCACCGTGCTGCCCGGGGTGAGTGGGTTTGCTAATGTCAGTGTGTATTGGCTAAGCCGTTGATCATAGTGCGAGGTGTAAGCAACAGATAGCTCAAGTTGCTCAATCGGCGTTGCCGTAGCATGTCCAATAAGGAGTTTATCGATAGTCTTTGTTGTTCGGTTTTCCAGGGTGTAATTCAGCACAAAAACCGCGTTACCAGCTTGCGGAAAGAAATCCACATTGGCGTCAATATGGCTGATAACAGGTTGAGCGGCTGACTCCCAGGCGGCGTAGTGTTGTTCGTACTCTGCACGCCATTGCTGGCGCAAATCTGAGCTCATCAGTGGTCTTTCATCGATGATGTGATTATGTAAATTAATGCCGGTGATTAATGCAATAAGCATAAACACCGCAGAACTGAACGACAGTCTGCGATGTTTATGATTAACCAGCCCAGTGCTGCGGTGTGACCACTGCCCCGCCAGCCATAGCAAGGCTATGGTTAACACTATCCAGAATGTCATAAAGGGCCAGTACACTGATTGGCTTTGCTCTAACCCCCAAAAGGCATCGGCCGGTTGCAGTGGCGACGCAGCAATATTCCACAGTGTGTGGGTAAGGCCTAATTTTCCACTTAGCGGCGTGTATTTCATTAGTAGTATGCCTGCACACCAAGCCCCTGCGATAAGCGGTGAGCGGCAAATGCTATGAAAAACGCTAAACAGTGCCCCCAGCAGCCATAACGATAAGGCAACCTTGCTCAATTGCGCCGGATATTGCTCAAGTCTGATGTCACTGTTGGCGACTAGTTCAGCCGTAATACTGCCAACACCACTGAGCAACATCAGTAATAAAATAAGCCCACTCAGCGCAATAATGTTGCTGGCGATCAGTATGCCGGAGCGCACGGGTGTTGCCGAGATCAGTTCAGCCATGGCGGTTTGCCGGTTATACCAACTGAGTTGCCACGCCCACAACGCGATTAAAAAGCTACCGAGTAATGGCAGAACATCATCAGTAATGCGATTTAGCGCACCCAAACTAGTGGCACTGATAACGGATAGTGGCTCTGCATAGTTAATACCCGACAATACCTCATTGAACATAATAAAGGTCCAACCAAGCAGGATAAGTTGGTTCAAGCGCTGCTTAAGCATAAATAACAGTGCCATTCGCGTAAGTTGCCCTAGTTGCCATGCCGCTTTTGGCGTGGCAGTTACTGTTTGGTAATGCCTGTTTAGATTGGCTGGCTGTTCGGCCTTGCCAGGCATTAGTTTAACGCTGTTGCGTTGGGGTTTAAACCTGAGACTGAGTACAAAAAGCCCGATAGCCAGCAGGCAGTAGAACAGTCGGTTTAGATAAAAATGCCCATCGCCATAAAGATCTGGTGCAGTGTTTGGTGCAATGTTGTTATACATAGCGATCAGGGGCGTATTGCCAAATGGGTCCAGCAGACGCATTGCATCAAACAACCACACAGAGCGAATGCTACTGCCGGCTAACATGGGGGCGCCAGTCAGGCTTGCCAGCACCAGATACATTAGCCATAAGCTGCAAAATATTGCATAGATCACCACGACAGATTTAAAACGTTGGGCGATGTAGCATGCTAATGCGGTAAAAAACGCGCAGGCTGGCAGGGCCATTAACGCAAAACCCCAGAGGTTTAAGGCCAACAGTAGCGGCTGAAAACCGTATTCCAGGCTGAGCGTAATCCACATAATAAAAAAGCCAAGCAGCATGAGGCCGGCACAGAGCAAACACATGACAATGAAACGATAAAACAACCGGTGCAGCGGACTTTGCGGTGTCACCAAAATTAACTCTGACATACTGTGAGTGTGATCACGTAAAAACACTATTGGCGCCAGAGCGCCGCATAAAAGCGGCAGGGCCATCATCAACAGCGTCATCTGCAGAACTTGCAATCGTTTGTCGGCTAAGGTGTCAATTCCACCCATACCTTCAGCAAACACATAGGCGACAAGCGGCAGTAGCACAAAAGCTAGCCACACCACGGGTTGCCTGGCTAAATAGCGCCATTCGTTATAAAACATCATTAGCATTTGCCTTGTGTGATAACTCAAAAAAATAGCGATCTTGCAGGCTGGCAACGACGGGGATGGCTTCATCACAAGGTTGTAGCTCACTTAGCAGGCGGTATACGGGCAAACCAAAGCGGTAACTTTCACTGAGAACGGTACTGCTATCTGCTGGCCGCACCGGACTTTGCCAGATCCGTCCTTGCAGCGGTGCTATCAAGCTTTGTACTTTGCCACTTTCAACAATTCGGCCGGTGTTAATGAGTGCTACAAACGGGCATAAATTTTCGATGTCTTCAACAATGTGGGTAGAGAGCAAAATAAGTTTGTCTTTACTGATATTCACCAGCAACGCATGCAAACGCTCACGCTCTGCGGGATCGAGCCCTGCGGTGGGTTCATCCATGATTAACAGGTGAGGGTCGCCTAACAAGGCTTGGGCAATGCCAAACCGCTGGCGCATACCACCAGAAAATGTGGCGACATTTTTATTGGCAACGCTGCTAAGATTGGTCAGTTCAAGTAAGGTTTCAATTTGCTGCTGTTGTTGTGCTTTGTCGTTAATGCCCTTTAATATGGCCATGTGCAACAGCATTGCATAGCAGCTCATGTGCGGATAAACACCAAAATATTGTGGCAAGTAACCCAGCTGGCTGCGCAGGGCCATCGGCTGTTTTAGTGTATCAATGTCGCCAAAGTGTATTTGCCCTTTATCCGGCGTTTGCAAGCAGGCGAGTGTGCGCATTAGGGTAGATTTACCGGCACCATTTGGCCCTAACAAACCCACCATACCTGTGGGCAACTGCAGATTAATATCACGTAACGCTTGGGTACCGTCTGCATAAGTAACACAGAGGTTGTTTATTGATAGCATGGCTTTTTCCTTCAGAATCGTGCTTCAGCATAGGCAGCCCGATACCCGCCAACAAGCACACTATGACGAAACCCCCAGTGATGATGATGAATGAATCACACCGCTTATTTATCTGGAAAATGCTCCTTTTGTCAGTGATATTGGTGTTTTGTCATGTAATCGATGACAACTACCGTATTTGCAGTCAGGCTGGCGGTATTGTGCGCCAAGGAGACTAAGATGCAATTTCAGTTGTCAGTTAGGTTTAAACAACAGTTAACCGCCATCATGGAGAATCAGCTGGGATTAATCGCGGCGTTGTTACTTGAAACATCAATTCGCAATTTCTCTGTGCATAGCCAAAGCGCGGTGGTATTTATCACAACCTTTCTCCAGCTGGTGCTGCAAAGCGCACCGTTGCTGCTTGCTCATTATGTCGCATTTCAACCATCGAAACGCTATGCAGCGGTAATCTGGTGTATTGGCTTTATTGTTTATCCAATGCTGTGTTTTATGTTGGCTGACATGAGTCTTGTGTATGCAAAATGGACACTGTTCGAGATGCAAGCCTGGCTGTTTTTAACCATCGCGAGTATTGGTTTTGGTTTAAGCCAGCTATTGGCCAGAAGTCATGGCAGCCGTTATACCCTGTTTATATCAAGGTTGTTCTCGCTGAATTCAGTGCTGTTGTTGATGATGGTTGTCTGGGCGGTGATGATGGCCGGTATCTTTGCTTCAACCGATGATCCGCTACGAAATCAACCGATACAAGCCGTTATTCACAGTGACACTGTTATCATGAATTTTGAATTGTTTATGCAATACTTGTGGCAGTTTATAGTAATAGGTTCGACTTTTTTATTCGTCTTTTGGCTAAACCGCTATGTGCTGATCCGTCGAATATTGGCCCGTAGCGGTGTGTTTGCCTATGTCGCAAGTTGCCTGATTAGCATTATTGTGATGACGCCAATATTGTGTGCTGTGGTGTTATGGTTGCCGCTTAATATTCCGGAATTTACCCTTATACCGTCGCAAGACTACAATGTCTTTGCGCCGATTAATTTTCGCGTTTGTTTTTTCGTTTTAGCGATCAGTGCACCCATCATTTTGGCGTTTGAACGACAACAGCAAGACAAGGCCTTAGCCGAAATTGCCCAGCGCCAAAGCCAGACTGAACTACAACTGCTGCAGCAACAAGTTAACCCACACTTTTTATTTAATACCTTGAATAACTTATATTCGCTAACATTAACCGGTTCTAAGCAAGCACCCAATCTGGTGTTGCAATTAGCCAACTTGCTACGTTATACCGTATACGAAGGTCAACAGCAGCGCGTAACGCTATCGCAGGAAATCCGGTATTTGCAGGATTTTTTGGCGCTGCAGGCGATCCGCAGCCCGGATAAATGCCAACTCAGCACATCGTTCCCAGACCAAGCAGATAAGTGGAAAATAGCGCCGTTATTGTTGATTACCTTGCTTGAAAATGCGTTTAAACATGGCGTTGAACCTAGCCAATCGCCATGTACAATTAATCTAAACATTTCTGTTGAGAACGGCTTACTGCTGATGCGCTGTGTTAATAGTTTGCATGACAAAGCCATTTCGCATGCTCCAGGCATCGGGCTTGATAACCTGAAGCGGCGCATGGCGTTACTCTATGGCGGAAAGCACCAATTTATGGCGCAACGACAAGGTGCATTTTGGTGTGCCGAGCTAACAATGGAACTAGAGCCATGTTAAACACGGTCATTATCGATGATGAGCCGCTGGCCCATAACGTGATTAAACATCATTTAAATGAGCGTGATGATATTGCAATAGTAGCAAACTGCTACAACGCGACTGAGGCCCTGAGTTATCTTGCTCACCACCGGGTTGATTTGATCCTGCTGGATATCAATATGCCGGCATTAAGTGGGATCGACATGCTCAAAGTACTGAGCAATCGGCCCCATGTGATTATTATTAGCGCCTATCAAGAGTATGCTATTGATGGCTTTGCGCTGGACGTGGTCGATTATCTGTTAAAACCGGTTAGCGCTGAACGTTTAATCGAGGCGTTAAACAAAGTGCATCGTCGAATCGATGTTCCTGTTTCACCGTTAAATGCTTATCTTATGCTTAAAGTTGATCGCGAAAAACGTAAGTTCCTGCTGGGTGACATCACCTGGATAGAAGCTTACGGTAACTACGTAAAAGTATGGCAAGGTGAACACATGACGCTGGTTAGCAGTACGTTAAAACGGCTGGTTCAACAGCTACCACGGCAGCAGTTTGTTCAGGTTCACAAGTCATTTATTGTCAACAGAGATAAAGTGGTTGCAGTGGACAATGATCATGTTCGAATTGAAGGGGGACTTGTCGTTAAAGTAGGGCGATTGTTCAAACAATCACTGGTTGGATTGCTGTAACCGTGCGTATGCGGCGCCGTAAACCATTTTAATATGTTAATCATAAAAAAACCGCTGCAGGGCAGCGGTTTTTGCGTTTAAGCCCGAAGCTTACATACCTAGCTTGGTCGGCATCGCCGGGGCTTTGCTATGGTCTGCAGGTGGGTTTGCTTTTAGTTCGCTAAGCGTATGCTCGATAGCGCGATCCAGCTGTACGTCTATGCCTTTGTTTACGGCGATAGGGTCTAGCTCTACCTCGATATCCGGCGCGACGCCTTCGTTTTCTACCCGCCATTCATTATCTGGTGTATAGAAGCGGAAGAACGGTACTACATGGAAGCCGCCGTCGATCATCGGTGGGTTGGTCGAAATACCAATTAGCCCACCCCAGGTGCGGGTACCAATGGTTTTACCTAAGCCTAAGCGCTTAAATGCCCAAGGTAAGAAATCGCCACCCGAGCCAGCATCCTGGTCAATTAGCATAGTTTTAGGGCCATAAATACCGCCGCCTGGAGTAGAGAACGTTAAACCATCACGGTCTTTCCAGCCGGATAAAAACGCCCGGCCGAGAATTTCGGTAATGTAATTCGCTGCCTGGCCGCCACCGTTTTTACGCTCATCAATAATAACGGCGGGCTTGTCGGTTTGGGCGAAAAACATGCGGTTAAAGAAGTAGAAACCACCGCCTGCGGTATTGGGCAGGTAAACGTAGGCCGCTTTGCCATCGGTTTTGTCTGCCACGTACTGCCGGTTGCGTTCTACCCAGTGCCATAAGCGCAGTTCACGCTCATTCGCCACCGGCTCGACGGTAATATTGCGACGGTTTTTGCCCTTGGCATCGTCAGCCAGGGTTAGTACCACTTGCTTGCCAAGTGTGTTGTCGAAAAAGGCGTAAATGTTGTCGTTCGCGCTAAGTTCCTGGCCATTAACTGCCAATAAATAATCACCGGCTTTGGCACTGGCACCCGGGGTAGCAAGCGGTGCTTTTAAAAACGGGCTCCAGCGATCGCCCTGATACACGGTTTTAAACTGGTGTTTGCCATTGCTAATTTGGTAATCGGCCCCGAGTAAACCCATTTTGCTGGACACGCCAGCGTAGACATCACCGCCACCAATGCGGTTATGGCCTACTTGCAGCTCGGCAATCATTTCAACTAACACATCGTTTAAGTCTTCGCGACGCTGCACATGAGCCAGCATTGGCTGGTACTTATCATAAATCGCTTGCCAATCAATGCCGTGCAGCTTGGCATCGTAGAAATACTCTTTTTGCATGCGCCAGGCATCATTGAAAATTTGTTGCCACTCTTCTGCCGGGGTAACAAAGCTGCGCACATCGCTTAGGCTAACCGGTTTTGCATCCAGTTTGGCGCCGGCATCTGACACTTGCAATGCGTTAGGCATATTCAGCAGTAAGATTTTTTTGCCATCATTACTCAGGTTATAGCTGGCTATACCTTCTTTAACTATTTCGGCTTTTAGCTCTTCAAAATCAAAGCGATATAAGGTGCCGTCATTGTCGTCGTTGCCAGATGGCTCGTTACTAATACCCGGCTGCACGCGCTCAACGTAAAACAAGGCACCGTCGCTTGCCACCGCAAGGCTGTCGTAGTTACGTTCGGCAACCGGCAGGCCGACAATACGGTCTTGCAAGCCAGTAAAATCCAGTTGTACTGGTTTCACAGCCGTATCGTTTTCTTTGTCTTTTTTCTTGTCATCTTTTTTGTCGGTCTTTTTCTCTACCGGTTCATCACCGTCTTTTGGCAGTAACGGTGATTTACCTTTGGCCGACAGCACATAGGCATAAATCCCTTTTCGTACCGGGCGCTCTTGGGTAGATAAATCTAATCCCACCTGCGACGGACCGGTGTTAACCGAGGCAGTAAAGTACAGGTAGTCCTGGCTGAATACCGGGCTTTCGGCATGGCTCATACCGTCGGTAATCAGCGTGGCTTTGTTGCTGTTAAAGTCGAACAGCTTAATTTGGCTAAAGTAGTTTGCACCACTTAACGTATAGGCCAGATAGCGGCTGTCGGGCGAGAAGGACACTTCAAAGCCGCCGCGCCGCTGTGAAGTATCCAGTTTTTGGCTGCGCTTACTGGCAATATCAAAGGCGTACAGGTTTAAATGGTTATCGTGATAGACAATACGCTTGCCATCAGGCGAAAAACTTAACAGGTTGAAGTAGCCGGTATCTGCCAGTTCAAACTGCTGCGGTGCGCTTAAACCATCCTGGCTTTGCAGCACCAGCTGATGCTTATTGCCTTTATCCGAAATATAGGCAACCTTGCTGCCATCCGGGCTCCATAGGCCGTCAAATTCACGCACGCCACTGCTTTGCGTTAAGTTGCGCGTACTACCATCTTTTACCGGTACGGAAAATACATCTCCACGGGCACTAACTACAACCCGTTGGCCTGTAGCGGATAACCGTGCTGAGGTTAGGGTTTTACTGGCGTCTTTCCACTGCGGGCGTTTTTGCTCTGACTGGGTATGAATAGTAATGCTAAGCGGGCTAACCTTGCCTGTTTTAACGTCAAACTGGGCTAAATATCCACCGGCTTCATAAACAATAGTGTCGCCAAAACCGGCGGCACTTTTTAAATCCCATTCGGTACTGGTGGTAAGCTGCTGCACTTTTTTATCGGCATAGCGGTAGAGGTTAGTGGCTTTGTTGTCTCTGTCGGACAGGAAATAAACGTTGTCACCAAGCCAAAACGGGTTGAAATCGTTGGCATTAGGGTGGGGGATCTTTTCCAGTTTTTGCTCGGCTAAATCAATAATCCACACCGGTGGTGTGCTGCCACCGCGGTGCAGGCGCCAACCGCTTGGGCCACTGTAGGCCATATTATTAGGCCGGTAAGCCAGTTTTTTACCATCTGCCGACAAGTCACCTTCATAGGCTACGGCTTGCATTAATTTATCTTCAAAGCCACCTGTTACCGGTACTTCGTATAGCTGATTGCTGCGGCTATTTTCAATTTCACGGTTTGAGGCAAACAGAACCTTTTTACCATCGGCGCTAAAGCCGTTTACCACGTCTGCACCCGGGTGAAAGGTTAGCCGGGTAGCGCTGCCACCGGTTGCGGGCATGATGTATACGTCGGTGTTGTTATCAAAACTGGCCGAGTAGGCAATCCATTTACCGTCGGGGGAAAAGTGCGGTGCAAATTCGCTTGCCGGGTGGTTGGTAAGCTGGCGTACATTGTTGCCACTGCGGTCACTAAGCCAAATGTCGCCACCGTAGACAAAGGTTAAATGCTCGGCTGAGATATCTGGCTCGCGCAGTAAGCGGGTGCCGTCACTGGCAAAGGCTGAGCCGGTTGCCAGTGCGCAAAACAAGGCAAGATAACGTGGTTTAAACATGAGAGATCCCTGTTGTTATGGTGCTAATTCGACAACAAGTAAAGCACATTAACCCAGTAGGGCAAAACATCAGGTTGTAACAGTTAATGTCAGCAGGGAATTTTTTAGCTTATGCCGGGTCAGACGCTGTTAGATAAACGAATAAAGGTGCTGCGATGAATACAAAAGGTTTATTGGATCAGTTGTTTAAACAAGGTGCTGATTTGTTAGCGGGTAACACAAGCCACGCGTCGTCTGGTAAGAATGATAACAGTGGTGGTGTAAGTGGTTTCTTAGCAGGCAGAGGCGGGGCCGCGCTAGGTGGAGGCGCCCTTGGCTTGCTGCTTGGCAGTAAAAAAGGCCGAAAAATGGGCGGTAAGATATTAACTTACGGTGGTTTAGCTGCGCTGGGCGTAGTGGCATATAAAGCTTACGGCAACTGGCAGAAGCAGCAGGGTAGTAAGGTATCGCAAGCCGAGCCACAAACCGTAGATAGGTTACCCGCACCACAAGCAGAGCAGCACTGTCATGCCATTTTACGTGCCATTATTGGTGCGGCTAAAGCCGATGGCCATATTGATGATCGCGAACGGGATCTTATTGATAACGAAGTTGCCCGACTTACGTCAGACGGTGCGTTATTGCACTGGTTTGACGCTGAGTTGAAAAAACCGTTAGATCCGACAGAGATTGCCAGTAGTGCAACAACCCCCGAGATGGCAGCCGAAATGTATCTGGCCAGTGTGCTGGTGGTGGATGAAGAAAATTTTATGGAGCGAAGTTATTTAACTGAACTGGCTCGGCAGTTAAAGCTAGAACCGGCATTAAAAGCAGAGCTAGAGCAGCAAGCCCGGCATGCGTCAGGGTAAAAATAACCCTCTGCAATAGGTATATTCCTGAACGATACAGCTTGTTTGTATAAAATATCAGCGAAAAGCGATAGCCGGTGCTACTTAGCCGGCTGGCTTTGTGTACTTACTGATATTTTTCTGCAGCTAAGGCTTGTGCTGTAACACACTAATGCCCATTATGCTTTAACGTTGTACTGCTTAGCAGCGCACGATAAAAAGTAGCAAATGAGGTGTTATGCGCTGGCTAAGTAGTGTCGCCATACTGTTTTATCTAAGTTTATTGTGCATGCCACAAGCGTTGGCCGTGCATGATGTGCGCTTATCGCCGCTGGCAGACTCACAACTTTATGCTATTACACCAACGCTACCACAACCGATACTGAGCACGCTGCAGGATATTGATGATGCACCTGTCGCGTTGTTGCCAAAACCACTTACCGTTACACAATACGCTGATTTTCCGGTTATTTTTGTTGCTCTGGTGCAAGTTGGCCGGCTATTCACTTTTTCAGTTCAAGCGCGGGCTCCACCGCAACTTTCCTTCCCTTAACGCTTAATCCAGCTACAAGCTAGCTGTTTATGTATTTGCTTTTCCGGTAAGGCGACGCTTTACCGGCTAAGGCTATGTGAAGGAAAAAATCATGTTAAATAAAAACCCGCTTTGGCGCTATATCCTGGTGTCGGGCATGTTATTACTGGCACTGCTGTATGCGTTGCCAAACTTATATCCACAAGATCCCGCCTTAAATATCAGCGCAACACGCGGCGGTGTTATCACCGCGCAAACCCAGCTTGCATTGGAGCAACATTTTACGGCTGCAGGTATCGCGTCAACTTCTGACATGCTTAGCAACGGTCAACTGTTGGTACGTTTTAACAGCACAGAAGATCAACTGCAGGCCCGTGATATCGCCACTACGCAACTGGGTGATGATTACATCACTGCGTTGAATCTGGCAGCTGCCACGCCTGACTGGTTAACCGCGATAGGCGCATCGCCAATGAAACTGGGGCTGGACTTACGCGGCGGCGTGCATTTTTTATTGGCCGTAGACATTAAAGCCGCGCTGGACAAAAACCTGAATGATATGGCGCAAACCTTTAGGGCTAACTTGCGCGAAGATAATATCCGTTACCGCAGCATTGAAGCAGAGCCTGCCACTGGCCAGGTTTTGCTACAGTTTCGCACTGCTGAAGAGGTAACCAAAGCACAAGCCGCACTGAAGCAGCGTGACCGAGCCCTGATATTTAACGCCGATGTTGAGGCGTTGAGCCTGCAATTCAGTTTTAGCGAGCAACAAATTAAAGACATTCGTGATTATGCTATGGAACAAAACATTAGCATTATCCGCAACCGCGTCAATGACATTGGTGTGGCAGAGCCATTAGTGCAGCGACAAGGTTCGGACCGCATAGTAGTGCAATTGCCGGGTGTGCAAGATACGGCGCAGGCAAAAGAAATTTTGGGCGCTACTGCGTCATTGGAATTTCGCCTGGTAGATACCGAGGGCGATATTAGTGCCGCCATTGATGGTAGAACTCCACCGGGATCTGAGTTGTTTTATAGCCGTGATGGCCAGCCGCTGTTGTTGGAAAAGCGTATTATGCTGACCGGCGATCATATTAGTGGCGCCATGTCGGGCTATGATGACTACAGCCGGCCACAGGTCAATATTAAACTGGACACCAAAGGCGGCGTTATGTTGTCAGCAGCCAGCAAAGATGCGGTTGGCCGGCGCATGGCTTCCGTGTTTACCGAATACAAGCCCGGTGCCGAGATTGCCGCTGACGGCAACCGGGTTCTGGTGAAACAGCAGGAAGTCATAAACGACGCTACCATCACCACGCGATTAGGGCGGGACTTTGCCATAACCGGTATCAACACCCCGGCAGAGGCGCAAAATCTGGCAACCTTACTACGAGCCGGCGCACTGATTGCACCGGTGCAAATTATTGAAGAACGTACCATAGGGCCAAGCCTTGGTCAGGAAAATATTGAGTTGGGGCTTACGGCTATCGGTTGGGGCATGGCAGCGGTGCTGGTGTTTATGGCGCTGTATTACAAAGCCTTTGGTTTAGTGGCGAATGTGGCTCTGCTGGGCAATTTGGTACTAATAGTCGGTGTTATGTCGCTGATCCCCGGTGCCACATTAACCTTACCTGGCATGGCTGGCATCGTGCTAACCGTGGGCATGGCGGTAGATGCCAACGTCCTTATTTTTGAGCGTATTCGCGAAGAGCTGGCTGAAGGTAAGTCGGTGCAGCAAGCCATACATTTGGGCTACGACCGTGCTTTTGCCACTATTGCCGACTCTAACATTACAACCTTATTAGTGGCACTGGTGCTGTTTGGTGTTGGCACCGGGCCGGTAAAAGGCTTTGCGGTGACACTGGCCATTGGCATTTTAACGTCAATTTTTACCGCTGTAGTGGGAACGCGCTTAGTGGTTAACGCAATTTGGGGTGGCCGCCGTTTGCAGTCATTACCAGTATAAGGAGCTCAGCATGCAGGTATTTAATCTTTCACAACCGCTGAATTTTATGCGGTTAAAGTGGCCAGCAGTAATGCTATCGATACTACTTCTTATTGGCTCTTTAGCCTCGTTTTTCATCAATGGGATTAACTGGGGATTGGATTTTACCGGTGGTACGGTGATTGAAGCCGGTTTTAGCCAACCCGCAGATTTAGCTGCCGTGCGCCAAACGCTTAACAGCGCCGGTTATGGCGATGCTGTTGTGCAGTTGTTTGGCACCAGCCGTGATGTGATGATCCGTATACCGCTGCGCGCAGAAATTGCTCAGGCCGTGGTTGGCGACACAGTATTACAGGCACTCAATGCGCAGCAGGCCGAACCGGTAACCATGCGCCGGGTCGAGTTTGTTGGCCCAAGCGTCGGTGAGGAGTTAAAACAAGACGGTGGCCTGGCCATGCTTACGGCCCTGGTCGGCATATTGCTGTATGTCGCTCTGCGATTTGAATGGCGCTTGTCGGTGGGGGCAGTCGTGGCGTTGGCACATGATGTGATCCTGACGCTGGGCTTGTTCTCAGTACTGCAACTGGAGTTTGATTTAACCGTACTGGCAGCAATATTGGCGCTAATAGGCTACTCCATCAACGATACCATCGTGGTGTTTGACCGTATTCGGGAGACATTTCGCAAGCTTCGTGATGTTAGTACTGACGAGGTTATTAATAGTGCTATTACCTCAACACTAAACCGCACGGTGATTACGTCACTAACAACGGTGTTGGTATTAATTGTGTTGTTTTATCTTGGTGGTGCGTTAATTCATGGTTTTGCTACCGCGCTGTTGTTTGGTATTGCTGTAGGTACCTACTCCTCTATTTATGTTGCCAGTGCGATTGCTGAAATTCTCGGTATCAGTAGAGAGGATATGTTACCACCAGCACCCGTAGCGGAAGACGGCGAGGGCGCTGTGCTGTAATGTCTTAATGTTAAATCCGCCACGGCTAGCATGAACAGTTGACCCGCTGGCGCTGCCTTATGCTAAGGTAGCGCCATGGTTATTTTATGTGTCATGCCTTATGCAAAGTACTAAAAATCCTAACAAAACCTTCTTTGGCCCCGCTGCTTTAGTTACTGCGGCGTTTATTGGCCCGGGTACGGTGGTTACGGCTTCACTGGCCGGTGCTAACTATGGTTATGGTCTGGTTTGGGCGCTACTGTTTTCGGTGTTCGCTACGATGGTGTTACAGGAAATGGCTGCCAGGCTGGGCATTGTTACCGGGCGTGGGCTGGGTGAAAACCTGCGCGCACTGGTGCAGCATCCTCTGCTGCGTTGGCCATTGTTATTGTTAGTGGTGGCGGCAATAGTGCTGGGTAATAGTGCTTATCAGGGCGGCAATATCAGCGGTGCCGGGCTGGGCGCCGATGCGGTGTTTGGCGATATCGGCTTGTTATTGGCATGGAAAGCCCATACCGGGCTTAACCTTTGGGCATTGCTAATCGGGGCTGTTGCGGCCTTGGTGTTATGGTTTGGTCAGTACAAGCTGATTGAACGCTGTTTAATTGCGTTAGTGTTGCTGATGAGTCTGGCGTTTATTGGCACTATGTTGCTAACAAAACCGGATATTTTTGCACTGTTACAAGGTGCGTTTTGGCCGGTGATCCCAAGCGGTGCAGTGCTAAGTGTGGTGGCATTAATTGGCACTACTGTGGTGCCTTATTCGTTATTTTTACATGCAGCTGCATCAGCGCAAAAATGGCCAAAAGCGACAATATCCACAGCCGACGCCTTACACGCTGCGCGGCAGGATATTGCGCTGGCCATTCCACTGGGTGGTTTAATTTCCATCGCTATTGTGTCCACCGCTGCAGCGGCTTTTTTTGGCCAACAGCAACCGCTGGAGAATGTGACCCAGCTGGCGCAGGCACTTACGCCGTTATTTGGCAGTGCCGCTACCTGGTGTTTGGCGCTGGGGTTAATCGCAGCGGGTTTGTCGTCAGCCATTACTGCCCCGTTGGCGGCGGCCTATGCGTTATCGGGTATTCTGGGTAAACCGTTAAATTTAAAGCAACCGGTGTTTCGTCTTACCTGGTTGCTCATTATTATCAGCGGCGTTTTGTTGTCTTCACTGGGTATTAAACCGGTCAAGGTTATTTGGTTTGCTCAGGTCGCTAACGGTATTTTATTGCCGTTGATTTGTCTGTGTTTGTTGTTGGCAATGAACCACACTATGCTGGGCAATTATAAGAATAGCCGTTGGCAAAATGCGCTGGGTATCATGGTGTTACTGGTAAGCCTGGTGCTTAGTGGCCGCAGCCTGGCCTTGGCGTTTGCCCTGGTTTAACAATCATTACATTGGTATCACTCTGTTTGATGACAGCAGCGGGGACAAGCAGACGAGGTATTTACCTGATACGAGCTTAGCCCAAGTGCTGTGCCGGTAAATTGCCACAACCGGGCGTTGAAAGTGGGAGAAATAATCTGCTGAATTAACAGCATGGCTTGTAGCGAGCCGATAACACCAAGCAGCGGCGCTAATACACCCAAGCTGCTGCAACTCCCTGCCGAGTCTGTCAGATCAGGAAACAGGCATTGATAGCACGGGTAAGATTGACGGGCAAAGGGCCAGAGCATTAACTGGCCTTGTTGTGCAATTGCGGCTGCGCTGAGTAAGCTAATACCTTGCTGCTGGCAGTGCATATTGATCAACTTCCTACTGGCAAAGTTGTCAGTACAGTCTAGGACCCAATGCTGTTTGGCAAGTAACGCCGTGGCGTTGTTGCTGTTAAAATGCGTATCTATGGCAATAACATTTACATGCGGGTTAAGCTGTTGTAATTGCTTTGCCGCCACTTTAGCCTTGTTCTGGCCGATATCCTGCTGTCGAAACAGGATTTGGCGCTGCAAATTAGACAGTTCAATAGTATCGGCATCGACCAGTGTCAGCTGGCCAATACCGGAGGACACCAAATACTGACTTGCCGCATTTCCCAGCCCACCGCAACCTATCAGCAATACTTTGCTCTGTTTTAACGTAATTTGACCTGCTTCTGCTATATCAGGCAGCATTAGCTGGCGGCTATAACGCATAAACTCAGCGTTACTCAGCATGATGTGCTCCTTTAACGTGCTGGCTAATTAATGCCTGCATTTGTTTTACCCATTGTTGCGGCTCAGTGGCATTAGCAAAGGCTTGTACCATTGCCAAATTCGTAATACCGCTGCCAAGCACAAGATGGGCATTGTCAGCATTAATGCCGCCAATGGCGACCAGTGGAACTGTGTTGAATAGCGCGCAGTAATATTTAAGTTTATGCAGGCCCTGAATTTTACCCGCCATGTTTTTAGTTTGGGTGTTAAAAATTGCACCAATGGCGATATAGCTTGGTTGTAGCTGCTGTGCCCGCAATAATTTGTAAAAGGCATGGCTGGATACGCCAAGCCTAAGCCCTGCTTGTTGCAGAGCCAGCAGATTGGCAGTGGTGATATCTTCTTGCCCAAGATGCACACCATAAGCTCCCAGCTCCAAAGCCAGCTGCCAGTGATCATTAATAAACAGTTGCACATCATGCTGCTGACACAGGTGTATTGCCTGCATAATGTCATGTTTTAGTTGAGTACTTGTTGCCTGTTTTATCCGCAGCTGTAGGGTTTTCACACCAGCAACCAAGGCCCGTTTTAATGCTTCAACCGACGGCACAATAACGTACAACCCCAGCGGGGCTTTTAGCGGTTTAAACGCGGGCGAAAGAGTCAATGGTGTAACTTGCGTTAAACTGGGCGTGACATCAGCAACAGGGTTAGTTTCAGATAATGTGGGTAAATAGCGGCTGTCGCTGGGTATGCCGTAGTGCCCCGGACACCCCGTGTTAGCGTTAATGGCAATAGGTTGATGCAACGCCTGGTTGATATAACTTTTTGCCAACACAAAAGCATCTTCCAGCGGATAACCCAGCGCCAATGCCGCTGCCACTGCGCTACTAAAGCAACAACCAGTTCCACGACTAAAAGCATGATGCTGGCGCGGGCTGCTAAGGGCGACATAGTGGGTATAGGCACTGTGGCCGTGATAGCGAAAGGGACTTGCTATAAAAAGCTCGTCAACTACCTGACTTTGCGATGCACTGTGACCCCCTTTAACGATGATGGCTTTAACACCTGCTTGAAACAATTGCTGCAGTGCCGCTGTTTTATGGCTTAGGGCAGGGGCTTGCAGTGTAAGTGCCCAAAGTTCTGGCAGATTAGGGGTGAGTATGTCCAATTGAGGTAGCAAATACTTAAACACCGCCTGATACAGTGTCGCGCCTGCCAACCTGTCACCGCTACTGCTTATTGCAACCGGATCGTAAAGTACCAGTAATGTCGGATTTTGCTGACGCAGTTGAACCAGCAACAGGCTTAACCAACGCACGTGTTCGGCAGTTGCCAATAAACCAATTTTTATCACGGCCGGGCAAGCGTCTTTAAGTAATGCGTCGGCTTGTTGCTGTAACAGTGTTACCGGCATCGCCATTACTGCGTCAACGCCATTGCTGTGCTGAGCAGTCACCGCCGTGATTAGGGTACACAAATGTACCGGCTGCGTTTTGCTGGAAAAACTCTGTAGCGTTTTTATATCGGCGGCAATACCCGCTCCAGCACTATTGTCAGAGCCTGCGATGCTCCAAACGATAATGGCGTTATGCAGCGGCTCAGTGTCCATTTTGTGTCTCCTGCAGCCAAAATGGCATGCCAAGTACCGGGGTAGATGGGCTGGCTAAATGTTGTGGTGGCATGGCTCCAGCTAAAAACGCAGACCGACCGGCATGTACCGCGTTGGCAAAAGCTAAGGCCATCAATGGCGGTTTTTTAGCCAGCGCCACAGCAGAATTTAATAGCACACCATCAAACCCCATTTCCATTACCTGGCAAGCATGGCTGGGTAAACCCAAGCCTGCATCCACGATTAACGTCGCCTCAGGCAGTCGCTCTCTTAAGGTGCGCAACGCGTATGGGTTTAGCACGCCTAAACCCGTGCCGATGGGCGCGGCCCAGGGCATCAGTACTTTGCAACCCAGTTCAAACAAGCGTTTACACAGCACCAGATCATCGGTGCAATACGGCAGCACATTAAAACCTGCTGCGAGTAATTGCTCAGCAGCGCTTAACAGTAAAACAGCATCAGGCTGCAGGTTGTAGTCATCGCCAATTAGCTCTAGCTTAATCCAGTTGGTATGGAATATTTCCCGCGACATCTGTGCCAGTGTTACGGCCTGTTGTACCGTATGACAGCCAGCAGTGTTGGGGAGCAAATGCAGATTAAAACTGCGTAGCCCTTGCCAAAACTGTTCGCCACCGCGCTGCTCAGGGGCCTGTCGGCGCAAACTGAGCGTTAGGGCAGCGCAGCCACTGGCGGTGATTGCTTGCTGCATTATTGCCGGGCTGGGGTATAGCGAGGTGCCAAGAATCAGTCGGCTAGGCAAGGCTGTACCATAAATATCAAGTGTTTCAGACATCGTTAACCTCCAGCTATTGGGCTGACAATATCCAGCTGATCACCGGCCTGTAGCAAAATATCCTCATAGGAAGCTGCTGCGACAAAATGGCCGTTTAACGCTACGGCGAATGGCGCGTTAAAACGCGTTAGCAGCGCTGTTAACTGGTTAGATGTTAAGGTTTCAGCCTGACCATTTAACCAGATGGTTAGCTTAGTCATTGATTGACTCCTTTGAGTAAGCCAGGCATCGGTGAGCACTGCGCAGCTTCCTTATGCTGCAGTTGAGCTATCGCAGCTTGTGCGACCTGTTCTGCCAGTGCCGGGCCTAATAAAAAACCATGCCGGTGTAGGCCATTTACGCGGATTACGCCAGGTTGTTGTATCAGGTTAGGTTTATTGTCAGGCAATGCCGGGCGCGCAGAAGCTTGCAGGCTTAAAATTTCAGCTTCGGCAAACGCCGGGTCGATGGCATACAATGCGGATAATAATTCCAGTGCAGAGCGCACCGAGGGGGCAGTTTGCTCGTTTGACTCAAGCTCTGTCGCGCCAATAACAAAAATATTGTTAGGTTTAGGGGCGATATACAAAGCATAACGAGGGTGTAAGAGCCGCACCGGGCGCGATAGTTTAACCGCGGTTGACCGCACGCGTAATACCTCACCACGAACGGCTCTTAACGCACTAATTTGCGGCTTGGCGCCTAAACCACGGCAGTCGATAATCAGGTCGGCCGATTGCAGTTTACCGTTACAACGTAGTTGATTGGCCTGCATGTCGACGTGAGATTGCGCCTCCAACGACACTCCACGTTGCTTTAGTAGTTGCAGGCTTAACGACATAAATGCTTGATTGTCCAGCTGGCCTTCTGCCGGCAACAAGCAGCTATGTAAAAAGCGATCCGCCAATGCAGGTTCTAAAGCGGCTAGCTCTGTTTTGTTTAGCCATTGTGGCTGGTATTGCGCATGATGTTTTATTTGGCTGACAAAATGCTGTAACAGATGTTGCTGTTGCGGATGAGCTAATAGTATTGAACCTCGCTGCTGTAAGGCAAAATCGGGCAGTTGCTGTTGTAGATTGTGCCACAGCGCGATGCTGCGATAAGCCAAATCCACTAGTGACGAGTCAAGCAATACTGACTCTGCCAATGGCGCTAGCATCGCTGCAGCAACGTGAGCAGCAGCGTTTTGAAACGCTGCTGTATTGGGGCTGAAATTACCTTGTTCTAACAACCGAATGCGAGGTGTTGCAGGCCATAGATTTGGTTCAGATAACGCCAGCGCACAAAGGCGCCCCATCAAGCCGCCACCCGCTATAATCAACTGTGGGCGCATGTTTAATCTCCATCAAGCTCTGTATCGGCTTTGTGATACAAGGCGGCGCCATGCTGTCTGAATTGGCGGGCTTTGGTTTGCATACCTTGTTCGGCATCTAGTTGTTGCACCGCTATTTTCTCTGCATAGTCGCGTACATCCTGACTAATTTTCATCGAACAAAATTTCGGCCCGCACATAGAACAAAAATGAGCAACTTTGCCAGATTCCTGCGGCAAGGTTTGGTCGTGATAGTCGCGTGCGCGTTCAGGATCCAGGCTTAAATTAAATTGGTCCTGCCAGCGAAATTCAAACCGGGCTTTAGACAGGGCATCATCACGCAGTTGCGCACCAGGGTGGCCTTTGGCTAAATCGGCGGCATGTGCTGCAATTTTGTAGGCAATTAAACCTTCTTTTACATCGTTCTTATCTGGCAAGCCCAGGTGTTCTTTTGGCGTGACGTAGCACAGCATGGCACAGCCGTACCACCCAATTTGCGCGGCGCCAATGGCGGATGTTAGATGATCATAACCAGGGGCAATGTCGGTGGTCAGTGGCCCTAAGGTGTAAAAAGGTGCATCAGCGCAGTATTCCTGCTGTAACTGCATGTTTTCGCGGATCAGTTGCATGGGCACGTGTCCAGGGCCCTCAACCATGACCTGTACCTCCTTTGCCCAGGCGCGGTGTGTTAGTTCTCCTAAGGTCTTTAGCTCAGCAAACTGCGCCTCATCATTGGCGTCGGCGATAGACCCCGGACGCAGGCCATCACCCAGGCTAAAACTGATGTCATAAGCGCGCATAATGTCGCAGATATCATCAAAATGCTGGTAGAGAAAGTTTTCCTGATGATGTG
Organism: Rheinheimera baltica; assembly: GCF_030731985.1. NCBI lineage: Bacteria > Pseudomonadati > Pseudomonadota > Gammaproteobacteria > Chromatiales > Chromatiaceae > Rheinheimera > Rheinheimera baltica. The sequence goes on from NZ_JAPJDY010000009.1 coordinate 26,644, forward strand.
CTAAACACCATTTGGCCATAATAGACCCACCGCGTGACACGATACCGGTTAAGCGTTTTGCTGTAAGTGGCACGTAGGCCAGCCGCACGCCGGCGTGGATAGTAAAATAGTCAACGCCTTGTTCTGCTTGTTCAATCAGGGTGTCGCGAAATAAATCCCAGGTCAGATTTTCCGCTATGCCGCCAACTTTTTCTAACGCCTGATACAGGGGCACAGTACCAATGGGTACCGGGCTGTTACGGATAATCCACTCGCGGGTTTGATGAATATAGCGGCCGGTAGATAAGTCCATTACCGTATCTGCGCCCCAGCGTGTGGCCCACAAGAGCTTTTCCACTTCTTCTTCAATTGAAGAGCTAACCGCCGAATTGCCTATATTGGCATTAACTTTTACCAGGAAGTTACGGCCAATAATCATCGGCTCTAGCTCTGGATGATTAATATTGGCAGGTAATATGGCGCGGCCAGCCGCAATTTCCTGTCGGACAAACTCGGCAGTAATTTGCTGTGGTAGGGTTGCGCCAAAGCTTTGCCCCTGGTGCTGTATTCTGGCATCCGCTGCGGCCTCTGCGTTGGCTCGGCCTAAGTTTTCCCGAATGGCGACGTATTCCATTTCTGGCGTGATAATGCCCCGACGGGCATAGGCCAGTTGAGTAACTGGTGAGTTTCCGCTGGCTTTGCGTCGTGGAGCCTGTTGCTCAAAACGCAGTGCCTGCAGGCTGTCATCTTGCCATTGCTGGCGGGAGTAGGCCGAACTAAAGTCTTGAATTATCTCAGTGTCACCGCGCTGGGTAATCCAGTTTTGCCGCAAGGGGGCTAAGCCCTTGCGGATATTAATGTCAGCATCTGCACACGAGTAAGGCCCAGACGTGTCGTACACCCGTACCGGCGCATTAGCCTGTAACAGGGGGGCAACGTTACTGCCGCCAATAACACTGTCTTGTAGCGCAATTTCGCGCATGGCGACGTTAACACCGGCATTGCTGCCAGCAATGTAGATTTTACGACTGGCAGGATAGGGTTGGCCTTGACGCTGCAAAATATATTGTTCAGCGTCAGCGCGGGCGGAACGGCGATTGTGTGGTTTTGACATAAAGACTCCGATGAAATAATTAAATAGTTAATTTTCAACAGAGCTTGGGAAAAGCGTGGACGCTCATCTGACGATGAACTGAAAGAATGCACCAACACGCAGACGGATCTGTGACGGTGTTGGCGCTCTTGTTCCCTCCGCAGGTATTATCCTGTTCAGGTTCCACGGATTCCGCCCAGAGGCGGTCTCAGCTGACAAACCAGGTTTGTGCAGCACTCCGACAAGCTAAGTGTGGTTAGCATAAACAGCTTTATTTTTATCGGCAAGAGGTAATTGCACGGAAATTACGTATCTGGCAGCTTAAAAATAAAGCGGATGAGCTAAATCCAGGCTATTTCTTTGCAGTTTGCTGACACAGTGTTTAGTGTTTGATTTGGGTAACTCTGATGCAAGAATCGGCCATAACTGCGTGTTACCCTCAAGCCATTCGGGGTGGTGTAGAATATCCAGTTTACTTTGGAAATAGGCTGACAGCGTACCGACATCTTGCCAATACTGGGGCAGGCTTTGCTGGCCGGGAATGGTGTTATTGCTAAAGTCGTATACACAGGCTTGTTGCTGGTTAAATAGTTTTGGCAGGATGTCATGGCCAAAATCGTGAGGTTTATCTGAAGCAAGCTTGGCTAAAAGTTGACACAGATAGTTAGCATTAAATAAATAATTACCCATTGACGCAAGAGCATAACCCGGCTTGTTTTTTATCTGCTTAATGTTACCACTCGGTTTTTCAGCAAAACCACAAACTCTTTGCTGCTTGTCGGTTGTAATAATGCCAAATTGATGAGCATGCGAGACCGGTACGGCGACTGCGGCAACGGTAACGGCTGCTTTATGGTGTTGATGAAACGCCAGCATCTGGCGATAATCCATTTTATAAATATGATCAGCACTTAGAATGGCAATAACATCGGCGTGATAGTGTTGAATAACGTCAAGTAAGCTAGCGACGGCACCGGCTGTACCTTGCTGAAGATGCGATGGCGCCTGATGCACTTTTAACTGGCCATCACGGTTAAAGCGAGGCTGCCAAAAGGTGTTTAAATGCCGGTGTAAAGCTGCAGGGCGGTATTGTGTTAGCACCATGACCTGGTGAAAGCCAGAGTGCCATAAATTACTTAACACAAAATCAATAATTCTGCGCTGGTACGCAAAAGCTAGCGCAGGCTTACACTGTTTTTGTGTCAGCGGCCTTAAACGGCTACCTGTGCCGCCCGCCAATACGATGCTAAGCAATTTACACACAAGCCGCTCTTACGATGTAAACAAGGTGTAGCAAGCTTAGCTGATAACTTCATAGTTGGTTTGATATATATCAAATGAAAAGCGAACATAAAAAAAGCGCCATAACGGCGCTTAAGTTAGTTAAACATTTTCAGCCCGGCAACCAGCAGGCTATTCACCAATGCGTGTACGTATTTCGTTTACCAATGGCGATGAAGCAAAGCCATTTGCATCAGCCCATTGTGGATAATCAAACGCGGCTAAGGTTTTAGACGGCATTTGTTTTACAATAAAGGTACCTGATTCATAGGCGTCACTTCTAATAGCGAACTGCAGCATATTTTCGTTGTTGCAGGATATGCTATCAAAAATATTGCGTAGGTTTAGTTTATTATCTGACAACAGCTTACGTAGCTGATTGCGGTTATCGTCTTTAACATAACCGCACATAGTGCCTGCCAATTGTTCATTTGCTTGCACCGTAGACAACGAAGAAACTAAGAATAAAGCACTAACACAGAGTACTGTTTTTAACATTGGATTCTCCAATTAAAGGGGGTTGCTGCAAAATTATAGCCAAGCTTTTAGGATGAGGAGTAAAAAAAAAGCATTATACGATGAATATTTTCAGATAGTTAGCAATGTTTAGCGACAACAAGCGCTATAATAGCGGCGTTTAAGTAAGCTGCGTCCGTTGCGAAAAATGCCAAGGAGATACCATGACTACACTGGAATATATGCTACTGATGTTATTACTGGTGGGCAGCAGTGCATTCTTCTCCGTATCTGAAATTGCACTAGCGGCATCCCGCAAGATGCGGTTGCGTTTAATGGCCACCGAAGGCGATATTAATGCTGCCAAGGTGCTGGATTTGCAGGAGCATCCGGGTAACTTTTTTACTATTGTCCAAATTGGTTTAAATGCCGTAGCGATTTTGGGTGGTATTTTAGGTGAGTCAGCCTTTACCCCTTATTTTACCGCCTTATTTTCTTTGTTTTTTAGCCCGACTCTCGCGGCCAATATTGGTTTTGCTGTGTCAGTGTTTTTTGTTACAGCCTTATTTATTTTGTTTGCCGATCTTATGCCAAAGCGCCTGGCCATGATTGCGCCAGAAAAAATTGCCACCCGAGTGGTGTCGCCAATGCTGTTTCTTATTACTGTATTCAAACCCTTAGTCTGGTTATTTAATAGCCTGGCCAACCTGTTTTTCAGTTTGTTTAATGTGCCAACGATGCGCAAAGATGATATTACACCCGACGATATCATTGCCATGATGGAAGCTGGCGCCCAAGCCGGTGTATTGCAAGAGCATGAACACCAATTGTTGGAAAACGTGTTCGATATGGAATCACGCACAGTAACATCGGCTATGACGGCGCGTGAAAGCTTAATTTTCTTTACGCTGAATGAATCGCAGGACAACATTAAAACGAAACTTGCAGAGCATCCGCATGCTAAATTTTTGGTGGTGGATGGCGTTTTGGACAAAGTCATTGGGTACGTTGATACGCGTGATATCTTGCTACAGGTACTACATGACCAGCCTATTTCATTAAAAAAAGAGGGTATAGTACGGGCACCGCTGATTATTCCTGACACCTTATCGCTTTATGAAGTTTTAGAGCACTTTAAATCAGCCGGCGTTGATTTTGCCATCATCATGAATGAATACGCCTTAGTAGTAGGCATAATAACCCTGAAAGACGTAATGAGTATTGTGATGGGAGAACTGGTGAGCTCAGAAGAAGAGCAGATAGTGGCTCGTGATGCGAACTCCTGGCTGGTTGAGGGGTTAACGCCGTTACAAGATGTCATGCGGGTGTTGGATATTGATAATTTCCCTAACCCCGAGAGCTATGAAACTATCGCCGGTTTTATGATGTTTACGTTGCGGAAAATTCCAAAACGTACCGACTTTGTTTTGCACGGCGGCTATAAGTTTGAAGTGGTTGATATTGATAGCTATAAGATTGACCAGCTGTTGGTCACCCGTTTGGCAAAAATTGAAGCGGCTGAAAAGTAATAAGCTATCAGCCGCCGGATAGCGTTTAGGCTTTTGGGTTGTTGATGACGTTATTGGTCTTGTCAGTTAGTTCATTTTCAACTGGCTTATCACTGCCGTTATCATCTTGCGCTGGAGGATTGGCGGCCAGCTCAAGCATTTTTTCTCTAAAGTTTTGCAGCCCTTGCATTACCAGACCATAGGTCTTGTCTACATCAGATTCAATATCACCTTCAAACACCTTCAAGCTGGTTAAAATATCCTTGGCGTCTGCAAAGCCTTTTTCAATGCCTTCGCTTATCAAGCTCATAAAGTTGTCTAGCCGCTGTTCTTCAGCTGTGTCGGGGTCTAGTTCTTTATAGCGGCTATAAAATGCTGTGGCGTAGGCCGTTATGCGATCTGCCGTGGCTTCAGGCGAGGTATCAATCCCCGAGTCATACACTTTTTGCGCTGCGTTTTCGCCCAACACTGGCTCTAACTCGGCATTGATACCCTCTAAAGCGGTTTTAAATAATAAACTTAATGAATCGTTGTTACTGCGCAGCGAGACTTCTTCATTTGCCCGCAATATGGCCACATTCTGTGCTTTTTTCGCCTGGGCTTTATCGCTCTCGACCGGAACCTGATCGGTTTTTACGGCGTTAGCATTTCGCTTGTTAATGCCGACGACAGAGGCATTGTTGCTGGAAGTGATCGACATAGTGCAGCTCCTGATTAATCTGGCATATAAACACTGAGTTAAGTATAGCCCGTTACTGCTTATCGGCAGCGACGGGCTAAACATTAGCTGATTTTAATCGAATACCAAAAAAGAGTTGTTGCCGCCATTGCTGAAGCAGGTAATAAGCCAGTATGACACTGCGTAAGGCCATAAATACACATAATGCAGCCCACAAAGCATGGTTTTGCCAGTGCGAAAGCAGGTAAAAACACAGCATAAACCCAAGCAAAGCTAACAGCATACTGTTGCGCAGTTGTTTGCCTTGAGTAGCACCAATAAATACGCCATCCAATAAATACGCCCAACTGGCGACCAGTGGTAGCAGTATCATCCAATTTAGGTACTGAGCCGCCTGTTGTTGCACGCTAACAATACTGGTTAACAGCGCAACAAAGTTATGGCCAAGCAGCGCATAGCTCAGGCTAAAGAGTAACGAAAGGATAAGACACCATAGTGCAAGAATGCCAAGATTGGCGCTGAGTTCGGTTACATTATTACGGCCAATAGCACGGCCGACCAAACTCTCTGCAGCATAGGCCAGGCCATCCAATGCATAGGAGACCAGCATTAAAAAGCTCAGTAGTACGGCATTAGCGGCGACAATATTGTCGCCATAGGTAGCGCCCTGAAAGGCAATAAAGACAAACACGGCTTGTAAACACAGGCTGCGTAAAAAAATATCCCGGTTTAATGCCAGCAGCTGACGACTGCCTTGTAAGTTAAAAGCACGCGGTTTAAGTGCTGAAAATATTTGCGCACCAGCACTTTTGTGTAGTAAATACATCGCCAGCAATAACGTCGCATAATCGGCCAGTACCGAAGCCAAAGCAACACCCTCAGTGGTCCAGTCCAACCCCATGACAAACAACAGATCAAGTACAATGTTGATAATGTTGCCCCACAGTAACATCCACATGGGGTAACGCGCATTTTGCTTGCCAAGAAACCAGCCCATAAGTACTAAATTAACCAAGGTGGCGGGAGCACTCCAAATCCGAAGTTTAAAGTAAATAACCGCTTGTGATGTCACGTCGGTGCTAGCGTCACTAAAGTAGATAAGTAATTGCGCTATGGGCTGCTGTGCGCACAACAACACGATACTAAGAACTAATGCCAGCGAAATGCCTTGTTGTAAACAATGGATTGTTTCAGCTTCGCTATTGCGACCATGCGCCTGAGCGGTAAGCCCTGTCGTACTCATGCGTAAAAAGCTAAATAAAAAATACACTAAGCTGATCACGCTGCCACCCAGTGCAACCCCGCCCAAATAGCGTGCATCATTTAAATGGCCAACGACGGCAGTATCAACTAAGCCAAGCAGCGGCACACAGAGATTAGACAGCACCATCGGCAGCGCAATAGCCGCAATTTGACGTTGGCGCGACAGATTAAAAAACACCGCCAGCATACGAGATAACCTCAAGCTAAAACGCTGATGATACAAGCTGTGATAACCTAATGCGACCTTCTAAGCGTAGTCAAATGGCTTTATACTAAGCGCTCGGTGGTTTGTTGTCAGGGTGAAATGTTTGATTGAGTATAAAAGCCCGGCGTTTTATCGTGCCACCTTTGCCTTGTGTCTGGCGGCAGTGGTGGTATTTGCCAACCTGCATTTATTACAGCCTTTACTGCCGGTGCTCAGTCGCGATTTTAATCTTACGCCACTTCAAACCAACTGGGCTTATACCATAGGTACGCTTAGCCTCGGCTTATCGCTTTTAGTCTATGCGGCGTTGTCTGATGCCTGGGGCCGGAAAAAACTGTTGCTGTTTACCCTGTCTGGCATGACATTGACGACATTGGCATTAACACAGGTAGAAAGCTTTACTGCTTTGCTATTGTGGCGCGCGCTTCAAGGCTTTTTTCTGGGTGGGTTACCGGCCATTGCGATCGCCTATATGGGCGAGGAGTTTACTAAGCCTGCGGTGGTCGCGGCAGTGGGGTACTACATCAGTGCCAATTCGCTGGGCGGCATCAGTGGGCGTTTAATGGCTGGCGCGCTGGCCGATATTGGGCATTGGCAATGGGTATTTTGGCCGGTAGCATTGCTTAGTCTGTTAAGTTGTTATTTTGTCTGGCGTTTTTTACCCAGTGCGGCGCGTTTTAGTACCAGGCATTTTAGCGCTAAGCAGGCGCTTACCGATAATCTGTATCACCTTAAGCAGCCCTTACTGTTGCTGACATTCCTGATTGGTGGTTTAAATTTCTTTATTTTTCTAAATCAATACACCTATATTTCCTTTGTCCTTTCAGACACGCCTTACTCGCTCAGTAGCGTTTGGATTGGGCTGCTATTTGTAACCTATTTTACGGGCACTTTAGGTTCAGCCTTGTCAGGCAAGGTTGCGCTGAAAATAGCGCCGCCACTGGGCATGGCCGCTGGCGTGGTGATATTGATGTTGGGTACTTTATTTACCTTACATAGCAGCTTAGTTAGTATTGTTCTGGGCTTTTTTATTAACGCTTTTGGCTTCTTTTTATGCCACTCGTTAGCCAGCAGTTGGGTTAATCACTGCGCTAGCCGCGCTAAAGCCAGTGCCAGCGCATTGTATCTGGTGTTTTATTATGTTGGTGCCAGTACCGGCGGCATTTACCTGCAGCCCTTTTGGCAGTGGTTAGGTTGGCAAGGTGTGGTTATTGGCGCAGAGCTAATGTATGGCGTGACACTATTGCTCTGTATCTGGCTGTACGTTAAGGCGAAGCGCCTGCAATTGCTGAAGTTCTGATGCGGTAAGGTCGCGCATAGCACCAACGGCTAAATTACCCAGTTCAATACAGTCTAGGCGGATGCGTTTTAATGCCGTAACTTTGTAACCACAGGCCTTACTCATATAACGAATTTGCCGATGTAGGCCTTGTGTCAAAGTAATGTGGAATTGTTTTTCGCCAAGGGCAATCACGTTACAGGGGCGGGACTGATAGTGCCGTTCACCCACTTGCCAACTTACACCTGATGCCATTTGCTGAATAAACTGTGCATCAATGCTTTTATCCGTCTCTACCAGATAAGCTTTTTCATGCAGAAAATCGGGATGCATTAACTGCTGGCTCAGGGCTCCATCGTTGGTGAGCAGCAATAAACCGCTGGAGTCTTTATCCAGCCGGCCAACAGCAAATAGCCGATGTGGTAAATGGTGTATTAGCTGATAAAGGCTAGCAGGATTGTCAGCTTTGACATTGCAGTCTATCCCTACAGGCTTGTGGTACAGCACGTAGTGTAAAGGAGGCGGCGCAGCTAACGGCTGTTGGTCAATACAGACAAGGTCGTGTTGTGACACCTGTAGCGTGTGTCCTGCCAGTGTATTATTAACGGATACTCTGCCAGCGGTAATAAGACGTTCTGCAGCACGGCGGGAGCAAAAGCCGCTGCGGGCAATCCACTTTGCAAGCCGATGCTGTTCTGCTTGTTTATGTTGTGTCACAACGTTTACTCATTTCAAGGTAAGCTGGTAATGGTAACTGATCTGTCGCAAATAAATCATTGTGTTGTAACAAAATAGCGTAATACTGCAATGGCCTTCAACGGCAATTTGTTCCTTCTTACGTGCACTGCACGTAGAAAACTAGTGCTTTTTCTTCAACCGGGTTTTACCCGGTTTTTTTTCGCCGGATAATCCAGCTTCATCAAAGCTTCCCCAGACAGTAACAAAACTGAAATCAATTTCGCGCATAATGGTTGCAGTTACACCTTCCTTCCTGGATTATTTCAGCACTATTTAGTGTCGGGAGCTAAGCTCCCGAATTTCTTTTTTAAAAAAATTTTACTCACCTTTAAACCTTTCGAATTACCCTACCGACTAAGCTGACAATACAAACAAAAAAGATGTTCTGAATAAGATATTCCGAACCCACTAAGGGCGTTTATGGCAATGGAGATTGCGCAGGCAATCGCGGCAGCAAAACACGGCGATAAGCAAGCATTTCATCATGTTTATCAGCAGTTTGTCGGTCGGGTATATGCTATTTGCTGGCGACTTTTGGCAAACAGGCAAAAGGCGGAAGATGCCTGTCAGGACGTGTTTATTAAGGTTTGGCAGCAGTTGCCTGCTTTTCGTGGCGACTGCAGTTTTGCGACCTGGTTACACAGTATTGCCACCCGCACAGCAATTGATTTATGGCGCGGTGAAAAATATCTGCGTTTAACCGACAGCAGCGACACACAGAACGAGCTTATCGAGCAAACAGTTGCTTGCAGTAGTGAAGATGTGCCTTTAGAGCAGGCCATACAGCGCCTACCACCGCAAGCGCGTGCCGTATTTGTGCTGTTTGCGCTGGAAGGTTATCAGCATCAGGAGATTGCCAGGCTGCTTGGCATTAAAGAGGGTACCTCTAAAGCGCAGTATTTTAGGGCCAGACAATTGTTACAGGAGTGGTTAGCTGATGAATGAACAGCAACTTGACCAGGCTATTAAGGGCCTGACACAGCAAATAACACCCGAACGTAACTTGTGGCCGGAGATTGAAAGTCGGCTGACATCACCCGGCAAGGCCGGGAAATTCAGGCAATGGACATGGGCAACAGCAGCCATGTTGGGTTTGGTCAGTGTAATGGGCTGGCAACTTTTATTGTTACCTTCCGCACCTGAGAGCAGCCTGGCGAAAATGCCCACAGCAGAGCTGATGCTATTGCAAGTGTTTGAGCAGCAAAAAGCCCGCCAGTTAAGCCAAATGGCAGAAGTAAATGAGGGGTTTGATAACTGGCAGCAACAATTGCAGGTATGGGACCAGGCCATAGCGCAGGTGCGAGGGGCACTACAATTTTATCCGGATGAACCGCAGCTGTTAGCGCAGTTGCAACGCTTATATCAGCAGCAGTTGTCGTATATTCAGCGGGCGACACTGCAGCACAATTCAGTGATCAGTTAGGAGTAATTTATGCTTACATTAACAAAACCATGGCAGGTAGCGCTTACGGCGCTAATGCTGTTAAACATCAGCTTACCGGCGTTTGCCGACTCGCGTGAAACAGTTAACGAAAGCCGCAGCGTGGCCGGCAATGAAAAAATCTATCTCGAAGTTATGAGCGGTGAGATAGCCATTAAAGCCGTAAACAGCAACCAGTTTAAGATTGTTGGAAAACTGGATGAAAAGGCCACCGGTTACACGCTGGAATCAGCAGACGGTTTTACCCGCTTTGAAATGACCATGCCACGCCAGGTGAATTACCGCGGCAGCGAAAAATCAAATGCCGCTGACTTGCGTATTGAAGTGCCCATTGGCAGCAGCATTGAATTTAAAGGTGTAAACAGCGATGTAAGCCTCATCGGCATCACAGGTGGCAGCAATATAGGCACAGTTAATGGCACCATTGCGGCAGTAGAGCTGGCAAATTTGGTGCAGTTAAGTACGGTAAACGGTGAAATTAATAGTAAAGACATTAGTGGCCAAATTTCGTTGAGCTCAGTAAATGGAAAAATAACCGATGTAGGTTCATCTGGCCGGTTGGAGTACAGCGTGGTTAACGGCGAAATTAAAGCCAGAACCAGTGCCGAGGAAGTGACGGTAAGCACGGTAAATGGTGATGCTAAACTGAAAATGACCAGTACAAAACAGCTGAAATTAAGCACTGTTAACGGCGAGATTGAAGCAGAGCTAGCTAATTCGGTTAGTCCACGCATCAGCGGCAGCAGTGTAAGCGGTGATATTGAATTAAAGCTGGATACGAATGTTAGCGCCCGGTTTGATATTAAAGCCTCAGCCGGTGGCAGTATCGACAATAAGCTGAGTGACGACAAAGCCAGTAAAGCTAAATACGGCCCGGCTCGCAGCTTGCAGTTTACGCTGGGCAGTGGTGATGGCAGTGTTGAGTTAAGCACGGTAAGCGGTGATGTCGAGCTGGATAAGTTGTAAACCGTATTAAAAGTCACTTTTCCTGAAAATAACAAAGGCCGCTATAGCGGTCTTTGTTATTTGTTGCATCAAAGGCTAATTTAGAAAAAATGATTGATTTTCATTTAGATAACAGCATAGATTGGATTGATAAATTAGATGCTTTGAATAAGTAGATATGGAGCTTGCTATGAAACATAAGTTACTTGCTGCGTTTGCAGTATTTTTGTCATTATCGGTAGCAGCTGAGACAGAAATAGACTTAAATGCTTTTGCACAGCAGTATTTTAAGGCGATGGTGGCGACGCAGGCACCTGATGCGACAACACAGGATCTGGAAAACTACCTGGCGCTTTTAACCGATGATATCGGCCATTCGCATTTACCTTATGTTACCGACGATTCGCGCCAGCCTGATGGCAAACAGGCGATGCGAAAAGGCATGACGTTTTATTTAGGCGCCCACACCGAACATAAAGCCGAGCTGCTGGATGTGTTTACCTTTAATCAGTCGGCCATCGCCATTCGCTACAGTAACAGCGCCAAAGGAATTCACCCGCAGCATAAGCAAGCCATTTCTTACAGCCAAGTCATGATGGAAGTGCTGGAGATGGAAAACGGTAAGGTTGCAGTAATCCGTAAGTATCATCAGTAATATGTATTTTTCCGCGCATGGTTGCGTTAAACATTGCCGTTACAAATAGGGTTAAGCAAATGAAATTATTATTAGCGGTTTTGCTGCTATTTTGCGTTGAAGCAAACGGCAATACCGCTTACGAAATACCGCGCAGCGCGGTTATTGAGCTTAAAGAGCAATCCAGCAGCCGTGTTTACCCGCTGTTTATTCAACTGCCCGCTTCTTATAACAAACAGCCGGATAAAGTGTATCCGGTAATTTATCTGGTTGATGCGCATTACAGCTTTCCGCTGATAAGCGGCGCGACACGTTTTCCGATGAACAGCGGCGTCATGCAGCAGGCAATTATTGTTGCTGTATCGTATGAGCAAGGTTCAAAAGGTGCCCTCAGCAGAGTTCGCGATTACACACCGTCAAATGCCAAAGCGTGGCGGCAGGAAACCGGTAATGCCAGCGGCCATATGGCCTTTATCCGTGATACGGTTTTTCCGTTTATTGAGCAAAACTACCGTGCCAGCAACACTAACCGCACTTTTGTCGGCAATTCGTTAGGCGGCTTATTCGGCACTTATATTTTATTTACTGAGCCAGCGTTGTTTGCCAACTACATACTTGGCAGCCCGTCAGTCTGGTTTGATAATAATATGATTCTGGCTGCGTCGGTGGTTAAACCCAAGGCGGCTACCAGGGTGTATATTTCTGTTGGGGAATACGAGACACCGGCTTACGGCGAAGGCCAGGATATGCTGGCCGGGGCTAAACAGTTAACAGACAAAATTTTGGCACTGAACAGCGGTAATATTGACTTGCGATTTTCAGTTGTATCTGGCGCCAGTCATGCCACGGCCTTTCCAACTACTGCAATTCAGGGGCTGGATTGGATTTATGGCATTAAAAAACAATGACGATTATACCGATGCAGTGGTGGTATGCGGAGGAACTCGCGCCGAGGGAGGTATTAAAATGAGCAACTTTACAGAAGACAACAGTTCTGAGTTCGCGGATCAGGCAAAACAGAAAATAGCCGAGTTTAATGCGCAGCACTGGGATGCTAGTAAGCGCCAGGCATTGGGGCTTAAGCAATTAAATGCTTTTGGTGAACTGGTCGCGGCATTAGCCGGGCGCACTTTTGGTAACTGGTTTTATTTAGAGTCGTTCTGGCTAGCCGAGACTGAGCGCGGTAAAGGTATTGGTAGTGCTATGCTGGCAGACGCCGAAGCTATGGCAAAAGCGCGCGGTTGCCGTTTTGTTGTTTTGGATACTGTGGAGTTTCAGGCAAAACCGTTTTATCAGCGCCATGGTTATCAAGTTAAGTGGGTGCAACAGGACTACCCCTTTGCCGGTGGGGCTAAATACTTTATGACTAAAACGTTGTGATATTTGTCATTCAACATGACGCGGTTTACCCACATGAATACGCCATAAATCATCCTTGAAGCTCGATTGAAAAGAACTCCTGTCCTTTTCCCGTCGGGCCAGCTTAACTGTCCAAATATGTCCTGACATATTTGTCCGGCCATCCATGGCCTCCACGGTTGATTTAGGGCACGCCGGTCATGCTGAGTTTAAGCACCGTTATCAGTTGTTAATTAAGCCGTAGTGTTTATCCAGCACGTCGATAATTTCAGCTTTAGGGTTATCCGACAGGCTGATTTTTTTACCAATCACTTTTTCAGCAATGCCCAGATAGGTGCGAGAAATATCCATCATCACGCTCGTGGGCAGCGCGTTGTCGCGCGCCAACGCTGCGCGCTCTGGCATACGGTCTTTATTTAACAAGATATCCGGCTCGGGGAAGTGGTTAAGTAGCCACTGGCGGAAGCCTTCTTTTGATTGCTCAACAATGTTGCCACTGCGCCAGCTGGCACCGTCCCATATGCGTGAGCTATCGGGTGTGCCTACTTCATCCATATAAATGAGTTTGTCTTGGTTATTAGTATCTTTTACATAGCCAAATTCAAATTTGGTATCAACAAACATCTGGTCTAATTTAGCCAGTGCATCACTGATAACGCCAAAGCCTTGTTTTAGCAATTTTTCGTACAGGTCAATATCTGCAGCCTGTTCAAAGCCAAAGGCCGCGCTATGACGCTGAATATCGGCGCGGGAAATATTAACGTCATCCGCCTCGGGCACACCATCAAGGCCAGTGAGAATGCCTTTAGTAGAGGGCGTAATTAAAATTTCCGGCAGTTTTTGATCTTTCTTTAGGCCCTCTGGCAAGGTAATACCACAGAACTCGCGCTCGCCCTTGCTATAGGCGCGCCACATTGAGCCGGTAATATACTGACGGGCAATGGCTTCAATTTTTACCGGCCGGGCTTTTTGAACAATCCAAACCAGCGGGTGCGGAATATCCAAAATATGGCTGTCGGCTAAGCCATGTTGCTTAAACAGCGAAAACCAGTGATTAGAAATGGCATTTAGCGCAGCGCCTTTGCCCGGAACGCCATTTAAGCCGTTCTCGCCATGCCAGATGCAATCAAATGCAGAGATGCGATCGCTAATCACCATGATAGCCAGCGGCGTGTCCATAGCAACAGGGTAGTTTTTTTCACGAATAAGCCGTGCGCTGTCTGCGGCCGTTAACCAGTAAACACTGCGCACCTTGCCGGAATGTACCGGTAAATCTGTACGAATTGGCAAGTCATCGTTGACTGCCAGAACCTGAGTTGCAAAAGTCATCTTTACGTCTTCTGAGGCTGAGAAAGGCGCGCAGAGTTTAGCAGATTCTATTGCTTAACTGAATCGGTCTGCGTAATGAGCGCAGCAAGATTATCCTTTTTGCCGGTGGCGCTAAATACTTCATGAGCAAAAAATCATCATAAAAAAACGGTGTTAAAGTGATTAAGTTCAATCAATATTAATGCTTTATTGTAATTTGGTTTTTTACTTTGTCATTAAGTGTAACCAACTGTTTGAAATGGTGAAACAGCATAGAGTTATCCCAGTGAAGCCCTTACCCTGAGGACGTTAAATACTACCCTTCGGAAGGACTTCATGAAATTAGCTTATATATCTTCACTTGTGCTGTTAACAACTATGTTGGCAGGTTGCGGTGGCAGCAGTAAAGACGAGGCAACGGCAGAAAGTTATCTGCAATTTTATAATGGTGCGGCAATAGCGGGCAATACACTGTTAAAGGCCGGTGATACAAGTATTGGCAATGCAGCTTACGGTGACGTTAGCTCGCTGGTTGCATTAGAGGCTGATACTTATGCCGTTAAGTTTGTGGATGTGGCATCTACAGATGACTTGTTAGAGGAAAATGTTGCGCTAGCCAAAGACATGAAAACACTGTTTATCCTGACACAACAAGACCAGCAGTATGATCACCTTAGCCTGAGTTTTAAGCGCGATGCTGAACTGGAAGATAAATTTAATCTGCATATAGCTAATTTATCGGAGCAATATCCGCAGTTAGATATTTATATTGGTGCTGAAAATACCAGTTTTTCAGACGCTGAATTACTTGAATCACTTAGCCTGCACGAAGTAACAACGGAAGCAAAAAGTCGTGATCTTGGTAAGTTTAACCTGTTCCTGACAGAAGCCGGACAGACGACGCCAATTTTTACGGCGCAGTCAGTACATTTTGCTTATGAAAATACTTACGTCATGATTGTGCGTGATAAGCATGGCCCGCTTGCTGAGCAGTTATCGCTGGATATTGTACTGAATTCATCTAGTGTTACTGCCTACAACAATGTTGATGCCAGTGCGCAGTTCCGCCTGTACAACAGTTTGGATCAAAATATACAGCTTGCCTTAGACAACACCGTTGTGGCCAGTGTTGCGGCTGGACAAATGGGGGCTTATGTTAGCAGCGAGCAAGGTGATTACAGCCTGTCGGTGCGTACTGAAAATGGTGATGTGTTATTAAACAGTGCCTTGCTAAGCTTGGCTGCTGGTGATAGCAAAGCGGTGTTGCTGTATAACAATGAAGCCCAAGCGGCTGAAGCATTAACGGTACTAGAGCGTGATACGCCGCAACTTCAAGCGCATGATGTGCTGGTGGCTAATCTGGTGCCGGATTTTACCAAGCTACAGTTTTATTTTGTCCGTCAAAATGAAACCATTAGTACGGCCAAATACAGCATTAAAAACCTGGAATTTAAAAAGCAGCAAAGCATTAACTTACCCAAAGATGACTACGCTATTGCATTGGTTCAGGTTGCGGACAATGGCAGCACGACCTTGTTGGATAAAACACCCAGCATGATGTTAGAGCCAGGGGTTCACTATTCACTGTTGGCAGAAAAAGATGACGCCGCACCATCAGGATATCGTTTAAAACTGGTGCAGTAATGAACTTGTAAAATAGTTTAATAAATAAACAAAAGGCGATCATCAGATCGCCTTTTGCGTTATCAACGTTAAAGGAAGTTAAAAGCTGTAGCTGGCGCCAAGCGAAAACAATTGGCCTTTATTGCGGTAGTCGGCTTGATAACCGCTTTGATAAAGCCGCTCATTTTGCACATTATATTCGTGTTCATTCACGCTAACGTCACCAGTAAACAAGTAACCGTACGCAATATCAAAACTAAGATGCTGATTTAACTGCCAATGTGTACCTACAGTAATCCATAAGCGATCGTCAGTAGGAATGCGGGCCGTTTTGTGGCTTGTTGATATAGGGTTTTCATCATATGCCATACCGGCTTTTAGCGTAATGTCAGGTTGGTATTGGTAGGTTGCTCCAACAGCAAAGCCCCACACGTTGTGCCAATACTCTGGAATGTAGCCAATTTGCCCTTCGTTGTTCAGGTTTGCTGCAGTTTGCGTGTTAAGCGAAATACTCGGATTAGCGTCGTTACTGACAATATCGATGCTCTGAAACTCACTCCACTGAGTCCAAACTGCACTAAATTGCACTGACAACGCCTTTGTCAGCTGCTGATCAACACTAAATGCCGCTGATGCGGGAGTTGTTAGCGCCAGTTGACTGGCTTCCGTTAGCTTACTTTGTGACGCCAGTTTACCCGTGGATAAATCAATAGCAGGCAGGTGAGGGGCTACAACCATGAAATTAAGATTACCGACCACATTAGCTCCGGTAATCGGGGCGTTAGTAATGACAGAGTCGCCTTTTAAATTAAAACGAATTGCGGAATGGTACATCAATGCCAGGAGTGTGCCGTCAAGCGGCTCTGCGTGAATGCCTAACGTATAGCCAAAAGCAATATCATCGCCTTCTACTTCATAATGACTATTGCAGTAAGCTGCGTTATACACAGGTGCACCGAACATAGCATTTGTTGTTTGTTCGCCTAGCTCACACAGGCCGCTGTGATCTTTGTACTTTGATAAGGTACCCGCGGCACGGTTAATTGAGATACCAGCACCGACAGACCAATGTTTATTCAGGTTATAGCCAATGGAGGGTTGTAAGCTTAGCACCTGAATAGCTGTTTCATCGGCAAAATAGCGACCGACAAAGTCATTATCGTAATCTGATGACAGACCAAATGGCACATAAAAGCCGATACCCCAGCTTATGTTATTGTTGAGTTTGTCGGCATAAAACACAAAAGGGACCAATTCATTTAAACTATTTGCGCCTTCGGTACGACCAACTACTGATTGGCCGTTAGCGCTTTGTGCTTGTGCATTACCGTAATTAGTTTTAGCGCTAATCAGCGTTAGGCCGCCAGTTAATTGTGTGCCATCAAGCTTTGTGATGGCAGCCGGGTTTGAGTAAACCAGGCTGGCATCAGTAAGTTGTGCACCGCGACCAGCATAAGCATTGCCCATGCTGCTGACGGATTGTTCGAATAATTTATAGCCTTCAGCCTGTGCCGACAGACAAATAAGCGCAGAAAATACGGCAAGAGAAATAGCAGTTGTTCTAATCATATACATACCCCGTTGAATGTAAAACGCGGCAGTATAAAAGAGGTCGTACCTTAGAGTACATACTCTAGAGTGTAAGTGCTGATTGTTTAGTCGTTAATGTAATAAAAGCATATTTTGCTAAAGTGGTTTATATGACTAATAGTTAGTATTTTTAACTAAGTTAAAAGTGACCATTGAATAATGACACTTATTATATTTTTACTATGCCATTGAAATTGTTAGATTTAAATATTTTTATGACGATGGCATAGCAGCTGCATTGTCTGTGTTAACTTGCTTAAATACTGTTTTCCAAAGGAAGAATCATGAAAACGTCATCCCCTTTCAAAATGACCATCGTCGCCATGCTCGTTGCCAGTAGTATGCTGTTAACGGGGTGTAATCAAGCCAATAGTACGACGGCTACAACGACGGCTGAGGCTATTGCAGCCATTCCGGTGGAAGCGGTGCTATCGCGTAACGGTGAGATCAGCAGCAGCTACCGTACTACCAGTACACTAGAAGCGCGCGCTGAGGCTGAAGTGATCAGTAAAACCACTGGTATCGTGCAGCGCATATTTGTTGAAGAAGGTGACGCCGTAGAAGCGGGGCAATTGTTAGCACAACTGGATAATGAGCGTCAGCAGTTTAATCTGAATAAAGAAAAAGCTGAGCTAAGCCGGTTGGGAAGTGAATTAAAGCGCATGGAAGAAATGTATCAACGTCAGTTGATCAGTGCCGATGTGTTTGAAAAATTACAGTGGCAACACGATGCGTTAAAAGCTAGCGTAGATTTGGCTGAATTGGCATTAAGAGAAACCGAAATTCGTGCCCCTATCAGTGGCGTGGTGGCACGCCGATATGCCAAGGTTGGCCAGCTGGTTAATCAACACGCGACACAATCATTGTTTTACGTGGTCTCTAATCAACAGCTTGAGGCCGTGGTGTATTTACCCGAGCAGCAGCTGGCACAAGCCCATATTGGACAAAAAGCGCTAATGCAGTTTGCCGGTATGACGGCCTTTAACGCTGAATTAGTGCGTATTTCACCTGTGGTAGATGGCCAGTCGGGCACAGTGCGTGCCGTGTTAAAAGTAGCGAATAAACAGCAACAACTTAAACCTGGCATGTTTGCACAAGTGGAGTTGCAATTTGATGTAAAAGCGGACGCGTTGTTGCTACCTAAGCGGGCATTAATGACTACAGATAACACTCAAACCGTGTTTGTCGTAAATGATGAGAATAAAGTCAGCCGTAAACCGGTGCAGCTTGGATATCAATCAGATAACACCGTTGAGATTTTATCTGGCCTGAGCTTGGGCGATAAAGTGGTTATAGCCGGGCAGTCAGCACTTAAAGATGATGCGTTGGTGAATGTGGTTGCCGTTCGCGAATTCTAAGTCAGGCTTTTATAACAATAATTATATGCACAGGACTTGCTGCTATGAAACTGGTTGATACTGCTGTGACCCGTCCGGTCACAATATGGATGTTTACATTAGGAATTTTATTATTTGGCTTGGTAGCTGCGGGGCGTTTAGCGGTAAACCTGTTACCTGACTTATCTTACCCCAGCTTAACCATTCGCACCGAGTTTGTTGGCGCCGCCCCTGCTGAAGTGGAGCAATTGGTCAGTAAGCCAATTGAAGAGGCCATAGGCATTGTTAAAGGGGTTCGCAAGGTGCAGTCGGTATCTCGCTCAGGCCGCTCTGATGTGGTGATGGAGTTTGAGTGGGGCACTGATATGGATATCGCGGCTCTTGAGGTGCGCGAAAAACTGGACGTGTTATTTTTACCGCTCGAAATTGAAAAACCTCTGTTGCTGCGATTCAACCCTAATTTAGACCCGATTGTGCGTTTTGCATTAAGCCGTGAGGCCACTGAAGGCGCGGCGCTTAACCCCGCTCAGCTTGTTAGTTTACGTACCTTTGCTGAAGAAGATTTGCGTCGTCGGCTAGAGTCTTTACCTGGCGTGGCTGCAGTGCGACCTGATGGTGGTTTAAGCCAGGAAATACAAATTCTGGTTGATGCCGAAAAACTCAGCCAGTTACAGCTGGATATTAGTCAAATTAGTGAGCGCTTGCGGCAGGAAAATATTAATCAATCAGGTGGCCGGTTAGAAACATCAAGTTATGATTATCTGGTTCGTACGATCAATCAATTTGCCGACCTTAAACAAATCGAAGACTTATATATTGCCCAGGTGGGTGATAGCCAAATTCGTTTAAAAGATGTTGCCGAAGTACGCGACAGCTTTGTCGATAGACAAAGTATTACCTATGTCGATGGCAAAGAAGCGATTGAGGTGGCCATTTATAAAGAAGGTGATGCCAATACCGTGCAGGTCGCAAAAAACCTTATTGGTCAGCTTGATTCCTTAAAGAAAAGCCTGCCAGCGGGCTATATACTGACATTGGTCTATGACCAGTCAGAGTTTATTGAACAAGCCATTAACGATGTGAAGTCGGCAGCGCTAGTGGGCGGATTGCTGGCGATGCTGGTGTTATACCTGTTTCTACGCAATATATGGGCGACGTTAATCATCTCTATTTCCATTCCAGTATCCGTTATTGCTACTTTTAATTTGATGTACGGTCAGGGCATTACGTTAAATATGATGAGCCTGGGCGGCATTGCATTGGCGGTTGGCTTGCTGGTCGATAACGCCATTGTGGTGTTAGAAAATATTGCCCGTCACAAAGAACAGGGTAAAGACCCTTTTACGGCAGCAAAAATTGGCACCAGCGAAGTGGCGATGGCGATTACGGCATCAACATTGACGACTGTGGCAGTATTTTTTCCTTTGGTATTTGTTGAGGGCATTGCGGGGCAGTTGTTCCGTGATCAAGCGCTTACTGTGACGTTTGCCTTGCTAGCGTCTCTCGTGGTGGCGTTAACGTTGATCCCCACCATGGCGGCACGCGAGGGACGGGTTGCGGCTCACGATAATTTTACCCCACCTGTGGCAGATGTAAAAACACCTAAGCGCTGGTATTACTGGCTTACCTGGCCGTTCGTTATGATAGGCCGTGGCATCCGCGGGATATTTTTACTGCTGTTAAGTGCATTTACTTTGGTGTTTCGTCTTATTAGCCGGCTGTTAAGTCTGATATTTAAGCCGGTATTAAACATCGTGCAATGGATGTTACAGCTATTAGAGCGGGTGTATCGCAGAGCCTTACAAGCCGCATTGGCAGCAAAAGCGCTAACCATCACGTTGACACTATTGATTGCTGCAGGTTGTTTTAGTTTACTTCCCCGCTTAGGTGCAGATGTGATCCCCGCGATGAGTCAGGGAGAATTTTATGTCGAAGTACAATTGCCCGTTGGCAGTGCTATAGAGCAAACCGATGAGCTGCTGAAGGCATTAGCCGGTATTGCTGCAGAGCAAAGCATCGTTAAACGCAGTTATGCCCAAGCAGGTACTGGCGCACAAATGACGGTAGACCCGAGTATTGGTGGCAGCCATTGGGGCAGGCTAAATATTGTACTTGCCAGTGAAGCTACCGATGCCGATGAGCAACAATTGATCAGCCTGTTGCGCGATTACCTGGCAGCAAAGCCGGATGTGTTGGTGAAAATTGACCGGCCACAACTGTTTAGCTTTAGTACCCCGCTGGAAATTGAGCTGTCGGGTTATGAGTTAAAACAATTGAAAACAGCAGCCGATGCGATGGTTAATGCGCTGGAAGCAGAGTCGGGCTTTAGCGATGTTAAAACCAGCCTGCGTCAGGGACAGCCTGAAATTACGCTGTATTTTAATCATGATTTATTGTCGCAGTTAGGCATGACATCACACGATGTGGCAAAACGTGTCGCAGCCTATATTGGTGGTGAAGTCGCCGGACAATATTCTGTTAATGATCGCAAAGTCGATATTCGTGTGCGTTTGTCTGAACAGTACCGTCAGTCTGAGCAGCAATTAGCGCAGCTTATTATCAACCCAGGGAGTGACAAACCGTTGCCACTGTCTGCTGTTGCTGAAATACAGCGTGAAACGGGCCCCAGTGAAATTACCCGCATTGGCCAGCAACGGGTAGCTGTGGTTAGTGCTAATCTGGTATCAGGTGATTTAGAACAGGCTACTGCGTTGGCAAAACGGATATTAGCGCAGCAGAGCATGCCCTATGGCGTAACAGCTGCGGTAATGGGCCAAAGTGAAGAAATGCACCGGGCTTATACGTCATTGACGATGGCATTGTTGCTGGCGGTATTTTTAGTTTATCTGGTTATGGCATCGCAGTTTGAAAATCTGCTGCAGCCGCTGCTTATCTTATTTACCGTGCCTTTAGCGGGTGCTGGCGCCGTATTGGGGTTGTGGCTAACGGATACCCGGTTGTCGGTTATTGTATTCATCGGTTTAATCATGTTGGCCGGTATTGTAGTAAACAATGCCATTGTGCTTATCGACCGAATCAACCAATTACGTGGCGAAGGTATCGCTTTAACGCAGGCTATTATTGAGGCCGGTGCCAGCCGTTTACGTCCGGTGTTAATGACCACGCTCACCACAGTGCTGGGGTTATTGCCGATGGCCATTGGCGGCGGTGATGGCAGTGAAATACGGGCACCTATGGCAATTACCGTGATTTTTGGTCTGACTTTGGCCACGTTATTAACGCTGTTGTTTATCCCGGTACTTTATGGGTTGGTTAGTCGTGACACCATTGCAGCACGCACCGAAACCAGTGCTGGCGCAGTGAATGCGGAGACGTCGCTATGAGCCAGCAACCGCTATGGTTAACGCGTTTTGCCCTGACGCGGCCGGTAACCATTTGTATGATGTTTTTGTCGATGCTGGTGTTTGGCATTATAGCCAGTCGCATGTTGCCACTGGAAAAGTTTCCGGGTATCGACATTCCGCAAATTTTTATTAATGTGCCTTATAACAACGCCACACCAACTGAAATTGAGCGTTTAATTACCCGGCCGATTGAAGAGGCGTTAGCCACTGTGTCTGGCGTTAAACAAATGCGATCCTGGTCAAATGAAAACAGTGCCGAGATTTCACTGGAGTTTAATTGGGAAGAAAACATCAACAGTAAAAGCATTGAGGTACGGGAGCGTTTAGACGGCATACGTCATTTGCTACCCAAGGATGTTGAGCGTGTGTTGGTGTTTCAGTTTAATACCAATGATATGCCTATCTTCCAGCTACGCATTTCCAGCGAGCGTGATCTCGCCATGGCTTATGATTTATTGGAACGCCAGATAAAGCGGCCGCTGGAGCGGGTGCAAGGGGTATCAAAAGTTGAGTTGTATGGTGTAGAAAAACGTCAGGTGGTGATACGGCTGAACCCGGATAAGATGCGGGCGCTTAATATTGATGCGATGCAAATTGTTCAGGTGTTGCAGGCGAATAACTTTGCAATGACCGCTGGCGAGCTGCGTAACCAGTTCGAAAGTATTTTGGTCAAGCCGGTGGGCGAGTATAAACAGCTGGAACACATTGCATCATTGCCACTTAGGCCCGGCTTAAGTTTACGCGAAGTGGCGACGGTTGAACTTGAATTGCCCAAACGCGAAGACGGTCGTCATTTAGATCAAACTTATGCAGTGGGTTTAAACGTGTTTAAGGAGTCAGGTGCTAACTTGGTAGCGGTGGCTAAAGAAGCCATGAAAGTGGTTGAAGCGGCCAAGAGTGATCCTGCGTTTAATGGTATCAGCTTATATGTAATGGACGATATGGCTGATGGAGTAACAACATCATTGGCCGATTTATTAAGTGCCGGTGGGGTAGGCGCCTTATTGTCTTTTGCCGTGCTGTATTTATTTCTTCGCCACGTGGGAACCACCATGGTGGTTGTACTTGCGGTGCCGGTATCTATCTGTATCGCGCTAGGGGTGATGTATTTTCTGAATTACAGCCTTAACATTTTAAGCATGATGGGGTTAATGCTGGCCATTGGTATGCTGGTAGACAACGCCGTGGTTGTTACGGAAAGTATTTTTCGGGAACGAGCCTTAGGGGGGGATGTTAAAGCCGCAACCGCCAGAGGTGTTCGGCGAGTGAGCCTGGCGGTTGTTGCCGGAACCGCTACTACCGCCATTGTATTTTTACCCAATATTGTTGGGCAAAAAATGCAATTAACCATTTTCCTTGAACATGTGGCGATTGCGATTTGTCTATGTCTGGCTGTTAGCTTGCTGCTGGCGTTAACGCTTATTCCTTTGTTAACCACCATGCTAAAGGTGCAACCGGTGAAAGAGGTGCAATCCGGGGCAGTAGAGCGTGGATACCGCCGCGCCTTGCATTGGGTAATGTATCATCCTCTCTGGTCTACCCTGATTGCACTGGTGTTATTGGCCAGTATTGCTATTCCTATTGGCATGGTATCCGGCGGCGATGACGATGATGAGTCCAGCGACAGGATTTTTCTTAACTACAACATACAAGGTAACTATTCCAAAGATGAAGTTGAGGCTGAAGTCAACATTATGGAAACGTACTTGTATGCCAATAAAGATAAGTTTGATATCGACTCTGTTTACAGCTATTACCGTGCAGGAGAGGCCAATTCGATATTAATTTTAAAAGATCCTATTTCACAGCCTTTAATGCAATTAAAAGAATCCATTCGCAAGGACTGGCCTGCACTGGTAAGGTCAAAACCCTCCTTTGGCTGGGGCAGTAATGGTGGCTTGCAGGTACATTTACTGGGTAATTCTACCGAAGTATTACTGGAACTGGCAGACGAAATAGAACCTATGCTTGCTGCGGTAAGCGGCCTGGAGGATGTCAGCTCTGAAATTGCCCATGGCCAGCAAGAACTGCAAATTTGGTTAAATTTACCGCAATTGCAGCGCCATGGTTTAAACGCTCAGCAACTGGCTAACGCGGTGTCACTGGCACTGCGAGGCACTAACTTGCGCACCTTTAGGAGCGAGGAGCAAGGCGAGCTGTTAATGCGTGTTTTGTATGATGAACGCGTAAGCCATTCTGTTACGGAACTGGCTGCGCTACCGATATTAACCAAAGACAATATCGTCATAAGGCTTGAGCAGTTGGCCGAGCTTAAGTTTGCGCCACGTTTAGATAGGATCCAACGCTTTGATCGCCAAACGGGCATTGCCATTCGGATGAATTTAGCCAAAGACTATAAAATGGATACCGCGCGTGAGGATATTACAAAAGTGATGGACCAACTGACCTTGCCACCGGGCTATCGTTGGTCTTTTCAGGGCAGTTTTCAGCGTCAAGACGAGTCACAGCAAGTGATGATGATTAATATGCTGTTGGCCGTAGCGATGATTTATATTGTGATGGCGGCGCTATTTGAGTCGTTATTATTGCCAACTGCCGTTATTGGCTCGTTACTGTTTTCGTTGGTAGGGGTGTTTTGGGCATTTTTGTTCACGGGTACCACCATGGGCATCATGGGTATGATAGGAATGCTGGTGCTAATGGGCATTGTGGTTAACAACGGCATTGTACTGGTGGACCGTATTAACCAGGACCGACAAGAAAACCCTGACGCCCCGTTAAAAGCGCTGATTATTAGTGCCAGCGAGTCGCGTTTGCGGCCGATATTAATGACGGTTGCTACTACTGTATTGGGGTTGTTACCGCTCGCAATGGGCGGGACCCAAATTGGTGGTGATGGGCCAAGTTATGCGCCTATGGCTATCGCCATAATCGGTGGCTTGCTGTTTTCTACGCTTACCAGCCTGGTGTTAGTGCCGCTAACATACTGGGGGCTTATTAACCTTATCCAAGGTTGGAAGCATTGGCGAGCTGAATCACGGCGCTTGGCGGATAAAGTCTTTAATTGAAACTTTACTCTGGCGTGTATTGTATTTACACTGCACGCCAGCCTTAAGGGAGTAATCTGCAGCGTTTTTTTAGCTGCGCTCTGGTCAACATACTTGTGCCTCAAGCACATGGTCAGAGCATCAATGCAAAAGCATTGATTGATGAGACTTAAGACACATTAGTGGCCCAATGCGGGAGTCGCTACTGTGTCTTTTGTTTGTTTCCCGCTTAGGTACTGTTAATGGACGCTTTCCTGTCTTCTTTCACTGCTGTTGCCATTGCTGAAATTGGTGACAAAACTCAGTTATTGTCATTGTTTCTTGCTGCCCGATTTCGTGCTAAAGGCGCTATTATCGCCGGTATTTTAGTGGCTACCTTATTAAATCATGCGGCGTCTGCCTGGCTAGGGGTATGGTTAAGTCAATTTATTCCCAGCGGCTGGCATCAATGGTTGCTTGGTGGTTCTTTCATTGCGGTGGCGTTGTGGCTGCTTATCCCGGATAAAGACGACAGTGGTGACACGGGTGTACTAAGATTTGGTGCCTTCTTTGCCAGTTGCGTATTGTTCTTTTTAGCTGAAATTGGTGACAAGACACAAATTGCCACGGTTATTTTAGCCGCCAGTTTTGAGCAATCGGTATGGCTGGTGATTGTTGGCACTACCTTGGGTATGTTGGCGGCCAATGTGCCAGTGGTTTATGCCGGAAGTTGGTTGCTGCAAAAAGTCTCTTTGCAATGGGCACGGCGCAGTGCCTGTGGTGTGTTTATAGTGCTGGGAATTTATATTATCTGCTCCGAGCAGTTGGTTACGCCAGGTTAATTAAATGTGTTGTTGGCTGAAGCCATTGATTAATATTGTTTTAGCGGTTATTTTGCTAAACGGAACCGGGGTGTCTGCTTAACATGGAGTTGACGCTGGTTTTAACAAAAAAACAATATCAGCAGTATAAAGGAGAGAGTGTCATGAATGACATTAATGCACAGCCGGCAGTAAACAGCTCAACAGCAAAGCTGGTTTATATTTTGTATTTGGTAGGGATAATTTTTGGTGTCACCGGTATTGTCGGTGTGGTTATGGCTTATATTAACAAAAGCGATGCCCCAGAATGGCTGCAGAGTCACTATCGTTTTCAGATCCGCACGTTTTGGATTGGTCTGGTTTATATTTTAGTTAGCGTTGTGTTAATGATGGTTGTTATTGGTTGGTTGACATACCTGCTATGGATTGTATGGCTCATTATCCGCAGC
The DNA here is from genome assembly GCF_030731985.1 of Rheinheimera baltica. NCBI lineage: Bacteria > Pseudomonadati > Pseudomonadota > Gammaproteobacteria > Chromatiales > Chromatiaceae > Rheinheimera > Rheinheimera baltica. The sequence continues at coordinate 52,984 of NZ_JAPJDY010000009.1, forward strand.
GTAAAAGGGATGAAACAACTTGAAAAGCAAGAAGCTGTTCAAGACGAAAAAACCTGGCTGTTCTAACTCAGTTAATTTTAAAAAAGCGAAGCACAGGCTTCGCTTTTTTATTGTTTTCAATTGGGCTCTTGCAACCAGCGGGCGCTTTACCTACCCTAAACCCATTAGTTTCTTGATAATAATAACAGGATTACATTATGCGCTATAACGCCCTTTGGCTTACTCTTACGTTAGCTGGAGCAACAACGCTTTTTGCTTGCTCCCCTACAGAAAATAATGGCGTTCCACAAAGCGATGCTGCTACGCAAAATGCGGCGCAACATTCTGACGCTTCTCTTGCTGCCAGCTACAGCTTGTTGCCTGACTTTGAAAAGCGTTTAGACATTTATCACACGGTTGACTTTACCGCTGATTTGTCCTCGCTGAGTACTAATCAACAATTGATGTTAGCAAAGCTGATTGATGCAGCAAAAATTATGGACGACTTGTTCTGGCGCCAGGCATTTGGTCAGGACAAAGCGGCATTTCTTAGCCAACTACCGCAAGGGAAAATACGTCAGTTTGCCGATATTAATTATGGCCCTTGGGACAGATTAAAAGGCGATGAAGTATTTTTAACCGGGTTTGATAGAAAAGCGCCTGGCGCGCAGTTTTATCCGGCGGATATGACCAAAGCGGAATTTGAAGCAGCCGATTTTGCCGATAAGACTGGGCTTTATTCAGTTGTGCAGCGTGATACAAGCGGAAAGCTACACACTGTGCCGTATTCTGTAATCTATAAAACAGAGTTAGAAGCGGCAGCGAAGCTGTTAACTGAGGCGGCTTTATTAGCACAAGACAAAGAATTTGCCAGCTACCTTAATTTACGCGCACAGGCACTGTTGACGGATGAATATCAGCCGTCAGATTTTGCCTGGATGGCAATGAAAAATAACCCGATTGAGCTGGTTATTGGCCCCATTGAGACATACGAAGATCAGCTGTTTGGCTATCGTGCTGCCTTTGAAGCTTATGTGTTGGTAAAAGATTTAAGCTGGAGTGAGAAGTTGGCCAAGTATGCAGCAACTTTACCGGCACTGCAGCAAGGCTTACCGGTTGCTGAAGAATATAAGGCGGAAACCCCCGGAGCGGATGCTGATTTAAACGCCTACGACGTTATTTATTATGCGGGGCATTCCAACGCGGGGTCAAAAACGATTGCTATCAACCTGCCAAATGACGAACAAGTGCAATTGGAAAAGGGCACGCGGCGTTTGCAGTTAAAAAATGCTATGCAAGCCAAATTTGATCACATAATGCTACCCATAGCAGAGTTACTGATTACGCCAGAGCAACGTAAGCATGTCACCTTCGACGCCTTTTTTAACAACACCATGTTCCACGAAGTAGCACATGGTTTAGGCATTAAAAATACCATTAACGATAATGGCACTGTGCGGCAGGCATTAAAAGAACATGCCTCTGCATTAGAAGAGGGCAAGGCTGATATTCTTGGTTTGTATATGATTACGCAACTAAAGCAGCAGGGCATGTTGCAAGATGGCGCACTGGAAGATTATTACACTACCTTTATGGCAGGCATTTTTCGCTCGGTTCGGTTTGGCGCTTCCAGTGCACACGGTAAAGCAAATATGATCCGTTTTAACTATTTTGCCGAGCAAGGTGCTTTTGTGCGCAATGCCGATGGCACATACCAGGTTAACTATCAGAAAATGCAAGATGCAATGGCATCTATGTCGGCGTTAATTTTAACCTTACAAGGCAATGGCGATTATGATGGTGTGGCGGCATTGGTTGCTGACAAAGGCATCATTAAAGCGCAACTGGCAGATGATTTAGCTCGTTTGTCTGCGGCAGATATTCCTGTTGATGTGGTATTTAATCAAGGTAAAGCCGTATTAGGGCTTAAATAAATACCGATCCGTAAATAAAGCAGGCTAGTTGCGGTGTGCCTGCTTTATTTGTTACATTTTTAGTCATAAACTTATCACGGTTTTGCTGTAAACTACCTGTCGTTAGAATTTATCTGATCTTGTTAAAGGTTTGCACTGTACTGATGCAGCCACCCTGATGTCAGCATCACATATTGTTGGTGTTCGGTTGTAATGTTCGGGCAAGCGTTACCTGTTGCTCATTGCATAACAGCGATGATGCTAATAGCATTTTTTACGTACTATCTGGTTGAATTTATGAATAAAATTAAAGCTTTTTTTCTTGCCATTTTACTACTTCTTGTAGTGTTTGCCGTTCTGGCTGGCGTAAAAGGTAACCAAATTGCCATGATGATTGCATCAGGTGAGCAATTCGTACCGCCACCGGAATCTGTAAGTGTGACGTCAGTAGAGCGGCAAAGCTGGAATAATCGTTTTTCAGCAACGGGTACGGTACTGGCAGACGAAGGCGTGATGATATCTGCTGAAGTGTCTGGCAAGGTTAAGCGTATCATGTTTAAGAATGGTGCTTTTGTTGAAGCAGGTACGGTGCTTCTGGAACAAGAGTCAAGCAACGAGCAGGCTCAGCATCGGGCGGCATTGGCCAGGCTAACACTGGCGCAACAAAATTATGATCGCCTGGTTGAGCTACGTCGTGACAAAATCGCGACCCAAAGTGAAATTGATACCAGCAAACAGCAGTTAGATTCTGCTCAGGCTGATGTAGACAGTTTGCGTTCAACACTAGAGAAAAAGATACTACGAGCCCCATTTTCTGGCCGTTTAGGCATTCGCGTGGTTGATGTTGGTGCCGATTTACAACCCGGCGCTGAAGTGGTATCGCTGCAGGCCAGTCATACAGTAAGGGTTAACTTTCCTGTTCCACAACATACGCTTAGTCAAATTACGATTGGATTGCCGGTAAGTATTAGTCTTAATCAAGGCAGTGTAACCGTTAACGGTGAAGTGAGTGCTATTGCTGCAGAATTAAGCAGTGTCAGTCGAAATGCGATTGTGCAGTCGGTGTTGGATAACAGTGACAAAGCACTCGTTCCTGGTATGGCCGTTGCCGTAGATGTAACACTGGCGCAGCCGTCAGAGGTGTTAGTGGTGCCAGCGACGGCACTCATTTATGCACCTTATGGTGACACTGTCTTTATCGTGGAAAAAGCCAAAGAAGGTCAAGGGTTAGTGGCACGACAGCAATTCGTTCGTTTGGGTGCGTCGCGCGGTGATTTTGTTGAGATCCTCGAAGGTGTGAAAGCTGGTGATGAAGTGGTGACCTCCGGTGCATTCAAACTGTTTAACGGTCAAAGTGTGATTAAAACTGACAGCCCAGCGCCAAAGTACAGCACTACACCTACACCGGCTGATGCCTGATATCGGTTAGTTTGAAAAGTAACGTATTGAGATAATTATGAAATTTACCGATATTTTTATTAGAAAACCGGTACTTGCCATCGTAGTAAGCCTGTTGATTTTATTAGCCGGTTTCCAGTCGATGAGCGATATGACCGTGCGACAGTATCCGCGTTCGGATATTGCTGTGATTAAAATTACCACCGTGTACATTGGCGCCAATGCCGAGCTGGTACGGGGCTTTATTACCACACCCATAGAGCGCGCTATTGCTTCTGCAGGCGGTATTGATTACATCGAGTCGCAAAGCACTATGGGTGTGTCTACAGTCACAGCTCATTTACAGCTGAACTACGACCCACTTAAAGCGATGACGGAAATAAGTGCCAAGGTTAATCAGGTGCGGGGCGAACTGCCACCAGAATCTGAGTTACCGTCTATTGCGGTTGAAGCTGCAGATAGCCAGTTTGCCTCGGCTTATTTGAGTTTTTCTTCGGATATTCTTGAACAAAACCAAATTACTGAATTTTTGAGCCGTTCGGTACAGCCGCGTTTAATTGCGATTGCTGGTGTGCAAAAAGCCGATATTCTAGGTGGCCGTACTTTTGCCATGCGAATTTGGTTGAAGCCTGAGCAAATGGCTGCGTTTAAGGTAACGGCCTCTGATGTTCGCAAAGCATTAAGCGATAACAATGTGCAGGCGGCTATAGGCCAGACGCGTGGCGCCTATACCCAGGTTAATTTGCGCGCCAACACAGACATGAAAACCGTTGATGAATTCAGGCGCATAGTGCTGCGCCAGAATGATGACGGTGTAGTTCGGCTTGCAGATGTGGCAGACATTGCATTAGGGGCTGACGATTACAATACCAACGTTAACTACTCTGGCGAGACCGCGGTATTTATGGGGGTGTTTGTTTCACCCACAGCTAACTCCCTGGATGTAATTAAAGCCGTTACAGAAGAGATGGCGCTGATCCAGGCGGAGTTACCCTCCGGTCTCACCGGCGAAGTGTCTTACGATGCTACCAAATACATTCAGGCAGCCATTGATGACGTGCTTAAAACACTGGCTGAAACGTTACTGATTATAGTCATTGTTATTTTCTTATTTCTGGGCTTTAGCCGCTCAGTATTAATCCCGTTAGTAGCCATACCTTTATCACTGATTGGTGCGGTATTTGTGATGAAGGTGTTTGGTTTCTCGTTAAACCTGCTTACCTTGTTATCCATTGTACTAAGCGTGGGCTTGGTGGTGGACGATGCCATCGTAATGGTAGAGAACATTGAGCGCCATATACAAGATGGCTTAAAACCGTTTAAAGCCGCATTGGTAGCAGCGAGAGAACTCGGCGGGCCTATTATTGCGATGACAGTGACCCTGGTTTCTGTTTATGTGCCTATTGGTTTGCAGGGCGGCTTAACCGGCACCTTGTTCCGTGAATTTGCCATTACACTGGCCGGAGCGGTAACTATTTCGGCTATTGTGGCTATTACATTGTCGCCAATGATGGCGTCGAAAATGCTTAAACCGCATAGCAGTTTAAAAGCGCCACTGGATGGTATTTTTAACCGCTTTAAGCATTTTTACAGCCGGCAGTTAGATAAAAGCCTGAATAACCGTATTGGCGTTTACGTGTTCTGGATTGGCATCAGTGCGCTTTGCGTGCCGCTTTATAGCATGTCACCAAAAGAGCTGGCACCAACGGAAGATCAAGGGGTTATTTTCGGTATTGTTGACTCACCGGCAAACTCAACGGTTGATCAGTCTTCTTTCTACGGTAAGGCGGTAAACGAAGCCTTTATGTCGGTAGAAGAGACCGACTTTACCTTTCAAATAACCTTTCCAACCGGGGGGTTTGGCGGCATGGTTACCAAGCCATGGGATGAGCGCGAGCGCACGGTATTTGAAATGATGCCTGAGGTGCAGCAAAAACTGTCTGCGATTGCAGGGGTACGTATTTTACCTATTACGCCGCCTGCCTTACCGGGTGGTGGGAATTTCCCGGTTGAATTTGTAATCTCTTCTACCGCAAACTCGAAGGAAATATACGACTACGCCTTACAGCTGGAAAAAGTGATGCGTGAAAGTGGCATCTTTCCGTTTCAGCTAATCGATATGAAGGTTGATCAGCCCGAGTATCTGCTGAACATTGACCGCGAAAAAGTGGCTGATTTAGGCCTGAATATGCGTGATGTGGTTAGCGATTTGGGCACGTTGCTAGGCGGCGGCTATGTTAACCGTTTTAATATGGCTGGACAGAGTTACAAAGTTATACCGCAAGTAAAACGCAGTGAGCGTTTAACACCTGATAGCCTGCTGGAGTTGTATATTACGGGGCCGGCGGGAGAAATGATCCGCGTCGATCAAATAGCCAGCTTAAGCCACAGCACAGTGCCGCGCAGTATCAACCGTATGCAACAGCTTAATGCGGTTAAAATTAGCGGTGTTACCATTAAACCGTTAGATGAAACGCTGCAATATCTGGAAACTGAAGCGAAGAAAATACTGCCTGCCAGTTACTCGATTGATTATACGGGTGAGTCGCGGCAGTTAAAGCGCGAGGGCAATACCTTCTTGCCAGCGTTCTTATTGGCTATCACGATGATCTTTTTGGTGCTGGCAGCACAGTACAATAGCTTTCGTGACCCTATGGTTATTTTGCTGGGTTCAGTACCAATGGCGTTATTTGGTGCCTTGGTCTTTACCTTTTTAAAAATACCGGCGCCGATGCCGCATTTTACCGACGCATTTACCAGCACGTTAAATATTTACTCGCAAGTAGGCCTGGTAACCTTAATTGGTCTGATTGCCCGAAACGGAATTTTGGTAGTGGAATTTGCCAATAAGTTGCAAGAGCAGGGCAAAGCCAAGTTGGATGCGATACGTGAAGCTTCAGTACTGCGCTTACGTCCGGTAATGATGACCAGTCTGGCAACCATTGCAGGCCATACGCCGCTGATATTTGCCACAGGTGCCGGTGCTGGAGCACGTAATTCTATTGGTATTGTACTGGTGCTTGGAATGGCTATTGGTACCATATTTACTTTGTTTGTGCTGCCTTCGGTGTACATGCTAATTGCTAAAGATCACAGCAAAGATAAGCTTGCAGCTCAAGATGACAGTGAACTGGATACAGAATCTGCGTAATTCGCGGTGATACCCTTGAAAGCCTGGCAAATCGCCAGGCTTTTACTTATCCGCTGCCAAATATTCCCGGTCGTAAAAGGTACGCAGCCAATGAGGTCGGTATATCGCCATCAGGGTGATGGCACTGCCATTTAATAATGCTTCAGGAAACCAGATTAATAGTGCCAGTTGCCAGTAATTGTCTATTATTTCAGTCCAACTGTACCGGCCCTCCAAGCCAAACCATAGCGAAGTCAAACTAATTTGTAACACTATGGTAAGTGCGGCGGCGATAAAGCCAGCGACAAAAATATATACGAATAAGTGTCGGCTTAAATAACGGTAGCTAGCTAAAAACAGCAGATAGCTGAATAAAGCGGGCAATATGATACTGACTAGCATAAATAAACCGCTATCCTGCCAGGGTAGTTTGCCAAAGCCAACTAACAGCACAGTAGGTAGCAGGCAAATCCAGATTGCAATACGCCAACCATGGCTTAGCACTAGCGTAGTTACCAGCAGAAAATGCAGGTTTAAGCCCTCTTTTATCCCCGCTTGTATGCTCCAAAATAATGATAAAGCGACCGCAGAGGCTAAAACCAGATGCTGATAATCGGTTTCTTGTTTAAGTTTAGGAAAAAACTCACGAGGGTAGTGATAGAGCATAAGTGCCACAGTCAACAAGAAACCGGCCATTTGCCAACTTGTCATGGTTTGTTATTCCTTCTCCTGTAGATGCAGTTAGTGTAACGATACTAGCGTGTTCAGTCATTGTTGTTATGTTTTAGTGGGAAAATAGCGAAAAAAGTACTGAGGAAAGCTTGTGTATGTTGATTACATCTGTAATAGTATGTGTATTACAGATGTAATCAGTGAATAAAACTTATGATTGAAATAAGCAATGCAGAGTTAAGTGTTATGCAGGTGGTGTGGCAGCGACAGCCTATTAGCGCCAATGACGTTATAGCAGGGCTTGGCGATGATAACGACTGGCATGAGAAAACCGTTAAGACGTTGCTAAACCGCTTGGTAAGCAAAGGTGCCCTGGGGTTTAATAAAGATGGCCGCGCCTATTTGTATTATCCGTTAATAACCGAGCAGGATTATCAGCTGCAACAAAGCCGTTCTTTTGTCGATCGTCTTTTCGCTGGCAAAGTTGCCCCCTTGGTGGCGGGGTTCGCCAGCCAAAACAAGCTTAAACCTGATGATGTACAGCAGCTAAAGCAACTTATTGCAGACTGGGAGCAGGAGCAAAATCATGACTGATTTCCTGCTACAACTGACACTGCCGTTATCGCTATTATTGTTGCTGTTGCTGGCGGTACAAAGATGGTTGCTTAACCTGTTTGGCGCCCGAACGGTTTATGCGCTGTGGGCGGTAGTACCGGTCTTTTTGCTGGCAATACTGTTGTTACCCTTATTGCCTGTCAGTATTGATACCGCTGCCATTAAGCGCTATCAGGTGGGCATGCAACAACTTTCGGACACGGTACAAAGCAGTAACTGGCTATTTTGGCTCTGGTTTTCCGGTGTTATGCTTTGCATTGGTTGGTTGCTACTGAGCTATATAAGCAGCAGCGCCTTGTTTAACCGCGCTAAGCCGGTAAAAATTAGCACTGTTTCCGTTAATTGTCGCCAGGCAGATTCTAACTCAGGGCCATATATCACCGGTTTAACTACACCCCGTATTTTGCTTCCCAATGACTTTTTTCGTCGCTTTGATGCTTCCCAGCAAAAGCTTATTTTGCAGCATGAGCTAACGCATTGGCGCCGAGGCGACTTGCACCTGAATTACCTTGCGCTTGCTTTAGTCAGCCTGTTTTGGTTTAACCCGCTGGTGTGGCTGGCATATCGTGATTATCGCAATGCTCAGGAATTGGCCTGTGATGCGTTGGTGACCCAAGATGCCAGCAAGGCAGAAAGAATTGCTTATGGTTACGCCTTACTAAGCAGTACACAACAATCGCCATCATACTGGTGGCCGCTTACTCATCATTACGGAGACTTTAACACGATGAAACAACGTATTATGCAATTACAACGGCAGCAGGGTTTAAGTAAAGCTATAGTGCTTGGCGCCGTGGCGCTGGTGATTGGCGCTACATTATTGCTACAACAACCGGTTTTGGCCGGCGTTAGTAAAACGCAACAGCTAACTGCGGTTACGCGCATTGAGCCGCGTTATCCAACGCAGGCGGCAGAGCAAGGTATTTCAGGATATGTACAAGTTAAATTTGATGTGGATGCGCAAGGAAAAGTGATTAATGCCAGCGTGATAAAGTCCTATCCGGAGCAGGTTTTTGATAAGGAAGCGATACGTGCATTACAGCAGTGGCAATATACGGCTACAGGTATCGAGCATAAAGCACAGCTAGTACAGCTAGATTTTGAATTGGATGTAGTGCAAGCGGATATGGAGCGTATTAGTGTGACACCGCCCGCACCGAAAAAGAGCTGATGCAATAACAAGTGCAATAAAGCAGAACCGACATTGCAGTGCCATAATCTGGTGCTGCTTTATTGCATTTAAAACTAACCCGGTAATTAGGTGCGTAACTTTGCGTGTTTAAGCCAATTTAAATTGTTTAATCATGCTGTTTAAGCTTTCGGCAACTTCTGCCACCTGGCGACTAGACGAACTGGTTTCATGCGAGCCTTCCAGATTCTGCTGTCCAATATCACGCAAGCTCACCAGACTTTCATCTATAGATGCTGCTACCGTTGCTTGTTGCTCTGTTGCAGCACTCACAGATAATATTTGCTGATTTACATTGTTTACGGCATTAACAATTTCCCGAATGCTTTTAGCAACAATATTGATGCTCTGTTTAGTTTCGTCAGCACCGAGCAGCGAGTCATTAAATTGACTGACTGCATTAGCAGATTGGGTCGAGACATCTGCAATCACCTTTTCAATTAAATGTGTTGATTCTTGGGTACGACGAGCAAGGTTTCTTACTTCATCGGCAACCACGGCAAAGCCACGGCCAGACTCACCTGCTCTGGCAGCTTCAATGGCAGCATTAAGTGCCAGTAAATTAGTTTGCTCCGCTACGCCACGAATAACATCAAGTAATGAGGTAATACCTGAAATATTGTCGGCCAAGGCATTCATGCTTAAATGGCTTGCTTCAATTTGCAGGCTAAGTTTTTCAGTGAGCTGTTCCGAATGCTCCAGCTCCTTCATGCTGTTTTGGCTGGCTTGGTGCGCATCACTTACCTCATTGGCAACGTCAGACGAGCGCGCAGAGACTTCTTTCACGGTTACCGCCATTTGATTTACTGCGGTAACAATGGTATCGAGCTCTGACGCTTGTCGAGTTAAGTTTTGCTCAGTAGTATTTGTTACGGTGCTGAGCTCTTCCGCCGTTGCAGCTAGTTGCTCTGAAGTTACGCCCATTTGCTGCATCATATTGCGCAAGTTATGAATCAGGTTATTTAGCGCTCCGCGCAAGCTGGTTGGTGCTGCATCATTGATATCTAAGGTTAGGTCACCTTTTGCAACCTGTTGCATCATATGCTGCATTTCCGACGGTTCCCCACCAAGAGGTCGCATAACGGTGCGAGACACATACCAACCAATAATACAGGCAACGGCAATGGCGATAAAAAGCTCAAACAAGCTAATTATGAGTAATTGATTAATGGGCTCATTAATTTCTGCTATATCTATTTCTGCTAATAAGCCCCAGGTAACACCAAAAAAATCCACTGGGGTGTAGGCTGACAAAACCGGGTTATTATTGTAGTCAATAACCTCTTCTACCCGTGTTTTACCTTGTAGTACGGCATCTGATGCCTGTGTATCAACTCCATTTTTAGTTACTGTGCCAGTGAAAGAGGCGGAAATAGAGTGGCCGATAGGGTCAAGATACGAGTCTGAGCGCATGCGTTTATCTGGACCAATTAAATACGTTTCACCGGTTCTGCCCATACCAGTGCGAAGTTGCATTAAGGCATTAATGCTATCGATAGAGAACTGTGTTGCAATTATCCAACGTTCCCCGGCAATAATTTTTGGCACACCAACAAAAGCGGCCGGAGCATTATTTGACGGTGCATAAGGCGCAAAGTCTGCTGAAGCAAACTCTTTGTCACTGTATTGTAAATCGCTAAACAATTTACCTAAGCCACTATTTTTGAATGGCCCATTCGCCAGGTTAGTTTGATAATCTGCCTCGCGGGCAGCAGTGTAAATAACATCACCAGAGGGTGATATAACAAAAATGTCGTAAAAATGTAATTCACTATTGAGTTTGTTCAGTAACTTATGCATTTTATCCGACGTGACATTTTCAAAGTCCGCCTCAATAACATCGGCAATAGCATATAAATTATCTTTGACACTAACCAACTGTGATTCAAGCTGTGCTTTTTTAATATCTCGTATCGAAATCAGCCGTTGTTCATTTTCGTGTTCTATTTCAGTAATGGTCGATAAAGTGTTAACAAATAGCGACAGCGTTAATGGCACTAACACTGCACCTATAACCAACGACATTACCCGAGAACGGAATTTCATAATAAATACCTATGTATAAATGATAACAATGGACCAACACATACACCGCTGCCTTAATTGATTAAGTTTTTGCAATGTCGTCGCTATGCCGTTACCAAGGTTAAGTCTTACTGGTTTCACCTTGTACAGCGTGAGACTTTTAATTCGTGAAAAGTGTTATTGTCGCCAAGGACCTAAATGTCTTATATGTCTCTTGTTTGTATTCTGTTCGATGCTCTCGCTTTTGTCAATGGCAAGATGTGAGAATTATTCAGATGTGCTTTAAGTGTAGTTTACTTAGCGATTAAGACGTGTCATAGCTTAAACATACCTATAAAAGGAGTAGACGATGACCCCGGCAATTGATTTGGCTAAACAGCAAGGTATCGCCTATCAGGTGCATCAATATCAGCATGATGCGGCAGCAGCATCTTATGGTTTAGAGGCGTCAGAAAAGCTTGGTTTAGCGCCTGAGCAGGTGTTTAAAACCCTGGTCGTGCAGCTTGATGGTAAACAGCTGGCGGTTGCGGTGTTGCCGGTAAGTCAGCAACTCAATATGAAGTTGATGGCCAAAGCCTTGGGCGCAAAAAAAGCCGAGATGGCTAACGCGCATGATGTGATGCGCTCAAGCGGCTATGTGCTTGGCGGGGTAAGTCCGCTGGGACAAAAGAAACGTTTGCCTACGGTAATAGACAACTCAGCGCAGCAGTACGGCACTATTTATGTCAGTGCAGGGCGGCGCGGGCTGGAAATTGAATTGGCCGCGACAGATTTATGTCAGTTACTGCAAGGGCGTTTTGCGGCCTTGGCTCAATAAAAACGGGCACTGTAATAGTGCCCGTGTGATTATTTTGCACGCTTAACGGCTATTTCACATCAAATCGGTCGGCGTTCATGACTTTGTTCCAGGCTGAGACAAAATCACAAACAAATTTTGCTTTTGCATCGCCAGAACCATACACCTCGGCAATAGCCCTTAGCTGTGAGTTAGAACCAAATATCAAATCCACCCGGCTTGCCTGCCATTTTACTTGTCCGGTTTTACGGTCCCGGCCGGTAAACGTTTGTGCGTCTTTTGCATCTGGCGTCCACTGCGTATTCATATCCAACAGGTTTACAAAGAAGTCATTATTCAATGTGCCCGGAGTTTGGGTGAATACGCCATGTGCAGTGTTGCCATAGTTTGCATTTAGCACCCGCATACCACCAACCAATACGGTCATTTCTGGCGCAGTTAATGTTAAAAGCTGTGCTTTGTCTAATAACAATTCCTCTGCTGATACGCTGTAGCGTTTGGGCAGGTAGTTTCTAAAGCCGTCAGCAATGGGCTGTAACACGTCAAAAGACTCAGCATCGGTTTGCTCGTCGCTGGCATCGGTGCGTCCTGGCGTAAACGGTACGTCAATAGCAACACCAGCGTGTTTAGCGGCTTTTTCAATGGCGGCAGCGCCAGCTAATACAATGATATCGGCCAGGGATATTTTTTTGTTACCAGATTGCGCTGCATTAAAACTGTGTTGCATACGCTCCAATACTTTAAGCACTTTTTGTAATTGCTCAGGTTGGTTTACCTGCCACTCTTTTTGTGGCGCCAAACGAATACGGGCTCCATTGGCACCTCCACGGTTGTCTGAACCACGAAAGGTAGATGCCGAAGACCAGGCGGTGTACACCAGCTCTGCAATAGTTAAATCGGACAACATTATTGTTTTCTTTAACTGCGCAATATCGCTGGCGTTAATTAGCTCGTGGTCAACTGCGGGCACCGGATCTTGCCAAACTAAATCTTCAGCTGGCACTTCAGGCCCTAAATATCTTGCTTTAGGCCCCATGTCACGGTGTGTTAGTTTAAACCAGGCACGGGCAAAGGCGTCGGCGAACTCTGCCGGGTTATTATGAAAATGCGTCGATATTTTGCGGTATTCCGGGTCTTCACGCATAGCCATATCGGCGGTAGTCATCATGATGTTAACTTTGATGTTGGCATCTTCAGCATCTGGCGCATGATCTTTGTTGGCCAGATTTTTTGCCGCCCATTGGTGCGCGCCAGCCGGGCTTTTGGTCAATTCCCAGTCGTAGCCAAAAAGTACATCAAAGTAGCTGTTATCCCACTGTGTTGGGGTTGGCGTCCATGCGCCTTCGATACCACTGGTAATGGTGTCGCGGCCTTTACCGCTTTTATAACTGCTTAACCAGCCAAAACCCATATCTTCAATAGCACCTGCTTCAGGTTCTACGCCAACGTGCGCGGCATCTCCCGCGCCGTGTGCTTTGCCAAAGGTATGGCCGCCAGCGGTAAGAGCGACAGTTTCGTAGTCGTTCATTGCCATGCGGGCAAAGGTTTCGCGCACATCACGGCCTGAAGCTAATGGGTCGGGTTTGCCATCCGGGCCTTCGGGGTTGACGTAAATCAGGCCCATTTGTACTGCTGCCAGCGGGTTTTCTAAATCACGGTCGCCCGAATAACGGCTGTTCGCTTTATCGCTAGTGGCTAACCATTCTGTTTCAGCACCCCAATAAATATCTTCTTCCGGCTCCCAAATATCAGTGCGGCCGCCACCAAAACCAAAGGTTTTAAAGCCCATTGATTCCAGCGCCACGTTACCCGCCAGAATAAATAAATCTGCCCAGGATAATTTGTTGCCATATTTTTGTTTAACCGGCCATAACAGTCGACGAGCTTTATCCAGATTACCATTGTCTGGCCAGCTATTTAGCGGAGCAAAACGTTGGTTGCCGGTAGAGGCACCCCCTCTACCATCGGCGGTGCGATAAGTACCTGCTGCGTGCCAGGCCATACGAATCATAAAGGGGCCATAATGGCCATAATCTGCCGGCCACCAATCTTGTGAGTCAGTCATGACATGCGTAAGATCTTGTTTAACAGCCGCTAAATCGAGGCTATTAAACGCATCGACGTAGTTGAAATTCTCACCCAGCGGGTTTGATTTAGTATCGTTTTGATGCAAAATTTTCAGGTTGAGCTGATTAGGCCACCAGTCCATGTTTTTTGTACCGCTGTTACCAATACTGGTGTTACCGCCGTGCATCACCGGGCATTTGCCGGCTGAGTTGTTGTTATTGTCCATATCTTACTCCTTGCAATGAGGGGACTAGGGGAACCGTATGTCCCACTTTGGTAGTGCCTAGACTATAGACCTGAAGAACACACTGCGAAAGCCAATTTAGCCTATCGTGTTAATCGGTTTTTTGAATTAGCTCTAATGTAATTAATTGAATTATGTATGCGGTTTGTCCGTCCTCCAAGCAGATAGTTCAAGCTGATTTTTGCTATGTTATGCCAAACACACCTGGTTTCTACCAGCCTGCTTAGCGTGATATAGCGCCTTGTCAGCGCGCTCAAAGCATTGCAGTAAGTGTTCGTCAGGCTGTTGTTCGGCAATACCAAAGCTGCAGCTTAAACTAATATTATTGCTGAAGTTGTACTGCTTTATGGCACTGGCTATTCTGTCGCACAAAGCTTTGGCTACGTCTGCTTTTGTATGTTGACAAAAAATAACGAACTCTTCGCCGCCCCAACGGGCTACTTGATCTTGTTCGCGTATTTGTGCACGAAGAATTTCAGCCAGCTCACGTAAAATGGCATCGCCGGTAATATGCCCGTGGTTGTCGTTTATCTGTTTAAAAAAGTCGATATCAATTAGCACCAGGCTAAAGTCTTGTGCATGTTGTGCTGCCCGTTGCTGCGTTACACTGATGGTCTTGTCAAAGAAGTTTCTGTTGTATAACCGGGTGAGCGGGTCGTGAGTGGACAAAAACTCCAGCTCTTGGATGGCAGATTCTAGCTCGGCTCTAGTATGCTCGAGCTGTTGATTCTTCTCCTGTAGTCGACGATAAAAATAGCGGCTTCGGTAGTTCCATGCCGTTAACAGTAGGATAATGGCAATGGCCACTGCGCCTAGTTGCCACATCAACTGATAATTTGTAATATCCATCACTTTAATACGTGTCCATTTTTGGTAAATGGCAATATGTTCTGCTTCTGTTATGGTGCCCAGTGCTTCGTTAAGTTGCGGTAATACGGCTTGATAAGGTAAAGACACGCCAATTCTAAGTTTATCTTCCAGCTCAAGCCAACCTGCCACTTTTAACTGATATAAAGATTCTTGTTGAATTTGGCCATTAATTGAATATAACGAACCAATAAATAAATCCGCATCACCCTCGGCGACGGCCTTTAACCCTGCAGGTTCATTTTCTACTTCATGTATCCTGGTTTCAGGGTAGTGGCGCTTTATGTACTCAATTAAACGGTAGCCTTTAGGCACGGCCAAAGAGCGAGTGCCAATATTTGCCATACTTTGTAAAAAGGGTTGCTGTCTAAGAGATACCAGCACATTGGGGGAGCGAAAATAGACGTCAGAAAATTGTAGGTATTGTTCGCGTTCTGTTGACTGGTTTAACAATGGCGATAACATGCAGTCGCCATTTCTCAGCAATTGCAGTGTTTCAAGCCAGGAGCGGGTAGGTATTAGTTTAAACGTTAAGCCCGTTTTTTCGGCAATTAATGCGATGTAATCCGCGGAAATACCGACGTGTACACCATCATCTATTGCCTCATAAGGCATCCAGTCAGGGTCCACACAATAAGTAAGTACTGTTGCTGAGTCTGGTGTTTTGTTGTCATCTGCTTGCGCTGGGGGTAGCGTCGCTAATAACCCCAGTAGCCAAGCCAAAACGGCTAAGCTCCATTTTTTTTGCCAAAAGCCCAGTGTACAAACCGAATATAGCACTATCACAATAGCGTGCTCACACCAGACATGGAGAACTCAAGCACAAACAATTCACCTGCAATATTAACCTGTCATCTATAGTTGTTATTTATTGATAGTAGACTAAAGCAAGTAAAGTGCGAATTTGCAGTAACTTAGGGTGATAAAGCCCTTGCACCACTGAGATTTGGCGGTTAGTTTGGTCGCTATTACTCAACAGAGACTTACCATGACCCGTGTTACTATCCTGGTAGATGTTCAAAATATCTACTACACCAGCCGAGAGGCGTTTCAGCGCAATTTTGATTATAACGCCTTTTGGCGCCAGGTTACTGACGGACGCACTGTTGTAAAAGCCATTGCCTACGCGATTGATCGTGGCGATGAGAAGCAGCGCCAGTTTCAGAATATCCTCCGTGCCATTGGCTTTGAAGTAAAACTTAAACCCTTTATTCAGCGTGCGGATGGTAGCGCAAAAGGTGACTGGGATGTGGGTATAACGTTGGATGCCATTGAATACGGCCAGTACAGTGACTTACTCGTACTGGCATCGGGCGATGGTGACTTTGACTTGCTGGCGCAAAAACTGATTACAAAGTATGAAACCGAAGTAGAGGTTTATGGCGTTGAGGGTTTAACTGCACTGGCACTTCGCAACGCCGCCAGCCGGTTTATTGCAATTGATGAAGCTTTGCTACTAGCAAAACACTAACTAAGTCGCGTCAGCCATCGTATAGCCCTCAAAAATTTGGGCTTAACGTTTAGATTTAACTGGTGTTTATTGTTTTATTTCTTGTGCGTCAGTGTAACCAGTCCAATAAGTGTCAGTAAAATTTACACATAATCTATTATGACCCTTCATTTGTTTCTAATTATATGATTGTTAATGACAATAATTTAGGCGCGTTTTTTGCTTAAGCAATACCGATAATAACTATTAAAGAGATAATAATGAATTTAAAGAAAACCCTTTTGTTGTTAGCGTTTATTGTTTTCGGTGGGAATGCCAACGCAGGTTTAATTGTCGATCAGTCATTTAATCCAGCAAATATCATAACAGGCGCAAATTTTTCACAAGGATCGTCCTCTATATTTGATGATTTCACTATATTAGATGCTGCTAATGTTCAGGAAATCACTATGTGGGGAGGTTATTGGACCTCAGGTGTTCAGCCAGCATCTTTTGATTTCAGAATTCAAATTCGTTCATCAGCGAACGCTAGCGACGTGGTGTTTGATGCGTTAGTTACAGCGTTTAATGTTTCAGATACGGGTTTTAATCACAATAATTCACAGTTTGCTGATATTTTGCGATTTGACTTTAATGTTGCTGGATTGATGCTAAATGCAGGTAGATACTTTATTGGGATTTCGTCTCAGAATACGCTAAACGGAACGAATTTTTATTGGCAACGTACTGATATATCTAGTCTAAATGGTAACATCTCAGCATTCGGTAACAATTTAACCACGTCGTCCTGGGGGAATCATGCGTTAGCCATCAGTTCTACAACAGCTTCAGTACCTGAGCCGTCTTCTTTTGCGGTTATGATGCTGGGTTTGTTCGGTTTCGTGATGCGCAAAAAAATATTGTCGAAATAAACTATTTTGCAGTGCTAACTAGCGCTAACTGAAGTAGCGTTTAACGCAAATGTTATTAATAAGGGTCGCATCACAGCATGTGAGCGACCCTTTCTGTTTTAAAAGTGCCCAGTCCTGTTTTGTTGTAAACCTTAGATGATTAAGAACGGCTTAAGTTGTTAGCAACGCATCATCCAACTCGTTAGCCCGAATGGCCGCTTTGCGTGCTTGTAGTCGTTGCACGTACTCGGTAAAGGCCGGTCGTGATTCCAGCGTATTAAACATCAAGCCCCAATGAATATGGCTGCCTACATACACATCAGCGGCAGTGAATTGTTGACCACAGATATACAGGCTTTGGGTTAAAGCACTTTCCAGCGTATTTAGCGTATCCTGATACAAACCACAGCCAACCGACTGAGCATTGTCGGCATCCAGGCGCCAGTTAAACGCTTTGGCGCTGGTGGCCATTTCTAATGGCCCGGCAGCGAAGAATAACCAGCGGTAATAAGTACCGCGCTCAGCGCTATCCAGGGCAGGGGCTAATTGTCTGTCGGCAAACTGGTCTGCCAAATAAGCACATATAGCGGCGGTTTCGGTTACCACTACCTCACCGTGAGTAATGGCCGGTACTTTGCCCATAGAATTAAGCGCCAGATAGTCGGCGGCTTTTATCTCATCGCCATACTGCAGCACCTTAATGTCGTAAGGCACGTTAAGCTCTTCCAGCAGCCAGCGAACAATACGGCCACGCGAGTTGGGGTTGGTATATAACGTAAGCGGTTTCATCTGTTGTCATTCCTTATCGTTGATTGAGGTTGTTGCTGTTTGTTTTTTGCTACCAGCACAATAAATCCTAATTAGGACAGAATCCGTCCTAGATTTCGGTTATATTTTGGTTATTTGTCATATCAGCAGTCATTAGGAATAGCCAATGCCTAACAGAGAAGCCCGATGAGTGGCCCGACTATCCGTGTGCTCAGTTTGCTTGAGTTGTTGCAGTCTCATGGCCGTTTAAGTGGTACTGAATTAGCCAGCCGGCTGGGTGTCGATAAACGCACCGTAAGGCGTTATATTCAGGTGCTGGAAGGTTTAGGTATACCTGTGACCACTGAGCAGGGCTGCGATGGCGGCTACATGCTTGTGGCCGGGTTTAAGCTACCGCCAATGATGTTTACCAATGATGAAACTCTGGCGTTGTCGCTGGGTTTGTTGGCGGCGAAAAACCTGCGCCTGGCTGATACCGCAGCCGCTATCAGCAGTATTCAGGCGAAACTGGAACGCGTTATGCCTGCCAGGCTCAAATCCCGAGCCAGAGCTATTGCTGACACCATCAACATAATGTTGCCTGAAGTGGCCCCCGACACCCCGCAACAGCAATTAGAACCCCTGCTGGTTGCGGTGGAGCAGCAACGTTCAGTTGCTATTTTTTATGCTGCTTATCAGCAGCCTCCAGTGATGCGGCAGGTAGACCCTTATGGCTTGCTGTTTCGTAGTGGCCACTGGTATGTGAGCGGTTATTGCCATTTACGCATGGAGCTTCGTACCTTTAGGTTAGATCGTTTGCAACATATCAATATATTGGAGACCACCTTTACCCGGCCTGAAAACTTTAATTCTGCTGAGCATTTTCGCCACAGCCTGAATGCGATGCCAGGCAATTTGGATGTACAGGTATTACTGCATACTGATAAAAATACCGCAGCACAGGCAATGGGCTCCACTGCCTCGATGTTAAAACCGCAGCCAGAGGGATTGTTGCTAAGCACTCGCACCGATAGCTGTCATTGCCTGGCTCTGTGGTTAAGCCAGCTGCCGTTTGATTTTAGCGTTATTACACCACCAGAGTTAAAACAAGCACTAAATTTGCAAGCAAAGCGCTTAATGGATATTGCCCGGCGCCAGTAATAGCGGGGCAGTGTATTTAATTCGCTGCTTATTTAAAAATATTTTGCATTATTAAATCCAAACAACATCCGGCGTGCATCTAAGTTTCAGATTAACTCACTGGAAACGATTATGACGCTTACAAACGCTGTTCTTCGCCATGTATTCTTTGCTGGCGTGCTGCTTTCTACAACATCCTTACCTGCCGCCGCTAGCGATACTGCGACAAAGGTTTCGGTAACCTCAACACACCAAACAGATATAACCCTGCATGAGGAGTTAGCACGTAAAGACGCTGAATTTTTTAAACGCGGTTTTAACGAATGTGATTTTGCTTATCTTGATGCCACCATTAGCCCTGCTCTCAAGTTCTATCATGATTTAGGTGGCTTACAGGATAAAGCGCTGTTTATGCAGAATACCCGGCAGTATTTGTGCGGTGACCCGTTGCATAAACCTATTCGTAAGTTAACCGAAGGCAGTTTAACCACGTTTCCGCTTTACCAGGACGGTGTGCTTTATGGTGCCGTACAACACGGCAAACATCAGTTTTACTTACGTGAACCTGGAAAGACAGATCAGCTCACCGGTACGGCACGGTTTACCTCGGTTTGGTTAAAGCAAGAGAATAAATGGCTGCTGGATAATGTGCTCAGCTATGACCATCAACCGGCTGAAACTGAAACACCAGTAAACAGTGAACCGCATCAACAGACTGACTTCGATGCGACAATAACTCGTTTGCTGCAGCAACATAAAGTTCCCGCGCTGGGGCTGGGCATTATTGAAAACGGTAAATTGGTGTCTACTCAGGTATATGGAGAGCTAACGCCTGGTACGGTAGCACCGCAAAATACGCTGTTTAAAGTGGCTTCGCTGACTAAACCGATAGTCACCATGCTTACCTTGCGTTTAGTTGCAGCAGGCAAACTGCAGCTGGATGAGCCGTTGTCAGCCTATTGGACAGATCCGGATATTAAAGATGACCCGCGACATCAATTACTTACGCCGCGGCTCGTGCTTAAACACCAAACCGGTTTTGCTAACTGGCGTTATCTTGAAGCCGACAACATACTGTGCTTTCAGTTTACGCCGGGCAGTCAACATCAGTATTCTGGCGAGGGTTTTGAATATTTACGCCGGGCACTGGAGCATAAATTTAATCAATCACTTGAAGCTTTAGCGCAGCAATATGTGTTTGAACCAGCTGGTATGACTGATACGCATTTCTGGTGGTCACAAGGCGTTGATGAGGCACGCTATGCCCGTAACCATGACAGCAACGGCAAGGCGTTTGACCTGGAGAAATACTACAAGGCTAATGCGGCTGCAAATTTAATCAGCACAGTAGCGGATTACAGCAAATTTATGCTGTTCGTGATGGCGCAAGAGCAGGCAATGCCTTCGATATATCAGGATATGCTAAAGCATCACGTCAATATTGGACAAAAGCATTATTTTGGTCTTGGCTGGGAAATTTTCAGCGGTTTTTCTGACGGTCAATCGTTGTTACTGCATAGCGGCCGCGACCCTGGCGTGTCTACTCTGGCCGCATTTTCACCACAAAGCAAAAATGGTTATGTCATCTTTATGAATGGCGATAATGCCACACCAGTGCTTGAACAAGTGCTGGCACAGCTGTACCTTGGTGCTGAATTGTGGCAACGAAATTAAGCATATAAGTATGAACGGACAAGAATGGGCAGAAATACTGGTGCCTCTTATCGTTTTCAGCGCGTTTGTAGCGCTGATGGGGTTAATATTGCTGTATAAGTACAAGAAAAAACGCCTGTTTTTGCAAATGGTTGAACGAACTTTACAACAGCAGGCGCCGTTGCCGCCGGAAACCATACGCGAAGTGGCGCTACATTTCTTTTCTGCTAACCGCGATATCCGTAAGGGCATTTTTCTGTTGGTGCTGTCTGCCAGTATTCTGGCATTTTCGTACTTTGCCGATTTCCGGCAAAATGGCAATTTGGATTTAAACGATGCGCTAAATGGCATTGCTATTTTGCCAGGTTTACTCGGGTTGGCATTTTTTCTGCTGGCCCGGCTTGATCGGCAGCAGGCTCGCTAAGTTAATGCTGTGTCGTTAAAACAGGCGTCGGTTGAACAGCTGGTCGCCATTGTTCAGGTGTCTGGTGATACAGCAGCATTTAATGAGTTGTTCAGTCGTCATGACCGTAAGCTACGTGGCTTTTTGGCGTTTAAATCGGCCGATCAGCGGCATGATATCGACGATCTGGTGCAGGAAACCTATGTTAAGGCCTTTTTAAATATTCAGCATTTTTCGCAGCATTCGCAATTTTCTACCTGGTTGCTACGAATTGCTATCAACGAAATGTTGCAAGCTAAGCGTTCGGGTAATATTTTTACCCGGCTTAAACAGCGCTGGTTTGCCTCGGAGCCTGACACGCTAACACATACTGATAAGTCTGCCGAGCATCTAGATGTGGAAACCTTAATGGCCGGTTTGTCGACTATTCAACAGCAGGTGTTTGTCTATACCGAATTTTATGGTTATTCACAAAGTGAAATTGCCGACAAACTGAACATTCCGCTTGGCAGCGTTAAAACCTATATGAAGCAAGCACGAGATGCGCTGGACAGGAACAATACCTCATGTTGAAACTAACATTGCGGCAAACAATCAGGCTTTGGCTGTGGCAGCGTCGTCGCAGCGTCGTTATTACGTTGGCTAGCATGCTGGCGGCGTTACTGACACTAGGTTACAACCACTTACTCAGCACCGATGCTTCGCTTTTGTCGCTATTAACATTGGCCCAACTAGGGGCTGCCACGCTGCTGGTTATCGTGGTAATTATTTTGAGCGACTAGCGGGCTGAAACTAAGACGTTATTTCGACTTATTTAGCATGGCTTTTAAATCCGCAAACGGGTTATGGGTCGCCGCAGCCACTTTTTGCTCGGTCGTACCACCGTACAGTACAAACTCATGAAATTTATTGTGTTCATTGTCATGACAATAAATACACAACAGCTCCCAATTGCTGCCATCGCTGGGGTTATTGCTGTGGTTGTGGTCAATGTGGTGCACGGTTAGTTCGCGTAAATTGGAGTGCACAAACTCACGCGCGCAGCGGCCGCACACCCAGGGGTAAAGCTTTAATGCCTTGTCACGGTACCCCTGTTCTTGTTGCTGATAGGCCTGTGCACCGCTATTGGTTTTGCTCATAACTGTCCTGCTTAAAGAAGGTTTTGCGCTGCTAACATCATAGTGATGCTGCTTTATCCGGTTAAAGCAGAGTTTAACAGCCTTTGCAGGCTGTGCAATGGCAGTTATTAGGCAATGGCTTAACTATAAGCCCCACTGGTGTCGTGTAAAAATAGCCTTAGAAACAGAGTTATATTCTCCTCATTACATTATGCGCCCACTAGGGGCTGGAGGTTGTATTCACATGCTAAAAGGCTGATTCATAGGGTATCTGAAAGGTTTTCTTTATGTCACGGGTCTTATGTCTACACACAGCATTTAGGCTGCCAATGCACTAAAGTTGCAATGATTACTGTCTTCAGTTGAAGATTCATTAAATATCGAGAAATGTCTATATGAAAAAAGTATTTTTGGCGCTGCTGTTAATGCCGGCTATTGCTTTGGCAACAGAATTGCCGGCTAAAGTGACAGCACAGCAATTTGTTGACTTACAGCAGGGAGACACTGTTTATCCGGGCTTTCGCCGTGCGCATGCTAAAGGCATGTGTGTTAGTGGCGAGTTTCGTTCAAATGGTCAGTTAAGCGCTTACTCAACCGCTACGGTATTTCAGCGCGGCGTTATGCCGTTTACCGGCCGTTTATCTATTGCCGGTAACAACCCAACGGCGCCTGATTTAAAAGCACCGGTACGTAGTTTAGCGCTTAGTTTTGCTATGAGTAGCACTGAGCAATGGCGGCTGGCGATGAATACGCCACCGGTGATGGCGGTGGCCGACCCACATACGTTTTATCAGCAAATACAGGCTATTCAGGCCGGGCCTGCAGCAATAAAGCAATTTTTTGCTGAACACCCTGAAAGTAAAGAGTTTTTGACCTGGGCAGCACAATATGAGGCCAGTGGTAGCTTTGCCTCTGAAACCTATAACAGTATTAATGCTTTCTACTTGATAAACCCTGATGGCAAGCGCCAGGCTGTGCGCTGGGCTATGCAACCGACAGTTACTGTGGCTGCGACAGATATGCAGGGAGCTGATGTATTGCAAAACGAAATGGCCAGCCGCGTGCTGGCGGGCAACGTGGTATTTGACTGGGTGTTTACCCTAGCCGAAGCGGCTGATGATGAGAACAATGCCACCAAAGCCTGGCCCGACAGCCGGCAAGACATAACCGCAGGCCAGATAGTGATAAACAGCACCAGCGCACAGTTGGAAGGCGAGTGCCATGCCATTAACTTTGACCCACTGGTGTTGCCAACCGGCATCGAAGCAACGGCTGATCCCATCTTGCGGGCTCGTTCGTCGGCTTATGCCGAGTCTTACCGCCGTCGGGCCACCGAGCAGTTAACCGGTGCCTTTAAGGAGCCGAAAAATGACTAATTCCGAACGTTTTTCATTATCAATGCGCTTGTTTCACTGGGGTATGGCAGCATTAATTCTCGCTATGTTAACGGCCGGTTTGTTAATGGTTGCATCGCTGGACGGCTGGCAGCTAACGGTACTAACCGTGCATAAAGTGTTTGGTGTTATTGCGGTGCTGTTGGTCAGTGCCCGCTTTATCAACCGGCTTTCCCAGCGCATACCCGCTTTGCCTGACGAGCTAACCCAATGGCAGAAAACTGCGGCACGGTTGTCACATTGGTTATTGTACGGCTTAATGTTTGCTATGCCGGTTTCTGGCTATCTGATGCAGTACTTTGGCGCCAGGCCCATTGATGTATTTGGCTGGTTTCGGCTACCGGCGGCACTTAATGTCGATATTCACAACTATGCTTTGTTTCGTGAATTGCATTCTTTGTTAGCCATTGCGCTAATTGGCATTGTGATGTTGCATATTAGCGCCGCTTTGCATCATCACTTTATTCGCAAAGACAAGGTATTAAAAAGTATGTTGTAGATAACTTACCCAGAGTTGTTTGGGCTGGTATGCCTGTCACTGGTTTGTATTACCCAGGGCGCATTGTGCGCCCTTGTTGCGACATCACGGTGTTATTAATATTCCCACCAACAATCTTGCCACCATGTTAGAAACTCAGCAAAATCGATAAAGCCGTCATTGTTTGTGTCGATAAGTTTAAAGCCTTCATCCACATGACTCACTTTGGTTTTAGGCGCCAGAGCCGTAAGTAACTCGATAAACTCGGCTATATCAATTTGGCCATTGCCGTCCCGATCAAAAAAGTCGAAGTCGCTTTTTATTGCCGCTAGTTGTTGTTCAGATAGCGTTTCTTTAGTCACTCGTATCACCTTGAATATCAATCAGAACCAGCCTTAGTGTACTTGGCTTAAAAAAGCCTGTCTATGTTGGTGCCTACACGTTTGTTTGTAAAAGACGAATTCATGCAGTTAGATCGGGCAGTGTTATCTGGTTTGGGGCAATTTATACCGCCGTTTGGCTGGTTTAAGTTTTTTACTTTCAATGGTTATAATATTACGCGTACGGACATCAACCTAATAGGACGTAAAATGAAAGCAAAAAGCCAAGTTGCAAGTATTTACGATTAGCTAAGCTGCGCGGACGTTGCCATTGAGTTCGCAAACCGTGATCTACGTGGCAAGTGGTACCGTTGATGCTGAAGTTGGTGTTAAGCGCGTTAGCCTGCAAGAGCAGCATACGCTTAGCCTGAGTAATGAAACCGGAAGCGTGCAGCTTAGTAGCGCCGATAGCGCGCAGGTTATTTTTATCCGCTGGTCGGTAAATGAATAGGCATTAAAAAAGAGGTCAATTATGCAGCCTGCATCAATAAAAGCTGAAATCAGCTAGTGAAAGCGCTCATTACACTTCTTTTGCTAATAGCTGTGGTTGCTTTATGGCTGGCGAGCAACTATGACCGCACAGGGCTGTTTAATACTGAAATTGTTAAACCGCATTTAGTGCAAGACAACCTTATTGAGCCGCCGACTAAACATATCACGGCGGATCACGATACATTTAACAACGACAAATCTGTTGTATCCCCTGCGGAGAATGATGGCCAACTGGTGATTATGACAAGACCAGACTGGAGCCTGGATAATAATCTGTTGTCCCACTTTAATCGTTTAGAACTGGCTGCAGAGCAGGGCGACACTACAGCAGCCTATGTGTTGGGAATGAACCTGCGCAATTGTTACTTTGTACCGCATGATGACGCCGAACTGGCTGAGCGACTGCAGCAGGCTTACCAATTTAACGATAATGGTGAGGCCGCTGCCGAAAATGCCGAGCGCTATGAATTTTGCTTGGGTGTTGATAAACAGCAACGTAACCAGTTTTATGCTTATCTGGAAATGGCTGCAAGCAACGGCTTTGTGCCCGCACAAGAAGCAGTAGCGTTAATAACACCAGAGCAATATATGCATGCAGCGGGTTATGCCAAGCTTGAAAGAAACGCTTATGTCGCTAAGCGTATTGGCTATATTCAACAGCAAGTCGACTTTTTATTGTCTGCAGCGCAGCATGGAAGTATTAAAGCGCTGATAAAATTGTCGCAACTACATTATGCTCAAACTGTTGGTAAAGATGGCCGCTTACAAGCCTATGCGTTTAACCAGATGATT
Organism: Rheinheimera baltica; assembly: GCF_030731985.1. Lineage (NCBI taxonomy): Bacteria > Pseudomonadati > Pseudomonadota > Gammaproteobacteria > Chromatiales > Chromatiaceae > Rheinheimera > Rheinheimera baltica. The sequence continues at coordinate 78,816 of NZ_JAPJDY010000009.1, forward strand.
ATGGAGCTCACCGATGATACTGATCTTTACAACCGCTACAACTGGTTTCAGCAACGCGCGTTGCCAGAGTTTACAGCCGAGGAAGTTGAACAGGCAACGGCGATATCAGAGCAATGGTTAAACACGATAAAAGCCAATGGTACGCTTTATTTACACAACCAGGAATAAGCCAAGCGTTAACTTTGCTCAGCTTTTGACAACTTAAGGAATAGCATGCGAGTAATACTGTCAGCCTTTGTGCTGCTTATGTCATTTAACACAGTAGCTAAAGACTGCGTTGTGTTATTGCATGGCTTGGCACGCAGCGCTAGTGCAATGGAAACCATGCAGCAGGCACTTGATGCAGCGGGCTACCATAGCGTGAATGTCGATTACCCCTCACGCGAGCATGCCATTGAAGTTTTAGCACCAATGGCTATTGCGCCAGCCCTTGCACAGTGTCGCGCAAAGCAAAGCCGTGTTATTCATTTTGTTACCCATTCTATGGGCGGTATTTTGCTTCGCCAGTATACGCAGGATAACGTTATTGCCGATTTAGGCCGGGTAGTAATGATGGGGCCGCCCAATCAGGGTAGCCAAGTGGTCGATAATTTAAAAGATGTACCGGGTTTTGAAGCGTTTAATGGCCCGGCTGGTATGCAGCTAGGTACCGGCGCGCAAGATATCCCCAAACAACTGGGACCGGTAAGTTTTGAATTGGGTGTTATCGCCGGTACCAGCTCTATAAACCTAATACTATCAACGTTTTTGCCTAACCCGGATGATGGCAAGGTGTCGGTTGAAAACACCAAAGTACAAGGCATGTGCGCGCTGGTAACGGTGGATGTGTCGCACCCGTTTTTAATGAAACGGCAAAAGGTTATTGACCAGGTACTACATTTTTTAAGCAGCGGCAGCTTTTTGGGCGACAACGCACAGCAGTTTGCTTGTCCTGCGCAGATAAAGCCGAAGCTGGGTTGATTTAAAACCTTGACCAAGTTTGGTTTTTCGTCAAATGTAACAGGAAGTTTAAGATTAACTAACCTGTTTCAGTTAGGAGTTTGGCAAAAGATTCAAGACCTAACCCTACGCGCTTTTATTACAACCGCTATCTTACTGCGTTTCGCCGTTAAAACAGCACGGCCATTTTGCCGCTAAACCATAGCGAAGCGACTAATCCTGTACAGCCCAGCGCATTGATAGCAGTAAGCCATAGTTTACTTACCGGGTTAAAGCTGTGGCGGTTGATAGTGGCGAACAAGGCTGCTACAGCAATTATGTAGGTAGCAACAGGCAAAAACCAGCCAGAGCTAAAAGTGGCTGCCTGCATAAAAACAACCAAGGCAAAAGTAGTTAGCACCAGATCGGTAGTTAAGGTTGGTTTTTTTGCTAAACGGTTAGTGGTATTGGTGTTGTTGTTTAACTGAGTCATAGTAGTGTCCTTTAAATATTAGTGAGTGTGTTTAACCAGCTTCATAACCAAGACACGGCAACTAAGGGAAGTGTGACAAACTTTTTTAATTATTTTTTTGTCGCCTGGGTTTTAGGCAGGTAAAGCTATGTATTAGGCATTATTTGCTAGTTCGCTGGTACAACGAAATAGATTGAGGGGTACAGGTTTTATACAGGCAATGCTATTATTTCGGCTCTTAGAGGTGAAGATATGACCAACAACAAGGCAATCGCAAAACCTGATACAGAATGTAATCAACTGCAAAAAGTGCCTCACTTTTCAGCTGCCGCATTTAAGCGCGCCAAAAATGCCAAAGCGTCAGCACGCTTATTGGAAGCCATGAAGTTTGTTAAAGCCAGGGCATCTGTCGCACGATGTCGTTAAACATCCCTCAGTGCCACAATGACAGGAGTAACTCTCATGGCAAAAACACTTGTAGGGGCCATTAATGCGCCCTTAGCTTTTGCAGCAAATAAAGCCTTGACCAAGTTTGGTATTTCGGTAAATGTAACAACAAATTTAAGGTTAACTAACCTGATCCGGGGCTAGCTGGAACAGCCAGGCAAACGGCAATATCTGGCACTAAGAGTTTGAGCCTGAGGGTTCAGATAATTGTAGTTTTTCAGATTCGGCGTTTTTTAAGGAAGTAATGTGTATACAGAATGGAAACCTAATAGCTGGATTGCCTTATTGTTTGGATTGCTGTTTCAACCCTTTGTATTTTTATACGTAAACCGGCCACGCTATTTTTTCTTTTATATCGCTTTGACACTGGGCTGCATTTTTCTTACGCAGTATCCAATAAGCGCGGCACTATTTTCAGAAGGTGGCAAAGCGCAGTATTGGCCATACGCCATTACTATCGCTTGTGCCATACATGCGTATATCCTTAGCGCTAACTATGATGTTTCACAAAAAAGAAGCTGGTGGGCAAAATGGTGGACAACGTTGCTCAGTGTCATCGCGGTTTACTCGTCAGTGGTTGTTACCAAAACCTTCTTTTATGACGTGTACTCTATTCCCGCAGCATCAATGAGCCCGGCGTTAAATCCCGGAGATCATGTCGTGGTTAGTAAGCATGGTTTTGGTAACTATTCTTATGCTGGAATACCTGTGTTGCAAACTAAATCAACCGCGACAGTGCAACGTGGTGACATAGTCGTGTTTAGAAAGCCCGAAAATGAAACAACAGACTTCATCAAGCGGGTAATAGCAGGTCCGGGAGATAAAATATACTACCTACATAAACGCCTATATCTGACCAGAGCATGCGATGGATGCTTAGAATACGAACTGATTGATAATGTGGAATTGGATAAGGCAGCTGAGAGTGAGATTTCACAATATCAGGAGACACTGGACAGGCAAAAGTATCAAATCCAGCAGAACACTGCTAAACCCGACTTTATACAACATTACTTCCGTCAGCAGGGGATGCGCTCGGGTGAGTGGCTGGTGCCTGCCGGACATTATTTTGTGATGGGTGATAATCGCGATAATAGTTTGGACAGCAGATATTGGGGCTTTGTGCCTGAGCAAAATATTGTCGGTAAAGCTGTGTATATTTTTTAACTCGATATGCGGTGTTACAGCTACGACTAAGTCAGCCGGGCTGGATCTGCTCAGGTGTACTAGCCCTGAGCTTTAGCGCTAACTGGCTGCGCACTAAACAGGCTCGTAACAATTGGATCTGACCCTATAGGTTCATAGTTCTTTAGTAGCTGTAGATTTTTGATTTTGAATTTCACCAAAAAGTAACAAATAAGTTGCAATTATTGTATGCCTTTCTAAAATAACCTCCTCTCTTTTATACAAAGAATGTTTATGACGGCATATCTGGCACAACAGCAAGCTCAGCGTATTCAGTTGCAACAGCAGTTGGAAAAGGATTTAGCAGAAAGTCAGGCTGATATTTATGTACTAAATGCGCGTGAACTGACGGAGTTTTGGCTTACTGTGCAGCGGCATGAAGGTAAGACACAGCCGCAAATTGAAGCGATGTTCAAAGATTTGACAGGTTTAGATTTAGCGAAACAGCTGTTAGCCACTAGTCGTGACTATGGTTCAGCTAGTAAAGATGCAGCTACCGTGGCGGTGCTGGGTGTTGATTTGAAGCGCGGTAGCCGGTTTTTTGAAACCTTCCGGACAGTTAAACAAGGCGGGCAGACTTATATTATTTTTAAAGGGAATCACCGCGCGCGTTTAATTATTAAAGGTACTCGTTATCTGGCTACTAACACAGTGATGTTGAAAATGGCTATTGGTGGCGAAGGGCTGAAAAAGTCTGCCAAAAGCGGTTTTCTGGTATCGGTTATTTTCTCAACGACCTTACATAGTATCCAGTGGCTGTTTGAGGATGAATACCGTTGGACAAATTGGCTAGCCGGTGTTTCAACAGACTTAGTAAAAATTGCAATTGCCAGTACGGCAGGTTATTTAGCAAGTATTGGCACTGCGGCATTTATGACAGCCGTTACCGGAGCAACGATTGCAGTAGTTCCTTTAGCTGTTGGTATTGCGGTATGTATCGGCGTGGGTTTTATATTGAATGTTATCGACAACCACTTTCAAATCACTCAGAGTTTGATTCGACATTTAGAACAAAAAGAGCTCGAAGTTAAACGCGCAGCGACTGAGGGTATTTATTATTTTATTCGATCTGCAACCGAGTCGGTAAAGCGGCAATTAGTGCGCTCAGCCATTAGAAAGCTCAACGATCTAGCTAAAATTCCTTTTCAGCTATGGAGTTGAAAACTAAAGCAATAATGGCCGCAATCGGGCTGGCCGTTTTTTCGTTACTAATGATAGCCTTAATGGTTTGGCTTTTTCCTTTACAACTCGAAAGCCAGCTTGAAGCCATTTATAGCGGCAGACAACTTATCGTTATAAGTGGATCTGATGCTTATGCTCCAGGTGTAATAGTGTTTCTTGTGGTACTGCTGCTATTTTGTATCAGATCTACATTCTACTTAATTCGCAGCAAACAACCCTCAGTAAAAGGTGAACGGTTCGTTAAAGCGTTTTCGACAGCGATGCTGATCAGTTTTGCCTTTATTTTTTTGGGTAACTATCTAATTAATAGCTATTTTGAGTCTAAAGTAGCTGAGAAGGGGTATCAACCTTGTCCTGCAACAACGCTGCTGTTTACCCGTGTTACTTACAGTGCCTGGACACTAAATCCCGCCTTGTGTTACGACGCTGACGTAAAGCGTATCGTGCAGCGAGGAGGGTGGAGTGAGTCAAAAGAAGTCGAGCAAATGCTACAGCAACGGCAAAGACAGCAGGAAGCACGCCAACAGTTTTTGCTGCAGGAAGAACAACTTAAACAGCAGCGCCTGCAAAGGGCAGCTGAATCGAAGTAAGAATAAATGAAATATAACGTAAGGGCGCAGTATTGCGCCCTTTGTTTTTGCAGCAAATAAAGCCTTGACCAAGTTTATTTTTTCGGTAAATGGCTGTTACGCCATTACTACAACTCAATCCTATCTTATCAAAGATTTGCTTACTTTCTGTTGCTTGCTAAGGTTGATTAAAAGTTAATTGTAAGCGTGCAACGATATGCGCCTGCTTACAAGATTTGCTTGTAACACAAGATAATCTTGCAAAAAGTATCTTGAGGGATACACTGTAATGGTAAAGCAAATAAAAGCAACTGAGCAGTTTAGTTACTGGCTGGATAGCTTAAAGGATATTCAAGGCAGAGCGCGCATTCAGGCCCGAATACAGCGTCTTGCTGCTGGTAATCCTGGTGTCTATCGCAATTTAAAGTTGGGCGTGTCAGAGCTGAAAATTGATGTCGGGCCCGGATACAGGGTGTATTACACGCAGCGGCACAATGTGCTGATAATCCTGTTGTGTGGCGGTGATAAAGCAAGCCAGCGTGCCGATATCGAAGTAGCATATCAATTAGTAAACAATCTTGAGGTGTAACATGAGCATAAAACTGCAAGATTACGATGTAGCAGAGCACCTGCGTACACCAGAGGAGATGGCGGCGTACCTTGAAGCCTCAATTGCCGAATGTGATGGTGATGCCAGCTTTGTTGCCAAAGCATTGGGGGATATTGCCCGTGCCAAAGGCATGGCCACACTGGCGCGTGATACCGGTCTTGGTCGCGAGAGCTTATATAAAGCACTATCCGCTGATGGCAATCCGCAATTAAGCACGGTACTAAAAGTCGCCAAAGCACTTGGCTTGCAATTCAGCGTCAAGCCAGCGGCATAACAGCCACACCAAACCAACGTAGGGGCGCATTATTGCGCCCTGAGTTTTTACAGCAAATAAAGCCTTGACCAAGTTGAGTTTTTCGGTAAATGTAAAACAAGTTTGAAACTAACTAGCTTTACTCGGTGGCGGTTAAACGGTTCAATCAAAAAGTAATAATTGAAACTGACTATGAAGGTTTCTGAGACTCCAAGGTTGCTACTTTAGACTTCTGATATCAGTGTTCCAATTATCGGGTCGAAATTCGTTTTCAGATGTAATGGGTAAAACTGCAGGTAATTCAATCCAGTATTTGTTTCCGTCGCTTGCTTTAATTTGAGCTAGTTCCGTATTGATATGGAATTCCTTTTTGAGTAACCCATATACAATCGTATTTTCTCGAAGATATCTGCAGTTTTTATCTAAATCCCTGAAAGGTTGAACGTCGTTGCTATAGATTCTCTCTATAGCTTGCTTCCAATATTTAATCTCAATACATGCAGAACTTCCATGTTTGAAGGTTATGTATTTTGGCGGCGTAATTTTAGAAATCTCGGTAAGCTCTTGCTCTTTTAGCTCAGTGAAGCATTTAGCTTTATCCTGTTCATTTTTATAAGCGTTGCATACTTTCTCTGCAATTGTCGTCATTGCAAGTGGCTGAAAAGATATTAATAAAATAATGAATGTCAGGTAGGCTTTCACTTTCAATCCTTAAAAATAGTCAGAGAATACAAAGAAATAGAGCTAAAAAATCAAGTTTAAAAAGCGTATTTCTTTGAGTTAATGAAAGTATAATATTCGAGGTGTTGTAGCAAGGACTTTAAAGTCTTTGAAGCTTGCAGCCACCATTCGCCTTTCCTTTGCAGTCCTTGTATAATACGCGCCCTTGTTCCGCTCTGGTGCTTAATTTATGTCCACTGCTGCTCCCGTTTCCCGCAAGTCTGCCCCTGTAGCACGCATGGCGCCTGAGCGCGATTTATTCAGCTACCCCAAATACTGGGCCGAGTGCTATGGCACGGCACCGTTTTTACCTATGTCGCGCGCTGAGATGGATGTACTTGGCTGGGACAGCTGCGATGTTATTTTGGTTGTAGGCGATGCCTACGTAGACCACCCCAGCTTTGGTATGGCCGTAGTAGGGCGCATGTTAGAAGCGCAGGGTTTTCGGGTGGGTATTATTTCGCAGCCCGATTGGCACAGCAAAGACGACTTTATGCGCCTGGGTAAGCCGAACCTGTTTTATGGTGTGTCGGCTGGCAATATGGACTCGATGATTAACCGCTACACTGCGGATAAAAAGCTGCGCCACGATGATGCCTATACCGCAGGTGATATTGGCGGCAAACGGCCGGACCGGGCGGTTACGGTATACACCCAGCGCTGTAAAGAAGCCTATAAAGATGTGCCGGTGATTATTGGTGGTATTGAAGCCAGCTTACGCCGTATTGCCCATTATGATTACTGGTCAGAGAAAATACGCCGTTCGGTCATTTTTGATGCCAAGGCCGATATTCTTATTTATGGCAATGCCGAGCGGCCTTTGGTCGAAGTGGCGCACCGTATTGCTTCGGGCGTGCCGGTAAACGAGATACAAGATGTACGCGGTACGGCCGTTATTCGCAAAGAGCCATTACCTGGCTGGCGCGGGGTAGACTCTACCGCGATAGATAAAATTGGCAAAATTGACCCGATATACAACCCTTATGGTGCCGATGATGTCGGCTGCAGCAGCTATTCTGAATTCGCCAAAGCCGGTATCGATTTAACCAAGCCGGCAGAAGTGGAAGCCAAGCCGATTTTAGTGCAGCCGCCACGGCAAAAGCCGTGGGAACAAACTTACGTTAAGCTACCGGCGTTTGAGCAGGTAAGCGTAAATAAGCCGTTGTATGCCCATGCCTCACGGATTTTGCACCAGGAAACTAACCCGGGCTGTGCCCGCGCAATAATGCAGCGCCATGGCGACCGGCATTTGTGGGTAAACCCACCGGCGTTTCCGCTTAGCACGGAAGAGATGGATTTAGTGTTTGGCCTGCCGTATCAGCGTGTACCGCATCCGGTCTATGGCAAAGATAAAATTCCCGCTTACGAGATGATTAAAACCTCGGTGAATATCATGCGCGGCTGCTTTGGTGGCTGCTCGTTCTGTTCTATTACCGAGCATGAAGGCCGTGTTATTCAAAGTCGCTCGAAAGAGTCGATAATGCAAGAGATTAAGGATATTCGCGACAAAGTGCCGGGTTTTACCGGCGTGATATCCGATCTTGGTGGCCCTACTGCCAATATGTACCGCTTAAATTGTAAAAACCCTAAAGCCGAGCAAACCTGTCGTAGGCCAAGTTGTGTGTACCCCACCATTTGCGAGCATATGGACACCGACCAAAGCCCAACGGTAGAGCTGTATCGTGAAGCGCGTAATTTGCCCGGCATTAAAAAAGTACTGGTAGCCTCCGGCGTACGTTACGATTTAGCGGTAGAAGACCCGAATTATGTGCGCGAGCTGGTGCAGCATCATGTTGGCGGCTATTTAAAAATAGCGCCGGAGCATACCGAAGAAGGCCCGTTATCGAAGATGATGAAGCCGGGTATGGGCGCCTATGACAAGTTTAAAGAAATGTTCGACCGCTTTAGCAAAGAAGCCGGTAAAGAGCAGTTCTTAATTCCGTACTTTATTGCGGCGCACCCTGGCACCACCGATATGGACATGGTTAACCTGGCGTTATGGCTGAAAGAGCATGATTTTAAACTGGATCAGGTACAAAACTTTTACCCCAGCCCAATGGCAAATGCGACCACCATTTACCACACGGAAATGAACTCGCTGAAAAATATTAATAAAGCGAATTCAGAAGTAGTACCGGTGCCCAAAGGTGAACGCCAGCGCCGCTTGCACAAGGCCATACTGCGCTACCACGACCCCAAAGGCTGGCCGCAAATTCGCGAAGCGCTGATTAAAATGGGCTTAAAGCATTTAATTGGCCGCAGCAAAGGTTGTTTAGTGCCAGAAGAAAGTCGCGACGAGCAGTTTAAAAAGCCAGGCAAAGGTGGCAAACCTGCACTTAGCCGCCACACCGGTTTAAACCCAGCAGCCAGTGCTATAGCTAAAACCGGTAAAAAGCCATTTGCAGCAAAGCCCAGCTCTAAAAAGGGGGCGAAGCCAGCCGCTAACGACAGTAGCTGTGGGACAGTCAATAGCGGAAAACCGCAGGCTAAAGCCGGTGGTAAAACCCCATCCCGGTCTAAAAGCTAATGCAAAGGCTGTTTTTCAGCCTTAAATTCTCCCATGCGCAGCAACAACAGTTGCTGCCGTATCAGCAACAAGCACTGGCGATATGCCCTGACGCTAAAGCTGTAGCTAGCGGCAACCTGCACTTAACACTGTTTTTCTTAGGCCAGACAGATAGCGAACAGCAACAGCGGCTGATTAGCGCCGCAGGGCGTATTAAATTAGCCCAATTTAGTATCACGCTGGATACTTTAAGCTGTTTTAACAAGCCGAAAATTTTGTATTTGGCGCCGTCGCAGCTACCCGACGCCCTGTTGCAGTTACAGCAGCAAGTGTCAGAGTGTTGTCTCGCAGAAGGTTTTAGCGATATTCATGATAAATACCGGCCGCATATTACGCTGGCTAGGCAGGCAAGGTATTCATGGAAATTTAAGCAGAGGGTAGCGCCGTTAATGCTGGATGTAAGTGAGTTTGCGCTTTATTTATCCGACAATATAAATGGCAAGGTGCGTTATAGCCCCTTGCACATTTATCGCCTTGGTTTGGTTTAACGCTTAAAAGCCCGTCTCAAACTGCGCGGTAGCTTGTAAGATCTCATAAGTGCCATCAGTATATAAAACGGTAGCTTTACCTACATGGTAGCTATAAGGTGGAATTGCTTTAGTGCAGCTGGTTGCGCTAGTACTGCAACCGGTAGTACGCTCAGACCAAATAACTGAAGAAACGGGTTTTTGAATACCCACAATACGCCAGATAGCATTGTTTGGCTTTCTATCTAATGTATATTCGAAACTTGAACATTCTCCGGTTGACCACTGATCATAATTCGCTGTATCAACCATACATTCCATTTGCGCAGCCATAGTAGAACCAGATGCCATTAAAAGACCCAGAGCAGTAAGAATTTTTTTCATTGTTTTTCCTTATTGATATTTTTGTCTTGGTTGTTTTGCTTAACGCTGTAACAGTCAATAATGGAATTAAAATTGGGTCAAATGATAAATTTGCATCAAAAAATTATCATTAAATTATCATTTTGTTTTTTGAATTGCCGTGCTGGCTGTATACTGCAGTGTGATAGCAAATGTACTTAAGAATGCTGATGTAACCCTTGTTTAGGCGTTAGTGCTTAAGCGAGGTAATACAAACTGTTATAGTTCATGCTCGATTAATTTTCGCCGCTTATACTCGCTGAAGCCTTTCGCTTACAAGGATTAGTTATGCCTGCCTCCGGGTCATTGTTATACAAAATATTTGGGTCTATTCAGTGGGTCGCTCCTGGCTGGTTGGCACAACTTAGGAAAAATGCACAGCAGCGGCCTACAAAGTTTTGGGGGATAATTGTGGCAATGCTGGCGCTGGTTGGTAGTGCTGTTGGAGGCTATTACTACTATCAACAACTGCCTAAACCGTTGCGAATAATAGCAACAGTGACCAACCCAGAAGTAGGGCATTATCAGGACGATGTAGAGCAACCAACCTTACTCCGCTTAAAATTTAACTACGACATGCGCAACCAGCCACAACGGCAACCTGTACTGGCGCCGTTATCCGCCGCGCGGCTGGATTTAATTGGCGAAGTGTTAACCGAGGGTGTAAGTATTACACCAGACATTGCCGGCAAGTGGCTGTGGCAGGATGACAACACACTAACTTTTACACCAGAGCAGGCTTGGCCGGCGGGCAGTCGTTTTGATGTGAAGCTGGATAAACGTATTTTTGCGGTAGGTATGCGGTTGTCGGAATTTGAATACACAGTTAATACTGCGCCTTTAACAGTAAACATTAACCAACTTCGTTTTTATCAGCACCCAACTGAGCAAGCCACGCGCCAAATCGTTGCGACATTAAATTTTAGCCATCCAGTTGATATTGACAGTGTTAAAGCACAAATGTCGCTGATAATGCGCCCAGATGGTGGTGAGGTGAGTAGCAAAGGTCAACCACTGGCATTTGAATTAAGCGCCAATAAAACCGGCCGCGAGCTCTACGTGCAATCAATTGCGCTTACCTTGCCAGAGCGAGAACAGTACTTAACCTTGTCGTTAAAGCGCGGTATTAAGGCGCGATTGGGCAAGGGCACAACAGAGAATGACAGTGCCCAGCAATTATTGGTACCGGATAAAACCAGTTTTTTAAAGGTAGACGAGCTGCGTACCGATATTGTTCGTACACCTGAGCAAGAACCCGAGCAAATGTTGTTGCTGAGTTTTACCGATCCCATTAGCCGCACGGAATTACAAAACAAGCTTAAATTATACGTTTTACCTAAGCATCCAAAACGAAACTCGAATTATTGGGCACCGGGAGAGGTAAACAATAGCGTATTGCAGCAAGCTAATTTGCATAGTTTTGAGCTGATGCCAACCCCGGAGCAGCATAATAACGCCTTTAGCATTAAACTGGATTTACCACCAGGCCAAAGTGTATTTGTGAGTGTCGCTAAGGGCCTGCAGTCGGTTAGTGATTTTAGCTTAGCTAGCGAATACCGTGCTGTGGTTAAGGCACCTAAGTACCCGCAAGAAGCCCGCATTATGGGTGAAGGCGCTATGCTAACATTAAGCGGTGAGCAGACGTTGCAATTGCTAAGCCGCGGTGTAAAAGGCGTTCGGGTAAAGCTGCACAAATTGTTGCCACAGCAGCTAAACCACTTTATCAGCCAAACCAGTGGTGATATTAGCCAGCCACACTTTTTTAACTACAACTTTGATGAAAGCAACATCAGCAGCCTGTATGAAAAAACCTTTTCTTTGGCAAGCAGCCACGCCAAACAGGCTAATTATCTGTCATTAGCATTGCAACCCTATCTGGCTAAAGCCGGTATGGGGGTGTTTTTTATTCAATTGTCTGAATTTGACCCGGCACGGCCAAAACAACAAGGCCGTGAGTTAGATAAGCGAGTCGTGCTAGTGACTGATTTAGGGCTATTGGTAAAACATAATGCGGATACAACGCAGCAGGTTTTTGTCATGTCTACAGCCAATGGTAAGCCTGTTGCCGGTGCGAAGGTAGCACTGTTGGGGAAAAACGGCGTGGCGGTGCAAAACGGCACCACCGATGCAAATGGCAGTGTCAAACTGGGCAAGACGAATGGCTTTGTGCGTGAGCGTCAACCGGTAGTGTATTTAGTAAGCCGCACCAGTAATGGCGTAACGGATAGCAGCTTTATTCCCTATGACCGCTACAGCCGGCAGTTGGATTACTCTAAATTTAATACCAGTGGCCGCTATCAGAGTGAGCAAAGTGAAAAGGGTTTAAGCGCCTATATGTTTAGCGATAGGGGTATTTACCGCCCCGGTGAACAGGTGCAACTGGCGGCGATAATTCGCCATAACGATTTATCGTTAGCAGAGCAAAAACTACCGCTAAAAATTCACGTGCAGGGACCGCGCGGTACAACCTTTTGGCAGCAAAATTTTCAATTGAGTGGTCGTGGTATGCACAGTTTTAGTGTGGACACGCAAGCCAACAGTGACACCGGTAACTATCATGCCAATATTAGCTTGCTCGATACTAAAGGCAATACCACACGGCATTTGGGTTCAGTAAGTTTTGCTGTGGAAGAATTTCAACCCGATACGTTAAAAATTAGCAGTCGCTTTAACCAAAACATTTCGGCGACGGCAGCCCAGGGCTGGTTATCACCGGAAAATTTAGTTGCCCTGGTGCAGTTAGACAACCTGTTTGGCACCCCAGCACAGCAGCGCAAAGTAACGGCTAAATTTGAGCTGATCCCAACCCACTTTAACTTTAGTGAATACCCGGATTATCGCTTTCTCGCGCCACAAAGCGAGCAAGTTAACCGGGCCAGTGTGCGACAGAGCCTGGATGAGCAGCAAACCGACGCTGACGGTAAAGCCAGTTTTAACCTGCCGTTATCGCAATATAGCGGCGGTACTTATCGTCTTCTATTAACAACGGAGGGTTTCGACGGTGGCGGTGGCAGAAGTGTACAAAGCAGGCATAGTGCTTTGCTATCACCGTTAAACGAGTTGGTCGGCATAAAAACTGATGGTGAGCTGAGCTACCTGAAAAAACAACAAAGCCGTAATGTGGAATTTATTGCCGTTAATAATGCGTTAGCGCAAATTGCGCTAGAGGAATTAACGCTGAAGCTGGTTGAAAAGCGGCCGCTGTCTAGCCTGGTTAAGCAGAACGATGGTACCTATCAGTACCAGAGCATAGTACAGCAGATTAATGTGAGTGAAACGCCGTTTAGTATCGCGGCACAGGGCAGCACCTATGCATTACCAACTGACACCGCCGGTGATTATGAGTTGCTGCTGCAAAAGGGTGAACAGTTATTAGGCAGCATTGCGTTTAGTGTAATAGGTGCCGGTAATATCAGTGCCATGCTGGAAAAAAATGCCGCGCTTAACGTTCGGCTGGATAAAACGGATTACAAAGCCGGTGACCGTATAGAGCTGAATATTACTGCGCCCTATACCGGTACTGGTTTAATTAGCATTGAAACTGACAAAGTGCATGCCTTTAGCTGGTTTACTGCCGACACCACCAGCAGTATTCAGCATATTCAGTTGCCTGAGGGGATTGAAGGCAATGCGTATATCAATGTGAGCTTTGTGCGCGGTGCCGACTCTGATGCGCTGTTTGTTAGCCCGCTAAGCTATGCTGTGGTGCCATTTAATATTGACCGCAGTAAACGTCAGCTAGATATTAGCCTGGTAGCGCCACAAGAAGTTCGGCCGGGTAAACCCTTCACGCTAGGCTATAAAACCGACCAACCCGCTGATTTACTGTTGTATGGTGTTGATGAAGGCATTTTACAGGTGGCGGGGTATCAGCTGCCGGATCCGTTGTCGCATTATTTGCAAAAACGGGCATTGCAGGTACGCAGCTTGCAAATGCTGGATTTAATTTTACCAGAATTCAGTGCGTTACAGCGTCAGTTGGCTGGCGTGGGCGGTGATGCTGAGCGAAGGGCAATGGCCGCAGCGATGCTGGACAGTAACTTAAACCCCTTTGCGCGCAAGGCCGATCAACCCGGAGTATTTTGGTTAGGCATCGTAAAAGCCGGCCCAGAGTTAGCTTCTGGGCAGGTCACTGTTCCCGCTAGCTTCAGTGGCAATTTGAAATTAATGGCGGTAGCGGTAAGTGATGCCGCGTTATCGGCCACCAGTAAAGATGTGCGGGTACGCGGCCCCTTCGTATTAACACCGGATGTGCTCACCAGTGCAGCCCCCGGTGATGAGTTTGATGTGAGTGTGTCTGTGGCTAACGGTGTAAAAGGCTCAGGTAAAGATGCAGCGATCAGAGTTCAGTTAACCTTGCCCGATAGCCTAAGTGCTGTGGGGGCAACTGAGCAGGTACTTAATATCAGCGAAAACAGTGAACAAAGCGCGCGCTTTAGGCTAAAAGCGGGTGATAAGCCCGGTGAAGCCAGCCTGAGCTTTAGCGCTACGTATCAGCAAGGTGAGCTAATAGAAGATGCCAGTCGTGATATTAGCCTGAGTATTCGTCCGGCCAGTGATTACCACACTACGCTGCAGGCAGGGTTTGCGGATAAGGGGCCGGTGACATTAGATACACGTTATCCGTTGTATACCGAGTTTGCGCAGCAGCATGTTATTGCCTCGGCTAATCCGCTGGTGCTGGCTGAAAGCTTTACCGATTATCTCTCACACTACCCACACGGTTGTACCGAGCAGGTGGTGTCGCAGGTATTCCCCTGGATAGGGCTTGTGCAGCAGCCAGCGTATCAAGCGCAGTGGCCAATGCTAAATGAAAAATTTGCCGTGTTAATACAAAAATTGGCTGAGCGCCAGCAAAGTGATGGCGGTTTCAGTTTTTGGCCGGGTGGCTACAGCAGTGGAGACTTCCCCAGCATTTATGTGATGCACTTTTTGCTGGCCGCGCGGGAGCAAGGGCTGGCAGTACCCGATTATTTGTATCAACAAGGCATAGAATATTTGCGTAATGTTGCCAGGCAAAGTGGAGCTAATTTGTATCAAGCACGCTTGCGCGCCAATGCAATTTACCTGTTAACCCGCAGCGGTGAAGTGACTACCAATTATCTGGTGGAATTGCACGAACGCCTGGAAAAACAGCATAAGCAAGGCTGGCAGGGTGACATTACTGCTATTTATATGGCCGCCAGTTATCAGTTATTACAAAAGCCGGAATTAGCCCGTGGTTTGTTATCGGGGTATCGTTTGGGCAAGCCTTCTACATTGCAAAGCAGCTATTTGGCACAAGTTACTCTGCCGTTACCGCCGTTTGCTAACCCGGCTTTTCAGTCACAACTTAGCTTGGATGCCCAGTATGTTTATTTACTGGCAAGCCATTTTGCTGAACAAGCCAACGCATTGAATGGAAGAGACATACTAGATTTATTGCAGCCGGTATTTAAAGGCGAGTACAACACTATTGGCTCAGCATATACCGTACTGGCATTGTCAGCTTACGGCCAGCTTCAGCCGGACTCAGTGGCTGTAGCCCCTAAGTTTTATCAACTTGATGACAAAGGGCGGCGTACTGCACTGTCAAAGGCGGATAACGCCAATGCCATACCGCGCGCGGTCTTTACGACGAGTGCTGAGAAAATATTGCTTGAAAGCCAACAGCAGCTGTTTTACGCCTTAAGTGAAAGTGGTTATGCCAAGCAACCGGCAACAAAAGCGCAAGCGCAGCAATTGGAAGTCGTGCGCGATTATTTAGACGCAGACGGCAATAGCGTTACCCACGCCAAGCAAGGTGAAGAGCTTACTGTGCGCTTGCGACTGCGTAGTTTAACAACGGGCTGGCACAGCAATATTGCCGTGGTAGATTTATTACCAGCAGGCTTTGCTGTAGTGCGTAGTTCTGTACCGCGTCAAAATGGGCGTTGGCGCGCCGACTATGTCGATATTCGTGAAGACAGAGTAGTGTATTACGCCAGTTTTGGTCCGCAGATGACTGAGCTGCGTTATCAGGTAAAAGTCACGGCGGCCGGCGACTTTATAATACCCATGGCATCAGCACAGTCGATGTACGATCTTTCAGTTTATGCCAGTACCGCAGTAGGACGCTTTGTGGTGAATGCGGCAGATACTGACTAAGCCGGACTGTGACAGTGATAGATAAAAGGCGATTAAGCGTTTGGCAATGGCGGGTACTGGCAGCAGCGGGTGTGTTTTTGCTGTTGCCGCTGTTAATGCTGATACTGTCGCCAAAACCAACACTTTATAGCGGCTATCAGCAAAGTAGTGCATATTTTTCGGCTGAGGGAGAATTGTTAAGTCTGCGGTTGGCTGGCGATCAACGTTACCGCTTACGAGTACCTCTGGCAGATATTGCTCCGGCATTGCAAAAGGCTACGCTGTTATATGAAGACAGGCAGTTTTATCGTCATTTTGGTGTCGACCTCAGCGCGGTGGGCCGGGCCTTCTGGCAAGGTGTTATTAAAGGGGGCAGACGACAAGGCGCATCAACACTGAGTATGCAATTAGCGCGGCTGCACTTTAAACTGAATACCAGCACCATGGGCGGTAAGCTGCAGCAGCTGGTGTATGCGCTTTATCTGGAACGACATTTTTCGAAAGATGACATCCTCGAAGCTTACTTCAATTACGCCCCTTACGGCGGCAACATTGAAGGTGTGGCCGCGGCCAGCTTGATTTACTTTGGCAAAGAAGCAAGCCGTTTAACGGTAGCCGAAGCGCTGGCG
Source organism: Rheinheimera baltica (assembly GCF_030731985.1). Taxonomy (NCBI): domain Bacteria; kingdom Pseudomonadati; phylum Pseudomonadota; class Gammaproteobacteria; order Chromatiales; family Chromatiaceae; genus Rheinheimera; species Rheinheimera baltica. The sequence continues at coordinate 95,341 of NZ_JAPJDY010000009.1, forward strand.
CTTAGCGTGATCCCTCAAAACCCGAACCAGCGTAGCCCGTTAAGCACAGCAGGTGAACAGCAACTGGAACTGGCGCGTCAGCGCTTAGTGACATTGTGGTTGCAGCAGTATCCGCTGGCAGATCAAAGCATGGCACAACGTTTAAGCTTGCCGCTGCAGTTTAATAACCGAGCCGATTTAGCCTACGATGCGCCGCATTTTATTAACCAGCTACAAGTGCAGGGGCTAACAGAAGGGCGTTTTTACACCAGCTTGCAGCAAAAGACGCAACAGCAAATTCAGCGAGGTGTAGCAGGGTATTTGCGTCGCAACAGTGATAAAGGCTTTACCAATGCCAGTGTGCTGTTGGTAAAACGCAGCACCATGCAGATACAAGCCTGGCTGGGCTCAGCCGATTTTTATAATACGGCTATTTCGGGCCAGGTTGATGGTGTTACGGCGCTGCGCTCACCGGGCTCGGCACTAAAGCCATTTGTGTATGCTTTGGCCTTGCAACAGGGCGTTATTCATCCGCAAAGTTTGCTAAATGATCTGCCGCGCCGTTATGGTAGTTTTAACCCGGAAAACTTTGACCGGCGCTTTGTCGGCCCGGTAAATGCCACGGAAGCGCTGATCAACAGCCGTAATGTACCCGCAGTACAATTACAGGCCAGCCTTACCAAGCCGGATTTTTATCACTGGTTAAAGCAAGCACAAGTGCCGCTGCAATATAAGCCAGAACACTATGGCTTGGCGTTAGTATTGGGGGGTATGGAGCTGAGCATGCAGCATCTGGTGCAGTTGTATGCCATGCTGGGTAATGGCGGCAACTGGCAAACTATGCAATGGCAAGCACAGCCGGTAACGGCTGCTACACAAGCGTTGTTATCACCTGAAGCGGCGTTTTTAACCCTGGATATGCTGCGACAACATACTAAACCTCAAACGGCTTTACTGACTGAATTGATAGACACTGCTCCGGTAGCGTGGAAAACCGGTACCTCTTATGCGTTTCGTGATGCCTGGGCGATAGGGCTTAGTGGTGACTATGTTTTAGCCGTGTGGTTGGGTAATTTTGATGGCAGCTCTAACCCTAACCTGGTCGGGCGCGCCGCTGCCGGCCCGTTATTATTTGAATTGTTAGCCCTGTTGCCACGCGATGTTGCGGCAGAAAAGCAACTATTTACCGCCGATAATAGTCTTAACCTCAAGCAAATAGTCTTGTGTAGTCGCAGTGGTGAGCTGCCAAATAAATACTGCCCGCAAACACAGCCGGGTTGGTTTATTCCCGGGGTGTCGCCAATTAGCGTGTCAAATGTACACCGGGCTGTACCGATATATGTTGATACCGATCTAAGAGCGTGCCGACATTCGCCGCCGCAAACAGAACTAAAAGTGTTTGAATTCTGGCCGTCTGATATCGCAGAGGCTTACCAGCAGGCGGGTATCTTACTGACCTTACCGCCACCGTATCAGGATGCGTGCGGTTCAGGGGTGTTATTATCGCAACAAGCGCCGCAAATTCGATCGCCTCAGCCAGGTTTAACCTATCAGCTGGGTAAACATGCCGATCAGCAAAAAATTGCCCTGCAGGCTAGCTTTGATGGTGCAGTTACCCAAGTACATTGGTTTATTGATAACCGCTACCTTGGCGTTGCAGCGCCTGGTGAAACCGTATTTTGGCATGGAGAAGCGGGTGAGTTTCAGCTTAGAGTCGTAGATGATTTGGGTGGGGTGGCGACTCAACGTTTACAGGTACAGTAGCCGGTGGGTGCTTATAGGCGTTTGCTAGGGTAAAATACCCTTGATTGTTAAATGTTTGCGGATAACCTATGTACTGCGCCCACTTCGACGCGAAACGCTGCCTGTCATGCCACTGGCTGAGTAAACCCTATGCAGCACAATTAAGTGAAAAGCAGCAACAGCTGACATCCTTATTGGCGCCTTTCAATACACCTGAGCTGTTGGTTCCGGTTGCAAGTAGCGAGCAAGGCTTTCGCTACAAAGCGAAAATGGTGGTGTTGGGCACGGTAGATGCGCCAATGCTGGGCATTATTAATGCGCAAGGCGAGTCTGTCGATTTAGCTGACTGCCCGCTGTATCCAGCCGCTTTCGCACCCGTATTTGCGCTATGCAAAGCCTTTATTTCCCGCACCAACCTTACGCCTTACGATATTGCCAGCCGCCGTGGCGAGCTTAAGTTTATTCTGCTGAGCCAAAGCTTGCACAGCGGCCGTTTTATGTTGCGCTTTGTGTTGCGCTCTAAAAACTGCTTAGCGTCGATACAAAAACATTTACCCTGGTTAATACAACAACTCCCAGAGCTTGCAGTGTGTTCCGTTAATTTACAGCCCTTGCCTGCCGCAGTACTGGAAGGCGAAGAAGAAATTTTACTGACTGAGCAAAGTGTTTTAGCTGAGCAGTTAAACCAGATCCCGCTGTATTTACAGCCACAGAGTTTTTTTCAGACTCAGCCGGCCATGGCGGCTTCGCTCTACCAAACGGCAGCAGACTGGGTAAACGAACTTCAGCAGGGACAGGGGCAGTTTAAGCATATTTGGGATCTATTTTGTGGTGTCGGTGGTTTTGGTTTGCATCTGGTTAGCCCTGAGCAGCAGCTTACCGGCATTGAAATTGCGCCTAAAGCGATTGCCAGTGCCACGCGCTCGGCAGCCGAACTTGGTTTAACCAAAGTAAACTTTCAGGCACTGGATTCTACAGCCTTTGCTAAAGCCGCAGAACGTGCACCCGATTTATTGGTGGTTAACCCACCGCGGCGCGGGCTGGGAAAGCCGTTGTGTCAGGATATTGAACGCTTAGCACCTGCCTGGTTATTGTACTCCAGTTGTAATGCTCAAACTCTGGCCCAGGACTTGTCGCAGCTTTCAAACTACTCGTTAGTGAAAGTGCAGCTATTTGATATGTTCGCCCACAGTAGTCACTACGAGGTGTTAACCTTGCTGAAAAAGTTGGATTAAAGCTTAATGCTGATCAACTATGCAGAATCGGTTTGCCCTAAACTCACCGTTTCAGCCCTGGACGGGCTGAAACGAGCCCCCATGGATGGGTTTACGGCGTGTTAGTGTGGGCAAGCCGATGGCAAATTAAACCTTAACTGACTGGCATTAGGCTTAACGCCGGCCTACCAGTATGCCTATAATTACTTGGCTGTGCTAAAACATCTTCAGTTTAATGCCAGCTTAGTTAGCTCTGGTTTATCCAACTAACGTTTCTTTTTGTTTAATAGTCCCTTTATCACATAGTATCGCCGCTAAGCTGGTTGACTTATCAGTGCTTTTGGCTGAACTTAACCTTTCTAAACGCGATTTTCACTAACGGGAACTGCTATGCTACTTCAAGTGCAACATTCGCTAGTGCTACTAATTGATATGCAGCAAAAGCTGGCGCCGGCTATTTTTGAGCACAAAGACGTTGAGCAGGCGGCTGCATGGGTGCTGCAGGTGGCACTGCAATTAGAAGTACCGGTGTGGGCGACAGAGCAGTATCCGCAGGGCATAGGTGCCACACTGCCTGCATTGGCAGAGCTGATACCCGAGGCGCAGGTGCTGCAAAAAATGCACTTTAGTGCGCTAAAAGAAGCGCATATTGCCAGTAGCCTCGCCTGTACAGAGCGTAAGCAAGTTGTCGTGCTGGGCATTGAAGCCCATGTTTGTGTGCTGCAATCGGTACTGGATTTACTGGCATTGGGCTATCAGGTGTTTGTGGTGGCAGAAGCTATAGGCTCGCGCACCGAGCAAAATAAACAGCTGGCACTTAGCCGCATGCAACAAGCCGGCGCCCAAATTATCAGTAAAGAAATGCTGGCATTTGAATGGCTGGAATGCTGCGGTACCGATACATTTCGTCAAATTAGTAAGGGCTGGATCCGATAATGTGGCGTGTTGTTTTATTGCTATTACTGGCTTTACCGTTACAAGCTAACAACCTGATTGAGCAGCAATTACCCGATTTCTATCAGCAACTGATACCACAGCATCGCTACCCGCTTAGCTGGAATAAGGCGCAGTTTAGCGATATTAACCAGTGGCGTGTAAAGGGCCGAGCTGCGCTGCGCGAAGCATTACTCTGGGCAGATGACAATAGTGATTTTGCCGCCAAACTGCTAAAAACCGAAGCGCGAGAGGGCTATAGCGCACAGCTTTGGTCAATACAATTAACGGCGCAAAGCCGGGTGCAGCTTATGCTGCTTCAGCCCGAGGACACCAAACCGGCACCTGCCGTGTTACTGCTGCATGATCATGGTGCCCGTTTTGACATTGGCAAAGAAAAACTGATCAAACCTTTTGCAACCGACGAGCGCTTAAGTTCTGCGCAGCAATGGGCAGATAAATATTTTAGCGGCAACTATATTGGCGACGCTCTGGCTAAACAAGGTTATTTGGTTATTGCCACTGACACCTTAGGGTGGAGCAATAGAGGGCCAATAGAATTTAGTGCGCAGCAGGCGCTGGCGAGCAATATGTTTATGCTTGGCCGCTCTTTAGCGGGTATGGCGGCTTACGAAGACTTGCGACTGGTGCAGTTTTTAAAGCAATTGCCACAAGCCGACAGCAAGCGTCTTGCGGTGCTGGGATTTTCCATGGGGGCTTTTCGTGCCTGGCAATTGGCGGCGTTAACGGACGATATTAAGGCAGGCGTTGCAATAGCTTGGCTGAATAGCTATCAGCATTTATTAACGCCCGGTAATAATATTCTTAAAGGACAGTCGGCGTTTTATATGTTGCATCCGGGCTTGGCGGCAAAATTAGACATTCCAGACATTGCTGCGCTGGCAGCACCCAAAGCCATGTTGTTTATTAACGGCGGCAAGGACAAGCTGATGCCGCAAGCTGGCGTAGAACAGGCCTATCGGCAATTGGCTGCGGTGTGGCAGGCGCATGGCGCAGCAGATAAACTTAGCACCCGGTTATATCCTCAGTTCAGCCACGAGTTTAATGCCCAGCAGCAGCAACAGGCGTTTAACTGGTTGGCGGCTCAGTTAGCCAAATAATTAAGTCATATACCGACTTATTCCGGTACCAACTGATTTACCTGAAACTCACAACTATCGCTTAGCAGTGGGCTTAATTCAGTTAAGGCCTGTTTCATATTGGTTGCCAGGGTATAAGGCGGGTTAATCACCAACATACCGCTACCGGTCATACCAAAGCCATCGCTGTCAGGCAGTGGGCAAAGTTCAATTCGCAGCATATCTTTAATGCCGGTAGCGACGAGGGCATTAATAAAGGCTTCTACCGCACTGCGTTCAATAACCGGATACCATATGGCATAGGTTGCCTGCGGAAACCGCTGATAGGCGCTTTGCAAACCGGCTACCACATCCTGATATTCGGTTTTTAGTTCATAGGGTGGGTCTATTAAAACCAGGCCGCGTTTATGTAACGGTGGCAGCATGGCTTTAAAGCCTGCCCAGGCATCCATATGCTCAATACGGCTATGACGACGCCGCACAAACTGGCTGGCCAAAATAGGATGGTCTGTTGGATGTAGCTCGGTCGCCTGAATACTGTCGCTGTTACGCAGCATCATTGCAGCAATTTTCGGTGAGCCAGGGTAAAACGCCAATTCATCATTGGTATTGAGTTGTTTAATCAGCTCGATATAACGCGCCAAAGCCGGGCTAGCCGCTTGATATTGCCACAATTTGCCAATACCGGTTTGATACTCGCCGGTTTTTTGTGCCTGCTCAGCTAATACGCTATAAAGCCCAGCACCAGCATGGCTGTCGTGGTAGCAAAACGGCTTATCTTTTTGCAGCAGGTAATCCAGAATGGCCACCTGAACCAGGTGTTTAACCACATCGGCATGATTACCGGCATGATAACTGTGGCGATAACTAAGCATAAACAAGGCCCGTAGCAGTAAATTCAAAGGCCGACAGCTTACTGCGCACGCAGAAAAACACAAGTATTGTTGCCGTACAACCAGTAATTCCTACCCCGATTGTTAATGAATTTTTGCCAAACCAAATAATTCATTTAAACTTTATGACTCAACTTTTCGACTAAAGTCTGCCTTTCGCATTAATGGAATGATAAATGAAGTGTTTTTCGCGGTTACTTTTATCCTGTTTACTAAGTTTTTGGGTTTGTCAGGCGCAGGCTGAATCGAGTTCAGATTCGTCATTGTCTCTTTCTGTAGACAAACAATTAGTAAAAAATGCCAATCGGTTTGGCGTGGTGGGTCAATCTGTGTTGATCCTTAAAAATCATCATCCGATATATCGTGGCGTGCAGGGCTATGCCAACAAAGAGCTTAGCGTTAAAGTGACCCCCGAGCATATATTCCCCAGCTATTCCGTTGCTAAACTGTTTACCAGTGTATTGGTAATGCAACTTGTGCAAAGTGGTGAGGTTGACTTGCAGCACTCTATTCGCGACTACCTCGCTTACTTACCCCAAAGCTGGCAAAACGTCACCGTTGCGCATTTGTTGAACCATACATCTGGCGTGCCTCGCTATTTTGATGCGGTTATGCAGCGAGGTTCATTTCTTGCTGATAAAAAGGCTGTTTACTCGTCGTTGGAACAGGCCCCGGCCCATTTTAAAATGGGCACTGAAAATCACTACAACAACACAAATTTCTTGTTACTTGCCTCTCTGTTAGAGCTAAAAACAAAAAAATCGTACAAACAACTTGTTGATGACGTTATCGTTAAACCGTTGGCTTTGCAAAACACGGGGCACGCTAGTGCCAGAACCGTTAGACATAACATGGTTAGTAGCTACCAAGGCGCTAATGGCGTCATTATAAAAAACCTGGACATTGACTGGCCTGAATACTCTTTTGCCCACTCGGCGCTGTATTCAACACCTGAAGAACTGGCGACATTTATCACGGCGTTAATTAAAGGCAAGTTTGTAAAACCCGAGTTATTGAAAACGTACTTTAACCCGATGATGTTATCAGACGGCACTTCAGGGACTTATGCGTTTGGCTTTGAGTACTCTGTAGAAGATAATTTTATTCGTGTCGGGCACGATGGCGGCAATAGAGTCAAGCTGCGACATTACTATAATGTTGAAAATGCTGCCGATAATTACACGCTGGTGTATATGACCAACGGCAATGCAAATGACGTATGGACAGATGTTTTAGCAGATAGCGTAATGTCGGTTATTGCGCCTGAAACATTCAAAATGGCAACGTTGAAAGAGCAATTTGTTGAGGCTGCATTAGCGAATAATATTCGCGTAATGAACGATGTCTATGACGCTGTCAAAGCGATGAAGGGCAACGATATGGCTGCCGTTGGGCAGTTTTTGCTGTATCGGGCTTATTCTTTAAGGTATGGCAGTGGCGTGGCGTCTTCCGTAGGCACATTTGAATTTCTGGTTGAGAAATTTCCCGCGTCGGAGAATGCGCAACAAAGCCTAAATCAGATCAAACAATTGTTGACTGAATAGAAGTGACAGGCTAAAGCGGCTTAGCTTAACGCCGATCAGATAAATAAATGTATTCTTTATAGGTTTAGCCACTTTAAATAGGTAACAAACACCATATAAACCGATGCAACACAGCCTACATAATTTAGTGTTTTTATACTGGCTTTAATCCGCGTTGAGCGTAGCTTGGGCTGAAGATAAACACTATAACTGATAAAAAACAGCCCAAACAAATAAGGAAACCAATAGGCCAGCACGGAGGGTTTATAAAAATATGCCGTGACATATAGTGGTTTACTCAACATCCAGAACACCAGCCAGTGAGCCCCCAGCCAAAATGCGTACAAAATAGCCGCCAGGATTACCTGTGAAAGTAAGCCGGCAATGAAAGAGACCCAAGGCGAAAAGGGTTCTGCAGCATTGCCAACAGCAGGTTGTGTTTCTGTTTGTTGCGATGGCCTTAATTGCAGCAACATCATCAAGACCATCACGGGCGTTAAAGTATTAAGCAGATACATCCACCAGCTAACGGTTAGGTCCATCAAATTACCTCTGCTAATAACCACTGTACGTGGGTTAAGGCCAGTAATAGCGAAGATAAAAATATAAAGGGCGCAAAGATAAAGCCAGCAACATTACCCTCCATGCCATTGCGTGAGGCCAAAGTACCAAGTGTTATCGCGGTTACTACATAAGCGATAAGCCACCGCCAACCCGGTTGTACCAGCGTGATATCTAAAGCCGTTATTGGCGTACTAGCTAGTGGCAGTAGCACCAGTAGTTTAAAAGCAATAAAGGTGATGCTGGCGATAACACAAAACCCAAGATATACCCTAAGGTTTATGCGTTGGCAGTTACCACCAAGATCGTAAAAAGGCTTAAGCTTGAGGTGGTGCAGCACGCCGTCTTCAGAAAATACCACAAAATACGCCAGCAAAATTAGCGGGTTTAAAAACGTATAAGGTATTAAATTAAGCAGTTTAATGGTGTCCATACCAGCCTATTCCGGCTGGTGCAGAATTTTTCTGGCCAGCCTTAGTAGCAACAAATTAAGTTAGCTTACCATTTCAATTGCCTGGCGAGCTACGCGATACATTGCTTCTAGCGTGACTTTAAATACCCAGCGAATAAAGCGCACACTAAGTTCGGTAATTGTGGTTACCACTTTACCAGCAAAGACCAGCATGTGGCCTAGCAAGCCCATTACCTGTGTTTCAAATTGCGGCGACATAAGCGCGACTTTCTCAATCGTGGCGGCCAGGTAATCATAAAATGTCATTACACCGCTTACGCCCATTTGCACCGATACGGCCGTTAAGTATCCCGCATCCTTTAATAAGGTGATAAGTGCATGCGTTAATCGTTCTTGCCAGTGCGTGCTAAAGCTGCATTCAAAACGACGTTCGTAAAACAATCGCACAGCTTTAACTGTGTCACCTTTGCGTTGTAAATCTTCCCATTGACCGCGAGACGTTGTGACATAGCCAGGGTTTTCCATCATTGAGTGTGAGGAGATATTAATACCCGTTGCTGATGTTAACAGTACACTACTGCCGTTTAGCGGTGCATGATAAAACGGCCACACAGGTACCATAGGCACTGGATCATCTCCATGCAGGCATCGATATATTTTATCTATACTACCGGATGATTTAAGCGCAAAATCGTTTAACCCAACTCGTGGTGCACCATAGGTATATAGTGCTACACGATTACCAAAACGCTGTTTAATCCAAATAGCAGCAAGGCTGGCTAATGCGCCCCCTAAGCTGTGTCCTGCACAATGTACTACGCCATTGCTGTTGGTATTCAGTAACGGAGCCAGTTGTTTCTCCAGTGCTGGCTGCATGCTCCTAAACACTTTTTGAAAACCGGAATGCACAGCACTGTTATTATCGGCTGTGGCTAAACTGGCATTGGCGTTACTAAACCAGTCACGGCCACTTTTCATATTTGTGCCACGAATACCCAATGCAACATCACCGGTAAAATGACCTTTACCTTTGCCTATAATCGCAAAACCGGTTGTGCGGTTAAACAGCGTAGAGATTACACTTCCTGAAGTGCCATGCACTACGCCCCCTGTTTGGCTGAAATCAAAAAAACGCGTTAATTCCTTAGCCTTGGGATTGAAATTTTGACCTGCTTTAATTTCTCTAACATCGTAAGGCGTTTGAGCTAACCAAACCGATGTGGCTGGAGGGAGAGTTTTCTGCATAATCTAAAATCCTTCTTGTTGATCCACGATTCTGTCTAATTCCTGCATTTGGGCTTCAATTTCCTTATCTGAATACAGTGCGGTATTGGCATGAGTAAATGTACATTTTGCACTAAACCAAGGTGCTGCACTTTCAGGGACTTCTAGGTTTTTGAGACTAAAGTCCTTCGCATCAGCTGTCAGTTCACACTGCATATCTGACATTAATAAATTCAATGCCTTGCCATCCAGCCGGTTACCCCAGCGGATATCAAAAAAACGGTTTTGCTCACCCGTAGTTGGATGATCAGCTACTGATAAAAACAAGTAGATACTGTAATCAAATAATACCCGGCGTGTTCTCAAAGTTTTACGTGAAAAAGTAAAGCGACCTTCGTGATCAGTGACCGTGTTGTCGTTGAATTTGTCGTCTTCATAGTGGAGCTCGCGTACTACTTTTATGCCTGAAACGGGGGTGCCATTTTCCGTAATAATCCCGTGTATTTCAGGTGACCACTGAACTTCTGTTCCTCTTAACCAATCAAACACACCTGCCTCCACGTTAGTTGTTAACACAGAAAGTATTAGCCCTAAGCCAGCGACCATTGCCTTGTTATAAAGAGGCTGCCATCCAAGCATTACTACAATCCTGTTATTTATTTGTATCAGCATTTTAATGTGGCATATGTTAATGTCAAATATGTTTTTATAATGTTAATTGTGCGGGTTTGGTGATGGCGCCAGGCTGAAGGCAGGTAACACACTCGCTGCATGTTTCTAGAAAGGCTAGGGGCTTTGTTTATCAGGGCTACACAGCATAGTTTTACAATGGCTGATATTGTATCGGCCAGTTTTGTACAAATAGCTGGCTTACTCTGGCTGGCTGTTGTAGCTGTCCATTATGTTAATTTTATAATTCATTGCTGCAACGCGCTAAGACGCTACTTTGTTAAGCAAGCTGAAGATAGGTCTAGCACCCTGTTGTATTGCAAAGCCGTAATGCCAAATTTCCTTAGCGGAATAGTCTCCTCAATATCCAGACTATCCAAAACAAGCCGCAGTATTTTCGTATCATGCGATAAGTTAAAACGCGTTATATCTTTCCAGGAGTAGGATTGAATGCCTGATATTGGGTCGCCAAATTTAATACCAGCGACACCAACTGCAAAAATACGTTGTTGCCTGAGGCCGATATGTATAGTGGCAAACAAAGCTATTGCTGGCCCGGAGGCTATAATGGCAATCAATTTACCGGAGCCTTGTAAATTCAAGTGAAGGACAGCTGGCAAGTACTTGTAACCAACATATGTTGTGGCCAGTATAAAGATGTTCACCAATACAATTTTTACTACTTTGTTACTCGTAGTCAGGCCCAATTCTCGCAGTTCAAATTCCATTTAGTCTAATTTTTCATTTGTTTGGTGGCGTAAAACCAGAAAATATAGCACGAGTGGGGTAACGTCAATCTATCGCACCATACTGAGAGTTCAATTTTCCCGCTAGACGTAAATAGCTTTAATAACTGCGGTTGATACTGCATCAAAGTAGTTGGACGTTGTTTTTAGATAGTGGTGAGCGAATCGTTAAGTTGCCAATGCAATGGATGAAATCAAATTGTAAGTAGCAAAAAACAAGTAATGTTTAGGCGCAGCTGGTAAAATTCAGCGCATTAAAGATTATTGGCCGTTAGGCACACGCAGGAATTTCTATGTCATACCCTAAGCCCAAGAACGGCAAAGCTGCCAACCCGCTACACAAGCCCTGGACTAAAACCGATAAGGCTGCCACGAATAAGCCAAACCGTCATGCTGAGCGTGCAAAACCTCAGTCGGGCAGGCCGGTAAAAGTGGCGCAAGATGATGAAAGCAAGGTATATGGTGAAAATGCTTGTCGGGTGTTGTTTAGCCAACGGCCGGATGCGCTAATTCGGCTGTATATTTCACAGCAAATGGCACCTAAGTTTGCCGATGTAATGAAATATTTGGCGGGTGCTAAAAAGGCTTACCACATCGTGGATGACACCGAACTGGAGAAGGTGGCCGGTAGCGGCCATCACGGTGGTGTGGTATTGCTGGTAAAGCGCAAGCCACAGCAAAACCTGGCCACGTATTTACAGCAAAAAGGCCGAAAACAAGATTGTTTATTGGCACTTGATGGTGTGGGCAACCCACACAATTTAGGCGCTATTACCCGCAGCTGTGCGCACTTTGGTGTTGGCGGTATTATTATGAAACAACCTGAGCTGCTGCAATCGGGCGCGGCCCTTCGTACGGCAGAGGGCGGCGGTGAGTTTGTCGATGGCTTACGTTGCGACAATTTGCCGTTAGCATTACAACTGTGTAAAGAAGCCGGTTATACACTGATTACTACCTCTAGCCATGGTGGCACCTCGCTGTATCAAAGCCAGCTTCCCGCTAAAGTGGTGGTGGTTTTTGGCGAAGAGATGTTTGGTGTGTCGAAAAGTGTGGCTAAAAGCGCCGATATTGCGCTGCAAATACCAGGCTCTGGCAAGGTTGAATCACTAAATGTTAGCGTAGCTGCCAGCCTGATTTTAGGCGAGTGGTATCGCCAGCAGCTTTAGTGGTTAATTCATTAGCAGTTATAATGGCAGTAGTTAAAACGCGCTAAATTGTTGTTTTAGCTGCTGTGCCTGGCGGCGGCTAACATCTACTTGTTGGCCGTCTTGTAATATTGCCACTAAACCACCCTCGGCGATAGATGGCTCAATATGGCTGATGGCACTAATACGCACAATGTCAGCGCGGCTGGCTTTAAAAAATAATTCCGGGTCGAGCTTTTGTTCAATTTTTGCCAGTGAGCTATGAATAAAGCTTTTGCCGTAAGGTGTATATACCGCGGCGTGATTACCAATACTCTCAAACCGGCTTATCTCGTTTAGCCTTACCACGCGTTGACTGTCGCCAAATTTAAGTAAAATACCGTGCTGTTCGGCCAGGTAATGCACCGTTGCATGGTTATTGTCATTGGCGGGGCGCAGTTTTTGCAAGGCTTTAGCCAGCCGCTCAGGTGCGATGGGCTTTAATAAATAATCTACTGCATTTAATTCAAATGCATCCAGCGCAAAGCTGTTAAAGGCGGTGCAAAAGATAAACTGTGTATTGGCGGGAATATGCTCTGCTAATTGCAAGCCCGTTAACCCCGGCATTTGAATATCGAGAAAGACTAAATCAATTTTGTGGCTGGTCAGTTGCTGTAATGCCTCTTCACCACTGCTGGCTTCAGCGGTTATAACGCATTGTGGATGCATTTTTAGTAAACGCTTTAGCTCGCTGCGGGCTAAGCGTTCGTCATCCACCAGCAGGCAGTTATACATGGTTAAATTCCACACTGGCACTAAATTGGTTGTTGTGGTGCTGAAGCAGCAACCGGGCGTTATCGGCGTACATTAATTGCAAGCGCTGGCGTAAGTTAGTTATCCCGGTGCCGGTACCTGCTTGCTGCGTGGCACTAAGCGTAGTGTTACTGACGTTTAGCTGCCAGCCTTTATCTGATACTGTTGCACTAATGCTGAGTGTACCCGGGGCCACATTGGGCGCTATGCCATGCTTAATGGCGTTTTCAACCAAGGTGAGCAGGCTAAGCGTGGGTAACTTGCACTGCCATAGTTCTTCGGCAATGGTACAGCTAAATTGCAGGCGCTGCTCTAGCCGTACTTGCTCAATGGCCAAATATTGCTCTGTTAACTGCCATTCTTGCGCCAGGGTAGACTCTGGCTGTAAGTGTGCCTGCAAGTGAAAGCGAAACAGCTCTGATAATCGCGTAACTGTGTCAGCGGCTTTATGCTGATCTTCAAAAATGAGGGCGCGGATACTGTTAAACGCATTAAATAAAAAGTGCGGGCTAAGTTGGTTAGTAAGTTGCTGTAGCTGAGCTTGCTGCATTTGTTGCTGCAAGGCTTTACGCGTCTGCCGGCTTTGCCAGGCAATATAGCCGGCACCCCAAACCAAATACATCACACTAAACGAGCTCATCAGTGCAATCATCATAAAACTGAAGCTGAAATTCATTTGCAGTGGCGAGTTTTGTTCGTCTGTCAGTACTGTTACCGTGCTCATATCGGTATGTTTTAATGCTTCCAAACTGGAAAGACCATAAGACACCAGAGTTTGCAGTAACGCTGCCAGTACCAGCAGTAAAGTAAACAGTAACCAGCGTTTGTGCGCACGAACATTGTCAGCTTTAAGCAGTGGGCGCAGCAGCAAATGGCTTAGCAACACAAAACACGCTGCTTCAATGCTGTACTTAACCAAAAACAGTAAGTGCAAATTGGTCTGCTCACTCGTCAACAAGGGCAGGGTGTACGCCATAAAATAGCCGGTGTAAATCAGCATCGTTAACAACTGCGCCCATAAATAGGCGCGGCTGCAGTTGTCCAAAGCAATGCGCTGGCTAAAAGCGTGTAATGTGATCATTGGCGCTTTACTAAAACCTAAATAAACAAAAAACGACGTATTCACAGTGTACTATTTATGTTGCTGTTTGTTCGACTGATTTTTTCTGTTTACCGGTAAAGGCCCAGACAATAAGTGCTACCCAGGCTATCCAGGAAAACCCGGCTGGGATATTGGCCAGAAATATTTTGCCCAAGTGCTGGCGGTTACGAAAGCTGGCTACAATGCTGGGCAAAAAATAGATGGCCAGAAAGCTCGGTATAAACGCTACCCAAAACAACGGGCTCATTTGGCTTAATTGGTGAAAAAACTCGGTTTGTTCAAACATAATATTATCCTCTTGGTTGGAGAGGCCAATATAGCGACATACCCTAGGCCAAAATTAAAAAAAGTGATTTACGGTTTAAAGCGGTGACAGGCGGTTAGAATTGCCCCGGATTTGTCAGATATTTATCAATTTAATGTAACTAAATTACCTGTTTTCTCTCTGGATATTCCTCTGCTGCCAGCTAGGCTTTAACACTCTGCCGGGCTAGTACTGATTTATCCTCTGTAATAGCTGTTGTTCAAGGCCGGCGAGCGGGTACGGGTAGGTAGTCGGCGGCAACCGAAAAGCCTTAACAGAGTAGGTACAGTGAGCAGGGAGTGAGAGTTATGCCAAATCTGGTGCAGGAACTCAATAGTTTAGATTTTAGCGTTTATATTGGTGGCCCAATGCAGGCTGCTGTGCAAGCGCAACATGCGGCGTCTATGTCGCAAGTGAGCTTTATTCAGGCCGTAGGCTTTGAAGACATTAACGGTACTAAAGCCTTACGTTATGTTGATTTTGAATTTACTAAATCAACGCCTAACCCCCATGTCGGCAAAACGGCGCAGCAATTGACCGATGAAGGTTTGCCACCGGGCACCGATGTTACCAGCAATTTTATTTCGACCGATGTTGCGATAAAGGTGCCGTTTTTAACCATGTTAACCATACCAGCTTTGCGTATTGAAGAAATGACCATCGACTTCAATGCCAAGCTAACCTCTACCGAAACCTCCAATGTGTCGAGTGAATTTGCTGCCAGTGCTGAGCTGGGCATCAACTATAAGATTGTAAACTTTAAAGCGTCGGCGTCTTACAAGCGCTCTTCTACTCGCGGGGTTAGTGTAGAGAAAACCTACAACCTTGGGGTAAAGGTAACCGCATTAAATGACGAAATACCAGCAGGGTTAGATAGGATCTTAACGATGCTGGAAGACAGTATTGTTAGCGCCTAATTGGCACTAATCTGGTTTGGGGCTGGCAGTACTAGGCTGCCAGCCTGGTTTAACAGGGACAGCATTATGCCGAATTTAAACGAGTATTTGGGCAGTATTATTAGCAGTATTACCAACGCCAGAGTGATGGCGGATATTCAAACCGTTAAGGTCGCCGAAGAGTATGCCAAGCATGATTTGTTAAAACATTTTGCCGTACCGCACATGCGGGTGGGCGATGTTGAACTTACCATTCCTGTTGCACTGGATGCCTTAAGCGAGAAGACCGAAACGCAGTACCAACCCATTGATAACACCAAGTTTAACAGCCTAATGTACAAAGAGCTGACCAACAGCCTGGGCCGCAGCAGTTTGCCCGCTAAAGCGTCTAAAGCCTTGCGGGCGGTATTAGTTGAGCAAACCCATTCGCTGGAACAATCGTTGCGTATTAAACAGGATATGGCGCCGGTTGAGGAATACAGCAAGTTGGCAGTGCGTCAGTTAGTGCAGTTGGCTGATGAGTATCAATTGGTAAGCCGCGAAAGCATGCCTAAGCTCAATATTGAGCAGATCACCGCTCGCGTCGCGGCGGTTGCAACACAAGAAATTAAAGTACTAAGCCAGCGCAAAGTGATTGAAAATTTAAATGTGATTGCAGAGTCGCATAAGCTTAGGGAAGAAAAACCGGAAAATATTATTTATATCAAACTGAAGATCTCAGAGGATGGCATGGAGTGGCAGCAAATGGAAAGCAGTAACGGTGAAGTTAGACGTCGCTTATTGCCGGAATAACGATTATGCAAAAATCCATTGTGCATTTAGTAAAAGAGTTATCGGCTTTATTGTTGCGTTATCCGGCGTTAGTTACGCGGTTTGAACGCAAAGAGCCGCAGGCACTGGCGCAGCTGGGTGAATGGCTTAACGGCGCTGAGCAATTGCTTAGCAGTTATGGCATTGTTAGCGTGGCAGAGTTGGCCGGCCTTCGCAGTAAATTATTACATCCGGTATACCATGATGACCATCGAGGGTCTTTGCGTAAACAGCAACTAAAGCAAGCTGTTGATATGTTGTACGATGTACAGCACTGTGTGCAACAGGCTTTAACACCGCATCAGCAAAAGCTACAACAGAGTCAGGAGCTGTTACGCCAATTGCTCAGTATGGTTAGCCAAAGTAAAGCCATACAGTACGATGGCCATAACTTTAATGATTTGGTGCAACAGGTGTGGCAATTAATTTGCCAGCATGAACAGCTAAAAGCAGGGGCAGTACAATTACGTAGCTGGTTATCCTCGCAGGATATTATTTTGCTGCTGGCCGAGGAAATTAATCCGGCAGATTTTGTGTAATGCTGTCAGGCTTAGTATCACCAATATATTGAAAGCGGGCTAGCAGCTCGCCGGCAATTTCGACATGCTCATTAAACATTTCCGCTGGCCTGGCCCACAAACCAAAATCACCGTACAGTGCTCGGTATATAACCAGCCATTGTTCAGTTTCACTGTGCCGGGCGCAGTCAATGACCTGATAATAACGACCTTTGTAATGCTGGTAGTAGCCAGACTGAACGGGCGATGCATTACTGTTGCTCATACCAGCTCTCAAAAATGATTTTTGCCGACAAGCTATCCACTTTGTCTTTTGCTAAATTGCGATAACCGCCTTCAGCAAATAGCATACTGCGGGCTTCGGTGGTGGTTAGTCGTTCGTCATGCAGTGTAACCGGCAAGCCAAAACGGCCATGCAAGCGGTTAGCAAACTTGCGGGTACGAACGGTAAAGGGCTGTTCAGTACCATCCATATTTAAAGGTAACCCCACTAATAACAGCTGGGGTTGCCAGTCTTGAATCAGTTTTTCCAGTACTAGCCAGTCTGGTATGCCGTCTTGTGCTTTTAATGCGCTTAGCAGAGAGGCGGTGCCGGTAAGTTCCTGACCTACCGCCACGCCAATGCTTTTGGTACCGTAATCAAAGGTTAAAATAGTGCGACTCATTAAGCGTGACCGGCCTCGTTGGTTAATTGCCATGGCTTGATGCCAATTTTTGCCGTAGCCGATTGCCATTTTTCCGCATGAGTTAAATCAAAAATAATGCCTGTGTCGGCCGGAATAATCAGCCAGGCATTGTCGGCAATTTCTTGCTCCAATTGGCCCGCGGTCCAACCGGCATAACCCAGCGCTAAAATAAACTTTTCCGGTGCTTGTGCTGTGGTTAAATCAAATAATATATCTTTAGACGTAGTCACCATAAGCTGGTCGTTTAATCGCATGCTACTGCTATAGCCTTCTTTGGTGGTGTGCAGTACGAAACCTCTGTCGTGTTGCACCGGGCCACCCGCACAAACATGCGCTGTGGCGGCCGGGCTTTCGGTGTTAAATTCAATTTGTAATTGTTTAAGTAAGTCGGCAACTTTTACTTCAAGTGGATGGTTGATAACAATACCCATCGCACCTTCATCATTGTGTTCACAGATATAGGCAACACTGCGTTTAAACAGTGGATCATCTAATGACGGCATAGCAATTAAAAAATGATTCTGAAAATTCTGCATAGTGACCTCGTTACAACGTGGTTGTCACTGGCGAGCTGCCAGCAGCTGTTCAATTTCATCAAATAACAAACCGGTGATACTAATTGGAAACGCCGCTTCAATTTCGCGGATACAGGTTGGGCTGGTAACGTTAATTTCGGTTAATTTGTCGCCTATAACATCTAAACCAACAAAAATTAAGCCTTTGGATTTTAGTGTAGGACCTACCGCATTGGCAATGGCAAAGTCAGATGCCGATAAGGGTCTGGCTTCACCCCGACCTCCTGCTGCCAGGTTGCCGCGGGTTTCACCGCTGGCTGGTATGCGCGCTAAACAGTATGGCACGGGTTTACCGTTTACTACCAGAATTCGTTTATCGCCCTCGGTTATTTCAGGGATAAAGCGTTGTGCCATGGCATATCGACTGCCGTGCTCAGTTAAGGTTTCAATAATTACGCTTACATTGGCATCGCCCGGTTTTAAGCGAAAAATTGAGGCGCCACCCATGCCATCAAGCGGTTTTAAAATCACGTCTTTCTCGGCCTGATAAAACGCTTTTAAGCGTTTTGCATCGCGGCTAACCAGTGTTTTCGGCGTAAATTGATTAAACCAGCTGGTGTACAATTTTTCGTTGGCATCACGCAGGCTTTGCGGTTTGTTGACAATAAGGGTACCGTTGTCTTCTGCGCGTTCCAGAATATAAGTGGCGTAGATAAACTCGGTATCAAACGGCGGATCTTTCCGCATTAAGATTACATCCAGCTCGCTAAGTGCGATGTCTTGCTCAGTGCCAAACTGATACCAGCGGGCTGGGTTTTGTTCTACCGTTAAGCGTTTGGTTGATGCTCTGGCCTGGCCTTCCAGTAAATATAAATCAGCCATTTCCATGTAGTGAATTTCATAGCCGCGATCTTGTGCTTGCAGCAGCATGGCAAAGCTGGAGTCTTTTTTGATATTGATGGCCGAAATGGGGTCCATGACTATGCCAAGTTTTATCGGTTGATGCATGTTGTATCCTTAGGCCAGGTCGCCAAATTGCAGTTGTAATGCACTGATTGCAGTAAGTGCAGCAGTTTCAGTTCGAAGTACGCGCGGGCCTAATTGTATGCCAGTAAAACCCGCTGCCGCTGTTTGCGTCATTTCCTGCTCACTAAAACCGCCCTCAGGGCCTATTACTAACCGGATATTAAGGTTGGGTATAAGCGTCTTTATGGTGTCGTTTGCCCATGGATGCAAGGTTAGCTTTAATTCTTTTGTCTGTTGCGCCAGCCAGTTTTGCAGTGGTATGGCAGGGTGCACTATTGGCACTATACTGCGACCGCTTTGCTCGCAGGCGCTAATAGCAATTTTTTGCCACTGTTCATTGCGTTTAGTCAATCGCTCGCCGTCTAGTTTCACGCCACAACGCTCGGTAAACAATGGCGTAATTTCAGTTACGCCAAGTTCAACGGCTTTTTGAATGGCAAAATCCATTCTATCACCGCGTGAAATACCCTGACCCAGATGGATTTTGAGCGGCGACTCTACAGGGTTCTTCTCCTGCTCAGATACCTGCACGCTAACACGTTTTTTTTCACAGCTACTGATACGGGCTGAATAATTAAAACCATCACCATTAAACAAGATAAGTTCACTGCCCACTGGCATTCTAAGTACCCGGCCAACATGATTGGCGGCATCGTCGTCCAATGCAAAGTCTTGCTTAAGTGTGATCTCGCCGCTGTGGTAAATTCGTGGAATACGCATAGAAATTTCGCTAGCTGATAAATGCGGTTATGTTAGCAGGCGATTGAGAGAAGCAACAGAAAAAACAACCCCTGCAGCAGCAGGGGTGTTAAACAATAAATGAAATTAATTTACTGCAGGGTAGGTATAGCTTGAGCCCACACCCAGTGGAATATCCAGCGCCCAGAAACCAAGTAAAAATGCGGTCCATAACACTAACATCGCAATGGAGTAAGGCAGCATTAGTGCGATAAGGGTACCAATACCGGTTGATTTAACATACTTCTGGCAAAACACCACAATTAAAGGAAAGTACGGCAGCAGTGGCGTAATGATATTGGTTGATGAGTCACCTACGCGGTAAGCAGCCTGGGTTAAATCTGGTGATACGCCAAGTTCCATTAGCATAGGCACCATAATGGCACCTATAAGCGCCCATTTAGCTGAAGCTGAACCTACTAGCAGGTTAACAAAACCAGATAAAAACACGATACCAATTAAGGTAAAGCCCATAGGGAAGGCCATTTCTTGTAACCAGTTTGCGCCTTTAATAGCAAGCAGCGCACCCAGGTTAGATTGGCCAAACGCATAAATAAACTGAGCACAGAAAAACGCCATAACAATGTAGTAGCCCATGCCACTCATGGCTTTGCTCATGCCTTTGATAATATCGCGATGATCTTTAGCCGTGCCGGATACATAGCCATACACAACACCCGGTACTAAGAAGAACACAAAAATAATACTAACAATAGACTGCATCAGTGGGGCAGAGAAAACCAACAGGCTGCTTTGTCCTTCAGCCAGTACTGTACCAGCTGGCGCTCGCCAGGCTGATGTTTCTGGCAACGCAGATACAATTAACAGCACTATACTTAACAGCATGGAGAAACTGGCCCAACGTAAGCCTTTGCGTTCATTGGGTTTTAAATCATCCATTTTTGGCATATCGGCCGGATCACCATCGACTACGGTAGATTTCAGTCGTGGCTCAATAAATTTGTCTGTTAATACCCAACCCACAATAACCACTAAAAACGTAGAGGCGGTGGTGAAATAGTAGTTGTTCATCGGGCTGACAAACAGCTCGGCTGCTGCTGGATCTGATGATAAGCGTGCAGATGCTTGTGTAAGGCCTGAAAGCAGCGGGTCAAGGCTGGAAGGTAAAATGGTGGCAGAAAAACCACCTGATACGCCAGCGAATGCCGCAGCAATACCGGCCAATGGATGACGGCCCGCGGCATAGAAAATAACTGCGCCAAGTGGAATTACTAATACGTAACCGGCATCTACGGCCATATGGCTGGCAACACCTACTGCAACCAATACCGGTGTTAGCAGCATTTTTGGGGTAACCGACAAAACAGAACGTAAGCCAGCGTTAATAAAACCGGTATGTTCGGCAACGCCTAAACCTAACATGGCGACCAGTACAACACCCAATGGCGCAAAGGTTACAAAGGTATTAACCATTTTAGACATGAACGCAGTTAACGATTCGGCTGCCAACAGGTTATTAACCTGAATAGCCGCACCGGTACGAGGGTCAACTTCATTAAAGCTGACGCCAGCCAGAGCCCAGGATACTACCCAGACGACGACCATTAGCAAAGCAAATAATACGGCAGGGTCGGGGAGTTTATTCCCGACCACCTCTATGGCATTGAGCGCACGGTTAAGCCAACCGCTTTTTACAGCAGGGGCAGTTTGTTCAGACATAACAAGTTCCTTTCTTATAGTTTTGTTTCACCCTGCTCGTTGGCAGAGGACCCTGGGTACAACACAACGGCTTATAATACACAAAAAGTGAGGGATGATAAGGCCAAAGTGTCTGGCGACTTTAATAAAGTCTGGTTGAAAAAAAGGAGAGCTATGCTCTCCTTTCAAGATATTGCTAAAGCAATTATTTTGCGTACTGGCGCAGTAACTCGGCTTTATCTGTTTGCTCCCACGGAAACTCATTACGGCCGAAGTGGCCATAAGCGGCAGTAGCTCGATAAATTGGGCGCTCCAGTTGCAACATTTCGATAAGGCCATGTGGGCGTAAATCGAAGTGCTGGCGTACCAGTTTAATCAATTCGTCTTCGCTTAATTTACTGGTGCCAAAGGTTTCCAGACTAATTGAGGTTGGCTCTGCAACACCAATAGCGTAAGACACCTGAAGTTCACAACGGGCCGCTAAGCCTGCTGCCACGATATTTTTTGCCACATAGCGTGCCGCGTACGCGGCTGAACGGTCTACTTTTGATGGATCTTTACCAGAGAAGGCACCGCCGCCGTGACGTGCCATACCGCCGTAGGTATCAACGATAATTTTACGACCAGTTAAGCCACAGTCGCCCATTGGGCCGCCAATAACAAAACGACCAGTTGGGTTTATAAAGAATTTAGTGCTGCTGGTTAACCACTCTGCTGGTAACACAGGTTTAATAATGGTTTCCATTACAGCTTCACGTAAGTCAGCTGTGCTTACGGTATCGCAATGTTGGGTTGATAACACAACAGCATCAATACCTACTGGCTTACCATCTTCGTAGATAAAGCTCAGTTGTGATTTTGCATCAGGACGTAACCAAGGCAGAGTGCCATTTTTACGCACTTCAGCCTGACGCTGCACCAAACGGTGAGAATACGTAATAGGTGCAGGCATTAATACGTCAGTTTCGTTGCTGGCGTAACCAAACATTAAACCTTGGTCACCGGCGCCTTGTTCTTTCGGGTCGGCCCGATCTACACCCTGGTTAATGTCCGGAGACTGTTTACCAATAGCATTTAATACAGCACAAGAGTCGGCATCAAAACCCATATCTGAGTGGGTATAGCCAATTTCACGCACGGTTTTACGCGTTAACTCTTCGATATCAACCCATGCCGTGGTGGTGATTTCACCACCAACCAATACCATGCCGGTTTTAACAAAGGTTTCGCATGCAACACGCGCTTTCGGATCTTGTTCCAGGATTGCATCCAATACAGCGTCGGAAATTTGGTCAGCTATTTTATCCGGATGTCCTTCAGATACTGATTCAGAAGTGAAAATGTGTTGTGCCATCGGTTGAATTCCAAAATAAGGTTAATGCAGTTAAGTTCAAACTGGACGCGTGTACCAGAGCGAACTCAAAAAATAGGCGGTTATTTTAGAGAAAGTACGTAGTCTTTGCCAGAAAAATCTGCCGCCCAGACGTCTTTAATGCTATTTTACTGCCTAATTACGTACCGGTGGACAATTGGATTGGCAGGAGGGGAATTTTTTTCCACTATCTGATTTATATTTGCCATCTGGCGGGGGCTCTGGGAAAATAGCGCCACATACCGCTTAAACATTTCAGCTTTATAATAATCAGCTTCTACGATAAAGAAGCCGCGCAATGTCAGGAGTGAACATGCCATCTCGTAAACAACTCGCCAATGCGATCCGTGCGCTTAGCATGGATGCGGTGCAAAAAGCTAAATCAGGTCATCCGGGCGCCCCTATGGGAATGGCGGATATTGCCGAAGTGTTATGGCGCGATTTTCTCAAACATAACCCGCAAGACCCGCAGTGGCCAAACCGTGACCGTTTTATTTTGTCCAATGGTCATGGCTCAATGTTGTTGTATTCATTGCTGCATTTATCTGGTTACGAGTTGAGCATTGAAGATTTAAAGCAATTCCGTCAGTTGCATTCTAAAACGCCAGGTCACCCTGAATATGGTTATGCACCCGGCGTTGAAACTACGACAGGCCCGTTGGGGCAGGGTATTACTAACGCAGTAGGTATGGCTATTGCAGAAAAAGCCTTAGCTGCGCAGTTTAATCAACCTGGTTATGACATTGTTGACCATCATACCTATACCTTTTTAGGTGATGGTTGTTTAATGGAAGGGATCTCGCATGAAGCTTGTTCATTAGCAGGGACTTTAGGCCTGGGTAAGCTGGTTGCGTTTTGGGATGACAATGGCATTTCTATCGACGGCCATGTTGAGGGTTGGTTTACCGACAATACGCCTGCGCGATTTGAAGCTTACGGTTGGCAGGTTATTAGTAATGTAGACGGCCATGATGCTGCTGCCATTGAGGCGGCGATTGTGCAGGCTAAAGCTGACACCAGCAAACCAACATTAATTTGTTGTCGCACAGTAATAGGCTACGGCGCACCTAATAAAGGTGGTAGCCATGACTGTCACGGTGCACCACTGGGTGATGTTGAAATTGCTGCTGCCCGCGAATTTTTACATTGGCCACATGCACCGTTTGAAATACCGGCCGATATTTATGCCGATTGGGATGCCAAAGCCAAAGGCTCAACTGAACAGCAAAACTGGCAGCAATTATTTGCCCGCTACAGTGCCGCGTTTCCAGAATTAGCCAGTGAGTTTAGTCGTCGTGTATCTGGTGATTTGCCATCAACCTGGGCTGCCCAGTCGCAAGCCTATATTGAGAAATTACAAGCTAACCCTGCCAATATTGCCAGTCGAAAAGCCTCACAAAATGCCTTAAATGTATTCGGCCCATTGTTGCCTGAGTTTATGGGCGGTTCGGCAGATTTAGCCGGTTCAAACCTGACCATTTGGTCTGGTAGCAAGCCTCTTACTGCAACTGATGCCAGTGGCAACTACATTTACTACGGTGTTCGTGAGTTTGGCATGTCAGCTATTATGAATGGCATTGCATTGCATGGCGGTTTTGTTCCCTATGGTGCGACTTTCCTCATGTTTATGGAATATGCCCGTAATGCCGTGCGTATGGCAGCGTTAATGCAACAGCGGGTGATCTTTGTTTATACCCACGATTCTATCGGTTTAGGTGAAGATGGTCCAACACACCAGCCGGTAGAGCAATTAGCCGCATTACGCGCAACACCAAACCTGATTAACTGGCGGCCCTGTGATCAAGTGGAGTCTGCTGTTGCGTGGCAGGCCGCGATTGAGCGCACTGAAGGCCCAACAACACTTATATTTACCCGGCAAAACCTGCAACAACAGCAACGATCGGCAACACAGTTAGCAGATATCAAACGTGGTGGTTATGTATTAAGCGACTGTGCTGGTACGCCAGAGTTGATTATTATTGCGACGGGCTCAGAAGTTGAGCTGGCGATGCAAGCCTCGGCTAAGTTAACCGAGCAAGGTAAAGCCGTGCGAGTGGTATCTATGCCCTCAACCGATGCCTTTGAGCAACAAGATGCAGCGTACCGTGAAGCAGTGTTGCCAGCGGCAGTAACCAAACGTATTGCCGTAGAGGCAGGTATAACGGATTGCTGGTACAAATACGTAGGCTTAAACGGCAAAATTATCGGCATGACCAGCTTTGGTGAGTCGGCACCTGCTGAGCAGTTATTTGCACATTTTGGTATTACTACTGAAAAAGTGTTAGAAGCCGCTGAGCAACTATTAGCTTAATTTTCAATATAATGGGATCAATTATGGTCCCATTTTTCTATGTGGTGTTATGGCAATAAGACTGGCAATTAACGGCTTCGGTCGCATAGGGCGCAACATATTACGTGCTATCTATGAAAAAGGCTTGCAGCATGAGCTGCAAGTGGTTGCAATTAATGAACTGGCCGATGCAAAGGGCGTAGCGCATTTATTGAAGTATGATACCTCGCACGGGCGTTTTGGTTACAAAGTGGGATCCTTTGCCGGCGGTATTAGCGTAAATGGTGACAATATTGCTTTGTTTGCCGAGGCTGATCCACTTGCCTTACCCTGGAAAGAACAGAACATAGATGTGGTGTTAGAGTGTACCGGCGTGTTTCATAGCCGCGAACATGCAAACTGGCACCTCAGTGCAGGGGCTAAAAAGGTGTTATTTTCCCACCCGGCGGATGCGGATATCGACGCCACTATTATCTATGGTATTAACCAACAAACCTTAACTGACACTATGACAGTGGTGTCTGCAGGTTCATGCACCACTAACTGCATTGTGCCGGTTATACAGGTATTGGATCAGCATTTTGGCGTTGAAAGTGGCACCATTACCACGATACATGCCTCTATGCATGACCAACAGGTTATTGATGCGTATCATCCCGATTTACGCCGCACTCGGGCGGCCAGTCAGTCTATTATTCCGGTTGATACAAAGTTAGCATTGGGAATTGAACGTATACTGCCTAAATTTGCTGGCCGGTTTGAGGCTATTGCAGTAAGGGTACCTACGGTTAACGTTACCGCAATGGATTTAAGTGTTACTTTGCATCAGGACGTTAGTATTAAGTTGGTTAATGCCGCGCTAGCCAAGGCCTGTAATGGCACGTTAGCCGGTATTCTTGATTACACCGAAGAGCCGCTGGTATCGGTAGATTTTAACCATGATCCCCATTCTTGTATTGTTGATGGTTCGCAAACACGGGTTAGCCATAAGCGGTTGGTTAAATGCCTGGTATGGTGTGACAACGAATGGGGTTTTGCTAACCGTATGCTCGATACAGCCAGGGCAATGATGCAATCGAATTTATAACTAGGAGCTAGACATGTCTGTTATTCGCATGAGCGATTTGGATCTTAACGGCAAACGCGTACTGATCCGCGAAGATTTAAATGTACCGGTTAAAAACGGCAAAGTAACCTCAGACGCCCGCTTAAAAGCAGCAATTCCAACCATTGAATTGGCACTGCAAAAGGGGGCGAAAGTGATGGTAATGTCTCATTTAGGCAGGCCAGAGGAGGGCGTGTTTGACGCAGACTCATCTTTGCAGCCAGTGGTGGATTATCTTACAACAGCGCTGTCTGCTCCGGTTCGGCTTGCATCAGAGTACTTGGAAGGGGTGACGATTGCTGAAGGAGAAGTGGTTGTTTTTGAGAACGTTCGCTTCAATAAAGGTGAAGGCAAGAATGACGATGTTCTTGCCCAGAAACTTGCTGCATTGTGCGATGTGTTTGTAATGGACGCCTTTGGCACAGCGCATCGCGCACAAGCCTCTACCCACGGCGTAGCTAAATATGCGCCTATCGCCTGTGCTGGACCCTTGTTAGTAGGGGAGCTTGACGCCCTTGCAGCAGCACTTAAAAACCCGAAACGGCCGTTGGTTGCAATTGTGGGTGGTTCGAAAGTCTCAACTAAATTGACCGTACTTGAGTCGTTATCAGGCATTGTTGATCAGCTTATAGTTGGTGGTGGTATTGCGAACACCTTTATTGCTGCCAATGGTAACAATGTGGGTAAATCGCTGTACGAAGCTGATTTAATTCCCGAAGCTCAGCGTTTGATGGCGCAAGCAAAGGCCCGTGGCGGCAATATTCCGGTACCTACTGATGTTGTGGTAGGCCAGGCATTTAGCGAAACGACACCCGCAACGTTAAAGGCGGTAGCAGACGTGTCGGATACCGACATGATTTTCGACATTGGCCCGCAAACCAGTGCAGCTTTGGTGGATATTTTAAAATCAGCAGGCACCATCGTCTGGAATGGTCCGGTCGGTGTATTTGAGTTTGAACAGTTTGCCGATGGCACTAAAGCATTGGCACAAGCCATTGCTGACAGTGACGCATTCTCTATTGCGGGTGGTGGCGACACCCTTGCGGCAATAGATAAATACAATATTGCAGATAACGTCTCCTATGTTTCTACCGGTGGCGGCGCCTTTTTAGAGTTTTTAGAAGGTAAAACATTGCCAGCTGTAGCTATACTGGAACAACGCGCAAAAACATTATAATAAAAATTTAATATTACTACTGTACCCTAAACGATTAAGAGAGGATTTCATGGCCCTTATTTCATTACGTCAAATGCTGGATCATGCAGCCGAGTTCGGCTACGGCATACCTGCCTTTAACGTAAACAACCTTGAGCAAATGCGCGCGATTATGCTCGCGGCGGACAAAACCGATAGTCCGGTGATTGTTCAGGCTTCAGCTGGCGCGCGTAAATATGCCGGAGCACCTTTTTTACGCCACTTAATTTTGGCGGCCGTAGAAGAGTTCCCTCATATTCCGGTGGTAATGCACCAGGACCACGGTACGTCTTTGGGCATTTGTCAGCGTTCGATTCAGTTGGGGTTTTCTTCGGTGATGATGGACGGTTCACTGGGCGAAGATGGTAAAACGCCAATGGACTATACCTATAACGCCAACATAACGCGCAAAGTTGTTGAAATAGCGCATGCCTGTGGTGTGTCGGTGGAGGGCGAGTTAGGTTGTCTTGGTTCACTCGAAACGGGTGCTGCCGGTGAGGAAGACGGTATCGGTGCAGATTGTATTTTGAGCCACGATCAAATGTTGACTGACCCGGAAGAAGCTGCACAATTTGTCAGAGAGACACAGGTTGATGCTTTGGCTATTGCTTGTGGTACATCGCACGGTGCCTATAAATTTAGCCGGCCGCCAACAGATGATATTTTGGCGATTGACCGTATAAAAGCCATTCATCAGCGTATTCCTGATACCCATTTGGTTATGCATGGTTCCTCGTCAGTGCCGCAAGATTGGCTAAAAATCATCAATGACAATGGTGGGAAAATTCCTGAGACTTACGGCGTGCCTGTGGAGCAAATTCAACAGGGTATCAAATATGGTGTACGTAAAATCAATATTGATACAGACTTACGTTTAGCCTCTACCGGTGCGATTCGTCGCTATATGACAGAGCACCCGGCAGAGTTTGATCCCCGTAAATATTTACAGGCTTCTGTAAAAGCAATGACAGACATTTGTATTGCCCGTTATGAAGCCTTTAATGCTGCCGGACAAGGTAGCAAAATAAAAGCCATATCGTTGGATGATATGGTGGCACTGTATACGGCAGGAAAGTTGACGCCGAATATAAAATAAACAAAAAAATTAATAAATTATAATAAATTAATTTTCATTTGTTTAATGGTGCATAAATTGGGTGATAAACCGTATAAATAGTCGTATCTGAGCAGACCTCTGGACGCCTGAGTTGTCTTGACAAGGGCGTTTTTACCTGTAATGATGCGGACGGTTTACCCTCTAACCGAGGGCCTTTCCTGTCAGTAAGAACAGAAGGGCTCTTACAACTTCAGGTTACGTTAATCAGCAATAATTGGTTGGGAACTATGTTTAACAATAAAATTCGCAAGAGTCTTGTTGCAACAGCTCTGGCCGGTACTTTCGCCCTTTCGGCGAGTGCCTTGGCAACAGATTTAAAAGCTTTGCACCAAGAAGGTAGTCAGATCCAACGCGCAGCAGTGCAGTCTCAAGAAAAAATTAACACTATTTATGAACAGTCTCAGGAACTGCTGGGTGAGTACCGTCAGGTAGTTGACCAGACTGAGAACTTAAAAGTTTATAATGATTTCTTAGCCACTCTAGTTGCCGATCAAAAGCGTCAGATTAATTCAATTCAACGTCAGATTGATACTTTGGAAGATACGCGTAAAGGTACTGTACCTTTAATGATGCGTATGATTGATGCATTAGAACAATTTGTTGAAGCCGATATCCCGCTGCGTACTGAGCGTCGTTTAGAGCGTGTTGCACGTTTACGCGAAGTAATGACGCGTTCAGACGTACAATTATCAGAACAGTATCGTCAGATCCTGGAAGCCTACAGTATTGAAGTAGACTACGGTTCAGTGGTAGACGCATTCCAGGGCATTTTGCCGTTGAATGGTCAGGAAATAACTGTCGACTTCGTGCATGTTGGTCGTTTATCGCTGATGGCGTTATCGCTTGACGGTAAAACCGGATGGGTGTGGAACAAAGATACTGCTGGCTGGGAAGCGTTGCCGGGTTCGTACCTGACATCGGTAGCCCAGTTTATCAAGATGGCACGTCGTGAATCCACGCTTGAGATGGATCGCGTACCACTTATCGCAGCGGAGTAAGAACAAATGAAACAAGCATTTAAGTCAATGTTAATCGCCGCAGCGGTGACTCTGTCCGCTGGTGTTGCTTTTAACGCAGCCGCCAACACTGAAAAGTTGGATCAGCTTTTAGAACAATTGAAGAAAGAACGTACTGTTGAAGGTCGTGCTAACCAAGAGCGTGAGCGGGCATTTTTATCAGAGCGTTCAGATAAGCAGTCGTTATTAAACACTGCAAAGAAACAATATAGCGACGAAGAAAATCGTGGTAAGCGTTTACAAAAAGAATACGCTGACAACGATATTCTAATTGGCCAAAAGCAACAGGAACTAGAAAGTGCTTTAGGTACTATGGGTGAGTTGTTCGGCGTTGTACGTCAATCAGCAAACAAATCTATCGGTACTATTTCTGGCTCTATCGTTAGTGCGCAATATCCTGGTCGCGACGTGCCATTGCGCACTGTAGCTTCTGCCACAGAATTACCAACTCTGGCTGAGATGGAAGATCTGTGGATGGCGTTACTGACAGAAATGACTGAGTCAGGTAAAGTTGCAGACTTCGATGCTGAAGTTGTAAAACTTGACGGTGGTGTTGAAACTAAACGCGTTACACGTTTTGGTACTTTCCACCTGACGACTGATTCAGAATACTTGATTCTGAACAGCACAACTGACCAAATCCAGCCACTGGGTCGTCAGCCACAGTCTAAAATTCACAATTCAGTTGCTGATTACCACAATGCTAGCCGCGGCGAGATCACCGGGTTATACCTGGATCCAACTAAAGGCAATAGCTTACTGCGCTTAAACCAGCAACGTTCAACCTTGTTTGAATACTATCTGGCTGGTGAAGAAGTTGGTTATATTATTACCGCGGTTTTAGTTATTGGTATGTTAATCGCACTTGAGCGTATCATTGTCCTGACTCTGGTTGGTGGCAAGATTCGTGCGCAGCTTAAAAACCTGGCTAACCCGTCAGATAAAAACCCACTGGGTCGTATTTTGCGCGTTTACCATGAAAACAAATCTGCTGACGTAGAGAACCTGGAACTTAAACTGGACGAAGCTATTCTGCGTGAAACGCCGAAAGTTGAGCGTGGTGTTGGTTTAATTAAACTGTTCTCCGCTGTTGCGCCGTTATTGGGTCTGTTAGGTACTGTTATTGGTATGATAATGACCTTCCAACAAATTACTTTGTACGGAACAGGCGATCCAAAACTGATGGCAGGTTCAATCTCTCTGGCACTTGTTACTACAGCTCAGGGTTTGATCGCGGCTATTCCATTACTGTTTGTTCACTCAATCGTTTCATCAAAAGCGAAGTCAATCTTACACGTTTTAGATGAACAGGCTGCAGGCATTATTGCTGCGCATGCGGAGCAGGAGAAAGCCTAATGATACTCCAGCTAGTAAAGCTGTGGGAATCTGTGCAGGATTTTATCCATACCGGTGGCAATGTATTATACATTGTCGCCCTGGTACTCTTCGTCATGTGGGTATTGATGATAGAGCGGTTCTGGTTCCTTAAAGCGGAATATCCAAAATTGAAAAAGGATATTGTTGCCCGTTGGGATGCCAGAGCTGATACCACATCATGGTATGCGCATAAGATCCGTGATTGCTGGATTTCCGAGGCTTCAGAAAAATTAGAACAGCGTATGCTGCTCATTAAAACCTTGGTTGCACTGTGCCCGCTGGTTGGTTTGTTGGGAACGGTTACCGGTATGATTGCTGTGTTTGACATTATGGCAACGCAGGGAACAGGTAACCCAAGAACTATGGCAACAGGTATCTCTATGGCGACTATTCCGACGATGTCTGGTTTGGTTGCAGCGATATCAGGTGTATTTTTCAGTGCGCGGTTAGACGTTCAGGTTAAACGGGAAAAAGCCAGTTTAGCCGATAGCTTACCGCATCATTAAAGAGAGTTTTTTATGGCCCGCAAACGTATTCGCGAAGCTGAACAGGCGGAGATTGATATCACGCCGATGATGGATATCGTATTCATCATGCTTATCTTCTTTATCGTAACCACGTCTTTTGTAAAAGAGGCAGGTATCGATGTAAATAAACCTGAAGCTACTAAAGCTATCAGCAAACCAAGTGCGACTATCTTTATCGCCATTCGTGCAAACGGTGAGATTTGGATGGATAAACGCGCAGTTGATGTTGAGCGTGTTTCAGCAAACATTGAACGGTTAAGAGCAGAGTCACCAACCGATACCATTATTGTACAGGCTGATAAAGAAGCTAAGCACGGTATAGTAATGGAAGTTATGGATCAGATTAAAACTGCTGATCCGTCACTGGTGATTAGTATAGCCGGGGAGACTAAGTAATTATGGTACGTTTCCTGACATCGTTAATTATCGGTGGGGTGGTAACGTTTCTGTTGTTCTTAATGATGGCCACTTTGCTTCAGTCAAGTGGCGATCGTAAAGTGGCTGAGCAAGAGCGTATTGTTATTGAAATTAACACTACGCCGCCAGACTCAGAAACACAGACCCGGCGGCCACCACCGCCACCACCACCACCGCCACCGGCTCAGCCGCCAAAAGCGCCTCAGCCAGAACCAGATACCAGTAGTGCAGCAGGTGCTATCGGTTTCAATATGCCAGGCTTGAGCTTAGGCTCTAGTGGAGCAGGGTTGGGCGATCCATCAAGTATGATGCGTGATGGTGATGCAACGCCAATCGTTAGGATTGAACCTCGCTATCCAGTGCAAGCTGCTCGTGATGGTTTACAAGGTTGGGTAAAACTACGTTTCAGCATTATGGAAGATGGTAGTGTTGATGAAGTAGAAGTTATCGAAGCTGAACCACGCCGGGTGTTTGACCGCGAAGCAATTCGTGCGCTGCGCCGCTGGAAGTACAGTCCGAAAGTGGTTGACGGTAAACCAATGAAACAAACCGGACAGCAAGTCCAACTTGATTTCACTTTAGATATGGCCGGAGGTTAAGATGAACAAGTTTAAAAAACTTACCTCAGCACTGGTAATTCTGACGGCGTTAGGTGTAACCGCGACATCAGTAAATGCTGCTGTGCAGCCAAATTTGGCTAAAGTGGAAGAACGCAAAGCACGCAAAACTCAGATAGTGGGTGAGCGTGTTGGTAAATCGTTGGTTAAAGCTTTCGACTTGTACAACGAGGAAAAGCTGGACGAAGCGATTGTTGTTCTGAAAGAAATTAGTTCAAACAACGATTTTGACTCTGCGACGTTAAATAGATTCTTGGGTAATTTGTACGCTACCAAAGATGAGAAGCAGGCGATTAAGTATCTGACATTGGCGGTTAAGCCGGATGTTTTGACATTTAACGACCAGTCATTGACGATGAAGTTATTGGCTGACATGCTGTTGCAGGATAAGCAGTATCCAAAAGCGATTAAAGCTTACGAAGACTGGATTTTGTTCACTGGTGAACAAAATTCAGATGCGTATATGCGTATCGCTAATGCTTACTATCTGATGAATCAGTATGACAAGGTTGTAACGCCGGCAGATGATGCTATTAGATTTGCTCCAAAACCAGCTGAAGGTCCTTATCAGCTTAAAATGGCAGCGCTTTATGAGCTTAAAAAGTATAAAGAGCTCGTTGCTGTGGTTGAGACGATGGTGCAATTATTTCCTGAGAATAAACAATTTTGGATTTATTTAGGAAATTTCTACACTTTAACTGAAGAGTACTCTAAGTCATTGTCAACGTTGCAGCTGGCTTATTCTCAGGGTTACCTTGAGAAAGACAGTGAAGTAAGAATGTTAGCGCAGATGTATGCGAATAATAACATTCCTTATAAAGCTGCGGTGACGATGGAAAAGCATATGAAGAGTGGGTTGGTCAAAAAAGACAAAAACAACCTAAGTTTTATAGCGTCAAACTATCAGTCTGCGCGTGAATTTGCTAAAGCGGCAGATTACTACGGTGAGTTAGCTAAATTGACGAACGATGCTGATGCATATCGTCGTCAAGGCTCTGCTTATTTGTCTGTACAGCGTTATAACGATGCGATATCAGCATTTGATAAAGCCCTTTCAATGAATGTTGATAAGGCGTCAGGTGTTTATATGAGTTTAGTAGATGCTTACTTCAATCAGAAGAAATACAAAGAAGCTTATGCTGCTTTAATGAATGCGAAAAAAGATCCTGCAATGTCACGTCAAGTGCGTAGCTGGGAGTCGTACATTAAAGATAAAGCCAAGCAAAAGGGTATTAGCCTGTAATAAAAAACCCCACGTTAGTGGGGTTTTTTTTGTTCTAGTTTTCTGTTTCAGTATTTCGTAAATCATGGAGTCGGTATTTATCAATCAGGGCATAAAGTGTTGGCCGCGTAATGCCCAAGCTATCAGCTGTTTTAGATAAGTTGCCTGTGGCTAACGTATAGGCATGCCTGATGGCATGCGTTTCTGCTACCTCACGTACTTTTCGAAGCGTATCAACCTTTGCATTACGTGGAGATAAGCCAAGATCCTCTTCAGTAATGTATTTACTGTCTGACAATATAACTGCCGATTTAAGCTTGTTTTGCAGCTCGCGAATATTTCCTGGCCAGTCATAATGTAACATTGACTGCATCGCACTATCAGTAAACCCCTGAACCTGAGTATTAAACTCTTGGTTAAATTTATGCAGTAAGGCTTTACCGATAATAATAATGTCATGGCCTCGTTGGCGTAAAGAGGGGATGTTCAGAGTGATTTCACTGATGCGGTAATAAAGATCTTCGCGGAAGCTTTGCTCAGCAACCATTTCAGCTAAGTTACGGTGAGTTGCACAAATTACCCTTACATCAACTTCTAACTCTTGACGCCCGCCAACCCGTTCGATGACCCGCTCTTGTAAAAAGCGTAACATCTTTGCTTGTAAACTTAGTGGCATATCGCCAATTTCATCTAATAATAAGGTGCCGCCATTGGCACATTCAATCTTACCCAGAGTAGTTTTGTTAGCACCGGTGAAGGCACCTTTTTCATAGCCGAACAGTTCGCTTTCTAACAAGTTCTCTGGTATCGATGCACAGTTAATCGCCACGAAGGGTTTATTAACTCTTGGACTTTGGCGGTGTATAGCGCGCGCAAATACCTCTTTACCGGTGCCACTTTCACCTAATAACAACGTGGTTATTTCAGTAGGGGCTATTTTTTCTACTGTACGGCATGCTTTTAAAATAGACTCACTGTTACCAATAATATCTGTATTACCCACATTTGCACTTTTTAGCGCTCTATTCTCGGCTTCCAGGTCACTTATCTTAAACGCACGCGCAATAATGATATTAAGTACATCGGCATCAACAGGCTTTTGATAGTAGTCGTATGCGCCAAGCGCAATAGCTTTTAGCGCATGTTCATTGTCGGTATTGCCCGTAATTACAATGACTTTGCATTCAGGTTGTAGTGACAATATATCATTTAAGCACGCTAAGCCTTCACTGGCATTTGCAGGATCAGGCGGCAAACCTAAATCTAAGGTGACAACGTCAGGTTCATAGCGTCGCAACTGAGTTAACGCTGAGGATCTATCTTGAGCAAACACTAGCTCATAATCTGTCAAACTCCATTTAAGTTGTTTCTGAATGCCAATATCATCTTCAATGACTAATACAGTCTTCATTTAACGATCCTTGTTTAACTCTCACTACATGTTGTTTAGTGTAATGGAAGCCTCGGTGTAAAGGTAGTAACAATATACTTAGTCACTATTTTGTAGTATGCCAATAATGCGTTCTTAAGACTTGAAGATACGCAACAGTTACCAGTATTAAGTAAATATTAAGTAGAAACTAAGTCATTGTGTTTTTTTATTATCTTAGCCTATGTCGAAGTAAATTGCTGCCCCAGAGTCTGACATCTTGCTGAAAGTGCCCCATACTGAAGTATAAGTGACAAGGCTGACATAAATTTGGGAGCCGGATTGATATGCAGATTAAAAGTGATGTTGAAATAGTCCCTATTTTTTCTGGTGGTGGCACGCGCTTGAGTTGTTATATCGGTATTTTGCAGGCTTTAAAAGATATGGGCTTTGGTTTTCAACATCTGGTTGGCGTGTCGGGGGGCAGCATTGTTGCTGCATTGTATGCTGCGGGTTGGGCATTAGACGATATTAAAGCTTTGGCTTTGAAAACCGATTTTAAGCAGTTCTGGAGCTTTTCTATTACGTCATTGCTTCGAACGGGTGGTTTATGTAGCGGTAATAAGTTAGAGGCGTGGCTGGATTTACAGTTGCAGGGGGCGACATTTGCCAGTTTGAATTATGATCTGCATGTATTGGCGACAGATATTAATGGTGGCGGCCCCGTGGTGTTTAATCGTGTACTGACACCTCATTTTAAAGTATCAAAAGCTGTTAGGTTTTCGATGTCCATACCACTTTTTTTTTCTTTTCAAGCGTTTGATAATCATATTATGACCGACGGTGTTATTTTGTCAGAGGACGCGTTACATCATGATTGGTCTGGCGCAGGTTTGCCATTAATTTGTTTCAGGTTAAAAAGCGATATTGAAAACAAGCCTGTGGCTACCCGTCAATATTTTCCGCTTGTATCCTACATTTACATGCTTATACGCACTTTTATGAGCGCAGTATCGAGAGAATATGTGCACGCCCAGCACTGGCACAATACTGTAGTCGTAAATACAGGCAGTGTATCATCAGTAGATTTCGCGCTTAGCCTAAAGCAAAAGCAGAGTTTATTTGATACCGGCTATAATACCGCAAGTACTATAGTGCCGTTAAAGTTAGCAGAGTTCTTTGACGCTGATTAGAACAGCTACAGATAATAGTGGCTGTTCTAATCAGGTATGTTTTATGCTTTTCCGCGAGCAATAATTTCTTGCGCCATTAAATCAGCAACGGTACTAGTCGACTGTTTTTCTGCGTCGGCACGTTGGAAAATATTTAATAGCGTGTCATAGATTGCCATAACTTTATCCGTAGACTCTTGTGCAGAGTAGCCTTGTGGCCGCATTTCACTTGCTACATTAATAATGCCGCCAGCGTTGATAACGTAATCTGGGGCGTACAAAATACCTTGTTGACGTAGCACATCGCCATGACGCGCTTCTTTTAGCTGATTATTAGCACATCCTGCAACCACGCGGGCTTTTAACTGTGGGATGGTCGTGTCGTTAAGGGTTGCACCTAACGCACAGGGGGCGTAGATATCTGCTTCAACCGCATAAATTGCGTCTAACCCAACTGCAACAGCACCAAATTGACTGACAGCGCGTTGTACTGAGTCTTGATTAATATCTGTAACAATTAATTTTGCACCGTCTTTGTGTAAGTGCTCACAAAGGTAAAAGCCTACGCTGCCAAGGCCTTGCACTGCGACAGTTTTACCTGTCAAATCGTCTGTACCAAACTGATGTTTGGCTGCAGCTTTAATACCGCGATAAGTGCCAAGTGCCGTAAATGGTGCCGGGTTACCACTTTTACCTTCAAGGCCAGCAACGTAAGGCGTTTCTTTATTTACTATCATAATGTCGCCGGTGGTAATATTGACGTCTTCTGCGCTGTAATAGCTGCCCGATAGACGATGCAACATGCGGCCAAAAGCACGAAATAGTGCTTCAGACTTTATTGTCTTTGCATTGCCTATAATCACCGATTTACCGCCGCCTAGTGGCAAACCTGCCATTGCATTTTTATATGTCATGCCACGTGACAAACGGAGTACATCATCTAATGCTACTTCATCTGAGGCATAGTCCCATAAACGACAACCACCTACCGCAGGCCCCAGGGCAGTGCTGTGCACTGCAATAATGGCTCTTAAGCCGGTTTCTGCATCAGCGCAGAATACCACTTGCTCATGATTATCGAATTCAGAATGATTAAATACCGCCACGACTGATTACTCCGTTATTAGTAGCCTCAATGTTGAGGGCAGACTATGAATCTAATTTTATGCTGTAAATACCGTATTTTTGCGCCGCGAAATGTAGCATTTCACTATCAGTTACACCAGACGATGTAAAAAATATACTCTGGTCTGTCCAGCGGATTGTCGACAATTAATGACAACGCTTGATTGTCGTTACTCAGTCACTTAAAGTATCGCAAACATAAATGTAGGATATTATGACATGAGTGAGCAGTTAACTCAGGAACAACTTGCACAAGCAGAGCAAGAGCGTGCAGAGTGGGTACGCATACAGTTTCAAAAAGCAAATGAATACTTAGCCAGTAAAGGTATTGTATCTGATAATGTTGCGGTCACTGAGAGCCGTTATTTACCCCCTTACTTTGCTATATGGAAATTAAATACCAAAGATAAACATGCTTATTGGGTGGTTAGTGGTGATTTACCAACTGATCATATCGCATTCTCTGCCGCGGCCAACGCCAGAGAAGCCGTTAGAGCGTTTTCGTTACACTGGCAATTAAAAGCACAACAGATTATGGATTCGGGCACTACTGATAAAACCCAAACCGAATTTGCACAGATACTGGTCCATCGGGCGCAAGCGTTATACGAGATGTTTGAAAAAGATGAATTGTGGCAGTCTGCACCAGTCAATTAATTGTATTTATTTGTTTACAAAATCAAATAAGCCGCATTGACTGCGGCTTATTTATGTTAGACCGATATACGCTAAATACTACTCAGTAAAATACCAGTAACCTTGATTGATAAAACTAGTTAATAGCATTAAACGCTCGGAACTTTGATTAAAGTGCTTGTTTTGTTCTGATGTTAGCTCCGTAAAATTACAGAGTAACTGCGCTGTTTCCAACTCCGTTGCAGGTAATGTAATTTGATCACCGTTTATAAATAGCAAAATGTCTGTGCTGCTAGTATGTTGATAATAACAACACCGTAACCCACCTGTGCGGCTAAGGACAGAGCCTTCAGAGATGTACTCTTCAATTTCCTCTGCGCCGTAATGTGGATCTGGTTCATTGGTGTCTAGTTCATGCTTAGCGCGTGTAATCAAACAGCCAAACCAACTTGGTAGTATCGCGTTGTCACTAACCAGTTGTTGTAGCAATTTTTGCACCTGCGACAGATCGCTATCTGTTATTGCACCAATTGATGTAGACGCTTCACGTCCTTCGTCGCTAAAACGTACACCGCTAATGTCATGGTCTATTAAATGGTCGGTCAGGCCGGTTAATAAATCTTTCTGCGCCGGAGCTCGAAACCCCACCGAATAATTAAGGCTATTTTCAATACTGATGCCATCATGTGGACAGCCCGGAGGTATATATAAAATGTCACCCGGTTCAGTTATAACGTCAATACAGGCAGTAAAGGGAGTAACTTGCAATAAACGAGGATGCGGACAAATCTGTTGCAAGCTGTTATCGGGCATACCTATGCGCCAGTGACGCTTGCCTTGTCCTTGAATGATAAAGACATCATATTGGTCTA
Organism: Rheinheimera baltica; assembly: GCF_030731985.1. NCBI lineage: Bacteria > Pseudomonadati > Pseudomonadota > Gammaproteobacteria > Chromatiales > Chromatiaceae > Rheinheimera > Rheinheimera baltica. The sequence continues at coordinate 133,958 of NZ_JAPJDY010000009.1, forward strand.
AATGTGGCCCAACACCACCGCCAGGCGCAGAAAAACTCACCATCAAGTCATCTATACGCCAGTTCGGAATAAAACGAAATGGGTCTACCAGTTTCGCCGCATCGGGGTGCCAGTGGTCCACCGCCTGGACTAATAAGGTCCAGTCTTGTTCACCAAATTGATTAAAATCTTCAAACGGGCCTGTGTGCATGTCCCACTGCTGATTAATACAGCTGACGATACGAGACTCAATATCTTCTTCCATTGCCAGGCCTGCCAGCTCGTCAGCCGACAACGGATCTGTGAAGCCTTTAAAGCCGCCCTTGATAAGCAAAGGTTTTTTCTGCCAGTATTCTTGAAGAAACTCTGTAACGGATATCTCACCCAGATGTAATTGATACATAACCTATTCCTGAGAAAAAAGGCGCTGAATTCAGCGCCTTGTTTACTATTTTGTGTTTACAACGTGTTGGTGATTTCAACCGCTGCGCCAATATAATTGGCCGGTGTCAGTTGTTTTAGCTGTACTTTTACCTCTGCAGGTAGTTCAAGTTTATCTATAAAGACATGCAAATCGGCTTGAGTGATACGCTTGCCGCGTGTCAGCTCTTTTAGCTTCTCATAAGGTTGTTCAATAGCGTACTTGCGCATAACAGTTTGCACTGGCTCTGCCAGTAATTCCCAGTTTGCATCTAATTCTGCGCGCAGGTTGGCTTCGTTAACTTCTAGTTTGCTGATGCCTTTTAACGTTGCCTGATAGGCTATTAGGGTATATCCGAAACCCATACCTAAATTACGCAGCACCGTTGAGTCTGTGAGATCACGTTGCCAGCGAGACACGGGTAATTTGGCCGATAAGTGGTTAAATAAGGCATTAGCAATGCCGAGGTTACCCTCAGAGTTTTCGAAATCGATAGGGTTAACTTTGTGCGGCATAGTAGATGAGCCAATTTCACCGGCAATAGTACGTTGCTTGAAGTGCCCCAGGGCGATGTAACCCCATACATCACGGTCAAAGTCGAGCAAAATTGTGTTAAAACGGGCAACAGCATCGAACAGTTCGGCAATATAATCATGCGGTTCAATTTGAGTAGTAAAAGCATTCCAACTTAGCCCCAAACTGGTGACAAACTGCTCTGATAGTTGATGCCAGTTAAGTTCAGGATAAGCAGATAAGTGGGCGTTGTAATTACCAACCGCACCATTAAGTTTACCTAAAATTTCTACGCTAGCAATTTGGTCACGTTGACGCTTTAATCGCATGTACACGTTAGCCATCTCTTTACCTAGCGTGGTAGGAGAGGCAGGCTGGCCGTGAGTACGCGCCATCATTGGCACCGTTTTGTGTTCATTGGCCAATTGCTTAATCGCGTCTAATAACGCATCACATTGCGGAAGCAATACTTGTGCACGTGCTTCGGTTAACATTAAGCCGTGTGACAGGTTATTAATATCTTCAGAGGTACAGGCAAAATGAATAAACTCACTCATTGCCGCTAATTCGGTATTAGCAGCAACCTTTTCTTTTAATAAATATTCAACAGCTTTGACATCATGGTTAGTGGTGCGCTCGATCTCTTTTACGCGCTCGGCATCACTTAGGGCAAAATTGTCGACAATATCATTGAGCAGCTGGTTGGCGTCAGCAGACAATGCTGGTACTTCTGCAATGCCGGCGGTAGCAGCAAGGTGCTGTAACCAACGTACTTCAACCGTTACCCGGTATTTAATTAAGCCAAACTCACTAAAATAGTTACGTAAATCAGTAGTTTTGCTGCCATAGCGCCCGTCAACGGGGGAGATGGCGGTAAGGGCGTTCAGTTGCATACAGGCTCCTATAAGCTTGATGGGGGTAGTTGAGCCAGCATTTGCTTTGCTTGCGCTACCAACTTGCGACGTTTAAAAAGAAAATTAAGACGGCTACCACCCGCTTGGCGCCACAATACGGCTGAGCGGATAGCGGCTAATAATAAGGCGCGTAATTTGTGTTGCACGGCAGCTTGCTTAAGCAATTCAGGCTGGCCGTAAATTTGAATACGCCCACCCAGACTACTAATACACTCAGAGTAGGTATCGGCTAGACTGGCCAGCATGGTGTCATCAGTAATACTAAAGTGCTGTAACTGTTGCTCCAAACGCTGCAGTTTGTTACCTAATTTAGCTAGATTAGCTGACGATTTATTTAACCGGCGTTCCAACGCCAGTACACCAACAATGTAGCGGGTTAATTCCATGTCTTTTTGTGGTTTTTCACCAAGTTGGTCAACCAGCAACTGTAATCCGGTACGCAGGTTGGACGCTGAATTGCCATAAACTTCAATAGAGTCATTGGCGTTAACAACCGCAACACTATTTAGCATTATGGCCAAGGCCGACTTGTCGTGCTCGGTATTGCGAGCAACATCCTGTACTAATTTGACCGCCTGACACAGGCCTGCCAGCGCAATAACTTGGGTTGAAAAAGAATATTCCATATCAGTTCATTGCCACATCAATAATGCCGCCACCAAGGCAAATGTCATCAAGATAAAAAACAGCTGATTGCCCGGGAGTGACGGCTTTTTGCGGTGTATCAAATATTACTTCAACGCAGCCATTTTCTTGTGGTGTTAACAAGCAGGGGATATCAGTTTGGCGATAACGGGTTTTTACTGTACAGCGAATGGGTTGTTGCGGGCCGGTTCTGTCTGTCCAGTGTAGTTGATTGGCCAGTAACCCTTTTGAAAGCAAGCTGGGATGGTCATGACCCTGAGCCACAATTAATTCATTCGTATCTAGATTTTTACTTACGACATACCAAGGATCGTCGCCGCCATCACGCAGGCCACCAATACCCAAACCTTTGCGTTGTCCAAGGGTGTGATACATCAGCCCTTCATGGTTACCGATAACGTCGCCATCAACTGTTACAATCTTTCCTGGCTGAGCGGGTAAATACTGCTGTAAAAAGTCTTTAAATTTACGCTCACCAATAAAACAAATACCTGTGCTGTCTTTTTTGTCGTGGGTAATCAGCCCTTGTTGCTCTGCAATGGCACGTACGGCTGGTTTTTCCAGCTCGCCAACAGGGAACAAGGTTTGCGCAACGTGTTCTTCACCAATGGTGTAAAGAAAATAACTTTGATCTTTGTTGGTATCCAGGCCTCGAAGCAACTGCCAATGTCCGTTTTGATTACGACGACGCACATAGTGGCCAGTGGCAATGTAGTCTGCGCCTAATGCTTCAGCAGCAAATTCAAGAAAGGCTTTAAACTTAATTTCTTTATTGCACATAATATCTGGGTTAGGTGTGCGTCCGGCTTTGTATTCTGCGAGGAAGTATTCGAACACATTATCCCAATATTCAGCAGCAAAATTCACTTTATGCAACACAATGCCAAGTTTGTCGCAAACCGCCTGCGCGTCGCGCATATCTTCAGCTGCGGCACAATATTCATCATTATCGTCTTCTTCCCAGTTTTTCATAAACAGGCCTTCAACCTGATACCCTTGTTGTAATAACAAATAGGCTGATACTGATGAATCTACGCCGCCGGACATACCGACGATGACTTTCTTCATACTATTGGCTGAGCTATTAGTTGAGCGACTATCTGGCATGGCACCTGTACTTTTGAAGAGCAAAAAATCAAGGCGCGGATTATACAACAATTTTATCGCTTGCGCATATTATCGCGGCGGTTGAATTAACGTCAGTGGTAATCGAACCCCTTGTTTGAATACCTCAATAGCATCTGTGACGAGTCGACTACGAACAGGCAGCTCTGCTTGCGTGAGCTCTAAAGCGCTAAACCAGTGCAAGGCTAAAATATCACAGTCTTGTGGTTGAAAGTGGCTTGGCAGTTCTGCGGGTTCAAACAGAAAATTTAACCGCACATAACGATGACCGTTTGCTGCAGTTAACTGAGATATACCCAGCCATGCCGTAGGTTCGAGGTTTAGCCCCGTTTCTTCCAATAACTCACGCTTTACCGCACTAACAAGATCTTCATCTTGCTCGACATGTCCTGCAGGCTGGTTTAATACTCTTTTGCCGCTTTGCTTATCAATTTCTTCGACAAATAAAAATTGCAGCTTGTAATGCACGATGGCGGCAACGGTAAGGTGAAGCTGCTCTCTACTCATAACGTGCTTAATCTCCTTAAATTACAACGAAATAACGTTATACTGCCCGGGTGCTAAATCACCTAATGTCCAATCGCCTATTTGACTACGAATGAGTCGCAACGTAGGAAAGCCCACTGCGGCCGTCATCCGCCGAACTTGTCGGTTGCGCCCTTCGGTAATGGTAAGGCTAAGCCAACTGGTGGGGATATTTGCTCGTTCACGAATGGGGGGCTGACGTTGCCAGATATCTGGTGCGTTTAAGTGCTGCGCTATAGCGGGTGAAGTCAACCCATCATTTAACTGTACGCCGCTACTTAGCTGGTGCAACACCGCATCGGTAATATTGCCTTCTACCTGAACCCAATATGTTTTGGCCATTTTATGTTTTGGGTCGCTGATAAGATGCTGGGTTTTACCGCAATTCGTTAATAGCAACAGGCCTTCACTATCCCGATCCAAACGGCCAGCCGCATAAACTCCGGGTAAAGTGATAAAGTCAGCCAGCGTCTTTCGCGTTGGTGTGCTGTTGTCAGTGAACTGACACAAGACATCAAAAGGTTTATTCAGTAAAACCAAAACCGGATTGTCGACCTTTGTCGTATTGCGTTTTTTCGTATATGGATTATTTTGCAGGTTCTGTCGGGTTTTAGCCGTTTTCACTGTTGTTTTGTCTCTAATATTCATAGCATTGGGTTTCATTATAACGCTGTCAGTAATAGTTAACACCGGGCTTGCTTTGGTGTTCATGCTGCTGAACAGCCACACAGTATCGCTGCGGGCAGCTGCCTATTTTATTGAATGTCATGCTGCTATACTACCGCCGCTTTGCAACAAATGCGTTTAAAACATCAACATCGCCAGAATGAAGTGGCGAACTGGTATAAAAGCCAGCTGATCGCAGACACATTACAGGAACTAACATGTCAAAAGAAATTGCAAAAATTATCTATACTGAAACAGATGAAGCGCCAGCGCTGGCTACCTATTCGTTATTGCCTATTGTTCAGGCATTTTCTGCAGCGGCAGGTATCTCGGTTGAAACGCGTGATATCTCTTTGTCTGGTCGTATTATTGCTAACTTTTCCGAATTCTTAGCGCCTGAGCAGCGTATTGCGGATGCGCTAGCCGAACTGGGTGAATTGGCTAATCAGCCAGAAGCGAACATCATCAAGTTGCCAAATATTAGCGCATCAATTCCACAGTTGAAAGCGGCGATAAAAGAGCTTCAGCAGCAGGGTTATGCTTTGCCTGAGTATCCATCGGAGCCGAAAACCGAACAAGAGCGTGATGTAAAATCGCGTTATGACAAGATTAAAGGTAGTGCAGTAAACCCGGTACTGCGTGAAGGTAACTCTGATCGTCGCGCGCCGGCATCAGTAAAGCAATATGCCAAGAAAAATCCACATAGCATGGGAGCCTGGGCATCAGACACTAAATCTCATGTTGCACATATGAAGCAGGGTGATTTTTATGGCAGCGAGCAGTCAACTACGTTTGCTTCAGCTGACAGCTTGAAAATTCAACACGTGAGCCATGATGGCTCTGTAGTGGTGTTAAAAGAAAAAGTAGCGGTATTGGCCGGTGAAGTGATTGATGCCGCCACGATGAGTAATAGTGCATTACGCGAATTTTACCAGCAGGAAATCGCTGCGGCAAAACAGCAAGATGTGCTGTTGTCGTTGCATCTAAAAGCCACCATGATGAAAGTGTCAGACCCTATTATGTTTGGTCATGCTGTGACAGTGTTTTTTAAACCTGTGTTTGAAAAATATGCCGCGTTGTTTACAGAGCTGGGTGTGGATGTAAATAACGGCGCCGGTGATATGTTTGTTAAAATAGCAACGCTGCCACAGGCAAAGCAGGATGAAGTGCTTGCAGCCATTAAAGCGTGTTATGCCGCGCAACCCGAATTGGCCATGGTTAACTCTGACAAAGGGATTACTAATCTGCATGTGCCAAGCGACGTGATTATCGATGCGTCAATGCCGGCAATGATAAGAAGCTCAGGTAAGATGTGGGGACCTGATGGTAAATTAAAAGATACCAAAGCGATGATCCCTGATCGCTGCTATGCCGGTGTATACCAAGAAACTATCGAATTCTGTAAGAAAAATGGTGCCTTTGATCCGCGCACCATGGGATCAGTCCCCAATGTAGGCTTGATGGCTCAAAAAGCCGAAGAATACGGTTCACATGACAAAACCTTTGAAATGACGGCTGCTGGTAAAGTTCAGGTACTTAACAGTAAAGGTGATGTAGTATTTGAGCACGCTGTTGAGCAAGGTGATATCTGGCGCATGTGTCAGGTTAAAGATGCTCCAATACGTGACTGGGTTAAATTAGCAGTAAATCGTGCCCGGTTAAGCAATACACCAGCTGTGTTTTGGTTAGATAGCGCGCGCGCGCATGATGCGCAGCTAATAACTAAAGTGCAGACTTACCTGAAAGATCATGACACCAGCGGCCTTGATATACAAATTCTGGCGCCTGTTGAGGCGACCCGTTTATCACTTAAGCGCATAAATGAAGGTTTAGATACTATCTCTGTTACCGGCAACGTGTTACGTGACTATTTAACTGACTTGTTCCCCATTTTAGAGCTGGGCACCAGCGCAAAAATGTTGTCTGTTGTGCCTTTGATGAATGGCGGCGGTTTATTTGAGACTGGCGCTGGTGGTTCAGCACCTAAACATGTTGAACAGTTTATTGAAGAAGATTACTTACGTTGGGATTCGCTTGGTGAATTCTTAGCGTTGGCCGCCTCTTTAGAGCACCTTAGCCAGGTAACTGGTAATGCAAAAGCCAAAGTGCTGGCCGATGCTTTAGATACTGCGACGGCAAAGTTTTTGGATAATGATAAATCACCAAGACGTAAACTGGGTGAATTGGATAATCGTGGCAGCCATTTTTATCTTGCCATGTACTGGGCTGAAGCGTTAGCGTCACAAAGTACGGATGCAGAACTACAAGCTCGATTTGCTAAATTGGCGGCGACATTACAACAAAATGAAGCTGCAATTGTTGCAGAGCTGAATGGCGCTCAGGGCAAGGCAGTGGAGATTGGTGGTTATTACCGGCCAAATCCCGCTTTGATTGCTAAAGCAATGCGTCCAAGCAATACCTTTAATCAGGCATTGGCCAACACGTAACCGTATTTATGTATAAAGTAAAAGCAGGCGTTAAGCCTGCTTTTTTTGTCGTTGTGCGTAGCACTAAACAAATAGTTTACTCTGACAGATCACCGGGCACTTTAATATTTACAGCGTGAAGGCCTTTAGGACCCTCAGACAAGTCAAACTCTACGTCTTGTCCAGCTTTTAGCGTGCGGTAGCCGTCCATGCTAATAGTTGAATAATGGGCAAAGATATCCTCGTCACGGCCATCTTCGCGGATAAATCCAAAACCTTTGGCATTATTGAACCATTTTACTTTACCGGTAGCCATACAACTTACTTCCTTCTCTAAGTTAGCTAAATTCTGTATTCTAGTATCGACAGTGGGATTGTTTGTAATCCCAACAACTAATGTAGATAATTTGAGCACACAGTCAAGTTATTTGCAAAATTAAACTAATATTTAACTAACAATTAACTTAAAGCTCCTTTGATGGAATACACAGGCATGGCTATAGTTTATGAGCGGCATTAATCAAGGCAACGAACAACAAGGCGGATTGGAAGAGTTAACACGGCAACGAGTGGCTCCTCCGCCAATGTATACAGTTTTACTGCATAATGATGATTACACACCGATGGATTTTGTCATTGATGTTCTTAGTCGGTTTTTCAACATGCAGTATGAGCAGGCGACCGAAGTGATGTTAAAAGTACATTACGAGGGCAAAGGTAAATGTGGGGTTTTTACAGCAGAAATAGCGGAAACAAAAGTGCAGCAGGTGATGCAATACGCAAAAGAGCATCAACACCCGTTGCTTTGTACCATGGAGCGCGCATAAGGTAGGCCTTTGCATGATTCTGGTGTCGTTACTCAGGTGGATTAGGAGTGGTGTATGTTAAATAAAGATCTTGAGTTAACTCTGAATTTGGCTTTCAGGTTCGCGCGTGAGCGCCGTCATGAATATATGACAGTTGAGCACTTACTGCTCGCATTGCTAGATAACCCTGCTGCAGGAGACGCCTTGCGTTCTTGTGGCACTAACATTGAAAAACTGCGTCAAGAACTGGCCAGTTTTATCGATTCCACTACGCCGGTCCTACCCGATGGTGAAACCGAGCGTGATACACAGCCTACATTAGGCTTTCAGCGCGTGTTACAACGGGCGGTTTTTCATGTGCAGTCATCCGGTAAGACAGAGGTTACCGGTGCTAATGTGCTGGTGGCTATTTTCAGCGAACAAGAGTCGCAAGCGGTTTACTTATTGAAAAAAATTGATATTAGCCGCCTGGATGTCGTTAATTTTATTTCTCATGGTGTAACCAAAACCGAAAAACTTGAACAGCATGATGAGCATTCGTCTGAAGAAGGTGCTGAAGCGACAGCGGATGATAGTAAATATTTAGAAAATTTTACGGCAAACTTAAATGTGCAGGCAAAAAACGGCCAAATAGATCCGCTGATTGGTCGGGAACATGAAGTCGAGCGTGCAATACAAGTACTTTGCCGTCGGAAGAAAAATAACCCCTTGTTGGTTGGTGAGGCCGGCGTTGGAAAAACAGCTATTGCGGAAGGGCTGGCATACCGTATTGTGCATAACGAAGTGCCTGAAGTTATTGCCAATGCAACAATTTATTCGTTAGATATGGGCGCCTTGCTTGCAGGGACTAAATACCGTGGCGATTTTGAAAAACGTTTGAAATCATTGCTAAAAGAGATTGAGCGTGAAAAGGACGCCATTTTATTTATTGATGAAATTCATACTGTCATTGGCGCCGGTGCCGCATCGGGTGGTGTGATGGATGCCAGCAATCTAATAAAGCCATTATTATCAAGTGGGCGATTGCGTTGTATGGGCTCCACTACGTATCAGGAATTTAAGAGTATCTTTGAAAAAGACACGGCGTTAGTTCGGCGGTTTCAAAAAATTGATGTGGTTGAACCCAGTATTGAAGATACCACTCGAATTTTATTTGGTTTAAAAGAACGGTACGAGCAGCACCATAATGTACGCTATACACAAAAAGCGATTCGTGCAGCGGCGGAATTGTCGGCAAAATACATAAACGAGCGGCATTTACCCGACAAGGCGATTGACGTTATTGACGAAGCTGGTGCCAGTCAGCGGTTATTACCATCCTCTAAACGGCGTAAAGTAATTAATGTTCCTGAAATAGAACATGTTATCGCTAAGATGGCGCGTATCCCTGAGAAGTCCGTATCAGCGTCTGACAAGGATGTGCTGGCGAACCTGGACCGCAACCTTAAAATGGTGGTGTTTGGCCAGGATGAGCCCATTGAGGTGCTTACAGCGGCTATTAGACTGTCGCGCTCTGGGCTAGGTAGTGAAGAAAAACCTATAGGTAATTTTTTGTTCGCCGGCCCGACTGGGGTAGGTAAGACCGAAGTGACCAAGCAACTGGCTAAAGTGCTTGGGGTTGAACTGTTACGTTTTGACATGTCTGAATATATGGAAAGGCATGCTATCAGTCGGTTAATTGGTGCGCCACCAGGCTATGTGGGTTTTGAGCAAGGCGGTTTGTTGACGGATGCTGTATCGAAGCAACCTTATTCTGTTGTGTTGTTGGACGAGATAGAGAAGGCGCATAGCGATATCTACAATATTTTATTGCAGGTAATGGATCACGGCACCTTAACGGATAACAATGGCCGAAAAATCGATTTTCGCAATGTTGTGTTAGTGATGACAACCAATGCGGGCGTGCAAGAAACTGTGCGTAAGTCGATAGGTTTTCAGCAGCAAGATAATAGCCACGATGCCCTGGCTGAGATTAACCGTACATTTAGCCCTGAATTTAGAAACAGGCTGGACGGTATTATCTGGTTTAAACATTTGGCCCTGGATATTATATTGCAAATTGTTGATAAGTTTATTTGTGATTTGCAAGTGCAGCTGGATAGAAAGCAAGTATCGTTGGAACTGAGCGCTGCAGCCAGACAATGGTTGGCAGATAAAGGCTACGACCCTTCTATGGGAGCCAGACCGATGGCACGGGTTATTCAGGAACAGTTGAAAAAACCGCTAGCCAACGAAATACTGTTTGGCCGCTTATTGCACGGTGGTGATGTCAGGGTAGGGCTGGTTGACGATAAACTAAGCTTTGAATATCAAACTGAACAAGAGGCTGCACTTACTGAATAGTATATTACAGAGGTAGCTGATATTAACAACAAACCCGGCCATGGCCGGGTTTGTGTTAGCGGATATAAAGTAAGGAGCCAGCTTAACGCTGACGGAACACGATACGACCTTTAGTTAAGTCATAAGGTGTCAACTCTACGGTTACCTTATCGCCGGTTAAAATACGGATATAGTTTTTACGCATTTTACCTGAAATATGAGCGATAACGACATGGCCGTTTTCCAGTTCAACTTTGAACATGGTATTTGGCAGGGTATCCAAAATGGTACCTTGCATTTCAATTACGTCTTCCTTCGCCATTCAGCGTACTTGCCTCTTAAAATTGGGTGAACCATAAAAAAACTGCGCAGATTGTGCCGAAATCATCGGCATAAGTAAAGCAGCAAGCGCTTTTTTAACCAAATGAATGCCATTGTCCCTGAATAAAACGCTGTTGTGGACGAAAAACAGCCTTATAAGCCATTTTTTGGCATTCATTAATTTGATATCCAAGATACAGCCACTGTTTCTGATTTTGCTGCGCACACTGCAATAAATAGAGTACTGCCAAAATACCCGGTGACAATGCGCTTACCGATGGATGAAAAAAACTGTATACCGCAGAATACGCATCTGATGTTGTATCAACAATGGTCACGGCAACCAACTGCTGTTGTCGGTATTGTTCCAGAAAATGTAATTTCATCCATGAGCAGTTAAGCATAGTGTTAAGTTGCTCACGTGAGGGTGGAAACATACTGCCATCGGCATGTTTATAGGTTATGTAGTCAGCAAACAGCGGAAAATAGTCGGCACTGGGTTTATCAACAAATTTATGTGTCAACTCATTGCGTTGGGCTTTGTTTAACAACCTGCGTTGACTGCGGCTGGGTGAAAAGTCGATAGGGTTTATTCTTACAGACTGGCAAGCGCTGCAGTCGGGGCAGTGCGGTGTATATACCTGCTCGCCACTGCGCCGGAAATTAAGTGCCAATAGCTGTTGGTATAGCTTTGGCGATAACGGTTGATCAGGTAGCAAAAATACCAGCTGTTCATCTTCGTTAGGTAAATAGCTACAGGGTAACGGTGCAGTGAGACCAAATTTTAGTTCAGGCATTATTGGCGACCAATTCAAGATACTGTGGTTGCCAATCATCTGCTGCAGTAGTGGTCTGACCATATTGATACAATAAACGAACGTAGTCGTTGCGTGATATTGCTTGAGCGCCTTGTTGTTGTAAAAATGGATTAGGCATTTGGCAGTCTATCCAGCCAGCACCCAATTGTTGTAGCTGATGTTGTAGAGCAACTAATGCCAGTTTCGCCATGTTTGGTACCAGGTTAAACATAGATTCACCGCAAAATAGCTTACCAATCAACACGCCGTATAATCCTCCGACGAGTTTATCTTGCTGCCACACTTCAATACTGTGAGCATAACCTAAGTTGTGTAGCTGGCGATAGGCGTGTTGCATCTCAGGCAAAATCCAAGTACCAGGTTGTTTAGCTCGAGGTGCAGCGCAGCACTTTATCACGTCATTAAACGCAAAGTTTATACTGCATCTGAGTTGGTAACGGTTAATCTGTTTTTTTAACGTCCGGTTTAACTGCAATGTATCCGGTGCGAATACAGCACGAACAGAAGGACTCCACCAGAGTATAGGGTCACCTTCACTAAACCAGGGGAATATAGCTTGAGAGTAAGCACTGATTAACCGTTGTGGGGATAAATCGCCACCCATGGCAAGCAATCCATCGGGTTCTGTTAGCGCACGATCCAGCTTGGGAAAGCTGACATCATGCGCTGAGAGTTCTGGCAGATATATCGCCACGTATAGTCCTGGATTACTTGTTCAAAGCGTCCAGGTAACGTTCGGCATCTAGCGCAGCCATACAGCCAGTGCCAGCAGAAGTTATGGCTTGGCGATAAATATGGTCTGACACGTCGCCTGCGGCAAACACGCCTTCAATGCTAGTTTGAGTGGCATTGCCTTCGCTGCCACTATGAACAGTTAAATAGCCGCCTTTCATTGCTAGCTGATCTTGAAAAATATCCGTATTGGGTTTGTGACCAATGGCAATAAAAACACCTTGCAAGTCAAGCTGCTCATCAGCTTTACCTTGGGTTGATTTTAATCTTACACCGGTAACGCCCATCTCATCACCCAGCACTTCGTCAAGTTCACGATGGGTGTGTAGAATAATATTGCCGCTGTTAACTTTAGCCATTAAGCGGTCAACCAGAATTTTCTCTGCTTTAAAACTGTCGCGACGATGAACTAAATGCACTTCTGCAGCAATGTTTGACAGGTAAAGTGCTTCTTCTACCGCGGTATTACCACCACCCACGACGGCGACTTTTTGATTTTTATAGAAAAAACCATCACAGGTAGCACAGGCAGAAACACCACGGCCACTAAAAGCTTGCTCTGATGGTAAGCCTAAATATTTGGCTGAAGCGCCAGTGCAAATAATTAACGCGTCGCAGGTATAAACGGCATTGTCACCTGTTAGGGTAAAAGGACGTTGCAATAGGTCAACTGTATGGATATGGTCAAAAACGATTTCTGTATTAAACGTTTCTGCATGCTCACGCATACGATCCATCAGCGCAGGGCCGGTTAAGCCATGCGCGTCGCCTGGCCAGTTCTCTACTTCAGTGGTGGTCGTCAACTGCCCACCTTGCTGCATGCCAGTAATTAAAACAGGATTCAAATTAGCGCGTGCTGCATAAACTGCAGCGGTATAGCCAGCCGGACCTGAACCAAGAATAAGCAGGCGACTGTGTTTAACATCAGACATGTGTTTCTCCGAAAGCAAAAGCATAAAAGCGGGTTATGGCGACGATTCTAAAAGAATGCAAGCCTAAGCGAAAGTGGCACTATAGATTTAATCAAATCAGCACTGTAAAGCCATTTATGTTGTGCTATCGTTAGGCAGCTATTTTTGTGTTTTTAGTCTTATTTTTTACCTTAAATGTATACTGTTTATCGATAACAGAGGTGGTATTGCTTTATCAAATAATAAAGATAGTTTTCTTCGTTACCTTGTCTGCTTTGTTGATTTTGACGCCACATAGTAAGGCATGGGCAGAGCGTTTTAGTCGATTAGGTGTCGATGATGGTTTACCTAATGCAACCATTTATAGCGTGCAGCAGGATAAAACCGGCTATCTTTGGCTGGGCTCTACTAATTCAGGCTTGCTGCGCTATGACGGCTATCGTTTTGTCGAGTTTCCTCTGCTCACTAATGAAGAACTTGTTAACCATCAAACACCTGATGTGGGTGTAGTCTTAATCGATGATGATGACGCTATTTGGGCCGGTACTTGGGGCATGGGCTTGTCGCGACTTGATGCTAAAACGTCAAAGCTGTCGCGTTTTACTGAAGCAAAAGGACTGGCTGGCAATCAGATTCAAGCGTTGCTTAAAGATAATTCTGGGCGGGTGTGGGTAGGAACAACTGCCGGTTTAAGCCGGATTGAAACAGATGATAGTATCAGTCATATAGGTCGTGACCCACTGTATCCAGTACTGGCAGACCAAAGAATTTGGAGCCTGACAAAAACAACTGATGGCGCTATCTGGATTGGCACCTCTGCTGGTTTGCATCGCTGGCATGACGATGTGGGGCTTAGCCCCGTTATTGAATTAGTGCCCGGTGCTGACAATTTAAGCCGAAGCAATGAAATCAGAGTAATAAAAAATATTAACAATCAGCTTTGGGTGGGAAGTCGTATAGGCTTATTCCGCTACGAGACAGAGCAGCAACGGTTTGTCGCTTTACCCCTGATGGCAGCAGGATTGTCAGAGCCCGTACTAAACGTTATTACCGGTGGAGATGCCCAAAATACCTTGCTGATTGGAAGCTACAATGGCCTGTTTCGTATTAATTTAGACGGTGAAACTCCACTTGTGACTCAGTCACTGAGCCACGTTAATATTCGCAGCATTTTAACGGATCGCTCTGGCGTGTTGTGGTTAGGCTCACGGGAGGGAGGGTTATACCGGAATATTGTTTCGAGTAACGCTTTTACAGACATTAGTAGTATATCTGCTAGTTTAGCGCAACAAGATGGCTTTTCAGTTACTGCAATTTTAAAACATAACGGTCAAATGTGGCTTGGTGGTGCAGAAACCTTATATCAGATAACGTTAGATGACGGTCAATTTACTCAATATAATGTCGGCAGTCGTGTAAATGCGGTAGTCGCAGGTGCACTTAACCAAATTTATGTGGCAACCGACAACGGATTACTACTTTATCATCCGGATACCGGTATTAAAAACCTAAGTGAGCCTTTCGACTTGGCCGGTGTTGCTAATCGGAATGTTCGCGATTTAAAAATTGATGATTCAGGCAGGTTGTATTTAGGTATGTGGGGCGAGGGTGTTATTGCCTGGCAACCAGAACTGCATGCAGTACAGCATTGGCTGACGCAATTATCTGAAACATCGGTCGGCAATGCTGTACAGCAACTCTTTGTTGGTGAAAATAACCAGCTGTGGGTTGCCACCCGATACAGTGGCGTATACCAAATTAATCTGGCTACTGGCGAGATGCAGCAGTTTAGTGCTTTACCAGACTCTAAAATAAAACTAGTACACAATAATGTGCAATGCGTTAGCGAGCATGCTGCGCTGTTGGTAATATGCAGTCGTGAAGGTTTGGTGGTAGTTAACCAAATAAGTGGTGAGCAACAGCTCATCACAACTAAACAGGGTTTACCCTCTAATAATGTTCTAGGTGTATTGCAACAGGGTAAACAATTGTGGGTTATGACCGCAAAAGGTTTAGGATACCGACCAACATCAGGGCAACGGTTCTTACATTACACCAGCCATGATGGTTTGGTTAGTTCGGAGCTAAACACCAACGCGATGTTTGCCGAAAACGATACACTTTATTTTGGTGCAATAGCGGGGTTGATTTCAGTTAAACCCTCACTGCTTACTGGCAATAACGCTGTGCCTCAGCCAGTATTATCATCTTTTGTTATCGATCATCATATTGTGCAAATAAAACCGCATGGCAAGCCGTGGCCGTTAATCAGACTTGCGCCTGACAGTCATACCATGAGCTTTGAATTCAGTGCCTTAGACTATCAGGATCCGCAGCGGAATCAATTTCAATACAAACTGGCTGGAATTAATCAAGATTGGGTTATGGCGGGTACCAATAATAGCGCTTTCTACGCGAATTTACCTGTCGGCACTTATCCCCTGTGGCTTAAAGTATCAAATAACCATGGTGTGTTTAGCGCTGCTGAAATTGTCGCTACGTTACAGGTTTTACCGCACTGGTGGCAGCAACGCTGGGTTATTTACTCTGCAATGTTATGCGTTGCGTTAATACTTTGGTTGCTACATCTTTATCGCATGCGCCATATCAGGCAAATTAACCGGTTGTTACAGTCAGCCGTAGATGATAAAGCCCGGGCCCAAGTCGTACTTGAAACCCGAGTTACTGAGCGAACAAGTGCGTTAGAGGAAAGCTCTATTACTTTATCGCTGCGAACCAAACAGTTAGAGCGAAGCTTGGAAGAGCAAGCGAAAACGAATTTGGAATTAAAGCGGCTTGATAAACTAAAAGATGAGTTTATCGCTACCGTAAGCCACGAGCTGCGGACTCCGCTTACAGCAATTCGAGGGGCAGTAGGTCTTATCGCGCAAAATGTATTAACGCCTGATCATCCTGCCTATCAAAGTATGTTGCAAACTGCTCAAGCCAATAGTGAGCGGTTAGCCCATTTGATTAATGACTTACTCGATTTACAAAAGTTTGCGGCGGGGAATTTTACGTTAGATGTTGCACACATAGATTTAGCTGTCTTGGCGTCGCAAGCGGTTCAAGCGATGTTACCTTATGCAAAACGTTATGACGTAGAACTTACGTTAAAAGTTAATGGAGATGATACATTTATCGTTAATGCTGATGCACTGCGACTGCGGCAGGTTATTGATAATCTGACGTCGAATGCCATTAAATTTTCGCCAAAGCAAGGGACAGTCGTTGTTAGATTAAGTGCGACTGAGCATAACGTTAAGTTGGAAGTTGAAGACTGTGGAAGTGGTATACCCGAGATGTTTCAACAACGAATATTTGAGAAGTTCTCTCAAGCTGACAGTTCAGATAGCCGGGCAAAAGAAGGTTCAGGTTTAGGTTTAGCTATCTGCAAAAAAATTATTGAAAATCACTATGGCAATATCGGCTTTCACTCAGTTAAAGATCAAGGTTCTATTTTTTGGTTTACATTGCAGCGCATAGGTAATGGTCCTAAACCTTAGTTTTTCGTTAACACTCGTAATGATGATCATGTAATAGACGTACTTGTTCCTAAATAAATCATTTTGTTTCTGATAGTTATATTAATTTTCTGAAAAAGGTTTATCTCATACATTTGTAAAGAATTTATAATGTGTTTGTAATGGATGTCTGGGTGATAGTTGGTTAGGTTTTGAGCAGCAGGATGCGAAACGTACAACATGGACCTTATAAAACCTACCAAGGGCACTATGATGAACAAAATGACTACTTTACTGGCACTTGCGTCTGCCAGCTGTTTTACCCTGAGCTTTACCTCTGTTGCCGTCGCTGAAGGCCTAAATATCGCCGAACAAGCAATTACTTTGCCAGCGCTATTAGAAGAAACGTCTGACCGTTACATTATTAAGTTCAAAAACCCAGCCGCACAGGAGCTGATGAGTACTGACGGCACCGCAGCGAATGTTGCCGAGTTTTCAGCTCTGCGTGCGCAGCAGACGCTGCAAAAAGCCAACGTCTCCGCATTGAAACATCTTTCCGCGGTTAATGCGTCAGTCGCTAAACTTTCACCTAAACAACTTAAGATGTTGCAAAGTGATCCAAACGTTGAATACGTTGAAGTTGATGCTAAGCGCTACTTAATGGATGTTATTACTCCATTTGCACAATCTACCCCTTATGGTATCACCATGGTGCAAGCGAACCAGGTGAGTGACAGCAGCGCTGGTAATACTAAAGTGTGTGTTATTGATACTGGATACACTTCTGGCCATGAAGATTTGCAGAGCTCTGGTGTAACCGGTTTTGCTTTTTCGGGTCATGGCAACTGGTATTCGGATGGTAACGGCCATGGTACCCACGTTGCGGGCACGATGGTAGCGTTGGACAACAACAGTGGTGTTGTCGGTGTGATTGGATCTGGTCAGGCCGGTGTACACATTGTAAAAATATTTAATGATTCAGGTAACTGGACTTTCGCATCGGATCTGATTGATGGTATTCAGTCTTGTCAGAATGCAGGCGCTAAAGTGGTCAACATGAGTCTGGGTGGTGGTTCATCCAACCAGACTGAAAATGCAGCAATGAACAGTTTTTATAATAGCGGCATGTTATTGGTTGCGGCAGCAGGTAATGGCGGTAATACCAGCTTATCATATCCTGCGTCCTATGATGCGGTTGTTTCCGTTGCAGCAGTGAGCTCAAGTGGTGCTCTTGCCAGTTTCTCACAGCGTAACTCGCAGGTTGAAATTGCCGGACCAGGTGTTGGTGTAAGTTCTACCTGGAACAATGGTGGTTATAACAGTATTAGCGGTACTTCAATGGCATCGCCTCATGTTGCAGGTGTGGCCGCTCTGGTATGGAGTAATCATCCACAATGTTCAGCAGCACAAATCCGTAGTGCCTTAAATGCGACAGCAGAAGACCGTGGTTCATCGGGTCGTGACACGTCTTATGGTTGGGGTATTGTTAAAGCGAAAGCTGCTCATGATTATTTAACCAATAATGGCTGTGACGGTTCGGGTGATGGCGGTGGTGATGGTACACCTCCAGGCGGTGGCGCATCATTCCCTAACTTGTCGGGTACCAGTGGTCAGTGGTTAAGAGGCAGTTATCAAATTCCGGCTGGCGTATCAACTTTGACCTTCCAAATTTCAGGAGGCACAGGTGATGCTGATTTATACATGCGTTATGGCAGTCAACCAACAACAACGTCATATACTTGTCGGCCTTATCTAAATGGTAATAATGAAGTGTGCACGATTAACAATCCGCAGGCAGGCACTTGGCATGTCGGCATACGTGGTTATACCGCGTTTAGTGGTGTGACGTTTACGTACCAATACTAGCAATACCCAAAAGGCCGGATTTTCCGGCCTTTTTTACATGTTTAGCGCAAAATAATATACCGCGAAAAAATGCAGGATGCTGCCAACCAAAACAAAGATATGCCAGATCACATGATGCATAAATAAGCGTTTCCAGGCATAAAAAATGACGCCAAGCGAGTAAATTACCCCCCCAGCAAGCAATAGCAGCAAACCGCCAGTTTCAACATTGTTTAACATGGGTTGAATAGCAATCACCACCAACCAACCCATACCGAGATAGAGTGATAAGGATAATTTTTTGTATTTTAATCCTGTTGCAAGCTCAATAATGACACCTGCAATTGCCACAGTCCAAATTAATGCAAATAGGGGTAAACCCCAGTTGTCACGCAAATTTAGCAGTGTGAAAGGGGTGTAGGTGCCGGCAATAAGTACAAAAATCGCTGCGTGATCAAGTTGACGTAGTTTGCGTTTAAAGTCGGTTTGTTGGACGCAGTGATACAGTGTTGAGCTGCTATAGAGCAAAATAATGCTTGTTCCATAAATAACACTGCTGGCCAGATGCCAGTGGTCACCTGTTTGTAATGACAGTTTAAGCATTACTATCAGGGCAAGTACGCCCAAAATGGCACCAATACCATGAGTAATAGCGTGGAACCGTTCTTCAATTGGAGAGTAATAGGTTGTTGTCATAACACGTCCCAATTCTTCGAGTTAGCCATGTTAGCACGTCAATCGGTGTCGCTGGCGCAGTTTTGCAGGTAGAATGCATGCTTTATTTGGAGGTGCCATGTCTGCAACGACGCCATTGTTGATTATCGTTGGCTATGTTTGGCCAGAGCCGAAGTCTTCCGCTGCGGGCTATCGGATGCTTAGCTTAATTCAATTATTTCTGGCCAAAAATTGGCGGGTAATTTTTGCCAGTGCGGCAGAACTTAGCCCGCACCGATTTGCATTGGCTGAGCTTGGCGTTGCGGAGCACTGCATCAGTTTGAACGATAGTAGTTTCGATAACTGGATAGCGGAGCAAGCTCCGCAGGCTGTGATGTTTGACCGCTTTATGTTGGAAGAACAATTTGGCTGGCGTGTAGAGCAAGCTTGTCCAGACGCTATGCGCATCTTAGACATGGAAGACTGTCATGCGCTTAGGGATGCGAGGCATCAGTGCTTTAAAAGCGGCAATCCTGTGAACGCGCAAGCACTAAATTCTGAGTTAGCGCTGCGTGAAGTTGCAGCGATTTATCGTTGTGATCTTACCTTGGTTATATCTGAGTTTGAGATGCAGCTACTTCAGCAGCACTATGCTGTGCCAGCAAGCCAGTTGTGTTACTGCCCGTTTTTAATGGACAACACCTCGTTATCAAATGTACCTGACTTTAATCAGCGACAGCATTTCGTCGCGATAGGCAATTTTCGCCATGCGCCAAACTGGCAGTCTGTGCTGTGGTTACAGCAAAGTATCTGGCCGCTGATCCGTAAGCAGTTACCGCAAGCCGAATTACATATTTATGGTGCTTATCCGCCGCCCAAAGCCACAGCATTGCATAATGCTAAGCAAGGTTTTCTGATCAAAGGTTGGGCTGACGATGCGGTTAGTGTACTGCAGCAAGCCCGGGTTTGTTTGGCGCCGTTAGCCTTTGGTGCTGGGTTAAAAGGCAAACTCTTAGATGCCATGCGCTGCGGTACCCCCAGTGTTACAACGGATATTGGTGCTGAAGGTATGTTATTAGACAACCAGTGGGCCGGTATCATTGCTAATGATGATATTGCTTTAGCTGAGGCAGCAGTGACGTTGTACCAGCATGTCGACTTATGGCAACTTGCTCAAAAGCATGGCTTTGACACTGTACAGAGCAAATTTAGTCTAAAGCAGCATGAACAAAGAATATGGTATGAGTTGATACAGACACTTCAGCAGATAGAGATGCATCGTCAGAGAAACTTTACCGGCTTAATGCTACGCCATCATGCTTATCGCAGTACTAAGTTTATGGGGCAGTGGATAGAAACAAAAACGCGCCTGGCCGCATTAAGCAACCAGACTTAAACGTTTTAACGGCATCCTCTGGGTGCTCGCTGTGCACTGCCATTACGTTGCGCCCACATTGCAGCAGCAGACTGACCGTTGCCAGTAGATTTCACTTTTACTGCTTTAGCCGGTTTAGGGGCAGCTTTTGGTGCAGTAGCTTGCTTTGCAGCTACCGGTGATGCTTTTTTGGTTGGCGTGTAACTTGCGCCCAGTTCGGCAAGCTCTGCCAGACGAATATTTTTACCGCCGTCTACGCTGAACCAACCTGGCTTTTGCTCCAGCTGTGGTGCTTTACCAAATGCGGCTTTATAGGCTGCTGTAAATTCGGCAACAACCAGATCTTTATCCAATTTAGTCATACGGATCCTTAACAGATATTATTTTATGCATGTAGCTCGGTATTTATACAACATTTTGCCCTGTTAAGACAAATGTGCCTGTTTTTTTTATTGATTGCAGTACAATAGCGCCATTTTAATAGCGGGGAACCGAGACATGGTTGAGCGCAACATCTTAGTGAAATGGTTAAACGACGAACTGCAAGTTAATAAGATACGTGATTATTGCCCTAATGGCTTGCAGGTTGAAGGTAAAGCGCAAATCAACCGCGTGGTTACAGGGGTGACAGCGAGTCAGGCGCTGTTGGATGCCGCAGTAGCCGTTAACGCAGATGCTATATTGGTGCACCACGGTTATTTTTGGAAAAATGAAGCTTATCCGGTTATTGGTATTAAGAAAAAACGGCTGCAAACCTTGTTAAACCAGGATATTAATCTGTTGGCATATCATTTACCGCTCGATGTACATCCTGTGCTTGGCAATAACGCCCAGTTGGGGCTATTGCTGCATGCAACAAATGTTTGCGCGGTGAATGACGTTGAACCGAACGGTGTACTAATGCAGGGTGAATTAACTGCTGAAACGGCGTTGGATACCATAGCCAAGTCACTTGAAAGCGGTTTAAACAGACAAGTACTGGTGCATGACGCCGGTATTGGAAGTGTAAAAATAGTGGCGTGGTGCACAGGAGGCGGCCAGGGGTATATTGAACAGGCTGCAGCAGCAGGGGCCCAACTCTTTATCACTGGTGAGGTATCAGAACAAACCATACATTTGTCTCGTGAACTGGGGATCCATTTTATTGCTGCCGGCCATCATGCGACTGAGCGTTATGGTATCAAAGCTTTGGGAGAATGTATCGCCGGGCAATTTGGTCTAGATGTGCAATTTATTGATATCGATAACCCGGCATGACAATAAAAACTGATCGTAGTTTTGACGGTATAGCGACTAAGTTTCAGCATAACATTTATGCTAATACCAAAGGATTGCTGCGCCAGCAGGTACTGCTGCGTGATTTAGCTGATCTTAACGTGTTACAACAACCTACACGTATTTTGGATGTGGGGGCGGGGCAGGGACAGATTGCATTGGCGCTGGCTGCACAGGGCCATCATGTGCATTTGACAGACATTTCTATAGAGATGTTGCAGATAGCACAGCAAGCTGCAACAGCACAGCAGATAAATCAGGTGAGTTTTGAACATATTGGTTTGGCGGCATTAGCATCAAGCCAAACACAGCAATATTCACTTATCTTGTGTCATGCTATGCTG
The DNA here is from genome assembly GCF_030731985.1 of Rheinheimera baltica. Lineage (NCBI taxonomy): Bacteria > Pseudomonadati > Pseudomonadota > Gammaproteobacteria > Chromatiales > Chromatiaceae > Rheinheimera > Rheinheimera baltica. Next base: position 156,039 of record NZ_JAPJDY010000009.1, read on the forward strand.
GAGTGGTTAGCTGAGCCAGAAACCGCTATTGCCCAGCTAAAAAAATTACTGCAGCCTGGCGGTATATTGTCACTGATGTTTTATAACAAAGAAGCCAAGCGATTTGCCAATATTGTCTATGGTAACTTTGATTATGTGGCTGCCGATTTTAAAGTTAAAAAGAAAGTTAGTTTAAACCCTCAGCATCCGTTATCTCCTGCTGATGTATTAAGTTGGTGTCGACAGGCCGGTTTTACCCTAATGAGCAAAACCGGGGTACGTTGTTTTCATGATTACCTGCGCGAGCCAGCACAGCAGCAAAGTCATTTTGACCAACTACTGGCACTGGAACTGCAGTATAACCGCACTGAACCCTATGCGTCTTTGGGGCGTTATCAGCATTTTTTGTTGCAGTCTGACTAATCAAACTCAAATTTGTAGAGTAAGTCTACAGCCTCATCCAAGCCTGAAACGGCTTCCAGATATAATCGCCGCATTACACGATAACGCAGAGTAAACTCTCCTACGGCATTAAAAATGCCGTAGCCGTATTTAACCTGTAAATCGCGGGATAGATAGCCACTGACTGTCACCTTAGAATCATCGCCCGCGCCGGCGGTGTCTAACGTGAGATCCTGTAAGCCAAATGCCTCACCTATTTCACCTACAACCTTGCTACTTGATGCGAGTGTCATACCGATCAGGCTAGTGGTTATTGCATTGCCTGAGCTACCTGAGCCGCTTTCCATATCTCGTCCCAACAATAAATACGACAGTGCATTAGCCTGTGCTTTTGCCGGTTCTGAAAATATTGCAACGCTAAGATCATCCACCGAACCATTAACCCGGATACCGGCAATAACATCGTCTTCCATATTTTCTGGATTGCGTATGGCTTCAATGTTCAAGAAGGGTTGATCAGATGGTCCATTGAAAGTCATTTTACCTTTGCGGATCAGCAAATCTTGGCCATAGGCGCGGAACGTACCGTTGCGTAAATTGACATCACCAAGTACCAACAGCGGTTGTTGTGCTTGCTGGCGCACACGAAGGTTACCGTTTAACAACGTTTTTAAACCAAAAGCGGATAGCTTGACGTTGTTTCCAAGCAACACATTGATATCTGTTTCGAACATAAAAGTCGATTTAGCCTGTTGCGGCAGAGGCTGTAATTGCCTATCCACTAATACCACGTCGTCAGACAATTCAATCGCCTCTTTTGGCAAGCTATCGATATTAATCGTCGCTACCGGAATATTTACCGTGCCTGTTAGACGTGTTCGCTGCGGGCTGGCGTGCAGAGTTAAGTCGGGCGCTAGTTGTAATCTGGCTTGCGGAACCTGCAATTTAAGCGTATCACCCTTAATATTAACCGATGCCTGCCAATCCGATAGTTGCTGCCAGCTTGCGCTACCAGTAATGTCGATTCGGCCACTGGGCGTGTCGAGTAGGCCTGCCATTTTTGCTTCCTGGCCAGCAAAGGTTAATGCAATCTCGGCATTGTCGATATCAGCCGGTGCTAGCTTGCCTTTAATTCGTCCCTGGCTAAGGTTGATATCACCGGTAACTTCTGGTGTATCCACGTTTCCTGCCAACTTTATATCGCTTGATAGCACACCGCTGAGTTCTGTTAACTCCCCCAACAGAGGTCGTAAAAACTGTAGGGTGAACTGGCGTAACTTCAACTCGCCTTGCAATTGCCGGCTACCTTGTTGCAGTCCGCTAATTTTCACATCACTATTCAGTGTCGATTCGTCGTTAAAATTGATATGTAGTGTATTGTTAATGTTATCGTTAGCCAAAGCGCTGGAGAGCGTGAGTTGGCGCCAGTCTAACCTTAACGGTTTATCCAGCTGCTGACTAAAACCTCCTGCTTTACCGGTCAGGTTTAGCGTAGCCTTGGGAAGTGAATTCTTTTGCCAGTTCGCGGTTAACTGCGCATTTATATCGCCGTTAAGGGCAGTACCGTAAGGCATTAATTCAGCGAGTGTGTCTAAATCAAACTCCGTAATGTGAAGTGCTAAATCAAACTTAGATTCACTGATACTTAGGGGCTTGGTTAGGCAGATATTACTATCTTGCTGTTGCCAGCAATGTGCTGCAAGTTCAAAGCGTTGCTGCTGCAGCGAAAACTGCATCGGCGCTGTTTTCTGTAGCTGCCAGGCACCCAGTAAACTGTTTATTTTTGCCTGTAGCAATTCACCTTGCCAATGCTGTTGGTCAGAAGACAGCGAGCCAGCTAGCGCAAGTTCAGCTTGATGTTCCTGACTTATCAACGCCATATTAAGCTGATGCTGCTGCTCATTTCCGTTTAGAGTTAGACTAAATTGCTGCAGTAATTGGTGTTGGTATTTTGCATCACTGGCGTCAATGCTAATGATTGCATTGTATTTTCTGGCATTATCCAGCCATATGTCAGACGTTAGGCTTAATTGCGTAATGCTAAGGTCTTGCCACAGCAGGTTGTCAATGTTTATTGCGCCATTAAACTTTGGCTGTGCACGTGGCCCACTGAGTGTAAATTGACCATCTACTGCTCCGCCTACTGCATTAAGTGACTGTTTTAAATCAGGAATATCGACATTAATTTGCAGTTGCCAGTCTTGTTGCAAGCGCCCCTGTACGGATACGGCATTGTCAGCATGTCGCAGTGTTAAACCCGGGGTGCTGAACTGATAATCTCCCGTGCCGCTGCTATCTTCGGCATAAAAAGTGCCATCCAGGTTAAATATATAGTCACGTAAGGTGCCATCTAACTTCAATTGGTTTAACGCTATTTGCCAACTATTGTCGGCGGTGAGCTGGCCGGTAAAATGCATCGAGCCATTGAGTAAGCCGGAATATTCTGGCCAGTAAGCGCCGGGTTTTACCTGTTTTACTGTGGCCTGCCCCTGCCATTGAATACCGTTTTGCCAATCAAGATGTGCGGTGGTGGTAATTTGCCCGTCTAATGTCTTTAAAAGCAGTTGTTCAATTTCAACACCATTAAGCCCAGCCGTGCCGGCAAATTCAGCGTTAACATTAGGCGCACTATTAGCAATTGCATCAGTATGACCACTAAAAAGGCTACGCTGCAAGTCACCGTGTAATGCAAACTCAGTGCCTTGCAATACAATATCTGGCTGTGAAGACACAATGGGCCATTGTACTTTCTCGCTATACACCTTTAATTGATGTGGTAGGTCGGGTTGCAATAAGTTAAGTGTTGCATCAAGCGTTGCAGCAACAGGCCCGGTGGAACGGGCGCTAAGATTGAGCGTTGCCAGATCACCGTTTGCAGTTAGTGAAAGCTGTTGGTCGTTGAGATCAGCGTTGGTCAGTAACAACCTAACATCGGCTTGCAGTGAATACGGCCCTGTTGTCGTTACTGCGGCGTTGGCATGTAATGTTGCGTCGGTATGAATGGCATCCAGTTGCAGTATTTGTAGTTGTTGTTGTTGCCATTGTAACGATAGGTTTAGTTCCGTGAGGTGTTGTTTACGACCTTGTTGGACCAATGTCGCATCGCGCACCGTAAAGTGGTCGATAAATAGCCGCATTGGCATAGTAAGTTCGGGTAACACCAGTGGCTGATAACGAAATGGCACAGTGTCAGGCGTTTTTGGTTGCTCAGGTAAGGTTAGTCGGACTTGCTCAAAGGTTGGCCGGCTAAGCTGAATTTTATCCCCCCATGCGGCGAGCCCCGTATTAAAGCCCTGCCATGTTAACTGCATTGACGGGGTCGTAACGATGGCATCGTCAACCGTAAATTGTGTGATAGTGAGTGGGAAGGGTAACCATAACGAGGGGATAGTTGCTGCTGTGCTTGGGGCTTCCTCTTTGAAGGTACCGTCGTTAGTGGTACTGTCATTAGCTAAGACCGTCAATGTTAAGCCTGATAGCGATAGCCTTTCTACACAAGCAGACAAGCTAAGCAAACAGCGGCTGTTAATCTGCAATGCAGAGCGCTGCAAGGTAAACTCAATATTATTTTGTTGGAAACGTATATTGTGTAGTACATGCCCGCCAAGCAAACTTCCGCTGCTACTTTCTACGGTAAATCCTTCAACCAGGTGCTCGGCCAGCCATAGATTTAGTCGCAAGCCCGGTGCACTAAACAATAATGAGGCAACTAGCAGAAGCAACAGTAGAATAGGCAGGACCACTGTCCAGTGCATCCATTTCAGGCTGCGTCTAGTGAGATGTGTAGTGCGTTGCCAACTCATATTTCAGGCCCTAGCGAAAAATGCAGTTGAAATGCGCTTTCGCCGTTGGGTTTATCAAGACCAAAGCCAAAATCCAGTCTAACCGGGCCAATAGGGGAGGCCCAGAGCACACCTGCACCCAAACCGCGCACCCAGTCGGGTGTATCATCCCAGGCGCTACCATAATCAGTAAACGCGGCAAGCCACCAATTGCCTGTTAACCGGTATTGATATTCTACCGTACCAGTTAACATGTAACGGCCACCGGTAAGTTCGCCTGCTTCATTTCGCGGCGCAACCGACTCATAGCCATAGCCTCTGATACTATTATCTCCGCCGGCAAAAAAGCGCAATGAAGGCGGTAGGTTTAACAGCGTCTCCATTAAAATGGCACCACCATCGAGTCGGGTGACAAAGCGATGATTGTCACCCGCATTGCCTATCCAACCTGCGCGGCCACGAAGCCGGACAAAACTGGCATCAGATCCCCATGCTTCATTCGATACTTCAACCCGCAAAGACAGTCTGTCAGCTGAGTAGGGCAAAGCGCCGCCTTTTCGCCTGCTGCGGCTATAGCTGATCCCAGGCATAATCAGGCTGATGTTGTCGCGCTGATCAGCTTGTATAAAGTCTTCATAAAGCCAGCGGATGGATGCTGTACGATACCAGTCATCACTGATTAACCAGTAACGCTCAAGCAACATATTCAATTCCTGACTTTCAGTGTCATCACGATCACGATGTCGAAACCCGAGTTGCAATTGATAAAAATCGGTGGCTACCGACGCCAGAGGCAACTTGTATCCGGCCTCAATGCTTTGCTCTTTTTCAGACACGGACAAGTCCGAACGTAGGCTATGTCCTGCCTTATTTAGCCAGGGCTTTAACCAGTTTAACTTTAATCGTGGTCCGTCATTAGTCGAGTAGCCAATACCGGTTTCAATGATATTTCGACGCTCAGGTTCCAGTGTAACTTTAATAGGTAAAGCAAACTGCGTCATATTATCTGTTTCTCCCTCAACCAAAATAGAGGAAAACCAGGCGCTTGCAGCGAGTGCTTGATTTAATTCACCTAATTTACTGGCTTGGTACTTGTCTCCAGTGGAAAATGGAAGCATAGACTGCAAGCGTGCCGTTTCAATTTGGTTGCCTTCAAAACGCACTTCACCAAATTGATAACGGCTGCCGGCATCAAAATGTACATGCACAAATGCCTGATTAAGCTCTGCAGCAACGTCAATTCGGGTTAGGCGAAACTGTGCGTCAAAATAGCCTTTTCGCAGTGCCAGATTTTGCAAGGCACGCTTAAAACCCTCGTATTGACCATGATGTAAAACTTGACCTTTGGCAGGGCCTTGTTGTTGCAGAAGTTGTATAAAATCAGCATCGGTGGACGCCTCGCCAAGTAACTGAATATCAGCCTGTGCAATACGAACGGGTTCTCCGGCTTCAATATTTACTGTTAAAGCATGTGGTGATTCGGGAGAGGCATCTATGCTAATTTTACTATGGTAATACCCCAATGCTTCTAACGCTGTTCGGGACTCTTGTTCCAGTTCAGTATAAAAGCGCATTCCGGCGCTAAATTCGGTGTCACGAAATTTTTGCAAATAAATGTCTACATTCGCTTTTAACGGGCCCTTAACGCCTTTTATTTGCAGTGTTAACTTAGCCTGTGCAATAGCCATACCGCTTACTGTTAACATGGTTAGCAGCAACGTACTATTGAGCAAGCGGGTCATCGACATAAGAAGAGTGTTGTCCTGAAAATCATGAAAAAAGCAAAAGCGAGCCTATTATGGCTCAGACATGGCGTTACTGTATACCAGCTTGCATAAACGGGTACTGAATACTGGAGTTGTTATTTCAGCGTTTTATATCGTCACCTAAATTCAGTTATACTGCCCACACATGTAAGATGGTAACAAATGCTGTCAAGAACAAGGCCCTAGAGATGAAGAATGTGGTTATTAGCGGTTCTGGCTTATATACACCAGCGCAGACGATTACAAATGAGGAGCTGGTGTCCAGCTACAATCAGTATGTTGATCAGTTTAATCAGGAAAATGTCAACGCGATTGCTAAAGGTGACGTCACAAGCTTGGAGCATTCCAGCTGCGAATTTATTGAAAAAGCCTCTGGCATTAAATCCCGCCACGTGTTGTACAAAGACGGTATTCTTGACCCCGCTATTATGCGTCCGGTGTTTGAACGACGTAATGAAGATCAACTGCCAGAAATGGTTGAAATGGCGTTGGTTGCCGCGCATGAAGCCATGGCTCAAGCAAACAAAACAGCAGCTGATATCGATTTAATTATTTGTGCCGCGTCCAACATACAACGGCCGTATCCTGCGTTATCTATTGAATTACAACAACAACTGGGTGCTGCAGGCTATGCATTCGATATGAATGTGGCCTGTTCGTCTGCAACGTTTGCTATTAGTAATGCCGTAAATGCCATTCGAGGTGGTACCGCCAAAGTGGTATTGGTGGTTAACCCTGAATTTGCTTCACCTCAGGTGAACTATCGTAGCCGCGACAGTCATTTTATCTTTGGCGATGTGTGTACTGCGACCATTATTGAAGGCGAAGACACCTGCAGCAGTGACAATGCGTGGCGAATTAACGGTATGCGATTAAAAACAGAGTTTTCCAACAACATACGATGCGATGTGGGTTATACCGAGCATTGTTTGCCCGCAGATCCGATGGTGCCTTTTTTTAAACAACAAGGCCGAAAAGTGTTCAAAGAGCTACTGCCAATCGTAGCCGATGTTATTCTTGGTGAGATGGCCGCGCAACACGTTGCCCCTGAGCAATTAAAACGATTGTGGTTGCATCAAGCCAATATCAATATGAATATTTTTGCGGCGAAAAAGATACTGGGCCGAGATCCTTTGCCCGAAGAGGCGCCACTGGTTTTGGACACGTATGCTAATACAGCTTCGGCAGGTTCAATTATTGCATTTCATAAAAATAAACAAGGGCTCAACGCGGACGATTTTGCCATTTTATGTTCGTTTGGTGCCGGATATTCAGTGGGGTGTTTAGTATTACAAAAGTGCTAACAGGTCGCAGATAAACAAAAGGGCGCTGCGGCGCCCTTTTTCTATTGCGTTAGCATCTAAAGTCGAACGACAGAGTTGTTATCGTAAGATACCGGCGAGGGTTGGTAACTGTCAGCCGCTTCATCATTTAGCCAGGTACCGCCATTGACCAGGTATCGAAACTGGTATTCTTTGTTTTTTTCCAAATTTAACGTTGCAGTAAAGTCACCCGATTTACTTTTTTTCATCGGTAATGCTTGCGGATCCCAGTCGTTAAACTCTCCTAGCAAAGCGACGTTCTCTATTTTCTCCAGCCTCTGTGCAGGTAGGGTAAAAGTGACTTTGCACAGCGGTTTGGTTTTTAGATATTGCTTATTAATACTCATAATTATTCCCTAAACATAATGGTTAAAATTCAATACGTCTGTCAGTGTCTTTGAAATTATGCGGTTTTATTATGGTGAAAATATGAACATGCCGCTGGTTGAAATACCATAGGGAATTTTCTTATCCAGTGCAAATAATAGTTTGAGTGAACGATATAACTGATTTTAATGATACATAAAGCGAAACTTATTAAGTGCAGTTGTAACAAGATATTACTTAAATGTGTTTTCAGCAGGATGGGGATGCAGACGGTTTTTGTCTTTTTGTTGTGTTCAAAGCTTGAAAACACTGGGGGTGATGATGCCAACCTGCAATGATCTTATGCATCAACTGTCCGGGTTTGCCAGCCTAACCTAAACTCTACAGATACAAAGCGTAACATTCAGTAGGTTACTTTAATAGGTAAGCGTTTTAGTATAACGCAAAGTAAATAGCATCATGGAAATTGTCATGGCATCAAAAGTTATCAAAATTGCAGTTCCAGTCGTCATCATTGTGTTGGCTGTGGTGGCATCAAGCGCCCTAATAAGTATGCGTAAACCACCTGAGAAAAAAGAGGAGCAGCGTCAGTCTGTTCTGGTTAATGCTGAGACTATCCAAACCGAAGATTTGGTCTATAAAATTCAGTCGCAAGGTACCGTAAAACCGCGTTTAGAAACTAATTTAAGTTCTGAGGTTAATGGACGCATTGTTGAGGTGGCGGACAATTTTATCGAGGGCGGTTTTTTTAACGAAGGCGATTTACTGGTTCGGGTAGAGCAATCTGACTATTTAACCAATGTAAAGGCAGCACAGGCGAGTTTAGCTAATGCGCAAGCGGCTTTAGAGGAAGAAAAAGCCCGTGGTCGTGTAGCAGAAGAAGAATGGCGTTCATTTACTGATGGAACGGCGCCAGAATTAGGATTACGCCGCCCGCAATTAGCCAGTGCACTAGCAACCGTTCGTTCTGCTGAGGCAGAGTTAGAGCGTGCAAACCGTGATTTGGCCCGCACCGAAATCAGAGCCCCATACGCAGGTTTGGTGAAAAGCCGAAATGCAAACCTGGGACAGTTCATTACCCGTGGTAGCAGTGTCGGCACCATTTATGGCACTGATGTAGCCGAAATTCGCTTACCATTAACGGACAATGATGCAGGTTTTATTCAGCTACCCGATTTTGCAGACGATTCAGTTAAGCCTGATGTCACACTTACCGCTACGGTTTCTGGTGAAGTGGTGCAGTGGCCTGCGAAATTAGTGCGTACAGAGGGTGTTTTAGATGAACGCAGCCGCGTTATCTATGCGGTAGCGCAAGTGCAAGACCCGTATCAGCGTAATTCGCCAGTCAAAACACCGCTTCGCTTTGGCCGCTTTGTTCAGGCAGAGATTCTGGGTGATGCCACAACCAATGTTATTGTAGTGCCGCGCTATTTGTTATTAGCACAGCAACAGGTTTTGGTGGTTGATAAAGATAGTCAACTGCAGTTCCGGCCTGTTGTTTTAGAGCGCAGTGACGAACGTCATGCCTATGTACGCAGTGGTTTTTTAGACGGTGACCGCTTAGCCGTGTCTGCTATTGCTAACCCACTGGCTGGAACTGTGGTGCGTGTTTCGGGCGACACGGATGAACAGGTTGCCAACGACGCCGCTTCAGAGGAGGCCACAGCGCTTACCACTCAGGTAAAGGAGTAAGGTATGGATACTAACAAAGGCATTATCGCGTGGTTCGCGCGCAATAGCGTCGCAGCCAACCTGTTAATGGCGATTATTTTGGTCGCTGGTGTAGCATCTTTATTTACTATTAAAAAACAAATTTTCCCTGAAATTGTGCTGGAGCAAGTTAACATCCGTGTGCCTTACTTAGGGGCTGCACCGCAAGAGGTTGAAACGGGTGTTATTGATAAAATAGAAGAGAGTTTACGTGGGGTTAATGGTATCAAGCGAATTCGTTCTACTGCTGTAGAAGGTTTAGCAACGGTTCGGGCTGAAATTGCCAGTAACTATAACGTGCAAGAGGTTATGGATGAGATTAAAACGCAAGTTTCAGCCATTTCTTCTTTGCCAGAGCAAACCGAAAAGCCGGTAGTTTATCGGGTTCGTTTTCAAAGTAATGTTATGTGGTTATCGCTATATGGTGATGCCAGCGAGCGCACGTTAAAAGAGTTAGCAAAAGACGTACGTGATGAAGTGAAAAAGCTTCCCGGCGTAAGCAAAGTAGATGTTATTGGCGCGCGCGATTATGAAGTGTCTATTGAACTTTCTGAAGCCAAGCTTAAAGAGTATGGCTTAACTTTTGACCAGGTGGTAACGGCCATTCGTGGTAGCTCGGTCGATTTGCCAGGCGGTTCAATAAAAGCAGAAAGTGGTAATATTTTACTGCGTACTAAAGGTCAGGCATATTTTGCCCAAGACTTTGAAAACATTGTGCTGCTGACCTTTGCTGATGGTACGCGCTTGTCGTTAAACGACATTGCCGTGATTAACGATGGCTTTATAGAGCGCGAAGATTTATCAACCTTTGATGGTAAAAACTCGATATCTATTCGTGTTGACGCTGTCGGTGATGACAATACCCTTAAAATTGCCGAACAAGTTAAACAGTATGTCGAGAAAAAGCAAAAAGACCTGCCATCGTCAGTGTCCATAGCGCACTGGGGCGATGCAAGTTATTACCTTCAAGGCCGGTTAGACTTGATGAGCAATAACTTGTTAATGGGAGCGTTTTTGGTATTGCTTGCATTAACGTTATTCCTCGAATTTCGTATTGCTTTTTGGGTAATGGTTGGGATCCCAGTGTGTTTCCTCGGGGCAATGGCGATGTTACCCCTGCCGTTGTTTAATGTTTCTATCAATATGATCAGTTTATTTGGTTTCATCCTGGTGTTGGGGATAGTGGTGGATGATGCCATTATTATCGGGGAAAGTGCCTACAGTGAAATTGAAAAACGTGGTAAGTCAGCTGAGGCCGTAATAGCCGGTGCGAAAAAGGTCGCTATGCCCGCCACTTTTGGTGTACTCACCACTATTGCAGCCTTTACACCAATGCTTATGGTCGGTGGGGCACAGGCGCCTATTTGGGGTTCCATTGCCTGGGTCGTTGTGCTGTGTTTAATTTTCTCATTGGTAGAGTCAAAAATGATTCTACCATCACACATTGTCAATATGGACACTAAACCGTGGGATCCGGATCGCAAAGGCCTGTTTTACAGCATGGGCCGTGCCTGCAGCAATGGCTTAAAACGCGTTCGCCTATCAGTTTCAAATGTGATGAATCGTTTTATTTACAATACCTACCAGCCGTTTGTTGAACGCTGCATTCGTTATCGCTATGTCACGATGGCCGCTTTTTTTGCCATGTTGATCTTAATGTTTGGTGTACTGGGTGGCGGCTTTGTACGCTGGGTGTTTTTCCCCAATATCCCAAGTGACTTTATCAATGCAAACTTGACGATGCAGGACGGGTCTTCAAATGCGGCAACCGTAAATGCCATGCGTGAAGCTGAAGCTGCGCTTATGCGGGCTAACGAAAAGCTCAATGCTGAGTTTGATGAAGATATTGTTAAGCACCGTTTAGTTTTCTTAAATGGTGACACGGCCGGTCAAATGGTGGTGGAGCTGGAGAAAAGCGAAGGTCGTGAAATCGACGGTTTTGAAATTGCCAATCGCTGGCGCGAAGAAATGCCAGAAATTCCGGGTTTAAAAGCATTTAAAATTGATGCGGCAACCGGTGGCGGTGGTGGCAGTGATGTAGCATTGCAGCTACGAGGTTCAAACCTGGATAACCTTAAACTGGCAACGGAAGAGCTAAAAGCAAAGTTAGCGGAATATGCCGGTGTGTATGACATTGAAGATAATTTGCTTGGCGGCAACGACGAAATTGTATTAGAGCTTAAACCGGAAGCGCATTTGTTGGGTTTAACACTAGCTGATGTTGCACGTCAGGTTCGATATGGTTTTTATGGTGCTGAAGCACAGCGTATGCAGCGCGATGGCGAAGAAGTAAAAGTGATGGTGCGTTATCCACGCAATGAGCGAAGCTCTATTGGCAGTTTGGAAAATATGCGTATCCGTACTGCCGGGGGTGGTGAAATTCCGTTTGCTCAGGTTGCCAGTTACACCTTGCAGCCAAGCTATAGCGCAATAAATCGTGTTAATGGTGAACGTGCTGTTACCGTAACCGCGGCTGTAGACAAGGCGACAGTTGAACCGGGTAAAGTTATTGGCGAGATGCAACGCGACTTTATTCCGCAAATTAGTGACAAATATGAAGGGGTAACCGGTGAGCTAGACGGTGCAAGTCAGGATGAAATGGATGCGCAAGCCGACTTAATTAAAGCGGGTATCTTTGCACTGTTTTGTATCTACGGGTTAATGGCTATTCCGTTAAAATCATACAGCCAACCGCTGATAATAATGAGTGTCATTCCATTTGGTTTGGTGGGAGCGGTAATTGGCCATATGGTACTGGGGTTGAGCATGAGTATTATGTCAGTGTTTGGCTTAGTTGCCCTCGCTGGCGTTGTCGTGAACGATTCTTTGGTTATGGTGGATTTTGTTAACCGAGCGAGGGAAGAGGGGTTATCAGTGCGTGATGCAGTGTCTCAAGCCGGCTCGCAGCGCTTTAGAGCCATCTTACTGACATCGCTGACTACCTTTGTAGGTTTGGCACCCATTGTGTTAGAGCGTAGCTTGCAAGCTAAAATAGTGGTGCCGATGGCAGTATCCCTGGCCTTTGGTATTTTGTTTGCGACTGTAATTACCTTAGTGCTAATACCGGCGCTGTACGTAATACTAGAAGATGTGAAAAACCTGTTTCGTAGCAAAGAGCAAAAACAAGATACCCGATTAGGCTCTGCTCAAATTGAGTAATTAAAAAATCTAAAGCAAAAAGGCCACGCAATAGCGTGGCCTTTGATTTTGTATAAGGTTAAGCTTTAGTAAGCTTGAGTGTGAACGTCCCGCACTGCACGACCTGATGGATCGGTCATTTGTGCCATTTTTTCATCCCACGCTAAGGCTTCTGGCGTAGAGCAGGCTACTGACTTACCGCCAGGTACACAGGCAATAGCGCCCGCATGTGGGAAGTGCTCTTCAAAAATGACCCGATAGTAATAAGCTTCTTTGCTATCTGGGGTATTGATGGGGAAACGGAAGCTGGCAGTAGCCATTTGCTGATCCGACACTTCTTTTTCAGCATGGGCTTTTAAGCTATCAATCCAGCTGTAACCTACACCGTCTGAAAACTGCTCTTTTTGCCGCCACAGTATTTCGTCAGGCAACACACCATCAAACGCCTGGCGTAAAAAGTGTTTCTCCATTTTGCCGCCACCACACATTTTGGCTTGTGGGTTTAAGCGCATGGCCACGTCCATAAATTCTTTGTCTAAAAATGGTACCCGGGCTTCAATACCCCAAGCCGACATCGCTTTGTTAGCACGGTTGCAGTCGAACATATGTAGCCGGTCAAGTTTGCGCAGCGTTTCTTCATGAAACTCTTTCGCATTCGGCGCCTTATGGAAGTACAAATAACCACCAAATAGTTCGTCTGAGCCTTCACCCGACAATACCATTTTAATGCCCATGGCTTTAATTTTACGCGCCATTAAGTACATAGGGGTAGAGGCGCGAATGGTGGTTACATCGTAAGTTTCCAGGAAGTAAATCACATCGCGTAATGAATCTAAGCCTTCTTGCACAGTAAAATGCACCGTATGGTGCACTGTGCCAATGGCATCAGCGACTTTTTGCGCGGCAATTAAATCCGGTGATCCGGCAAGGCCAACAGCAAACGAGTGTAACCGTGGCCACCAGGCTTCGCTTTGGTCGTCATCTTCTACCCGGCGTTTGGCGTATTGCTGGGCAATAACTGACGTTAACGACGAGTCTAAGCCCCCCGACAGTAATACCCCGTAAGGTACGTCTGACATCAAATGCGTTTTTACGCTATTCTCCAACGCCGCTTTAAGCTCTTCCAGGCTGGCAGGGTTGTCTTTTACTGCATCAAAGCTTTGCCAGTCACGTTGATAATACTTGCGTAGCTCACCAACTTTACTATCAAAGTAGTGGCCTGGCGGGAATTCTTTAATTTGTTTACAAACCGGTACTAATGCTTTTAGCTCCGAGGCGACAAACAATTGACCATGTTCATCATAGCCATAATACAGTGGAATTATACCAATATGGTCGCGTGCTATCAGGTATCGGTTTTGCTCTGCGTCATACAGAATAAATGCAAACATCCCTTGTAGCATGTCAATAAACTCGACGCCATGCTCCAAATACAGTGGTAATATCACTTCACAATCTGACTTTGTTTTGAATGGATAAGGCTCGCCAAGTTGTTTTTCCAGCGCCTTATGATTGTAGATTTCACCATTCACTGCCAGAATGTGATTTCGATTATCATTGATAAGGGGTTGGGCTCCATTTTCAGTATCTACAATTGCCAGGCGCTCGTGCACTAAAATGGCATTGTCGTTATTCCACACGCCAGACCAATCTGGCCCGCGGTGACGTAATAACTTGGATAACTGTAGCGCTTGTTGGCGCAAGGCTTTAACATCAGTTTTGATGTCAAGCACCCCGAATATCGAACACATGATAACCTCTATTAATTAATTTAGTGTAAACACATTTTGTACCCTATAGATTTCAACCTACGCGGGTAATTTGGCAGTATGTACGTCTAAACGCACCCCTTGAATGTGCCATGCCATGGTAAAATTGCAAGCGCTTTTTCGCGCTTTTTGTAAGTAATTCATGCTGAGAACTTTCAGCCACAGCAACAGAAAATACTGCTTATGCAAAAAACTGATGTAAAAAACCGTTTTATGCCACCACTGCACTGGGATGCCACTGTGTTAAATAGCAACAGCATCTTTAACGACCTGTGTCAGTGTTTTAATGTTTGCCAGCTCAAGCACTGGCCAGATCTAAACTGGTTGAACCAATGCGCGCAACATACCGCTGTTACCTTTGTTGATAACGATGAGCTCAGTGCAGATGGTCGCTATTATGAAGAATATATTTATGCAACTAAGCGGGTGCCAACCCGGCGGCAAAATTGGCATGACTTTTTTGGTGCTTTAATCTGGAGTTTGTTTCCAAAGACCAAAAGTTTACTCAATAAGCTGCATATCAACGAAATAACTGAACACGGATTAAAGCAACGTAGCAAGTTACGTAATAAGCTCACGTTGTTTGATGAATGCGGCTTAGTCATTTGTTTGCAACCCAGTACTTATGAACATGCTAATCTGCTTCGAGAACATCAATGGCAGCACAGTTTTATTAATAAACGTCACGACTGGTGGCAAGGCATACGGCCAATGATTTTTGGCCATGCACTATATGAAATGGCGACAGCCCCTTTTATTGGCTTAACGGCAAAAGCATTGTTTGTTGAAGTACCAAGCGGTTTTTGCCAATGGCCATTACCCCAGGCTTATGCGTATGTGGATGAGCAGTTAGTAAGACAAATAACCCAAGATGATTTGTTAAATACATCACAGTTAACACCTTTGCCGTTGTTAGGTGTGCCGCTATGGTATGCGGCCAACCAGCAGCCGCAATTTTATAGTAATCAGGATTACTTTCGCCCCAAGCGGCACAGTACCGTTTAACGTAAAACCAGCTCTACCCGGCGGTTAGCTGCTTTACCCTCGGTATTGGCATTGTGCTGCTGTGGTGACATGGCGCCAACACCTTCTGCTAATAAACGCTCGGTACTAATGCCTTGTTTAATTAGAGCCTGCAACACGCTGTTAGCGCGTGCTTTAGACAGTTGTATATTGTGGCTATGGCTACCGCTGTTATCAGTATGGCCCACCACATAAAACTGCTGCGATGGATGGGTTTTCAGGTAGTCGGTAATAACTGCTAAAGCAGTATCCGATTCTGCCAACAAGCTGGCGCTGTCGGTGGCAAAATGTAAGCCATGCAATACCACTTTACCGCTGCGGCTTAGCTCGTTTTGCAGGTAGGCGGTGTCAATACTGACGCGGTTAGTTTGCATGCTGCTTAGCTCAACAATATCGTGTGCGATATTCACATTGGTTGAGCCACTCGCTTTTAGTACATATATCGACAGGTAGATGTCTTGTTTGTTTACTGTTTTATGGGCTGTTAGCATGCGGTAGTCATCATCTTTATCGTTACTATTACTTAAATAACTTTTAAAACGATTCCAATCGGGGCTGCCTTGCCACAATAATTTACGTTGTTCATCGCCACAGCTTTGGTGCTCACAGCTAAATAAAATGTTAAAGCCAGCATCCTTAAGCGCCTGTTGGTAATTACGAAACACCTGCAAGGTAGACTGATCTTTACTGGCTTCGTAGTGCAACAGGGTAGACTTACCTGCCAGCGTTAAATGTGGAACCTGCTTGTTATTATTGGCAATACCGGTTGGTAGCCGCACTTCGGTATATTCGGTGTCAGTACGGTGGGTAAGCTTAGCGCCGGCATAACGTGAAATAAGCGGGTGGTCACCACCTTTAGCGCTATCTGGCCCTAAACTGGTTGCAGCTGGGCTGCTACCTGGCGAATTGCTTAATGCTTCAGGCGAAATAGTTACCAGCCCCAGTTGTAATTGCTGAGGCTCGCTAATTATTTGGCCAATTTCAACTCTGTCGCCATAAGGTTGTCTAATGAACCATTGTATGTAAGTAGGATGTGTATCAGGCCCTAGCTGCGCCAGAATATAATAATGCTCGTTACTGCCTTGCGAAAAGGTAGCCATGCTAAGAAAAACGTTACGTGTCCAATGTCGGCTTTTTAATAATTCATCAGAAAAATTTCTTCCGCAGTCAGAACGACAAACCAAAATCAGCTTTCCTCCCAAGCGTTTTACAACATCGAGATAATTTTCAGCTATTTGCAGTGGCGAATGTTCGCCTTCAATAAAGTAAATATGGCCGGTGTGCTTACCCAGAATTGACTTGCTACTAAATTCGGCGTTGTCGGTGATTTTATTAAGTGGCAGCACTATTTCAGCATAATTTGTCACGGCGTAGCTTTTAATCGAAGTTCCGGGATAAGCCCCTACCAGCGGGTGATCCACTTCGGCCAGAAGCACAGTGCTGGTTAAAAATAGTAAAATGAGTAACAAAAAACGCATAACAGTCCTTATATTTATTAAAAGACGTTGTAAAAGTAGAAACCGAGTAACAAATAGCTATTGGGTTACGCATGGCTCTACAACGGGTGTAATGATAGCAGTACGTGTGCTAATAGTAAGTTAACACTATTGATGGAACTTATTAAAGTACAATGAGCCCCGTTATCATAGTGAGTATGGAACTTGGCTAATTACAAACAACTGCTTACAGTTTATTTGCCTTAAATTTCATCAACTAATTGCTTCTGATCTGAGTCTTCTTGATAATTAAATGTAGAATTATAACGACAGGATGGTTACATGATAGAAATTCAGGAGCTAGCCAAGGCTTTTGCGCTTGGTAAAAGCAGCAAATTATCTGACACCGAAAAACAAGATGTACGTTATAGCAAAGACGCGTTTCATTCAGTGCGTAATGTTAGCTTTAGCTTTGGGCCGGGTGAGGTGTTGGGTTTGCTCGGGCCAAATGGTGCCGGTAAAACCACTACGCTGCGTATGCTATCAACAGCACTAAAGCCAGATGCTGGCTCAGTGTTATTAAATGGTGTCGATGTGTTAAAGCAGCCAGTTAAAGCCAGGCAACAAATTGGCTTTTTATCTGCCGACACCGGCTTATATGGCAAGCTGACTGCCTTTGAAAATATTGCTTATTTTGGCCGTTTACATGGCATGAAAGAAGAGGCCCTAAAGCAACGTATTGATGAGCTATTTACCTTGTTAAACATGCATGACTTTGCCAATCGCCGCGCGGACAATATGTCTACGGGTATGAAGCAAAAGACCGCTATTGCGCGTGCCGTTGTGCACGGGCCTAAAGTCGTTATTCTGGACGAGCCTACAACAGGGCTGGATATTATGACCGTGCAAACGGTATTGGATTTTATCAAAGGCTTAAAAGCTGCTGGTACACCCGTTATTTTCTCTACTCATCATTTAGACGAAGTTGCGTCCTTGTGTGACCGGGTGGTGGTAATTGATAAAGGCGTAAGTGCGTTTAGTGGCGACATTGGCCAGTTTAGAGCGTTGTCTGACAATGGCGATTTGCGTGATGCGTTTTTATCCGTGTTACAAGGCAGTGTTATAACCCAACAGCAAGGAGCAGCATAATGTGGCAGGTTTATTTTAAAGAGCTAACCGAGCTAATGCGGGATAAAAAGACGCTGATTTTTGTAATATTGCTGCCCATTTTTATCTTCCCGGTTATCTTTGGTGTTATGGGATTAGTGTTGTCTAGCACGACCAGTAAAGCCATGCAGGAAGAGCACCGCTATGTCATTCTAAATGCCGATCAAGCGCCTGATTTTGCTGAAAAGGTGTTTTATCATAAAAATTTTAAACAAGTTAACTCAGATAAAACGTCTGAAGCTGATTTAATAGAAGCCATACGCAATGATGAATTTGATGTTGCTGTGGTGATTCCTGCTGATTTTGCGACTAAGCGCCAACAAGTCGAGCAGTCTAAATGGCAAATTATTTATAACCAGTCATCACAATTCGATTTTATGTATCGTTACTTCAACGAAATGATGTCTGATTATAATGAAACCTTACAGCGTGCTGCGTTAACCCAGCTCAATGTAGATCAAACCAAATTAAGTGCGATTATCAAACCTGTCGATGTACAGAAGGTAGATACCGCTGCTAAACGCGAAAATATCGGTGAAAAGTTCGGTGCGCTAATTGCGTATATTTTAATTCCGTTGTGTTTGTTAGGAGCATCGTACCCGGCTATTGATATGGGGGCCGGCGAGAAAGAGCGTGGTACGTTGGAAACCTTACTAATTTGTCCAATTAGCCGGGTCAGTATTGTTTTAGGTAAGTTTTTAACCGTGCTGACAACGGGCTTAGTGGGGGCGCTTATTACCGTTGCCAGCTTTGGTATTTGGGGCGCAGTTATTGGCTCCTTAGGCGGTATGGCGGTGGTGCAAGAGGCTATGTCCGCAATCGCAATTACTGAGCTTATTTTAATATTTTCGTTGTTGCTACCCATTTCTGCAGTGTTTGCGGCACTGTTATTGGCTATTTCTATTTATGCCAGAACCTTTAAAGAAGCGCAAAATTACATTAGCCCATTATCAATTTTCATATTTTTGCCGTTAGTTGCGGCAATGATGCCCGGTGTTGAATTAACGGCCATAACCGCATTAGTGCCTATTATGAATGTGGCATTGGCCATTAAAGAGTTAATAAAAGGCACCGCTGATTATGGTTTGTTAGCGTTAATTTTTGCTTCAACCATTGCGTTAG
Organism: Rheinheimera baltica; assembly: GCF_030731985.1. Taxonomy (NCBI): domain Bacteria; kingdom Pseudomonadati; phylum Pseudomonadota; class Gammaproteobacteria; order Chromatiales; family Chromatiaceae; genus Rheinheimera; species Rheinheimera baltica. Next base: position 174,982 of record NZ_JAPJDY010000009.1, read on the forward strand.
CCACTGCGGCAATTGCATTTTGCGTGCATTGGTTTCAACAAGAAAAAGTGTTATTTCGTTAAAACAAACCAAATTAACTGCAATTACAGAACGCCAGCATTCGCTGGCGTTTTTATTACGAATAGCTCCAGTTTATAAATACTATTGATAATAGTTCTTAATAGTATTAAAATAATTTTGTCTAACTGATGAGGCACTATTATGTACGTTTGTCTTTGTAAAGCGGTGACTGATAAAACCATAAAGCAAAAAGTAGCTGATGGTATAACCACTATGCGCGAGTTAAGAATGTGCACGGGGGCAGGGAGTCAATGCGGTAAATGTACATGCCAGGCAACGCAAATTATTCACAACGAGTTAGTGCGTTTGTCTGACAGTGATCTCAAATTAGCCCAACCTGCAGCATAATTGAATTTATATTCTTTTAATTCGGATTTAAATTCAACTTCTATTCTCTTTCTGCTTAAAGCTGTTCATAATCGTTTCAATACTTTAGGCTAAGCTTAATGCTTAGCTCAACACGAATGAATGGTAATTACGATGACAGACAAAATTAATCAGGTCGCTATTGTTGGCGGGGTGCATGGCAATGAATTTTCGGGTATTTATTTAATTAAAAAGTACCAGGCTTTTCCTCGATTCGCCACACGGAACAGCTTTAATACCGAGCTTGTTTGGGCTAACCCTGAAGCGCATTACGCCAATAAACGTTATTTGCACGCAGATTTAAATCGGCAGTTCAAAAATGCTGATTTAAGTAATCCGGCGCTCGCCAACTATGAACAAAGCCGCGCTAAAGTATTAAATGCGCAGTTGGGGCCTAAGGGCAACGCCAAAACTGATCTGTTGATCGATTTACATAACACCACCAGCAATATGGGCGCTTGCTTAATTTTAACGCAAGCCGGGCCGTTTTATAATCGGCTTGCGTCCTATGTCAAAATGGTGATGCCGGAAGCCATTATCTCAAGGGATGAAGATCATTTTTCTGCAGAAGACCATGCGTTAATGTGTACAGTAGGCCGCTATGGGGTTTTGGTTGAAGTAGGGCCGCAATCTCAATCCGTTTTGCGTCAGGATATTCTCGAATTGATGCACACGATGACACAACATATCCTTGATTTTGTTGAGCTATACAATAGTAATAGTTTGCCTGAACTACCCAAGCACACTGAAGCGTTTCGTTATTTACATAGCATCAAATTACCGATGAATGAAAAAGGCGAACGTATTGGTATGGTACATAAAAATGTGCAAGACAATGACTACCAACCGATAAACCCGGGTGATCCAATATTTACTTTGTTTGACGGCTCTGAAATTTGTTACGACGGCGATGTTACGGTGTACCCTACCTTTATTAACGAAGCGGCGTATTACGACAATAATCTGGCGATGTCGCTAAATGAAAAAGTACTGATTACCCTGGAAGATGCGTAAAAACTTATGATAAGGCCACAGATCATAGAATCTCTGGCCTGTGGCGGATATTATAGCGTTTCATAACGTTCTTTCTTTTGGATCAATTCAATAGCGTAGTTGTCGGGGTCACGTACAAAAGCAATTTCTGTGCTGCCGCCTTTTACCGGACCGGGCTCACGGCTTATTACGCCGCCTTTGGCACGAATTTTATCGCAAGCTTCATACACATTTTCAACTTCCAGCGCGATATGGCCATAAGCATTGCCCAAATCGTAGCTACTGGTGTCCCAGTTGTAGGTTAATTCAAGCACGGTATGTTCACTTTCATCGCCGTAACCAACAAAGGCCAGCGTGTATTTGTATTCGGTATTTTCCGACTGCCGTAATAGTTTCATGCCCAATACTTCAGTGTAAAAGGCGATAGATTTTTCCAGGTTTCCCACGCGTAGCATGGTATGTAACATTCTCATAAAAACTCCTGCTTAATTTTTGTATCACAGGTATCTGAATATATTCTCGGCCCTAACAATCCAGATACCTGCAGCACTGTAGTTTACGCTTGATTGTACCATACCACAGTGCCGAGCAGCACTGATGGGTAATTGCATGTACAACGGCAACAGGCTTTGGCAGTACATTTTGTCGACAAAAAACAAAACGATTCGGGTTGTAGTATCAGTTATTCGCTTTACCGAAATGATATGGCCTTGGCGCTAATGCCCCGACTAAAGTGCTTAAAAAGAATAACAACAGCAGAGTAGTTATACCTGCAAAAAATAAGTACATCCCGGGGAGGATAAGACATGTTAAAGCTCAATACTATTACCATGGCCATTGTAATGGCTTTTTCATTACCACTTGGCGCGCAGGACAATGAGCGGGAGTCGGATGATGCAACGAAACAGGCTTCAGCAAAAAATGATACTGCAATTGAGGTAATTTCAGTTACCGCCACTAAACGCAAAACCAAATTAATGGAAACACCCGTAGCAATCTCAGCGCTAAGTGAAGCGCAGCTACGGCAAAACGGCGTCAACAACGTCAAAGACATTGCTGACTTAGTGCCGGGGCTTGATATCTCCACTGCCACTGATCAGGCCGCGCCGGTGATTTCAATGCGTGGTGTACGGTCTACCAACATCACCGAGCTTGGCGACCCGGCTGTAGGCGTGCATTTAGACGGTATTTATTCGCCGCGTATGCAGGGCGCACTGGCGCTGATGTATGACGTTGAGCGGGTTGAGGCACTGCGCGGGCCGCAGGGCACCTTATTTGGCCGTAACTCTACCGTGGGCAGTATCAACGTCATATCAGCCAAGCCTGATTTCAGTGGTTTTGCCGGTAATATTAATGCTGAAGCGGGCAGGTTCAACAGTAAAAACCTCGGTGGTTTTGTTAACATTCCGCTGAATGGCGAATTTGCTGTGCGCATCGCTGCCAAAGGCTTAAAGCGGGATTCTTACCTGGAAGGCTACTGGGACCCTAACCAGTATGACACCCGGCATCTGAGCGACGAGGTACTAAACGCAGCGGTCATTTCAGAAGACTCCTATCAGGGTATAGGTTCAACGGTAACACAGCGGGAAAACTGGTGGATAGATGGTGCCGGTACTAACCCTGAAGCGCAGCGCGTGCGGGCGCTGACAGCGGCTGATAAAAGCGACTTTTACAATAATGCCAACGAACATTCTATTCGTATCAGTACCTTATGGCAACCGGCGCACGGCCAGTTCAGCAACCACACGGTGTTTCAGCAATACGTCAACGACAGTGCCGGTACGCTGGATTTAGTTAATTGTGATCAGCTGCGTGGCCGCCCGGCGGAATTTGGCGGCGATTGCTCATCGTTTTTACCCAGCGATAATACCTATCAGGCGGTAGTTAACGTACCGGGTAAACTGAACCTGGACATTACCTACCTGCGTAACACCCTGAACTATAATCTGAGCGATGAAATGAGCCTGGTATGGCTGCTTGGCTATGAGAAAATGGACAGATCGTCAGCTCAGGACAGCGAAACCGGCTTAGACCCGTGGGACGGCGCCATCTATTTCCTCAAGGGTACCGGCGCGAAATCTTATTCGACAGAGTTGCAGTTACAGTCGGATGAGTTTGGCGATCTGGTATGGATTGCCGGTGTTAATTATTTCCACGAAAAAACCACCACACTGGGCTATTACGACAACCCGATGGATGACAAAGCGTTCTGGGATCAACCGGATCGCTCAACCGAAGCCTACGCGTTTTTTGGCCAGGCTACCTACAACATCAGCGATGATTTGCACGCCACCTTTGGCTACCGGTTCAGCCACGAAACCAAACAGGATAAAGGCGGCCGTACTTATCGCTGCTCGAATGCTGATGGCTGCGCGCCGGGCTGGTTGAACCGCAGTGTACTCAATACATTACCGGTGGACTATTTTAATGATCCATCGATTTATGCCTCTTACTTTGAAAACGATAATAAAGGCCAGTGGCGTAACCACGATTTCAGAATTGGCCTGGATTACAACCTGAGTGCAGATACCATGCTGTACAGTTATCTGGCATCGGGCTTTAAAGCCGGCGGTATCGGCGATGTATTTGAAGTCGTCAACGACAGAACCGGCGAAGTCAGCCGCTTTGAAACCCAGTTTGACCCGGAAAAAGTGCTGACGTTAGAGCTTGGCGCCAAATCCAGCTTTTTTAATAACTCATTGAACCTGCAGGCCGCGTTTTTCTACACCGACTACACCGATATGCAGTACGCTTCGGTGGGCTCTATCGGCAATGTTGAGCGTTTATCGCCGGTTGAAGATGAAAACGGCGCACCGATCCTGGATGACAATGGCATGCCAATCCTCGATTATCAAAACCAGCCGGTGATTGCCTACTATACGCAAAACGTGCCGGGCGCCACCATTAAGGGCCTTGAGTTCGAGTTTGACTGGAAACCCTATCAAAATGGCCGGATCAGCGGTTATGCTACCTGGACCCATGCCCGTGTTACCGACGATTGGATCACCAAGTGGGATTACGATCCGGAATATTTGTTCGGTTTGTCGTATGAAGACTCGATAGACCCACAAAATACGCTGCTGAGCACTAACCTCAAAGGCAACGATCTGGCAATGACGCCGCGCTTTACGGCCAATGTCAGCTATACCCACAGTTTCGATTTAGGCCGCTTTGGCTTTGTACACGGCTGGTTTAACCTGAGCTGGAAAGATAAGTCTTACACCACCATCTGGAATCTGGATAAGCATCTGGACGATATGGACTTTACCGTCAGCGATGAAGCCGCACAGTATATAACCGATAAACGTGATGCCTACACTATGGTTAATGCGTCATTAAAATACGAACCGCAAAGCCAGGCCTGGTACGCCGAAGTGTTTATCAATAATGCTACCGATGAGCTGGTGCAGTACTGGAATAATACCGGCAAGGGTATTAACAAAGGCAGCTTTGGTATGCCACGTTACTACGGTATCAGAGCCGGCTTTAATTTCTAACTTCGGCTCTTTTATTACCAAGCCCGGGGCAGTTCGTTTGTGCTCCGGGCGCTTTATCCCGCAACAGACAGGACATCATGATGAAAAATACTACCAAGCTCATCTGTGCTGCTTTTTGTTTTGTTAGCACAACGCCAGCCCACGCTGACTACTTTAAAGATGACTTTAGTTGGGGCGTTAACAGTGGGATCTGGTCTGCCAGAACGGGTACGAATGGTGCGCCTTTTGGCTGCAGCTTTACGCCCGGCATGGTATCGCCAAGCTCAGATGGTATTACACTGGCGCTAAGCCAGGGCCGTTGTGCTGAGCTGCAAACCCTTGCCAGTTACAGCTATGGTAAAGTGCAGGGCGCACTGAAGACCGGCAATACATCTGGCACTGTGGCATCAATTTTCACTTATACTTCCTGGTGGGATGCGCCCGGCAGAGCCTGGCAGGAGATTGATATCGAATTTTTACCGTCGCTGGGTAATGTGGTGCATACCAATGTAATTTATCAGCCACAAGGCGGTACTTATCAAAGCTGGGAGCAGGACATCGACCTTGCACAATATGGCCTTAACATTCAGCAAAATCTGCTGACTATAGGTTTTGACTGGAGCCCAAGCCAAATCCGCTGGTATGTGTATGACGCCTCAGGCAATGAGCAAACCTTGCGAACGGTTTACAAGGATAATGGCGATGGGTATCTGGCAAGTGACGAAATACCCGCTTATGCCTGGCCAGTCGACAATACCAGAATCATGATTAACCACTGGCACGGCGACAATTCGCAAAGCGGTTTTTACTTTCCTGGCCAGTAGTTTGGTAACACAGCCTGGGCTTATTACGATTTTATTGAATACATTCCACATTAAGAACAAGTGTCTGCAGTAATGCCATTGCGGCATAGCTTTACTGCAGACCAATAGGATTTCACTATGTCTTTTGTTTCATATTCTGCTCTTACGAAAACCCTGTGTGTATGCTCGGCGCTGCTGGTTTGCCCTATTAACGCTAACGCGCAGAACGTTAGCTGGCCTAAGGTGAACAACGCGCTTAAGCCTGATTCAGCAATAGAACAACAGCTGGATGCATTACTCGCCAGTATGACGATTGAACAAAAAGTGGCGCAGCTCATCCAGCCTGAGATTGGTTACCTGAGCGTGGCACAAATGCGAAAATACGGTTTTGGTTCATATCTGAATGGCGGCAACACAGCCCCTTATGGCCAAAAGCAGGCCGATCCCCAAACCTGGCTTAAGTATGCAGATGACATGTATGCGGCTTCCATCAATAGCAGCGAAGATGGCAGTAGTATTCCTACCATCTGGGGTACTGATGCGATGCATGGTCATAGCAATGTTTATGGTGCGACCTTGTTTCCGCATAATATCGGCCTTGGCGCTGCGCGCGATGCCGGTTTAATCCTCCGAATTGGCCAGGCGACGGCGAAAGAAGTCGCGGCAACTGGTATCGAGTGGATGTTTGCGCCAACTGTGGCTGTGGTCAGAGACGATCGTTGGGGCCGCACTTATGAAAGCTTTTCTGAACACCCTGACATTGTTGCCGCTTATGCCGGCTCTATGGTAACCGGTGTTCAGGGTGAGATTGGTGAGACATTTTTAACTGATTATCGTCGTATTGCCACGGCTAAACACTTTGTTGGTGACGGTGGTACACAAAACGGCGTCGACCGAGGTGATACTGTTACCACAGAGCAGGAGCTGCGCGATATTCATGCGGCGGGTTATTACACTGCTATTGCTGCCGGCGTGCAGTCTGTGATGGCGTCCTTTAACAGCTGGAATGGCAAAAGGGTGCATGGCGATCGCTATCTGTTAACCGAGGTGCTTAAAGAACAAATGGGCTTTGACGGCTTTGTTATCAGTGACTGGAATGCACATAAGTTTGTTGATGGCTGCGATTTAGAGCAATGCGCAGCCGCCTTTAACGCCGGTGTAGATGTGATGATGGTGCCGGAACACTTTGAAGCCTTTTACAACAATACCCTGCAGCAGGTAAAAGACGGCGTTATTTCTGCTTCCCGGCTTGATGATGCGGTAAGGCGGTTTTTACGCGCCAAAATACGCTGGGGTGTGTTTAGCCGGGGTAAACCGTCCAGCCGGCCGGAATCGGCACAGCCGCAATGGTTTAATGCCAAAGAACATCGTGAATTGGCGCGGGAAGCGGTGCGAAAATCGCTGGTATTGCTAAAAAACAACGATAATCTGCTGCCGCTGTCGCCAAAAAGCACAGTGCTTATTGCCGGTGATGGCGCAGATAATATTGCCAAACAAGCCGGTGGCTGGAGTGTATCCTGGCAGGGTACCGATAACACCAATGCCGATTTCCCTAATGCCACCTCTATCTATGCCGGATTACGTCAGCAAATTGCAGCAGCAGGCGGTACGGTAGAACTGAGTGTCGATGGCCGATACCGCAGCAAGCCGGATGTTGCCATAGTGGTGATTGGCGAAGAGCCTTATGCCGAATGGTTGGGCGATATTCAGCATCTGGAATACCAGCATGGCAATAAACGCGATTTAGCGCTGCTGAAACGCTTAAAACAGCAGAATATTCCTGTCGTCACGGTGTTTTTATCCGGCCGGCCGCTTTGGGTCAATAAAGAGCTGAATGCGTCTGACGCCTTTGTCGCGGCCTGGCTACCCGGCTCTGAAGGGCAGGGCGTTGCCGATGTCTTGCTGACAGATATAGACGGTGCCATACAGCATGATTTCAGCGGCAAACTAAGTTTTTCCTGGCCCAAATACGATGATCAGTACCGGCTGAATGTCGGCCAGGCGCAGTATGACCCGCTTTTTGCTTATGGCTATGGTTTAACTTATGCAGACCGGACTGAACTTGCACCTTTATCTGAAGCAACACGGGCACAGCCAGTGCAAAATGCCGCAGAGCAAACACCACTATTTGTCAGAAATTTAGCCGCCGGCATGCTGTGGGCATTGTCGGATAACAGCGCCTCGTTAAAACGGTTTAATTCGCCCTCGGCGGTTAGTGCGGATGGTAAAAGTATCACTATGCAGTCTGTCAATTTAGCCTATCAGGAAGATGGCCGAAAATTTGTCTGGCAAGGCGCTGACAGCAAAGCATCGGCCAGTTTGATCTACGCCGACGCGCAGGTAATAACCGAAGATATCCGCAGAAAATCTTTACAGCTGAGTATCCGGCTTGACAGCATTGGCACCAGCAATAGGATAAACGCTGGGGGGAATGAGATTAAAATTGCTGCGATGTGCCAGCAACAAAACTGTTTGCGCACGGTATCGCTTAAACCGGTGCTGCAAAACATAACAGCAGGCAAGTGGTATACTCTAGCGTTACCACTGCATTGCGAAGGCGCAGCAGGCCCCGTACATTCAGCGGAAGAAGCGGTAAGGTTTACTGCAGCACAGCCCGTTAGCCTGGCCGTAGCCGATATCGCCTTGGTTAACACCGTAGCGTCATCCACTATACTGCTGGATTGCGCGCAGTAGAAGTAATGGGCTGGCCTGGCAATCAAACCTGCCGGGCCGACATTTAAGGTAAAGGTTAGCCGTTGATAAAGATCGACTCCAAAAGGCAGTTGTTTTGGCTGTGCCAGTATTGTGGTTGGCTGGCGTATGCTTTACTCACCGAATTGATGATTAAAATACCGGGGCAGGAGCCTTGGCTTATTCATCTGCCACATCTGTTGCTTGATACTTGTTTTGGCTTTTTTATCACCTTGTGTCTCCGAAAGCTATATACACATTTCAGGCTTCAAGCTGCCGGAGTCAGTATCAGCTTGCATATCGTCAGTTTACTGGCTGCCGCACTGTTATGGACTCAGTTCAAATGGCACAGCTTACAATGGTTTTATGGCACCTTGTGGCAGCCAATGACCTGGTTTGATTTTGGTACCTGGACATCTGCCTCTATGACGATGCTGGCTACCTGGACCGCCGGTTATTACGGCATAAAAATCTATCTTGATAACGCAGAGCAGCGCCATCAGGCGGCAGAGGCGATGCACCTGGCAAAAGAATCGCAGCTTAAAATGCTGCGATATCAGTTAAACCCGCATTTTATGTTTAACAGTATCAATGCTATTTGTACGCTTATTCTGAAACAGCACAACGCTAATGCGGTGGCGATGCTGGAGAAACTGTGTGATTTCCTGCGCTACAGTTTGTATACCGATCCATTAGCGAAAATAACGGTGCAGGATGAAATTGCCATACTGCAAACTTATGTCGATATAGAACAGTGCCGGTTTCAAAGCGAGCTTAAGGTACTCATAACGGCTGATCCATCCTGCTACGCGGCGCTGATGCCATCGCTGTTATTACAACCCCTGGTCGAGAACGCGTTAAAACATGGCATGGGCCAGAAAAACAGTATCATTGTTGCAATAACCTTTAGGCAGGTTGCTGACAAGCTGCATATCAGTGTTAGCGATACCGGCGCCGGCTTTGAGCCGTCCGCACCAACATCCTTGGGTATTGGCATCAAGAACTGCCATGATAGGCTACAGCTGATTTATCCTGCGGCCAGCCAGTTAACCCTTGAAAATAGTGAGAATGGTGGTGCCAGAGTGAGTATATCTATCCCGCTGGAACTGGCTGAGAACAGGTAATGAAAAAGTTAAAAACGCTACTGGTAGATGATGAATACAGCGCTATCGAAGGGCTGGCCATCAGGCTTGAAGCTTTTTCGCAGATTGAGGTAGTAGGTTATGCCCGTAATGTTGCAGATGCATTGGCGCTTATCAGTAAAACTGAGCCGGATTTAATTTTCCTTGATATTGAAATGCCGGGCCAGTCTGGCTTTGAGCTAATAAAGCAGCTGCAACCGGAAACCTGCCCGGCCATTATTTTTGTCACTGCATTTCATCAATATGCAGTGCAGGCATTTGAGGTACGGGCACTGGACTATTTACTTAAACCGGTGAAAAGGGAACGTTTGGCTGAAGCCATTGCCAGGGTCGCGGTTAACATTTACACAGGCTCAAGCAAGCAACATATGCTGGAGGTTGCCGATATCTTGCAAACAGGTGACGCAGCAGGGCTTGCTGATACTGCAGCAGTGTATCGGATTGAACAGGAAAAGCTGGTGATACAGGACGGGCATCACCCCGCGCAATTGATCCCTTATCGGGAAATATTATGGATAGATGCTGCTGGTGATTATATGTGCGTTCACACCAGCACAGAGACCTTTGTGATGCGGGCCAGGATGAAAAGCCTGATTAACGATGTATTACCGGATGGATTTTTACGAGTTCACAAATCGACCATCGTTAACTTACAGCATGTAGCCAGACTAGAGCCGCTAATTAACTCCGAATTCAAACTTATTTTAGTCAATGATAAGTCACTGAAAGTGAGTAGAACCTATAGTAAGCAACTTAAAGAAAGTTTGTCGGGTTAGGAGTTCGGTCGCTACGGCAGCAAGGCACTATTAACAATAAACTTTCTGTTTAAACTCGCACAGATCTTCGATGATACAGCTGGCGCAATGCGGTTTGCGTGCGACACAGGTGAAAACGGCCACGCACAGTGATGTGCCACGTCGCCAATAGCTGCAACATAACATGTACAAATCCGGCTAACCTCATTATGCTGAAATATTTATTGATAATAAAAGGATTTATTTGTGGCTGCAGCTAATCTTCTCGCCCTCATTGATGACATTGCTACTTTGCTTGACGACGTCGCCGTGCTGTCAAAAGTGGCAGTTAAGAAAACCGCAGGTGTGCTGGGCGACGATCTGGCGTTAAACGCAAATCAGGTGACTGGTGTTAAACCTGAGCGGGAAATCCCCGTGGTGTGGGCGGTAGCAAAAGGTTCTTTTCTCAACAAACTTATTTTAGTTCCAGCAGCATTGCTGATAAGTGCCTTTTTACCGGTACTCATCACCGTGTTGCTTATTCTGGGCGGTTTATATCTATGTTATGAGGGCGCAGAAAAAGTTATACACCGGTTTTTCCTGCATCAATCACCGGTGGAGCGTGAAACCCGACTTAAGGCGTTAGCAGATGACAATATCGACATTGTTGCGCTGGAAAAAGAAAAAATAAAAGGCGCAATTCGTACTGACTTTATTCTGTCTGCCGAGATTGTGGTCATTGCACTTGGCAGCGTAAAACAAGCCGATTTTATGACTCAGGTAGGCGTTCTAACAGCTGTTTGTATTGCTATCACAATAGGCGTTTACGGTCTGGTGGCAGCAATAGTGAAAATGGATGACGCTGGCTTATACATGCTTAGAAAAGCAGTAACTGGTAATTGGAATAACCTGCAGCGGATGCTGGGGCGCGGATTGCTTATAGCGGCGCCATTACTGATGAAGGCGTTGGGTATTATAGGTACTCTGGCGATGTTTCTGGTCGGTGGCGGTATCCTTAGCCATAACATTACCGTGCTTCACCATCTGTCATTAGCTGTGCTGCAAGCCGCCCCGGCACTCAGCTGGTTTATATCGTTGTTATTTGACGGTTTAACAGGATTTGTCGCCGGTGTTATTGTCCTGGGCAGTTGGAGCCTGATTGCCCGCTGGCGAAAAAATGAGTAACTATACCGGTTAGTCGGGATACTCTGTTTGGCTGTGCCAAAGATGTGAGGCGAGTTCACAATACTCAGTCGATTATTCGATTTTGTCTTTAAACTCGCACAAGTCTTCTATGAGACAAGAGCCACATTTAGGTTTACGTGCCACGCAGGTGTAGCGGCCGTGCAGGATTAACCAGTGGTGCACGTCGAGTTTAAACTCGGCGGGCACCACTTTAAGCAATTTGTGTTCGACTTCGTCGACATTTTTACCCGGTGCCAGTTTGGTGCGGTTGGATACGCGGAAAATATGGGTATCAACGGCGATAGTTGGCCATTTAAAGGCAGTATTAAGCACCACATTTGCGGTTTTACGGCCAACGCCGGGCAGGGCTTCTAAGGCCTCCCTGTTTTCGGGTACTTCACCACCATGCAGTTCTACTAACATACGGCAGGTTTTAATGGCGTTTTCAGCTTTGGTATTAAATAAACCGATGGTTTTAATGTAGTGCTTTAGACCATCAACGCCAAGGTCCAGCATGGCTTGTGGCGTGCGAGCGACAGGGAACAGATGTTTGGTCGCTTTATTTACCCCAACATCTGTCGCTTGTGCGGATAACAGCACGGCTATCAACAATTCAAACGGCGAGCTGTATTCAAGCTCGGTGGTTGGATGTGGATTTTGTGCTCTAAGCCGGCTTAATATTTCAATACGTTTTTGTTTATTCATAAGGTCGTTGCGTTATTGCGCCGCGCCGGTAACCCGGGCGCGGGCGATACTGCCTTTTTCAATAGCGTTTTGTTGTTTGATCCGGTTATCGATGACATTTTTCAACGCGATAAGTAGCCCCATGCCGATAAACGCGCCAGGCGGTAACATGGCCAACAGAAAATGGCTGTCGACAGTAAATAGCTCTATGCGCAGCCCCTTCGCCCAGCTGCCGAACAATAAATCAGCGCCATCAAATAAGGTTCCCTGACCAAGTATTTCACGCATACCACCGAGGATAAGCAATACCAGCAAAAAACCTAATCCCATCATAATGGCATCCAATGCTGAGGGCAGTACGGCATTTTTTGAGGCAAACGCTTCTGCCCGGCCAATAATGGCGCAGTTGGTAACAATAAGCGGAATAAAAATCCCCAACGATTCATATAAGCCAAAGGTATAGGCATTCATCATTAGCTGAACAACAGTGACTAAGCTGGCAATGATCAAAACAAACACCGGGATCCGTATTTCATTGGCAATATGATTGCGTACCAGTGATACGGCAACGTTAGATCCAAGTAATACCAGTAAGGTTGCTAAACCTAGCCCTAACGCGTTTGTTATTGTTGAGGTGACAGCCAATAGCGGACACAGGCCAAGCAATTGCACCAGGCCAGGGTTATTTTTCCACAAACCCTGTAGGGTTAATTCTTTCAATTGGCTCATACGCTTTGGCACCTTATTCCGTGGGGCAGTTGGCAGTCAATGTGGCCAGTTCAGGATGTTGTTGTACAAATAACACGGCATTTCTAACTGCATTGACTACAGCACGCGGCGTTATCGTTGCGCCTGTAAACTGGTCAAAATTGCCACCGTCTTTGCGCACAGCCCATTGCTGTGCATTGTCTTCAGTCACACTTTTACCGCTAAAACTAAGTATCCATGGCGAACGGCGGCTTTCTATTTTGTCTCCAAGGCCAGGCGTTTCCTGATGGCTTAAAACTCTGGTGCCCAGCACGGTGCCGTTAGGGTCTATCGCAACAATTAAATCAATATTACCGCTGTAGCCAGCTGGTGCGGTTGCTGCAATAACGTAGGCTGCCAGCGCGTTGTCTTTGCGCCAGCGATACATTGTTTGAGCTTCTGATCGGCCGAGAAGTTCTTCATCGGTCACCATCACACAGTCGTGCAGCAGAGCCTGGTTAATTTCAACACCCGGTAACACTTCTGCCAATATGGCCATTTTGTTGGCTAGTTTTTGCTCGCTAATACGTGGCGCGGTTAGCTGATTAACCACACTGAGAATAGCAACACAAAATATGGCTACTGCGCCAAGTGCCAGAGCATTTTTACTGACTACTCTGATCATTTTAGTTCGCTCCGGGTACGATGGCCGTATGTGCGTGGCCGGGTGTAGTAGTCAATCAGTGGCACGGCCATATTGGCTAACAAAACAGCAAACGCATAAGCATCTGGATAGCCGCCGAAATTACGTATTAAAAATACGATTACACCAATGGCTGCACCAAAGATCAGTCGGCCACGGTTTGTTGTCGATGCAGATACGGGGTCTGTGGCAATAAAAAAAGCCGCCAGCATAGTGCCGCCGCTAAACAAATGAAATAATGGGCCGGCAACAGTGTCAGGAGATGCCAAACTTGCAATACCAGACAACAAAAACAGTGCTGCTAAAATAGATACCGGAATGCGCCAGCTGATGATTTTCTGCTGGATCAATAATATGCCACCAGCAAGATAAGCTAAATTGACCCACAACCAACCAGTACCGGCAAAGCTAAAAAACACCGGTCGTTGCATGGACTCACTCAATGTTAAGCCGCGGCTGAGATCGGTGCGTAAGGTATCTAACGGCGTTGCCATTGTTATGCCGTCTACGCTAGTTTGCAGTTGCGTTAAACTAAAACCACTACAGCTAAACTGGGTGAAAATACTGCATACGGCATCTAGTGGTGTTAAATCAACACTTTGGAGTGACATTGGCGGTAACCACTGCGTCATTTGCAACGGAAATGACACCAACAGTAAAACATAAGCTGCCATAGCGGGGTTAAACAGGTTATGCCCAAGGCCGCCATATAGCTGCTTAACCATAATGATGGCGAAGGCGGTACCAATAACGATTATCCACCATGGGGCGTAGGGCGGTATGGCAACGGCAAGTAATACTGCGGTTAGCAAAGCGCTGTTGTCCTTAAGGCGTGGCATTATTGCTTTTTTGCGCAGGACTAGGATCAATGCTTCGCTAAGCCAAGCTGTAATGATGGCTAATAAAAGCTGAATTAATACACCATAGCCAAATAAAACGGCTTGTACTGCAATACCAGGCAAACACGCAAGCACCACTAACCGCATAATTTGAGCTGTACTGCGTTGGTTATGCTGATGCGGTGAACTGGCTATTTTAAAACTCATGAGTTCTCACTATCTGCTTGTTTACGAGCCTTAGCTCGCGCTATCGCCGCTGCTATAGCGGCTTTACGCGGGTCTTCTGCTACAACCGTTTCTGGCACAACTGTTTCTGGCACAACCGGGTCAGTTGTGCTGGCTTCGGTTTGTTCTGTCGGTTCGGCATTGGCTTGTTTTTTAGCTTTAGCACGAGCCAGAGCTGCGGCGACGGCAGCCTTGCGTGGATCTTCTATTGCTGAAGCTGCGTTAGACTCTACGGCTGATTTATTTACTGCATCTGCTGCAATTAGTGGCGCACTGGATTCAGTTTCAGTTTCAGTTTCAGTTTCAGTTTCAGTTTTAGTTTCACTTTCAGTTTCAGTTTCAGTTTGCGCTTGTTGTTTAGCTTTAGCCCGTGCAATAGCTGCAGCAATTGCTGCTTTGCGTGGATCAGCCTCAGCTGCTCGCACTGGTTTGTTCATTTCGTCAACGCTTTGAGCCGGCTTTATTAGTTGTTCAGGTTTTTGCGCTGCTTTTTTAGCCTGAGCGCGGGCAATTGCAGCGGCTACAGCAGCGGCTTTGCTGTCAGTGCTATTGCTTGTAGCAGGCGTTTGGCTGTGTTGTTCAGCGTGCTCTTCAACGGCTTGCTGTTGCGCTTTTTGCTGCTGATATTCGCGAGCCTGCTGTTTTTTCAATTCACGCTCGGCCAGTATTTGTGCTTTATTTTGCTCATCCTGTGGTGCAGCTTGAGCTTGCTTGGCTTTAATACGCGCCAGAGCGTCAGCGACGGCATTGCCAGCACCGGATGTTTGTTGCTGTTGTCGTGCAGCAGCTAACTGTTGATTTCGCTCGAGTCGCTCCTGCTTTTCACGTTCTAATCGTTCATTGCGTGCTTCAAATCGTGCTTTGGCCTGCTCGGCTTTCAACGCTTCACGTTGTTGCTCGCGTATATCTGCTTTGGCAACACGATAATATTGCACCAACGGAATCTCACTGGGGCAAACATATGCACAGGCACCACATTCAATACAGTCGGCAAGGTTATATTCTGCTAGTTTTTCATTGTCTCGTGCTTTGCTGTACCAAAGCAGTTGCTGTGGTAATAAAGACGCTGGGCATGCATCTGCACAAGCGCTGCAGCGAATGCAGTCCATTTCCTCTGTTGCAGCCGGGAGTTCTGCCACGGTAGGAGCTAAAATGCAGTTGGTGGTTTTTACCACGGGCACACTTAAATCGGGCAGGGTAAAGCCCATCATAGGGCCGCCCATAATAATGCGCTGTTTATGTTCAGGTTGAAAACCACAGGCATCTAACAAGTCTGAAACGGGCGTGCCTAGCAAAGCTAATACATTTTGTTGTTGGGACAGCGTATCGCCCGCTACTGTAACAATACGGGATATTAGCGGGTGGTCGTCTAAAACAGCCTGAGCAACAGCAAACGCGGTGCCGACATTTTGCATAACGATACCAATGTCTATAGGGCGCCGTCCATTGGGAACTTCTTTATTGGTAAGTAGCTGGATCAGTTGTTTTTCACCACCTGACGGGTACTTCGTTGGTACCGTGCGAACATAATAATGCTCGCGCTGGCTGCAAGCCGCTTTCATGGCTGCGGTTGCAATCGGTTTATCATCTTCTATGCCGATTAACACTGCTTTGGGGCTTAACAGCCGGCAAAGAATGTCTATACCTTTAACGATAGTGGTGGCGGCTTCCTGCATCAGTAAATCATCAGCACTTATGTAAGGTTCGCATTCTACTGCATTTATGATTAAATAATCGACCGGCTGCGCCACGCCACTTTTTAAATGTGTTGGGAAGCCTGCGCCGCCCATGCCAGCAATACCGCTGTCTTGGATACGGTTGAGTAACTGAACTTTGTCACAGTGACTAATATTTAATGGTTCACGTACTCGCCACTCATCCAAACCATCTGGAGCAAGGACTAACGTGAGCTCAGGCAGTGCTGACGGGTGAGGGCTGGTATGCGGGGCAATACTTAGCACCACGCCAGACGTAGGGGCATGAACAGGCACTGCCATTGAATTATCTGCGCTGGTAAGCGCTTGGCCTTTTAATACTCGTTGGCCAATCTGCACCAATAATTGCCCGGGTACACCAATATGCTGTCGCAGAGGGATATACAAACGATCTGGCATCGGCAGAGTGGCAATAGGTTTTTGGTTGGTTTGTGTTTTGCGTGCAGGTGGATGTATACCGCCATGAAAATCCCATACGGTACCGGCCTGAATTTGCTTAAATAAACTTGGCACGGCTTTACTCCACCACTTTTACAGGAATTGCTGTAAGGTCCCACTTCCAGCGATCTGTTGTCGCCGGTAGCGGTATCATATCAATACAATCTACCGGGCAAGGCTCAACACACAGATCACAACCGGTGCATTCGTCAACCAAAACGGTATGCATTAGTTTTGAGGCGCCAACAATGGCATCAACCGGACAAGCTTGAATGCATTTGGTACAACCAATACATTCATCTTCCCGAATGTATGCCACGCGTTTTACATTTTCTGTTTGAGCTTCATTTAATGGTTTTACGTCAACGCCCATTAAATCGGCCAATTTACGAATGGTTGCCTCGCCGCCTGGAGGACATTTATTAATATCATCACCATCGGCAATGGCTTGGGCATAAGGTTTGCAGCCTGGATAACCACATTGACCACACTGTGTTTGTGGCAGTAGGTCGTCAATCTGCTCAACTAATGGGTCAGTTTCTACTTTAAATCGAATAGCGGCGTAACCCAGTACCGCGCCGAATACCAGCGCCAGTAATCCAATGGCAATAAGTGCAGATAGTATTATCATCAGACTTTCACCAAACCGGTAAAGCCCATAAATGCCAGTGACATTAAACCCGCCGTGATCATGGCAATGGCTGCGCCTTTAAACGGCACTGGCACATCGGCAGCAACAAGGCGTTCGCGCATGGCAGCAAATAAAATTAATACTAGAGAAAAGCCCACTGCAGCTCCAAACCCATACACCACCGAATTAATGAAGTTGTGCCTTTCGTTAACATTTAATAAGGCCACCCCAAGTACGGCACAGTTAGTGGTGATTAAGGGTAAAAAAATACCGAGCAAACGGTACAAGGTTGGGCTGGTTTTATGCACGACCATCTCAGTAAACTGTACCACTACAGCGATAACCAGAATAAATGCAAGGGTGCGTAAATAGAGTAAATCTAACGGTGCCAGCAAATAATGGTCGACTAAATAGCTACATAAAGAGGCCAGGGTTAGAACAAAGGTCGTGGCAAGCGACATACCTATAGCGGTTTCTAGTTTACCGGACACGCCCATAAACGGACATAGGCCGAGAAATTTCACCAGCACAAAATTGTTCACCAGTACGGTACTGATTAACAACAGCAGAAATTCAGTCATCGTATCGCTCAGGGGAAAATAAGGGCTATATTATGCTATTAAGCGGCACCAGACACAACCAGACAAAGCGTGAGGGTATTGCGGCCAAGTGTAAATCTCAGCCGCTGTAGTGAATTAAAGTGCGGCGGGTTTACCGACGTAATAACCTTGATTACCGTCAATAAACAACGATTCAAGCATATGTTTCTCTTCTTGTGTTTCAACACTTTCAGCGAATACGCCAACCCCTATACGGTGTGCAAGGTCAATCATTAAACGCATAAAATACTGGTTGTTTTTGTCTTCGTTAATATGTCGGGTGTAACTGCCATCCATCTTGACGTAGTCAGGTTTTAAATCACGGAAAAATTTAAACGACGTAATGCCAACACCGAATTTTTCTACTGTGACACGTGCGCCTGCCCTGTGTGCCATATCAATAAAGCGTTTTGATGTTTTTAGATTTTGTTGTAAACCAAATTCAGTAACCTCAAATACCAACTTGGCTGCAATGTGTGCGTCTTTTAATAAACGTCGTTCCAGCCAGATAATGAATTGATCATCATGTATGCAACGAGCCGATAAATTTAAGCCAAAGTATTGGTCTTGAAGGTTTTTATTCTTAATCGTTGTTAACGCTGTTTCAATAATAAGTCTGTCTACAGCGACAATTCGGTCTAATTTTTCGGCCATAGCCAAAAAGGATGCGGTAGGTAATATCTGACCTTCTTGGGTTTTAAAACGAACCAAAATTTCAGAATAAGCTTTGGCGGAGCGGTTTGACGGTTGAATGAGCTGCGCCAGTAATGAAATACGATGATTAGTTAACACGTCATCGATGACATTACGCCAGTTTTGGTTACCATACCCACTGCTAGACATCTCTAATCCAGCAGATTCTTTCTGTAAATGCCAGGCGTTTGGCTGCTTGGTTTGTGCCAAACTAATCGACGTATCCGCTATCGCGAGTAGTTCTCCAAGTGCTTTGCCAGATTCGTAGCTTACCAAACCGGTATACGCCACAGAGTCCAGTTCTGCAGTTTTTTGATACTCGTTAAAACGGCTTTGTAGCTGCAGCGCAAAATTTTCAGCTTCTTTGGGGGTAACCCGCGGTAACAAAATACCAAAGTCAGAGCTATTAAGGCGGTAAACTTTATGTCCGGTATAAGTACCACACAGCTTTTTCACCAGGTCTGCGACTTCTTTTACGTAGTTATCGCCTTCTTGAAAGCCACGTGTTTGGTTAAGTGTTTGTAGTTCAGTGCAGCGCGTGATGGCAAAAATGCCAAAATCATTGGTTTCGCTTTGTCGGATAGTTTCTTCGTAGAATTGTACAAAGCGATTACGGTTGGGTAGCTCTGTTACCGGGTCTTTATAGGCTTCTTCAGCTATCTGATGGGCGTTTGATGCCATCTCACTGTATTGCGACCGGGTATAATTGGCTAGTTTTTGCAAGGCAGTGTTAATTTCGGTAAATTCTGCAGGGATTTTATCCCAATCTGGTTCCGCTTTTTGTGGGTCTTGAATAAAGCGGTCTATCAGATCGTTGACTGCCGTTGTGGTGCGGCGATAGCTGCGGGTAATGCTACTTTTGCTAAGTAAAACAGGGAACCAACCAAGTAAAAACGGCATTATCATTAGGATAAACAACATTAACTGAAACTGTCCCAGTCGTTGACCGAAATCAAGCTGATAACTGACTTGAATGTTATTTTCCTGGTTACGCAGCGTTTGTTGTTTAAATTCTGAACCAAACATCTTCAACAGCCAAAACGCAAAAGGAGCCTTGTTGTCAGACACATTTTGTTCATGTAGCACAGTGCCATCCGTTTGGCTTATGCGCAGATTTTTTAGCGTAAAACTACGATCGAGTTGTCTACTTAACACTTTTGCATCGCCAGTAATGTGATGCGCTAAAATTTGACTGATTGTCGTCCGGCTATTTTCTTCTGTTGTTGAAAGCTCTTGTTGAGTGTAAGACACCAAAACAGCCATAGCTGCAACTGCCAGCACAGTGGCCGACAAAAGCTGACTAATAAATAAAGTACGCAATATTCTCATAAGCAATGACCACCAGATATAACCAGTTTCCTTGTCCTAACGCTTAATATAGTTTTAGGCACGCGCAATAGAAAGCTAATTAAATCAAAAAAATAGTGATAAATATACAAAATAAGACAGAAAGGAGGAAAAACGTTAAGTAAAGGTGGCTCCCCAGACTGGACTCGAACCAGTGACCTACGGATTAACAGTCCGCCGCTCTAACCAACTGAGCTACTAGGGA
>NZ_JAPJDY010000009.1:195297-221938 GCF_030731985.1 Rheinheimera baltica
GGCTCCCCAGACTGGACTCGAACCAGTGACCTACGGATTAACAGTCCGCCGCTCTAACCAACTGAGCTACTAGGGAACAGCTTTCAACGGGGCGCAATACTAATGCCAGCTATACCCCCTGTCAACACTTTGGCACAGGGATTTTTGCTAAGTTGCATCACTTGCGTAATGTTTGAACAAAGCGTCGATTCTAGGAGCATTTTTTGGCCAAAAAGCCGACAGAAAAAAATGACAATTCCAATTATCGTTCAACCCTTTGCTGGCAGGGATTACACAGAGTTACCCACAGAATCTGTGGATAACTCTGTGTACGGTGTGAGTGTTACCTTGGCTAAGGCTTGTTTTCACTGGTTTTGTTGCAGGTCAAGTAACTTGCGATGAAAATTTATATTCAATATAAACAATGACTTAAGTATTTGATTGTCGGTCGTCGTGTCAAACAGAAAGGTAGCAGTAAATCACGTTGAAATTGTGAACTGTTTTGCCTGGTTGGCGATATAAAGCTGAAGATTGGTACAATTTATCAATTCGTACCAAAACACCATGGCCTGTAGCCCTTGTTTTATCTACAATGACCCATTACCGAATTCAAGCTGTGACTATGACAAACGCCAAATCTCCTGCTTCGCTAACGAAAGACAATATTCAAACGATCCTGGTATCAATGACGTTGCCCATGCTTGTGGGGATGATTACATTGATGACGTTTAATTTGGTCGACACCTTTTTCATTAGTATGTTGGGTACTGTGCAGTTGGCTGCAATCAGTTTTACATTTCCAGTGTCTTTCGCTCTTATTAGCTTGTCCATCGGATTAAGTATTGGGACCTCAGCAGTAATTGCCAAAGCGCTGGGTGGCGGAAGATTGTCAGAAGCCCGAACTGATGGTCAGGTTGCGCTGGGGTTGTCGGCAGCGTTAGTTGCTGCGCTTGCTCTGCTAGGGTATTTATTAACTGAACCATTATTTACGGCACTTGGCGCGTCGAAAGAGGTGTTGGTTTACATTCGCCAGTATATGGATATCTGGTTTTGTGGTGCGGTTTTGCTTGTACTGCCTATGGTAGGTAATGCAGTGCTGCGCGCCGCCGGCGATACTAAAACGCCTAGTATCATTATGGCCAGTTCAGGTTTGGTCAACGCGGTACTTGACCCTGTGCTGATATTCGGTGTTGGCCCGTTGCCTGCGTTGGGGATGCAAGGTGCTGCTATTGCGACATTAATATCGTGGATATTTGGTTCTACGTTGATCTTGTACCTGCTGGTGAAGCGTGATCTTATCAGTACCGGCTGGATTTCGATAACGTTGCTATTAAGTGTGTGCCGCAAAATTCTCCGTATCGGACTACCAGCGGCGGGTGCCAACATGTTAACGCCACTGGCAATGGGAGTATTGACCGCTATTATGGCCAGTTATGGTGCTGCTGCCGTCGCAGCTTTTGGTGTTGGCGCCCGTCTTGAAAGCCTTGCTTGCCTGGTTGTACTGGCTTTATCGATGACGTTACCGCCTTTCGTCAGTCAAAACTTCGGCGCTGGACTAATGTCCAGGGTGCAGCAAGCTTATCGTTTATGTGGACGTTTTGTCATGTTGTGGCAGTTAGGCGTCTACCTGGTAATGGCAGCATTGGCTTGGCCATTGGCAAGCTTGTTTAGCGATGAACCTGATGTACTGACCATTTTACGACAGTTTATCTGGATATTACCGTTAGCGTATGGCTTGCAAGGCATTACCATTTTAACTAATTCTTCATTCAATGCCTTGCATCAGCCTGGCAGTGCGCTGTTGCTCAGTCTGGTACGTTTGTTTGTGTTTTATTTACCTTTCGCCTGGCTGGGTGGCAAACTTTATGGCGTAGTTGGGCTTTTTGTTGGTTGTGTTATTGCCAACCTTTTTACCGCTATTTTAGCCTGGAATTGGTTTAACCGGGCGCTTCGGCGTACCTCTGAAGAGGCATTGTTATGACACGCGCATTTGAACTGGTATCACCTTATAAACCTGCAGGCGATCAGCCTCAAGCCATAGATAAACTGGTCGAGGGGCTGGAATCTGGATTGGCGCATCAAACACTGCTCGGTGTTACCGGCTCCGGAAAAACCTTTACTATGGCCAGTGTTATTGCCCGCGTGAACAGGCCAACACTTATTATGGCGCATAACAAAACGCTGGCCGCGCAGCTGTATGGCGAAATGAAAGAGTTTTTTCCTCATAATTCGGTAGAGTATTTTGTTTCATATTACGATTACTATCAGCCAGAAGCCTATGTGCCATCGACGGATACTTTTATAGAAAAAGATGCGTCAATTAACGAGCATATTGAGCAAATGCGTTTATCAGCGACTAAAGCTCTGATGGAGCGACGCGATGTAGTTATTATTGCTTCTGTGTCCGCTATCTATGGTTTGGGCGATCCCGAATCGTATATGAAAATGTTGTTACATTTGAAAGTAGGGGACATTGTCGACCAGCGCTTTATATTGCGCCGTTTAGCAGAACTACAGTACACGCGAAATGACATTGAATTTCAACGTGCAACTTATCGGGTGCGGGGAGACGTTATTGATGTTTTCCCTGCAGAATCTGACGATGTTGCCGTACGCATAGAGTTATTTGACGAAGAGATTGAACGCATCAGTATTTTCGACCCGCTTACTGGTTCAGTAGAGAAAGTGGTCACCCGTTACACCGTTTATCCCAAGACACACTACGTAACACCGCGTGAGAAAATTCTGGCGGCTGTTGATGACATAAAAGTTGAGCTTAAACAGCGTCGCGACGAGCTGTTACAGAATAATAAATTAGTAGAAGAGCAGCGTCTAAGCCAACGTACCTTGTTTGATATTGAAATGATGGTAGAACTGGGTTACTGCTCGGGCATTGAAAACTATTCCCGTTACTTATCTGGCCGAGCCAATGGCGAACCACCACCAACCTTACTGGACTACTTTCCAGCCGACGGATTAATGTTTATTGATGAGTCGCATGTCACGGTGTCACAAATTGGCGCTATGTATAAAGGTGACCGTTCGCGTAAAGAAAACTTAGTCAATTATGGGTTTCGTTTACCTTCCGCTCTGGATAACAGGCCGCTTAAATTTGATGAATTTGAAGCCATTGCACCTCAACGTGTTTATGTATCAGCAACTCCAGCTGCATATGAGCTTGAGCAATCCGCTGGTGATATTATTGAGCAGGTTGTGCGGCCAACCGGATTGGTTGACCCTGTAATTGAAATTCGGCCAGTTGCAACGCAAGTGGATGACTTACTGTCTGAGGCCTTTATTCGTGCAGAACGTAAAGAGCGGGTGTTAGTCACCACGTTAACCAAAAAAATGGCCGAAGCCCTTAGCGAGTACCTGCACGATCATGGTATTAAAGTACGTTATTTGCACTCTGATATCGATACCGTCGAGCGAATGGAGATTATTCGAGATCTACGCCTTGGTGTCTTTGATGTCTTGGTGGGCATAAACCTGTTACGTGAAGGTCTGGATATCCCTGAAGTGTCATTGGTGGCTATTCTTGATGCCGATAAAGAAGGCTTTTTGCGTTCTGAACGCTCGTTAATTCAAACCATTGGCCGTGCAGCGCGGAACCTGTCTGGCCGAGCCATTTTATACGCCGACCGTATTACCGGTTCAATGCAACGAGCCATTGATGAAACCGATCGGCGGCGGGCGAAACAACAGCAGTTCAATATTGAGCATGGTATTTCACCCAAAGCGATTACGAAAAAAGTGGGTGACGTGATGGATCTGGGGCAAGACGCCAAAGCCGCATTGCCCATGGTGGCAGAAAAAGTGCGCTTAGTTAAAGGTAAAACGCCTTATCAGGTTGAGGCTGAAATAAAACAATTGGAGCAGAAGATGCTGCAGCATGCCCGTGATTTAGAGTTTGAGCAAGCCGCACAGTTACGTGACAAAGTGCAGCTGTTAAAACAAGCTTTACTGGAGATTTAGCACACAGGTTTTTCCTTTCTGAATTTTAACAACGGGTTTATACTTGTTTGGTTTCGTACTCTTTATGTTGCTGTTATTGCAATAAATATAGCAATACAGCGGCCATTGCCTGTTAAATTTAAAGTCAGGAATGTTTACTATGTCTGCTCACTATTCTCTTTTTCCGGCCGTGGTTTTTTCGTCGGTATTTTTTCTTTCAGCCTGCGATCAGGTTTCAGAGCAGCCCGTTGAACCCTTGGTTCGGCCGGTAAAGTTGTTTACGGTCAATTCGGGTGGTGTCGGTGTAATACGGCAGTTTCCCGCGGTGGCAGAGCCAAGTGAAAATGTCAGGCTGACATTTCGGGTTAGTGGAAAATTAACGCAAATGCTGGTTCGGCCAGGCCAGGCGGTGACAGAGGGACAGCTGTTAGCCAAATTAGATGATACCGATTTTGCTTTAAAGATGGAGCAAGCCAGTGCCCGTTATGAGCTGGCAAAAACTCAGTTTGAACGGTCAGAGCAACTCATTAACCAAAAACTGGTATCGCAGTCTGTATATGATGAAGCCAAAGCGCAATTTCAGGTGGCAACCGCCGACTTGAAAACCAGCAATACCGCACTAAGTTACACTGAATTACATGCGCCGTTTTCCGGCATTATCTCGCGGCAACTGATTGAAAATC
This sequence comes from Rheinheimera baltica, assembly GCF_030731985.1. Taxonomy (NCBI): domain Bacteria; kingdom Pseudomonadati; phylum Pseudomonadota; class Gammaproteobacteria; order Chromatiales; family Chromatiaceae; genus Rheinheimera; species Rheinheimera baltica. Next base: position 199,914 of record NZ_JAPJDY010000009.1, read on the forward strand.
ATGAGAACGTTGCAGCTCAGCAACCTATTCTTGAGTTGCAGTTACGCGGCAGTATCGATATTGCTATTCAAGTGCCGGAAGACGTAATTTCAAATGTAAAAAAAGACCTGGATTATCAACCAGAAGTGGTGTTCGACTCTCATCCGCAATACCGATACCGCGCCAAAGTTAAAGAATGGGATACCCGGCCCGATCCTGCGACCAATAGTTATAAGGTCGTGTTTAGTATGCCAAATCCAGAGGAGTTTAATTTACTGGCAGGCATGACGGCAAATGTGATTGTTGAGATGGATAAAATTAGCCGCATTGAAAACCATGTCAGTTATATTCCCGCAGGTGCTATTTTTAGCCCACCGCAGCAAAGCGTGCAGAATAAAGACAGCTTTGTCTGGGTCTATAACCCGCAATCTCATCTCGTTGCCCTTCGTCAGGTGAGTGTTGGCGAATTAACCAGCGCAGGCTTGGCTGTAACCGATGGCTTAGCTCCCGGTGAGCAAATTGTGAGTGCAGGTGTGCAGCAGCTACAAGATGGTCAGCAAGTGCGGCCCTGGGTGCGTGAGCGGGGGCTATAACGATGGATGTCGCCAGTTATTTTATCAAAAACCGGACTTCATCCTGGCTGTTTGCATGCATTCTGTTTATTGGCGGCATTATTGCTTACAGCGGGCTTGGCCGGCTGGAAGATCCGCAGTTTACCTTAAAACAGGCGATGGTTGTGACACAATATCCTGGTGCGTCGCCGCAGCAGGTTGAAGAGGAAGTGAGTTATCCGCTGGAAAATGCTATACAGCAACTGCCTTATGTTTATCACGTTACGTCAGTGTCTACGGCGGGGCAGTCGCAAATCATGGTAGAAATGAAAGACACTTACCGTGCGGCGCAGTTAAAACAAATTTGGGATGAATTACGACACAAAATCACCGATTTACAAGGCCAGTTACCGCCAGGGGTTGGCACGCCTGCCGTGCGGGACGATTTTGGTGATGTGTATGGCATCTTGTATGCGATAACCGGTGAAGGCTTTAGCGATGACGAACTTCGCGATTACGTTGATTTCTTACGACGTGAGCTGGTCACTGTGCCTGCAGTGGGCAAAATAGCCGTTGGTGGTGTGCAGCAAGAGCAAGTTATTGTGGAAATGTCGCGTTCGCGCTTAGCGGCACTGGGCATTTCTCCCGGGCAACTTGCCAGTTTGCTGCAAAGTCAAAACGTTGTATCTAATGCCGGATCAATTCGGATCGGTGCTGAACGGCTGCGCATTTTTCCGACTGGCGAGTTTCAGCAGGTGTCTGAGTTGGAAAACCTGATTATTAGTAACCCTGCAGCCAGTGAGCTGATTTACCTGGGTGATATTGCTACGGTGCATCGGGCTCCCACGGAAACACCAATGCAGGTGGTTCGCCATGGTGGGGAAAATGCGTTAACGTTGGGCATTTCTTTTACCTCGGGCGTTAATGTGGTAGATGCCGGCGCGCAAATAGCACAGCGCCTGAAGCAACTTCAATATAATCAACCTGTTGGTATAGAACTGCATACTATTTATAACCAGCCGGATGAAGTCGCTAATTCAGTAAGTGGTTTTATCATTAACCTGGCAGAAGCGGTTGTTATTGTAGTAGTTGTACTGTTGGTTTTTATGGGACTGCGCAGTGGTTTTTTAATTGGCCTGATTTTGCTGCTAACGGTACTGGGCACCTTTATTTTTATGCGGCAAATGCAGATTGAACTGCAGCGCGTGTCACTGGGCGCGTTAATTATTGCATTGGGGATGTTAGTTGATAACGCCATAGTCATAACCGAAGGCATTTTAATTGGCATGCAGCGCCGGTTGAAATTTGCAGATGCTGCGTCACTTATTGTTAAACAAACTCAGTGGCCGTTACTAGGCGCAACTGTTATTGCTGTAACCGCTTTTGCTCCCATCGGTTTATCCAGTGATGCCACCGGTGAATTTGCAGGAAGCTTATTTTGGGTGTTGTTAGTGTCTTTACTGCTAAGTTGGGTAACAGCGATAACGTTGACACCCTTTTTTGCCAGTATTTTATTTAAAGACAAGGTGCAAACTGAGGCCGTTCAACAAGATAATAATGATGATTTATACAAGGGCGTTATTTTCAATGTGTATCGTGCCTTGCTGCACGGTGCTATGCGTTATCGCGGCTTAACCTATTTGATTACTGTGTTGTTGCTGGTTAGTAGCATTGTTGTTTTTGGTAAGGTGAAGCAAGTGTTCTTCCCGCCATCAAATACGCCAATTTTTCTGGTCGATTTATGGCAGCCTGCCGGAAGTGACATCCGTCATTCTACCGCACAAGCAGAAGAAATTATGGCGTATCTGTTGCTGCAGGATGGGGTAACCAATGTTACCTCAACCTCTGGTCGCGGCGCTGAACGTTTTATGCTGACTTATCAACCGGAAAAAATGTATGCCAGCTACAGTCAGCTGATTGTTCGGATGGACGATAAAGATAAGCTACCGCTGTTGATGGCTCAGGTGCGTGATTATATTTACCAGCAACACCCGGCGATAGAATCTAAGCTGATGCGGCTGGAGGTAGGTCCTTCGACACCGGCAAAAATTGAAGCACGTTTTAGCGGCGCCGATCCTGACGTACTAAGAGCCTTGTCTGAACAGGCACAAACAATTTTGCGTGCTGACGATGGCGCCAGAAATGTGCGCGACAATTGGCGCGACAGGCAGAAAATTATTCGCCCGCGTTTTAATGAAGCGATGGCACGCCGGGCAGGGGTGAGTAAGCAGGATATTGATGATGTGTTGTTAACAAGTATTTCGGGGAAAACACTCGGTGTTTATCGTGATGGTACGCATTTATTGCCTATCGTTGTGCGCTCGCCATTAAGTGAAAGAGATAATGTTGATGCCCTGTATGACATACAGGTGTACAGCAGTAAACTGGCACGATATATCCCTATTACGCAGGTTGTTAATGGTTTTGAATTGCAATGGGAAGACCCTCAAGTGCAGCGCAGAGACCGTAAACGTACTCTCACGGTGATGGCTGATCACGACATTTTAGGTGATGACACCGCCGCCAACTTGTTAAAACGCGTAAAAACACAAATAGAGGCAATACCATTGCCTGCGGGCTATTTCCTGACATGGGGGGGGGAGTTTGAAGCGCAGCAAAAAGCACAAAAAGCGCTGTTTGGTTCTTTACCCATGGGCTATCTGGTGATGTTTATCATCACGGTATTACTATTTAATTCAATGCGATGCGCACTGGTGATTTGGGCATGTGTACCACTGGCTATTATTGGTGTTAGCTTTGGTTTAAAAATTATGGGTGCCCCTTTTGGGTTTATGGCCTTGTTGGGCTTTTTGAGTTTGTCCGGTATGTTAATTAAAAACGGAATTGTATTGATAGAACAGATAAGGCTTGAACTGGAAGAGGGTAAAGCGGCTTACCAAGCGGTGTTCGACAGTGCAGTGAGTCGGGTTAGACCCGTTGCGATGGCTGCGGTTACCACCATTTTAGGTATGCTGCCGTTATTAGCAGATGACTTTTTCGCGAGTATGGCGGTGGTCATTATGTTTGGTTTAGGTTTCGCCACTGTACTGACACTGCTGTTTTTACCAGTGTTGTATTGTAGTGTATTTAAAATAAAAACAGGTAATGCCTAATATGAACAAGTCGTGGAGTTTTTTACTAAGCAGTAGCCTGCTTTTTTGTGCGGGTGGTTATAGCGCAGATGATTGGTTACCCCCTTTACCAGCATGGCGCGGAGCCAGTGAAGCATTAATTGCTACTAAGCAAAACCCTTGGGTTAGTCCAGCCGAATTATCGGGTTTAGCGGATAGTCCGGATTATGCAACCACGCTGGAATATTTGCGTAAGTTGGTTGATAGCTCAGACTTGCTTGAACTAGAGCAGTTTGGTTTAAGTGCGCAAGGACGGCCGTTATATGTTGTCAAAGCCAGTAAAGCATTACACAAAATTGCACAAAACCCTCAGCGGCCTTTATTACTGGTGCAGGCTGGAATTCATAGCGGCGAAATTGATGGCAAAGATGCCGGCTTAATGCTGTTGCGTGATATCGCCCACGGCGGTAAATCGCATTTATTGGCTAATACAGATTTATTGTTTATACCGGTATTTTCACCCGATGGCCACGAGCGTCGTTCAACGACCAACAGAATGAATCAACGCGGACCGGTACAACAGGGCTGGCGTGCAACGGCACAAAACCTGAATTTGAATCGAGATTATACCAAAGCCGATGCACCTGAAATGCAGGCTATGTTGGCACTGATTAATCGCTACCAACCAGACTTATATATTGATGTGCATGTCACTGACGGCGAAGATTACCAGTACGACATAACCTATGGCTTTAATGAGCCCTTCGCGGCTATTAGCCCGAATGGCGCAACCTGGTTGGCAAAACTGTATCGTCCATCTGTTAATGCCGCCCTGGAGCTAGCAGGCCATATTCCTGGCCCTTTGGTATTTGGAGTAGACAGTAAGGACTTCAGTAAAGGCATTAATGGCTGGACGGCCAGTCCGCGCTATTCCAATGGCTATGGTGATGTGCGGCATTTACCAACGGTACTGGTTGAAAACCACAGCCTAAAACCCTATCGACAGCGTGTACTAGGTACCTATGTATTGCTGGAACAAAGTTTAACCTTGTTAAACGAGCAGGGCAAAGCACTGATATTAGCCCGCCAGGCCGATTTACAAGCCAGACCCAAACGCATGGCACTGAGTTTTAAAACCGCTGAACAGGCCGATGTTATCGATTTTAAAGGCATGAGTTACGAGCTGCGCCAATCGTCAATCAGTGGTGACAGCTATGTCGCTTGGACCGGTAAGCCACAACTATACCCCCAGTTGCCTGTGTATTGGGACAAGGTGACAGATAAAGAGGTAGCCATACCGCAAGCTTATTGGCTACCGCCGGAGCAATACAGTGTAATGCAACGGCTTAAATTACACGGCATTGATGTCAGCGTGTTGGAAAAACCGCAAAAAGTCAGCGCACAGCAGCTTGGCGTAACTGCCTATAAATTTGCCGATAAACCGTTTGAAGGCCGTTTTATGCTGACAGAGGCAATGTTTAGCCGCGCGACTGTTAACCGTACTTTGCCAGCCGGTTGGATGAAGGTCAGTACCGATCAGCCATTGGGGCGTTTAGCTGTTGCTTTGTTGGAGCCAACAGCACCAGATTCATTCTTCAGCTGGGGCTTTTTCCCCGGTATGTTTGAGCGGACCGAATATTTTGAGCCCTATGCCATAGAGCCATTAATTGCGCGTATGTTAGTGCAACACCCAGAACTACAAACACAGTTTGATCAGGCATTAGCCAAAGACGAAGCGCTCAAGAATAACCCACGTGAGCGCTACAATTGGTTCTACCGTCAGATGCCATATTATGACCAGCAGTATTTGAAATACCCGGTTTTGATTGAGATGTAACGTAGTTTTATAACAACATATTTAAATGAACACCTAGTCATTAAATAGATGCAATAAAAAAAGCCCCGCCAGTTTGCACTGGCGGGGCTTTTTGTCAGCTTACTGCTTAGTTTTTAGCAGCGGCAGCTTTCTTTTCTTTCTCTTTCGCAATTACCGTGTCAGCTACGTTAGTAGGACATGGTGAATAGTGCGAGAACTCCATAGAGAACTGACCACGGCCCGATGTCATTGTACGCAGTGTACTGATGTAACCGAACATTTCTGACAGTGGAACGTCAGCTTTGATACGTACGCCGGTAACGCCAGCTTCCTGACCAGAGATCATTCCACGACGACGGTTTAAGTCACCGATAACATCACCTACGTGATCTTCTGGCGTGAACACGTCAACTTTCATGATCGGCTCAAGTAACTGGGCGCCAGCTTTTGGAATTGACTGACGGAAAGCGCCTTTAGCAGCGATTTCGAACGCGATGGCTGATGAGTCAACGGCGTGGAAACCACCGTCGAATACTTCAACTTCAACGTCTAATACCGGGAAGCCAGCCAGGGTACCGGTTGACATCATTGACTCGAAGCCTTTCTCGATTGCAGGCATAAATTCTTTTGGTACGCTACCACCAACTACAGTTGATTTGAACGTAAAGCCAGAATTCTGCTCGCCCGGACGAATGCGGTAATCAATTTTACCGTACTGACCTGAACCACCAGATTGTTTCTTGTGCGTATAGCTATCTTCAACTTCGCGAGTGATGGTTTCGCGGTAAGCAACCTGTGGCTGGCCTACAACTAACTCAACGCCGTAAGTACGTTTTAAGATGTCTACTTTGATATCTAAGTGCAATTCACCCATACCACGAAGGATGGTTTCACCAGAGTCAACGTCAGTTTCAACACGGAACGTTGGATCTTCAGCAACCATCTTACCGATAGCGATACCCATTTTTTCTACTGAACCTTTATCTTTTGGTGTAACAGAGATAGAGATTACTGGCTCTGGGAATACCATTGGTTCAAGTGTACAAGGGTGCTTAGGATCACACAGGGTGTGACCTGTTTGCGTATTGTTCTTCATGCCAACAAGCGCAATGATGTCACCGGCCTGTGCAGTTGTCAGGTCGATACGGTCATTCGCGTACATCTCAACCATACGGCCGATACGTTCGGTTTTACCCGTGAATGAGTTAAGGATGGTGTCACCCTTGTTCAATACACCAGAGTAAACACGTACGAAGGTCAGAGCGCCGAAACGGTCATCCATGATTTTGAATGCTAACGCGCGGAATGGCTCGTCAGCAGATACGATAGCGTGCTGGCCGTTCTCGTTACCTTCTTCGTCAGTCAGTGGCTGAGGAATTACTTCAGTTGGGCTTGGCAGATAATCAACAACTGCGTCTAACAGTAACTGCATGCCTTTGTTTTTAAAGGCAGAACCACAGTAAGTTGGGAAGAATGCCAGGTCACGTGTACCTTTACGGATACAACGCTTGATGTCTTCGATTGAAGGCTCTTCACCTTCCATGTACGCCATTAACAGGTCGTCGTCTTGCTCTACAGCAGTTTCGATCATCTGTTGACGGTACATTTCAACGTCGTCAGCCATATCGGCAGGGATATCAGTGATAGTGTAGTTTTCTGGCTGGCCAGTTTCATCCCAGATGTAAGCTTTTTGAGTTAACAGGTCAACAACACCAGAGAACGTGTCTTCACGGCCGATAGGTAAGGTCATGATAAGTGGGTTAGCACCTAATACTTTCTTAACCTGTTCGGTTACGCGGATAAAGTCTGCACCGATACGGTCCAGCTTGTTTACGAAAATCAGACGTGATACTTCAGCGTCGTTCGCGTAGCGCCAGTTTGTTTCTGACTGAGGCTCAACACCGCCTGAACCACAGAATACGCCGATACCGCCATCTAATACCTTCAGTGAACGGTATACTTCAACAGTGAAGTCAACGTGTCCTGGTGTATCGATAACGTTAAAACGGTAGCCTTTCCAAAAACAGCTAACAGCAGCTGACTGGATAGTTATACCACGCTCAGCTTCTTGTTCCATGAAGTCGGTGGTTGATTCACCTTCGTGAACTTCGCCTAACTTATGGATTTTACCGGTCAGTTTCAGGATACGTTCGGTAGTCGTGGTTTTGCCGGCATCAACGTGGGCGAAGATACCAATGTTTCTGTATAAGGATAAATCTGCTGACATAGTCATCTCTATAAGCTAGGGGTTTGAAAATAGTGCGACAATATACAGGATTTTTTAAACATTTGCAGGAAAAAAAATGTTGTCGGTCGCTATTTTTTTATCCATGCTGTCAATGCAGACTGACAGTCGTCATTGATAATAAGGATAAATTATGAAAACCCTGTTTGGTGCGCTATTACTGGTTTGCAGTTTTTGTGCATTAGCCGACAACAGTTTACCCGCAAACCGCCATATTGCTGTAAGGGGCAGCGCCGAACTGACTACTACACCGGATATTGCCGTTATTTCTTTTATGGTAAGCAGCCAGCAGGCCACGTCGTTAGATGCAAAAAAAGATGTCGACAAACGCGTGAACCAATTTCTCGATGGACTGGATGCTTTTGCTGTTCAAACAGCAGGTGTAACGGCCACTAATTTGTTGACTGAACCGCACTATACCTACGATAGCGATGGCAACGAGTTGCTAAGTGGTTATCGTGCCAGTCGTTCACTTTCAGTTCGCTTGACAAATATTGACCAATTAAACAGCCTGTTAAACTTTGCTTTAGAACAACAAATAAATGAAGTGAAAGATATTCGATTGCACTCAACAAAAAACAATGAACTACGTAAAAAAGTTGCTGCCCTGGCAGTTGAAAATGCGAAATCTAACGCCGAAGCGATGGCTAATGCATTTGATGCGACATTGGGCAAAGTGTATAGCATTAATTCTAACACTGAGCATCAGCAAGGCCGTTATGAGCGCATAGAAGTTACAGGGTCCAAAGTAGATACTCGTAATATCAATGCTAGCGCTGGACGTTATTTGCAGGCAACAATAACGTTTAAAAGTACCGTGAATGCGGTTTACGATTTAACGGTAAACTAAATTATGCTAAAAATTGTTCCCGGTATGCTGGACTTAGCTGCGGTTGTGCAGCTATTGCAGGGGCATTTAGATGATATGTATGCCACGTCACCGGATGACCCCAATAGTGTATTTATGATGAGAACACTCGATGTCAAATGCAAATATTGTTCAACCGGTGCAGCAACAGCTTGATGCCTACAACGCAAGAGACTTAGCTGCCTTTATTGCTTGTTACCACAACGATATTGCGATTTACCGCATGCCGGCTCCGGAACCTTCCTTAAAAGGCCGCGCTGCACTTGAAGCGTTTTATAAAACCGAGCGCTTTACCATAGCCGCGCTGCGCGCCGAAGTATTAAACCGAATGGTGGTGGGTAACAAAGTGATAGACCATGAAAGAGTTTACGGTATGACTGAACAGCCAAATGACGTTGTTGTGGTATACGAAGTAAAGCAAGGTTTAATACTTAATGCCTGGTTTTACCCGGCTGGATAATTAGGATGCAACTAAATACACAATCTGGTCATTACAATGCTAAACAGTCAACAACGTAGAATTAATGTGGTGTAACTGCAATGCCAAATGTTGATACACCAACTGATAGCATCATTGATAACTTTGTCGCGCCAGCGTGCAAAGGTGTTGTAGAAATTTTATATCAAGACGATGCTATTTTACTTATTAATAAACCCAGTGGTTTACTGAGTTTGTCGGGTAAAAATCCGCTGAACTGGGATTCGGTGCATTACCGTTTAGTACATGGCCAGCAGGGCGTAAGCACTGCATTTTTACAGGCGAAATTACCACACCGGTTAGATTTTGGTACCTCAGGCATCATGGTCGTTGGCTTAACGGTTCACGCAACACAGCATTTGAACAAACAGTTTCAACAGCGCAGCATTCAAAAGCACTATACTGCTATGCTCGATGGGTGTATTGCAAAAGAGCAAGGGGTTATAACTGCAGCCATTGCAAAAGATATAAACGCTTTTCCGCGGGTAAAAATTTGCTCTAGCACGGGCAAAACAGCGTTAACGGAATTCAGCGTATTAGACCGACGTTGGCAACCTGATCGCACCTTGGTGTACTTTACCCCCCACACCGGGCGTACTCACCAATTACGTATCCACAGCGAATTTCTAGGCCATCCTATTCTGGGGTGTGATTTGTACAAAAACCAGCAAAGTGAACAGATGGCAAACCGCTTACTGTTGCACGCAACCGATATCCATTTTGTACACCCCACCACCCAACAGCCATTTCATGGACATAGCCCGTGTCCGTTTTGAGTGTTAATAGCAAAACACGACCGACATTGTCTTTAATGTAAAAGCGTCTTAGTTAATCAGCACACCAGCTGTCGGTGCTATTTTGTTGTTGTAGGGTTTTTTCATGCTGCTGTAACCATAACTCAGTCTGGCGATTAACCGGGAATTGTGAGCCGGTACCAGGCCAATACAACAGGCCTAATGTGTCCCGGCATAACGCAATAATTACCGGCGTGTTATCCAGTGCAGTATCTTCACCTTTTTCTACGCGCACGGCGTAACTTATTTTAACCTCGTTGGTACCGCGATAGGTAGTCAGTACGTCTGCTGAATATACATGCCGCTGATATTCCTCTTGTGTGACAGGGTCAATTGCTGACTCTTCAACGACATTCACATGTTGTACTTTTGCCAGATAAGGCGTATTCGCCGCGGCTTCGGCTAAACCCTGCACGACATAGTTTGCAGAATTACTCGCATCTGGCTGCGCCTGACACGCCGTAACAAAAAAGGTAATGGCGAAACTAAACAGATATTTCATCATGCTTCACTACCTGCATTTTCAGCGCTGCTGGTATAAACAGGTAAGGTGGCATTGTCGGCGTTATAGCTGGATGGCACGACAAAATGATCCCATACGTCTTTCTTGTAGCGAGAAACCTGAACGCTATTGCTCTGGTTGCCACCAAGCATGAATAGGTAATTACCGTCTGCACTTTGGCCAACAACAAAGGCGACATGGCCTCCACCGGAACGAGATTTAATGCCTATAGCACCTGACACCGGAGTGCTTATTTGTTTACCAAAATTCACCCATTCTTTGGCTCTGAAAGCATTTTTAACCGGTTCAAAGCCGTGTTGTTTCATAACCCAGGCGACAAAACAGCCACACCAGGCGTTTTTACCGCCACTGTCATCTGTACCCCAAAATTTTCCGGCACTGAAATACTCTAAAATGCGTGGATTTGCCGCGGTACCAGCAACTTCTTTTTGCCCAATTTCTGCTTCAGCAGTTTTTAACCAGTATGCGGTAGTGGTTGGTAACACGATAGTTTTTGTTGCACTGGCAGCGTTGTTGGCAAGCAAGGTGTTAATGGTGCGTTGAGTGTTGCCATTAACATCAATCTTGCCATCTGGATTAACCATGCCCAGCTGTTTTTTTTGAAATAATTTAATAGCACTTACGGTTTTTGATGTCTCAGGCTTACTGCCAAGGCGACCATCGACAGTGAGTTTTGGCGTGGAGATAAGTAAATTATTTAGTGCATTTAAGGCCATCTGCACTGCTTTGACATCATTAACATTGTTCTTCGCTGCAATACCTACAGAACCCGTTATGCGTAAGCTCGTCATCGTTTGTCCTTTGTAAAACCAGTAATGTAATACATCCAAATGCTTGTATATCGCTATTAATAGTTAAATAAATGATATTGTCAAGTTAACAGTCAGCTTCAGTAAGATGGCTTACTGATAGGATTAATTTCAGTTGCGGCAACCCTAAGGCTTGAAATATTGTGCCGTTTTAAAAAAATGTCGAAAAACAGCGGTAAATTATGTCAATTTTGCGCCGATAAATGAGAGAAATAAGGGGGGCGGGCGAATATTTACCATGCCTCTGCAAGGTGCTGAAACAAATAGGATTAATCTAGGGAGTCTTTAATTGTCTCCGCCCCCTTTATCGGTGCCATACCATCAATGACAAATAGTCAAAATCAATAGCATTCACCCTAAGCCTTACTGCTTCCATTAAACGTAGGCCACTGCCGTAAAGTAGTTGCGATAACAGTAGATAGTGCGGGTCAAGACAGGCTAAAAGCTGCTTAATCTCGGCCTTAGTTATTACCACGGGTAACTTTCGCGGTTTAGCCGCCTGATTAAAATTAAGGCTCAATGTCAGCGGCTGTTTGATAATTTCTTTATATAAAAAGCTTAATGCATTAAGCGCCAACGCCTGGGTTTGCACGGCAATATTTCGGTTAACGGCAAGATGGGTTAAAAACTGCTCCACATGCTCATTTTGTAAGTCTTTAGGATGCTGTTTTTTGTGAAATAAAATAAAAAATTTAATCCAATGTAGGTACGTTTCAACGGTGCGCTTAGCATAGCGCCGGGTATACATCTCCTCAGCGACGTATTGCAAAAATGGTGATCGTTCCGACATAGCAACACTCCAAAATTACACTGTTTAAGTATACAGTTATTTTTGAATTGTCAAATTTGCCTTATTAGGCGGGTCGACCCGTATTTTCTGCCGGCACTAAGCCCGAAACGTCCTCATCTCATTGTGTTTTTTATAAATGCCCAGTAATCTATTGCACATTAAATTTACAAATACGGGTCAACCCGTATTTAAACACGGGCCGACCGGCCTAATAAGCGTTAAATTTCACGGAGGTACAGGTGCATCTTCAAAGGACTGTTGGAATACTGCTAGCTAGTTATTCTCTTTACCTTGCCATCCGCTTAATTACGCAGATTGATATGCTGTGGATGACAACTGAGGACTTTACGTATCCAAGCGACCCTTTTTGGTATTTTATAGGGTTTTTAAGTTTTAATGTGGTAACCATAGCGGCAGTTTTTGTTTTGGGTATTTATCTCGTTCGGAGCTCGGATTTGGCTTTGATAATTCTGGTTCCTCTATCAGTTTTGTCAGTGTTGTCGGGCGGTATTATTGGCTTGCTGTTAGTTGCTTCAGTTTTTGTAGTAATGTACTACCAGCGTTGTAAAGTCAGTGAAATTTAACAAGGCCAGTCAGCAACGGCCACTGCGTGGCCTGGACCTCAAATCCGCTGCGCGGCTTTTCGGCCACTGCTGGCGGCGTTAGCAGTACAAGGAAAACTATGAGTACAGTTGATTATTCTAAATACTCTATCGAAGAGTTGCTTGATGTGCGTAGCCGTATCGCACCAGACTCGCCTAACTTTCAAGCGTTGGTTGCAGAGCTTGATGCTAGAAAGGAAAAGATAGATGAGTTGGCTCAACAACAAGAGCAGGATTCATTTTCAATAGCTGAAAATAGGGTCAAAATTATTGGCTATTTCCAGCTCGCTGCAGCGGTGGCAATACTGATCATATTCATGCTGTCAGTTTTTGATGGCTCAGCGTCTCTTTTAAGCACATCAATTTCAATTGTCGCGATAGTATTGAATGCAGTTGCTGGTTATACAGCAGTCAGGGAAATGCATGATAAATATTGGATTTCCGTTTTAAACCAATTGCTTCAAGTTCCTAGCTTCGCTATTGGTTCAATCAAAGCCGCATATTCTGGGCTTGGCGGTTTATACCTTTACATAAACTGGACTAGTGATACACAATTTGGCTTTTCTGCTTCTTTCTCACCAGGTTTTTCTTTTCTAAAGTACAAAGTCAGCTCCCCAGAGCAATTTTTAGGAATAGATATTCTTGCGTTAATTTTCTTAGGTGCCTTATTAACGGTGAGTCAGGTAAAAAGTACTGCTAACAAGCTAATTCATCCGACGCCAAACAGCGGCGCGGCTGATTAGAGCGTTATAAACCACAGGGAGAGTTCATTTGAATATTAATGCTACGTTGCTCGGCGAGTTCATCGCTTTATTCGCCTTAATCATGGGCGCAGTCTGCTATTACCTTGGCCGTCGTAAAACACAGACTCCAGTTTTAGCTGGTTTGCTCGGTGTGGCACTTTCAATCATCCCACCGCTTGGCCTAGTTTATCTGGTGGTGCTGGTGCTTAAAAAAGATGTAGTTTCAACATCGGCAGCAGTAAGTGGGTAAAGTGGTTTATAACAAGGCCAGTCACGGCGACGCCTTTTCCGCTGCGGCTTCGCCTTCACTACAAAGCCGCGCATGCTGGCGGCGTTATGTGCCTATGGAGGCATTTTGAAAACTGTAACTTGTTATCGCCCTGTAGGCGAAGCTGAATTAAAGCTTGTAGCTGATTCAGGCTACACAAATTGGCCGCCGAGATTACCTGAGCAACCGATATTTTATCCCGTTACAAATCTTGAATACGCCATAAGACTCACCCAATGGAATGTTTCTGATTTTGGAAAAGGATATGTCACTAAATTTGAAGTTGAATCAGAGTATATGGAAAAGTTTCCAGTCAAATGCGTTGGAGACAAAGAATGTCTAGAGTGGTGGGTTCCCGCTGAAGAACTTAGTACTCTCAACTCAAAAATCGTCGGCAAAATAGAAGTCGTTTATGAAACCGGCACATAACAAACAAATTATGTCGCCCGCAAAGCGGGCTGGGACGCAAACACGCAGGGCCGCTTCGCTATTATGCCCTGCGCGTCTGCGCCCCATATTTGGGCGTTAGAGGGTATATGCGTGTTCCAATAGTTTCAATCGCAGTGATGCTAATAACTGCCTGCGGGCACATGGCACCCTACTCTGAACATCGCGGCGAAAATGTTGAGAGCTATAAAATCTCTGGCTCCCACTATCTGCGTGTGCCATATCGAGTGATGGTTTATGACCTGATACCTCGAACATATCTTGATGAAGAATGGATCGCCCTCGGGACTTCCAGCAATGGGCATAAATTGTTGAACTGCGCACCGGGGCTGCGGAGCATTTACGGAGAACCAACACCGATGATTGGTAGTGTCGATTTGAAGGCATCTGAGGTTAACATCAATTTGTTTTTCCCATCTGCCGAGGGATCAAAAGAACAAGCTCAACCATACAAATTCAATGGAACTTGGGCATTAATCGAAATGAAAGGTTTGCCTCCGGCTAGTCCTAAACACAGGCAGTTCGGTTGTGAATAAAGTGCCCTCTAACAAGGCAAGGCAGCATCGCACCTGCGGTGCTGGACTCGCTATCGCTCGCCGCTGCTTGCGGCGTTATACACCACAAGGAGATCGTGCAAACTGTGGATAAATTTGAAGAAAAAGGCCTAAGTATTCTAAAGAGAGTTATCCTCAGTTTTAAATGGTTTTTATCATTTTTACTGATAACTGTTGCGGCAGCATTCGGTATCAAAATCACAGGTGCTATTTTAATAGGCGATGGGCTTCAAAAAGCAGTGGATTTCAATCCTGTGGTGGCAATCGCTCTGCCTTTAGCTGCTTTGGTCTCATTGGCTCTTGTTTTGTCACTTGAGCAAAAATCAGAAAATATTAGGTTTAAAGCCATTGGCTTTGAGTTTGAAGGAGCAGCCGGTCAGATTGTGCTTTGGGTTATTTGTTTTGTTTCAATAGCTCTAACAATCAGGCTTTTTGTTTAAGTGGTGTATAACAAGTTGCTTAATTTCGTTCCGGCCACAAAAAGCGTGGCCTCCACTGGACTGCCTTCGCTGCGGCAGCCAATTAGCAAAGCGTTATATGAATAATTAAAAATGGAGTTTTATATGCGAATTTATTTAAAAGCTATTTTGCTAATGCTTGCCTCTACAAGTGTGTCTGCCACAGAAGCACAAATTGATCTCAAAGCTTTTGCTCAAACATATTTTGATAAGATGAACGCAACTCAAGCGCCAAATGCAACAGAAAAGGACTTGGAAGACTTCTTGGCTTTGATGACAGATGATATTGGTTCGACTCATTTACCTTATGTCACCGATGATTCGCGAACCCCAACTGGTAAAGCTGACATGCGCAAAGGAATGCGATTCTACTTGGGAAGTCATACTCAATATAGTGCTGAATTATTGAATGTTTTTACTTTCAACAACACAGCGATAGCTATTCGATATAGAAACAGCGCCAAAGGTATACATCCTCAAACCAAGCAGCCAAACGAATACACGCAGATACTGTTGGATGTTTTAGAAATAGAAAATGGCAAAATTGCTGTAATTCGTAAGTACCATGAGTAGTATTCATATAACAAGTTGCTTAATTTCGTTCCGGCCACAAAAAGCGTGGTCTCCACTGGACTGCCTACGCTTCGCTGCGGCAGCCAATTAGCAAAGCGTTATGTGTTTAGGGAAATCCATGACTAAACAGGATGATTCATCAATTGCCAAAAACCTAATGTTACTTTTCAATGCTTCTTTGGGAATACTTGCTATGTCAATTCTGTTTGTTCTTATTGATTGGTATTTCTTTGATGAACAACATAGAGAGTTTATAAAACCTATAGGTATTCTTGGTTTAGTAGGTTTTGGAGTAGCTATGTTCGCTACTTTGCTATTGCGGGAAAAATTATAGTATGCCAAATCAAACACATAACAAGGCGCATCACTCACTCCCTGCGGTCGCTGGGACGTTAAACGCTAGCGCGTTTTTCCGCCCGTGTGCTTTGCGTTAGAAGCCCGAAGGAATCAAGAAATGTGGCAGTGCTCTGAATGCAAAAGAGAATTTGCGCGCAAAAATCAACGGCATGCTTGTGGTATCGGCAATCGAGATGACGTGATAAGAGATAGGCCACAATCAGTCGTTGAGGTATATAAAGCTATAGAGGATTATGTCTGTAAGCTCGGCAAAGTAGAGACAGTTGCAAGAGATAGGTATGTCCTTTTCCGAAGCACTCGAATATTTGTCGATCTCTCAATCATGAAAGAGGTTGTTCGGATTGCCATACATATTGGGAGAAAAATCGAAAATCCAATTTTTATAAAGGTCGTTGACGACGGCAAGCAAATTACCCATGTGGCAAAAATCGGGAGTCTTAATGAACTCAAGAAAATTGAACCGTTAATGAAAGAAGCGTATGAGTTTTCACTGTCATAATAATCCAGCTTCTAACAAGGCGCTATTGTCGCCGCTAGCGCGGCTGGGACGGCTTACGCTGCGCTCCAGCCGCCACAAAGCTTGTCGTTATAGGTACCGGCAACTATGAAGAAAATTTTGGTATTAGTTTTAGTGTTATTAAGTTTGCCGGTGCTTTCTTATGAAGCATCCTTGGTGCATCAGCACTATACGAAGTGGGAGGGGGTTCTTCCAAAGCCATATAACTCTATCGAGCTTGAAATTCGGCTAAACCCCGAAAACGACGATGTAGATTTTTTCGAACTCAAGATTGGCGGATCTCCTATTCAGTTTAAAAAAGAAGATCTTGATAAGCTAAAAGACCTTGAGCTAGGCACTCTCCAATTTTGGCAAGAAATGTACAGAGACTCGGATAGACCTTCTGAGCCTTCTGAGGAGTTTATGCAAGATTGGCTTTACCTAAAGATGGAGTTGGGCGAGCGCTATAGAATTCAATGGGAGCAAGAAGGTAAAACCCGGTACCATTGGGGTAAAGATACTGTAACTATAATGGTAACGATGGGAAAAGACGGCTCAATTAGTGTTTCAAAGCTACAGCCGCCTAGATGGTAGCCTATAACAAACGCAGGCACACCGGCCTATCGGCCTCGACTCGCTCCGCTCGCGTGTGCTGCGGGCGTTAAATGGCAAAAGTAGAATGAAGGCAAATCTAAAACTGTGGGCGATGCTGTTAATTTCTCATTTGGCATTGGCGATTATCCCGAGTTTAATTACAGAGAACAAATTGACTGCATTTATCCCATATCATTCGATATTTATGCCGTTAGACATATTCAAATCCTTAGTTTTACCTGTTTATGGTCAGGCCGGTGAGGAAATGTTTATGGCACCAATTACTGTTTTAGGTTGGTGTTTAGTAGTCGCATTGTGGCTAATTATTCATTTTGGTTTTGCTGTATTGCTAAGCCATTTAACAAACAAAGGCAAAGCGACGCGGACCGCGCGCTTGCTTTGAGCGTGTGTGTCGGGCATGACACGTAACTAGAGAGGTGAAAGTCCTCTTGCCAGGTGTTCGCAGACGGATGGCCGCCCCAGCCGAAGGCTAGGAAAAGGGCAAGGGCGTTGTCGTGAGGCAGGGTCTAAAGGAAGCCCAATCCAAAATGACGGGATGATGTACAAGAACCAGATCTGAGGTGTGATACAGCTGAGGCGAGCGGGCACGTGAGACTCGGCGTCCCCCCGGAAGCCTTCCATCTGCGATTGGGCTGTATTTTATAAATCTGGCATCTACGTCAGGAAAGCTATGTGTCTTACCCCGAGAGATCTGCATGATGTTGAAGGAACAACTGACAAACGGGTAACTGTGCGTGATCGTCATGTAGAAGTCAGCAGAGGGCATAGTAGGCGGTTTCTCAACGTTGAAGGCCCGAACATTTTCAGGTGATGGTGTACCAAATTGATGAAGAATATTGCATCTGCCAAGTCTCAATCGAGACCACTGCCACAGGCAATGGATGAAATTCAGCACCACGAAGTACAAAACCAACCACCGAGTAATCCAACATCATGGATAGCGCAGGTATTAGCAAGGGACAACCTGATCCGCGCTTTAAACCAAGTGAAACGTAACAAAGGAGCCGCAGGCGTTGATGGTATGACGGTAGATAGATTATCGGATTACCTCAAACAGCACTGGCCAACGCTAAAAGAGCAGTTAGAAACAGGCAACTACCAACCTGAAGCAGTAAAACGGGTAGAAATTCCCAAAGCTGACGGTCGCATGCGAAAGCTTGGTATACCAACCGTGCTAGATCGTTTTATTCAACAAGCGATAGCACAAGTACTAAGCCGGCACTGGGAAAGCCAGTTTCACAACAATAGCTATGGATTCAGGCCGATGCGCAGTGCGCATCAGGCCGTTAGTTATGCCAAAGCTTTACTGCTATCAGGCAAAGGCTGGGTAGTAGATCTGGATTTAGACGCGTTCTTCGACCGTGTTAACCATGACAGGTTGATGAGTAAGTTGCGTGCTCAAATTCAAGATCCAACATTGCTAAAGCTGATCCATCGTTATCTTAAAGCGAACATTGATCACAAAGGCAAACTAGAAAGTTGTCAGGAGGGCGTACCACAAGGTGGGCCACTGTCGCCACTGCTTGCTAACATTGTGCTTAATGAACTGGACTGGGAGCTGGAACGCCGTGGCCATTCATTCGCCCGCTACGCCGATGATTGCCAGATTTACACAGGCAGCAAGCGAGCAGGTGAACGAATAAAACAGAGCATAGAGCGCTTTATCGAAACCTGCCTGAGGCTCAAGGTAAACAAAGCGAAAAGTGCAGTAGCTCGGCCTTGGGAGCGAAGCTTCCTTGGCTTTACGTTCAGCCGCGGAAAAGGAAACAGACTGAAAGTGACCGATAAGGCGCTGGACAGGCTGAAAGACAAATTACGCGAGCTGACGCGTCGCACGAGAGGCCATAATATTGGTAGTGTAATCGCAGATATAAGAAAAGCCCTGCTTGGTTGGAAAGCGTACTTCGGTATAGCGGAAGTACAGAGTCAGCTGCGAGACACCGACAAATGGTTGCGGCGAAAGTTACGGTGTTATATCTGGAAGCAATGGGGTAGTAAGGGCTATCGGATGCTGAGGAAAGCGGGAGTGGACAGGTTCTTAGCCTGGAACACGGCCAAATCAGCACATGGCCCTTGGCGTCTGAGCAAAAGCCCGGCGCTTTACATTGCCTTACCTAACAGATATTTTACAAACATGGGGCTGCCGACCATAGCAGCATGATTAGGATTATGAAAATGAACCGCCGTGTACGTGATCCGTATGCACGGTGGTGTGGGAGGAGAGGCGCTGTGAGGCGTCTCCCTATCCCGATTAGAGTTTTCGGCGATCATGAGCAACGACTTTGAAAATCTACCCCCTCGTATTCGGGAAGCAATAAAGAAAATTCCGTCAGTTAAAGATCGTGAAGTATGGATTCACAGAAGTGTTGCTTGGTTTGGAGGGAAATCTATCGTTGAACTATTGAAAACTGATGTTCAAAGGGGGGAAAGCAGAGTCTTAGAATATTGTCATGGTTTAGAGTTCGAAGAAACTAAGGGGTTTAAGTTTCTAGCTGCAATTAGTGTGGTCATTTTTACTGTCGTGTCTATTTACTATCAAATAAAAACAAAAAACGATTCCCATACTGCTCTAATTGAAAACTTAAAACTTATTCAGCAGCCTTTAAAATTTGAGAAGTTTCATGACTTGGGTGATATAACAGAGAAAAGAAAACCGCTAGAAGTCGGCTTTTTAAGTAGTTCTGATTTTGAATGCATTATAAAAAGTAAAGCGAATCATGGTAGTGTTCCGAGTATAGATACAGCTGAATTTTTATTGAAATTGAAAATCAATCAAGAAGATATATTTTTGGAGATCGTAAAATATAATTCAGAAGTTTATCTTATGTCTTGGAAAACTTACGGGCATGGTTTTGAAGGGCATGGATTAGATGCGAAATCACACTGTCCAGGTTCTTTTAAATAAAACTCTAACAAGTTACTAAATTTCGTTCCGGCCACAAACAACGTGGCCTCCACGGGACTGCCTACGCTACGCTGCGGCAGCCCATTAGTAAAGCGTTAGGCGGTAAACCGGTTTGAATCAACTAAGGATTAGATAATGACAAAGATGTTAAACGGAGTATTTCAAATAACAGGTTGGGATGAAAAACCTTATCTTGAAAATGATGATGGTTCAAAACAAAGTCATGCCAAAATTTGCCAAAGCTACAGCGGTGATTTGGTAGGCTCAAGTGAAATTCAATATTTAATGACTTACCAAACTGATGGATCTGCCATTTTTGTTGGATTTGAGACAGTGACCGGAACAATTAATGAGAAGTCTGGCAGTTTTGTCATTCAGCATACTGGCAAATTTGAGGCTGGTGTTGCAACAAGCAACTTCGAAATTGTGCCAAACACGGGAAAAAATGAGTTAACAAATATATCTGGTAAAGGCTTTTTCAAATCTGGTGAAAATGGTCAAGCAAAATACGAATTCACTATAAATGCCTAACAAACGCCAGCACAAATGCGCCCTTCAGGCGCTCGACTCGCAACAAGTTGCTCGCGTGTGTGGCGGGCGTTAAGTGGCAAAGATGACCCAGCGTAATTTACTCAAACAGTTGAAGTATCGGTACAAGCTTCTGACAGATTTAATAGCGATGTGCTGTTTGTTTCCTGCAATGTTTGGGATGATTCTGTGGATTCCAGTAATTGAGCCGCTCGAAACTTCCCATTCAAAAGCTGTTGCTGGAGTTTTATATCTATTCATTTTTTTAGTTCAAGTGACTATTAACTTTTTACTTGTGGCAAGTCTTTATAGATTTATTCTCTGGAAGTTTTTAGGAGTCACAAAAGAGCAGTTTTGGATGTTGGCATTTTGTAGGTGGTATCCCACGCATTGGCTTAAAAGCAATGCCACTTAACAAATTGCTTAATTTCGTTACGGCCACAAACAGCGTGGCCTCCACTGGACTGCCTACGCTGCGCTGCGGCAGCCAATTAGCAAAGCGTTATATCGCAAGGAGAGAAATGTGAAGTCTGGGTTTCTGTCTGTAATAGTTATTTTGTTCTTAATTGGTTGCCAATCTACTTACTCTCCGAAGTTGAGTCAGCCAGAAAAACAGCTCAAAAAGACACTTTTGAATAATGTTTCAGAAGATGATGAGTTTAGAGATTACGTAGACATAATGTTCGTCAAAAGCTGTGAGCAACTACACAAGTACATAACTCCAAGAGGAATAAAAGTTGTGTCTGCAAGTAAAGACAAAGTAACAGTTAAGCTCCCGTCAGGGCGAACTATGGATTTGAAATCAAGCTCATATAGCTGCGAACAGTATTTTGCGATATAACAATCGCTATCAAAAACGCGCCCGTCGGGCGCTCGACTCGCAACAAGTTGCTCGCGTTTGTAGCGGGCGTTATACGCACAAAGAGTAATCATGGAAGTCAGAGTTAATACCAAAAAAGAGATCTTAAAATCATTTGTCGGCTGGTTGCCCTTGGCTCTAGTAGCAATTGTATTTTATGGCATGATTTTCGTCGGTCTTATTATGTGGCTGCTCACCGACTTCGTAGGGATAGGGCAAGATCTCGCAAGGCAAATTGGCCTACCCATAGGCGGAGTCTTACTTATCGTTTGTTTATTTCTTTACTTTAACTGGCTTACTAAATCACTGTCCTCATATCGGCTAGCAGTTGAAGGTGAAAACTTGCTAGTAAAAGGTATAGCTGGCTGGCGCACCCTTGATAAAGAAGTCCCAATCAACACTATTCAGAAAATATATATTGGTGCAAACGCCAATTCTTTGGAAAAGCTGTCTTCTGGGCATGGGGCTATAAACGATCAAGTAGCATCAAGGCTTACTTTTTTTCCTAATGCAGGTAAATCTTTCAAATTGGATTTCGCCGCAAAAGCATTTGATAATGAATCGCTGTACAAGTTTTTAGTCTCCATCAAGAGCAAGGGAGTCGTGACCAATGTCAGCGTATAACACATATGAGCCTTCTCGGAGTCAATAGGTAAAACCGCTCTTCTGGCCGCGTTAGCGGTCAGTTTGTTGTCC